>DEAL01000014.1 GCA_002346745.1 Candidatus Neomicrothrix sp. UBA2983 | reverse complement strand
CGGCTCCTGCCGAGCCTGAGCCCGCCCCGGCGACTCCTGCCGAGCCTGAGCCCGCCCCTCCGGCGTCCAGCGGCGACCTGCCCGACCGGGACGCCCTGGTCCTGGCCTGGGGCGACGCCCTGCTCGACCGGCTCAGCAAGAAAGCCAGGGCCCGCTTCGCCATCGGTCGCTTCACCGGGGTGGTCGAGGGGGCGGCGATCCTGGCGCTCCCGAACGAGCCGCACCTGAAGCGGTGCACCGAACTGGTCGGCGAGGTCGAGGCGGCCCTTGCCGCCCACTTCGGCGTGGCGGTCCCCGTCCGGCTGGTGGTCGACGAGGGCGCGGTCCGACCCGACCCCACCTCGAAGGCGTCGAAGGCCGATGCGGCGGTTCCAGCCGACGCCGCCGTCGAGGACGAGGAGGTCGACACCGACGAACTGGTCGACGCCGACGCCGCGGTCGGCTCGGCGGTCGAGCGGCTGGCCGAGGCCTTCCCCGGTGCCAGCGTGGTCGAGTCCGACTGACCACCGCCGTGTACGCCGACGCCCTCCAGCAGGCCATCGATGAATTGGGCCGACTGCCCGGGATCGGACCCAAGTCGGCGCAGCGCCTGGCCTTCCACCTGCTCGAGTCCGACCCGGCCGATGTCGAGCGGCTCACCACCGCGATCAGCGAGATGCGGGCCCGGGTGCGGTTCTGCGACCGCTGTGCAAACATCGCCGAGGACGACCTGTGCACCGTCTGTGCCGACCCCCGCCGGGACGGCTCGGTGCTGTGCGTGGTCGAGGAGCCGCGCGATGTCGTGGCCATCGAGCGCACCTCGGGGTTCGGCGGCCACTACCACGTGCTGGGCGGGGCGATCAGCCCGATCGACGGAGTGGGTCCCGACCAACTCCGCATCCGCGACCTGCTGGGTCGGCTCGACGCCGAGGAGGTGGGCGAGGTCATCCTCGCCACGAACCCCACCATCGAGGGCGAGGCGACGGCCATGTACCTGGCCCGGCTGCTGGAGCCGCTCGGGGTGGAGGTCACCCGGATCGCCAGCGGCTTGCCGGTGGGCGGTGACCTCGAGTACGCCGACGAGCTCACGCTGGGGCGTGCGCTGGCGGGTCGCCGGAAGGTGGGTGGCGACGAGTCGGGCACCGGGTGAGCGGGAGGACCGGAGCGTGGACATGGAAACGCCCTCCGGGCCGGTGCGGGCGCTACCGGCACTGTTCGGAGGGCGTTCCCTGGTTGGGTGGAGGGGTGTTCCCAACGTGTTGCGAAAACATTACAACAGTGACGGTGGTATGACAAGTCAGGCGGGTTTTCCACAGGGACATCCACGGTGGCGGGCGCCGGCGCGGGACCTGACACGATGCCGGGGAGCATTCATCCACCGCACCGACTCCCAGGATTCCGCATGTTGCTGACCCAGATCGACCACGTGGCCATCGCCGTCAACGACCTCGAGGCTGCCATCGACTACCACGCCCGAGCCTTCGGCGCCGAGGTCTGCCACCGTGAGGTCGTCGAACGCGACGGCGTCGAAGAGGCGCTGCTCCGGGTCGGCGAGTCCTATCTGCAGCTGACCACCGGAACGCGACCCGACTCGCCGATCAGCACATTCCTCGAGAAGCGCGGCGAGGGCATCCACCACGTCGGCTACCGCGTCGACGACTGCGCCGAGGCCCTGGCTGCCATCGTCGCCGCCGGCGGCCGGGCCATCGACGAGGCGCCCCGGCCCGGCTCCCGGGGAACGACCGTCGCCTTCGTCCACCCCAAGGGCTCGTTCGGCACACTCATCGAGCTGGTCCAGGAGTAGCGCGGACCGTGGCCGAGCCGCTCGGGGGATAGGGCCGCTGTGCAGGTCCACCTGGTCGACGGCACGTACGAGTTGTTCCGGCACCACTTCGCGGTGCCGTCGCACGTCGCCGGCGATGGCGTCGAGGTGGCCGCCACCCGGGCGGTGCTGGGTTCGCTGCTCGGGATGCTCGAAGGCGGCGCCACCCACGTCGGCGTCGCAACCGACCACGTGGTCGAGTCCTTCCGCAACGACCTCTTCGACGGCTACAAGACCGGCGAGGCCACCCCGCTGGAGCTGTTCGCCCAGTTCGCCCTGCTCGAGGGGGTGCTGGCCGCCGCCGGCTTCACGGTGTTCGCCATGGTCGAGCACGAGGCCGACGACGCCCTGGGGGCAGCGGCCGTGAAGGCCGCCGAGGACCCCCGCGTGGAGCGTGTCCTCGTCTGCACGCCCGACAAGGACCTGGCCCAGGTGGTGGACGACGGCCTGCGGATCGTCCAGTACGACCGACGCAAGGACGTCGTGTACGACCGGGACGGCGTCATCGGCCGGTTCGGTGTCCGGCCCGAGTCGATTCCCGACTACCTGGCCCTGGTCGGCGACGCCGCCGACGGCATCCCCGGGCTGCCCGGCTGGGGTGCCAAGTCCTCGTCCACGATCCTCGCCCACTACGGCCACTTCGAGGCCATCCCCGACGACCCCGGCGACTGGGCCGTCCAGGTGCGCGGGGCCGCCCGGCTGGCGGACGCCCTCGTCGAGGGTCGGGCCGACGCCGAGCTGTTTCGGCGCCTTGCCACCCTCGACCTCGAGGCGCCGGTGATGGGCGGTGTCGACGACCTGCGCTGGGCCGGTCCCCGGGAGGGCTTTGCCGTGGCCTGCGGCCGGATCGACGCCCCGCGGCTGGCCGAACGGGCCGAGCGGCTGGCCGAACGGCGCCGCTGACGCCGACTCCACGGCGTCCCGGGACGACCCGGCCGCGTCCGCTCGCTACCCTGTTCCCCCGATGGCGCAGCACTCCATGAACGAACGGATCGAGGACCTTCGCAAGCGGCGGGAGGAGGCCCTCCACGCCGGCTCGGAACGGGCGGTCGAGCGCCAACACGCCAAGGGCAAGATGCTGGCCCGGGAGCGCATCGAGTACCTGCTCGATGACGGCTCCTTCAACGAGTTGGACCTGCTGGTCCGGCACCGGGCCCACGACAGCGGCATCGAGGAGCGCCCCTACACCGACGGCGTCATCACCGGTTGGGGAACTATCGACGGCCGACGGGTCTTCGTGTTCGCCCAGGACTTCACCGTCTTCGGTGGCGCACTCGGCGAGGCCTTCGCCGAGAAGCTGCACAAGGTCATGGACCTGGCCAACTCGGTCGGGGCGCCGATGATCGGCCTCAATGACGGCGCCGGCGCCCGCATCCAGGAGGGCGTGGTCAGCCTCGACGGCTACGGCGGCATCTTCTACCGCAACGTCCAGTCCTCGGGCGTCATCCCACAGATCAGCGTGATCCTCGGCCCTTGCGCCGGTGGTGCCGTCTACAGCCCGGCCATGACCGATTTCATCTTCATGGTCCGCGAGAAGTCGCACATGTTCATCACCGGTCCCGACGTGGTCAAGACCGTCACCGGCGAGGAGGTCTCGCTCGAGGAGTTGGGCGGTGCCGGCAGCCACTCGACCAAGTCGGGCGTCGCCACGTTCGTCGCCGAGGACGAGCACCAGGTCCTCGATGACGTGAAGGCGCTGCTGTCGTTCCTGCCGTCGAACAACCTCGACCTGCCGCCGATGGTCGACTGCGTGGATCCCGCGGACCGGGCCTGCCCCGAGCTCGACGACCTCATGCCCGACTCGTCGAACGTCCCCTACGACATGCGCAAGGTGGTCACGGCGGTCGTCGACGACGGCGACTTCATGGAGTACCACGCCGCCTGGGCCGGCAACATCGTGTGCGGCTTCGCCCGGCTCGGCGGCCGTGCCGTCGGGGTGGTCGGCAACCAGCCGGCGATGCTGGCCGGGGTGCTCGACATCCAGGCCGCGGAGAAGGCGGCCCGCTTCGTCCGCACCTGCGATGCCTTCAACCTGCCCCTGGTCACGTTCGTCGACGTGCCCGGCTTCCTGCCCGGCGTCGACCAGGAGTACGGCGGCATCATCCGGCACGGCGCCAAGCTGCTCTACGCCTACTGCGAGGCCACGGTGCCCCGTATCCAGGTCATCACCCGCAAGGCGTACGGCGGCGCCTACGTGGTCATGGACTCCAAGTCTGTCGGGTCCGACCTGTCCCTGGCGTGGCCGTCGGCCGAGTTGGCCGTGATGGGCCCGCAGGGCGCCGTCGAGATCCTGCACCGGCGGGAGCTTGCCGAGGCGTCCGACCCGGTGGCCCGCCGCGACGAACTGGTCGACGACTACACGGAGCGCTACGCCAACCCGTACGTGGCCGCCGAGCGGGGCTTCGTCGACGACGTCATCACGCCGTCGGAGACCCGGGCCCGCCTGGTAGCCGGCCTCGAGATGCTGGCTGGCAAGCGCGAGGAACTGCCGCAGCGCAAGCACGGCAACGTGCCGCTGTAACCGTGGCCGCCGACTCCCCCGAACGCGTCGTGGTCGTCGCGGAACACGACGACACGATCCGCATCGAGGCGCCCGGAGCGTCGGACGCCGAGTTGCAGGCGATCGTGGCGGCCTACCGTGCGCTGTGGCCCAGCCCCGTTGTCCAGCGGCAGCCCGACAGCACCACGTGGCGGTTCGCCGGCCGCTGGTGGGTCGACGGCCGCCTGCCCCGGCGCCTCGCCGTCAGTTAGCCGCAGCGGCCCAGTCGGGCCCCGTGGCCGACGTCAGGGTCGGCAGCATCGCGAGGTAGACGTCGCGCTGCAACTCGGTGGCGCCGAGGCCGGCCAGGTGCGGGGTCGACCACTGGACGTCGACGAGTCGCGGTCCACTGGTGCCTAGCAGGTCGACCAGTCCGAGCAGCGCCACCTTCGAGGCGTCGGTCCGCTGGTGGAACATCGACTCACCGGCGAACAGGCCGCCCAGCCCCACGCCGTAGAGCCCGCCTGCCAGTCCCTCGTCGTCCCAGGCCTCCACCGAGTGCGCCCAGCCGAGTCGGTGGAGTTCGGTGTAGGCGGCGACCATCCGGGCGTCGATCCAGCGCCGCGGCCGTTTGGGATCGGCGCAGGCTTCGAGCACCTCGTCGAAGGCCGTGTCGACACGGACCTCGTAGCGCCGTTGTGAGCGTCGCAGCGACCGGCTGACCCGAACGTCGGCGGGTCGCAGCACGCCGCGCGGGTCGGGCGACCACCAGGCCACGGCCCCGTCCTCCCGGACCGGCATCGGGAACAGGCCCGACCGATAGGCGGTGAGGAGCGTGCCGGGGTCGAGGTCGGCGCCGACGCCGACGACGCCGTGGTCGTCGGCGCTGTCGGCGGGCGGGAAGAGCCAGGCGCTTGACGGCGGCTCGACGGGCATGGTGCCGGGGTCAGCCCTCGGCGATGGTGACCGAGTGGACGACGAGGTCGCGGGTGGGGCCACCCCCGTAGGGCGAGTCGGGGTCGACCTCGTAGAGGGCCATCATGGCGTCGAGCACCGCCTGGCCGGCGTCGTCGGTGGTGCCGAACACCAGGTAGCTGCCCTGGTCGTCCAGCAGTGATGCGCTCTCGGTGGTGGTGAAGAAGAACTGGGCGCCCGAACTGTTGAGTCCCGCCGAGCGGGCCATCACGAGCTGTCCGGGTTCGTAGGTGAAGGGGCCGCGGGCGCCGCCGTTGGCGGTGGGCATGAACGTGCCGCCCTCGTCGGGAATGGTGTAGCCCGGCCCGGGGTCGGACCAGCTGTTGGTGGTCGGGGCCCCGCCCTGGATGATGCCGATGCTGGGATCGATGCGGAACAGCAGCGTGTCGTCGAAGTAGCCGTAGCGGGCGAGGACCACGAAGTTGTTGGTGGTCTCGGGCATTCGGTCGGTGTCGAGGTCGAAGCGGATCTCGCCCTCGCTGGTGGCGAACACCGCCGCGTAGCTGGTGCCGCTGGTGAGGCACCAGACGGGCCGGTTGTCGAACGCGAGGCGGGGGGCGTCCGACTTGTCGGCCGCCGGACAGCCGGTGGGAGTCGTCGTGCGTTCGTCGTCGTCGCCACCGCGGTTGGCGAAGCCCGCCACCGTCACGGTGACGACGCTGCCGAGCATGACGACGGCGAGGATGCCGGCCAGCAGGCGGGTGCGGGAGGAGTGGCGTGGCGCCGGTCCGGAGGGTCGCGGCGGCGGGGCGGGGCGACGTGTCTTGGTGGCCATGGGGCGGCACCCTACCGACCTGCGTTCCCGGCGCCGATGGGCGGGCGCCAGTCGGTGGTGGGTCCGGGAAACCCGCGGCAGGCGCCCGGGACGGTCCCGGTAGCGTGGTCCCCCGTGGCACTGATCGTCCAGAAGTTCGGCGGCACCTCGGTCGGCGACCCCGAACGCATCCGCGAGGTCGCGGACCACGTGGCGCGCACGGTGCGCCACGGCGACCGGGTGGTCCTGGTCGTGTCGGCCATGGGCAAGGAGACCGATGAGCTGCTGCGCCTGGCGGCGGACGTCTCGTCGACGCACCCCGGCCGCGAGCTGGACATGCTCATCACGGCCGGCGAGCGCAAGGCCATGGCCCTGGTGTGCATGGCCCTCCACGACGCCGGAGTCCCGGCCGACTCGTTCACGGGCAGCCAGGCCGGCTTCTTGACCGACACGACGCACGGCAACGCCAAGATCCTGGAGGTGCGCCCCGAGCGAGTGCGGACGACGGTCGACGCCGGTCGTGTGGCCGTGGTCGGTGGATCGCAGGGCGTGTCGACCGAGAACGACGTCACCTTCCTCGGTCGGGGCGGCTCCGACACGACGGCGGTGGCGCTGGCCCACGCCCTCGGCGCCGACGTCTGTGAGCTCTACACCGACGTCACCGGAGTCTTCACCACCGACCCGCGCCTGGTGCCGACCGCCCGGCGGATGCCCGCGGTGTCGTTCGACGAGTTGCTGGAGATGACCGCCTCCGGCTGCCCGAAGCCGGCCATGCGGTCAGTTGAATACGCCCGCACCCACGGGGTGCGGCTGCATGTCCGGTCCGCGTTCACCTGGCAGGAGGGGACGTGGGTCGACGAGGAGGAACCCAACATGGAACAGGCCATCGTCTCCGCCGTCACGCACGACGCCTCGGAGGCCAAGATGACGATCGCCGGCGTGCCGGACCGCCCCGGCGTGGCCGGCACGCTCTTTCGGGCGTTGGCCGACCACGACGTCAACGTGGACCTCATCGTCCAGAACGTCTCGGCGCAGGGTGTCACCGACATCTCGTTCACCGTTCCCCGGGACGACATCGAGCGGACGCTCGAGGAGACCCGCAAGCTGGTGGCGGAGGTTGGGGCGGTCGGCGTCGACGCCGATCCGGACATCGCCCGGGTGAGCATCGTCGGGGCCGGCATGCGGACGAACCCCGGCGTGGCGGCCACGATGTTCGAGACCCTGGCCGATCACGGCGTCAACATCCAGATGATCTCGACGTCGGCGATCCGTGTCAGTTGCGTGGTGGCGGAGTCGCAGGTGGAGGAGGCGGTCGCCGCCCTCCACGACGCCTTCGACCTGGCTGACGCCTGATCCGGCCACCGGAGACGGGCGAGAACACCGTGCGATCCCTGCTGCGCGCCGTCGCACTCGTGTTCTTGGCGGCGTCGGCCGTTGGGTGTGCCGCCTCCACGCCGGAAGCGGCCGCGCCCACGTCCCCGTCGACGACCACGAACCCGCCGACCACGAACCCGCCGACCACCGTCGAGGCCGTGGACGTGCGGGAACGGTTCGCCGACGGCGCCGGTGCCGAAGGGGCGCTCCGGGACCTGTCCGCCGAGGACCTGGGCTGCGTGGCTGACGAGTTGCTGGCCGTCGCCACGACCGAGGTCGTCCTGTCGATTGCCCTCCAGGGGCCGAGGCCGCACCAGGCGGAGATGGTTGTCGAGGCACTCGGTGCCTGCGGCGCCATCGACGGGGTGTTCCGGACCGGTCTGGACTCCGGCCTGTCCGGCGATGCCGGCCCGCCGCCGGTCGACCCCGACTGCCTCCTCGGGGGCGTCACCGTCGACCAGATGGCGCCGATCCTCGTCGCCCAATTGGCCCGACCGGGCGGGGTCACGGTCGACGGCGCCGAGATGGAGGCGATGCTGGCCGACACGCCGATCATGTCCAACCTGTTGCGGTGCACCCTGTTGGGATCCGGCGAGCTCAGCCCCTTCTGCGACGGCTACTTCGACGTCCTCGACGACGTGCTGCGCCAGGTGCTCGGCAACGAGGCCCTGGACGCCTCAGCCGACCCGGTGGCCTACGCCGCGCTCTTCGACGTCGCCGAGGACCTCTTCGCCTGGCTGGCCACGAACGTGGACGCCACCCACCGGGAGGACGCCGTCTTGGTCCATGACGCCGCCATCGTCGTGGCTGAGGCGTTTGCGGAGGTGGTCGAGGCCCTCGACCCGGACGATCCCGCTGCTGCCGAGACCGCCATGCTCGCTGCCACCACCCGACTCGGGGCAGGATTGGCGACCATGGACGCCGCCGACGTGCCCGCCGCGACCGGGCGCCTCCGCGGCCACCTGGGCGATACCTGCGGCATGCAGAGCACGATCGTGTTCGACCTCTACGGCGGCTTCGGTGCCGCCTTCGCCGACGGGGACTGAGTCGTGCGGTCCCGGTTCCCCCTCCTGATGGTGGTCGTTGCACTGGTGGGCGGCGCCTGCGGCAGCGGGTCGGGCCCGGAGCGCCCGACGGTCGATCCCGGCTGGACGGTGCCGTCGACCACGCCGCCGTCGACCACGCCGCCGTCGACCACGCCGCCGTCGACCACCGCGACGACGTCCTCGGAGGCTTCGAACACGACGTCCGCCGAGCTCGTCACCACGACCACGATTCCGACCGACTTCTGCCCGGACCTCGGGAGCCACCTCGAGCGGGAGGGTGGCCGTCTGGCCGACATCCGCTCCAGCCTCGGCCCCGGTGACCCCCAGGTGTACCTCGAGGCGGCCAGCGCCATGACGCTGATGGCGGGCTGGCTGGCGGAGCGGGTGCCCCAGAAGGTGGCCGGCGATGCTGAACGCCTGGCGGCGCTCTGGCGGGAGGCGACGGCGGTCGTCGGGTCCGATGACGGGCAACAGGATGCCGCGGAGGCCGTGACCCGAATCAACGCCGCCCTCGAGGAGCGTCGTGGTGCCCTGTCGGCGGTCGCCGAGACGGTGAGCGTGCACCTCCTGGGGGAGTGCCCCCCTGAGGTGGTGCGGCTGCTGGCCGCCCTCGACCCACGGACCGGCGTCCGGCCGACGACGACGGCTCCTCCGTCGACCATCCCCCAGGAGTTGCTCGACTTCATCCGGAAACTCCTCACGGGGAACTGAGGCGTGCTGGTGTCCCGCTGGCGTCTGCTCGCGCTCGTCATCCCGGTCGTGCTGGCCCTGGGGGCCTGTGCCCAGGACGAGGACGCTCCGGTGCCGGCCACGGTCGCGACCACGACCGCGGCTCCGCCGTCGTCCAGCCTGTCGAGCACCACGACCGCGGCTCCGCCGTCGTCCAGCCTGTCGAGCACCACGACGACGGCTCCGCCGTCGTCCAGCCTGTCGAGTACCACGACGACGAGTTCGACGGTACCGCCGACGACGGCACCCCCCCGGTCCCCGACCACGGCCGTGGGCGGCCCGACGGACGTGCCAGAGGGCTTTTGCGGCGACCTGGCAGTCGAATCGGCACGGGTGACGACGGCGCTCGAGGCGCTGGACCCCGAGGCGGCCCTGCCGGTCCGCCACCTGGTGCAGTTGCGGGCGACCACCGCCCTGCTCACCTGGCTGGCCGAGCATGTACCGGCCACCCGCCGGTACGACGCCGGGACACTGGCCGGGGTCTACGAGGGCATCGACCGGGTGCTCGCCGAGCTCGATGTCGGGTCGGTCACCGAGGCCCGTCTCCGCCAGGCACTCTTCGGTGCCCTCCTGGCCGAGCCGGACGCGGCGGGCGCGGAACTCGACGAGGCGGCGAGTCGCATCGCCGACTGGGTCGGTGCGGCCTGTGGCGAATTCCCGATGGTGTCGTTCGTCGCCGACCTGTTCGCCGCCGCCCGACTGGCTGCGGGCGACGAGGAGCGCTTCGCCGTCGAACTGGGCCTCTGACCAGGCCGGGTGCCCAGGCCCTTCAGCCCGTCGTCGGGTGACCGCTGACCGGCAATGCGTGGGGCCGCCCCGACCGGCCATCGGTAACCTTCGCGGCATGAACGTCGCCGTCGTCGGAGCAACCGGTCAGGTCGGAGGGGTCATGCGCGCCCTGCTGGCCGAGCGCGCCTTCCCGGTCGGCAACCTGCGCTTCGTCGCCTCGGCCCGGTCGGCGGGCAGCACGCTGCCGTGGGACGGCGGCGAGATCGTCGTCGAGGACATCGAGACCATGGACTGGTCGGGCGTCGACCTGGCGCTGGTGAGTGCCGGCAAGACCGCCTCGCTGGCCCACGCCCCCCGCATGGCCGAGGCGGGCGTGGTCGTGGTCGACAACTCGTCGGGTTGGCGGATGGACCCGGACGTGCCGCTGGTGGTCCCCGAGGTCAACGCCCACGCCCTCGACCACGTTCCGAAGGGGATCGTGGCCAATCCCAACTGCACGACCATGGCGGCGATGCCGGTACTGGCTCCGCTGCACGCCGAGGCGGGCCTCGAATCGCTGACGGTGGCGACCTACCAGGCGGTTTCGGGCGCCGGGCTGTCAGGCGTCGAAGAACTGGCCGGCCAGGTGGCGGCGGTGCTCGACGACGCTCCCGCCCTCACCCACGACGGTCGGGCAGTGGACTTCCCCGAGCCGTCGTCGTTCGCCCGAACGATCGCCTTCAACGTGCTGGCCCACGCCGGCTCGTTCGTGGACGACGGCCGGGGCGAGACCGACGAGGAGCAGAAGCTCCGCAACGAGAGCCGCAAGATCCTCGACATCCCTGACCTGAAGGTGTCGGGCACCTGCGTGCGGGTTCCGGTATTCACCGGCCACTCGCTGGCGATCAACGCCGGGTTCTCGCGCGACCTGTCGCCGGAGCGGGCTACCGAACTGTTGGACGGCTCACCGGGGTTGGTGCTGGCCGAGGTGCCGACGCCGCTCGACGCCGCCGGCATCGATCCCACCATCGTGGGTCGGATCCGCCGCGACGAGACCCTCCCGCACGGCCTCGCCCTGTTCCTGTCGGGCGACAACCTGCGCAAGGGGGCGGCCCTCAACGCCATCCAGATCGCCGAGGAGCTCCTCCGCCGCCGGGCCTGAGCCGGCGCGGGACCCCTAGGGCGGGTCCTCGACGTAGCGCCGCATGGCCTCGTCCAGCGAGAGGTCCAACTGGTTGGCGAGGCTGGCCAGCCAGGCCAGGACGTCGCCCAGTTCGTGGAGTTGGCGGTCCGGGGTCTGCTTGCGCACCGCCTGTGCCAGTTCGCCGACCTCCTCGCACAGCCAGGCGACCGTGGCGGGGATGCCGCGCTCCCGGTCGGCCTCGCCGTAGAGGCGCTCCATCAGGTCCTGGACCTCGGTCAGTTCCATGGCGCGGACGGTACCCGATGGGCCGCCACCGCCGGGTCGCGCACAGCGCGCGAACGGGTCGGAGCATCCCCACCCTTCGCGCGTGGATGGTCCACACTCTGCGACGTGCTCACCGACGGCCAGGCCACCCACGTGCTGCGGGTCCTCGACGCCCTCGACGAGCTCGAGGCGGCGGCGCTGAAGCTGCTCACGGCCGAGTTGGCGTGCGGTCCCGTCGTCGACGGCCTGATGGCCGATCCGCTCACGGAGGGGTCCCGCCTAGACCTGCTCTACGTGACCGACACCGTGGCCGCCGACGTGCTGACCGCCACCGGCGGCCGGGACCGGCTCTGCCGGCTGCTCGATACCGCTCCGCCCAGTTCGGCCCGCGAGGCCCTCGCCCAGCACCTCGCCCGCGGCTCGGTCTAGGCGGCGTCCTCAGGCGGCGTCGACGGGGCGGGCCAGGTCCTCCACGACCTCGGCGCCGGGCAGCGCCAGGAGGCCCTCGGGGGCCAGGCGCAACTTGCGGTGGCGGGAGCCACCGCCGACCACGACCTCAGTGCGGGCCATGACGGCGGCGTCGATCCAGATCGGGACCCCCTTAGGCATCCCGAACGGCGTGACGCCGCCGATCTCCATGCCGGTCATGGCCCGGGTCTGGTCAGCGTCGGCGAAGGAGGCCTTGCGGGCGCCGAGGCGCCGGCGAACGGTGCCGTTCACGTCGAGCCGGTGGGTGGCCAGCACCAGGCACAGGGCGAAGGGCTGGCGCTCGTCGGGCCGGGGCTTGCCGGCCACGAGGATGGCGTTGGCCGAGTCCTCGGGGGCGATGCCGTAGGCCTCGCAGAAGACGGCGGTGTCGGCCAGGTCGGGGTCGCACGGCATCACCTCGTGGGCGATGCCGAGGGCGGCGGCCTGGTCGAGGACGGGATCGCTCACGGTCGCTCCGGAGGGTCAGGGGAGGGGTCAGGTGTGCGGGGTGTTGGCCGGGGTCGGGTCCGGGTCAGGTGTGCGGGGTGTTGGCCGGGGTCACGTCGGCGGCCGGCCCGGTCACACCGTAGGTGACGGCGGCGAGCACGACGGCGGCGCCGACGAAGGTGGCGGTCGGGGGCACCTCGTCGAACCAGATCCACGCCCAGGCCGTGCCGCACACGGTCTCGATGGGCGTGAACAGGCTGACCTCGGCGGGTGGGGCATACCGGGTGGCGGTCGACATGCAGAACCGGGCGGCGGGGCCGAACAGGCAGCCCATGGCGAGGGTGGCCAGCAGGGCGTCGCCGTGGAGGGTTGACGGGTCGGCGGGCACGGCGGTGACGAGCACGCTGAAGGTGGCGGTCAGGGCGACGAGGACCGTCCGGGGCAGTTCGGGGTGGCGCCGCCAGATGGTGAGGTTGACGCCGAAGATGGAGATGGCGAGGACGGCCAGCAGGTCGCCGCCGATCCCGCCGCCGCCGAGTGAGCCGCCGACGATCACGAGGATCCCGGCGACGGCTCCGGCGATGCCGAGCCAGGTCCGGGGCGAAGTCCGTTCGCCGAGGGCGATCCGGGCGAAGACGGCGGCGAAGATCGGGGCGGCGGCGATGATGGCGACGACGTTGGCGACGTCGGTCTTGGTCACGGCGGTGATGAACGCGGTCGTGCCGCAGGCGCCGAGGAACCCCGAGGCCAGCAGGGGCGTCCGGAACTCCCGAAACCGGTCGGGCAGGTCACGGCCGAGGCTGCGGGTAGCGATCGTCCACATCACCGGTGTCGACCAGAGGCTGGCGAAGAAGGCGATGGTCCAGCCGTCGAGGTCGGCGATCCGGATGAACAGTGAGTCGGTGGACACGAGGAACATGCCGGTGGCGGCCAGCAGGAGGCCGAGGGGGCGTCCTTCCCGGGGCAGGCGGGGCAGCGGCATCGCCGGACACTAGTGGTGCGGGTTCTCGGGACGGAACGCGCGAGGATGCGCCGATGTCGAGCACCTCAGCCCGCCCGAACCTGCTGTTCGTCAC
Organism: Candidatus Neomicrothrix sp. UBA2983; assembly: GCA_002346745.1. GTDB lineage: Bacteria > Actinomycetota > Acidimicrobiia > Acidimicrobiales > MedAcidi-G1 > S20-B6. Next base: position 70,818 of record DEAL01000014.1, on the reverse strand, counting down.
CATCGACCAGTGGCGGGCCGACAGCTTCGGGGCGGCCGGCCATCCGCTGGTGCGGACGCCGAACCTGGACGCCCTCGCCGCCGACGGGGTGAGGTTCGCCGCCCACTACAGCCAGGCCTCGCCGTGCGCCCCCAGCCGGGCCTGCCTGCTGACCGGCACCTACCAGCACACCAACCGGGTGGTGTTCAACGGCACGCCGCTCGACGCCGGCCTCACCAACGTCGCCCTCGAGGCCCGGGCGGGCGGCTACGACCCGCGCCTGTTCGGGCACACCGACCAGACGGTCGACCCCCGCACGGTGGACGACGACGACCCCCGCCTCCTCACCTACGAGGGGCCGTTGCCGGGGTTCGAGGTCCGCCTGGAGGTCCCCGAGGACCGGGAGGCCTGGTACCGGTGGATGGAGGGGCGGGGCCACGACATCTCGGACCGGGAGCGGCTGATCCGCCCCCGCGACGACGTGGAGCCCCCGCCGGGGCGGGGGTCGACGTGGCCGCCGTCGCCGTACGACGCCGACGAGACCGAGACGGCGTTCGTCGTCGACCGGGTGCTCGAGGAACTGGACGGCTTGCCGGAGCCCTGGTTCCTCCACGTGTCGCTGTGGCGGCCGCATCCGCCGTTCCATGTGCCGGCGCCGTACAACGACCTGCACGACCCGGCCGGGGTCCCGGCGCCGCTGCCGGCGCCGTCCACCGGCCACCCGTTCCTCGAGGCGTTGGCCGGCTTCGGGTTCACGGCGGCGTCGGACGATCCGCTCGAGGTCCGCCAGGTGCGGGCCACCTACTACGGGATGATCGCCGAGGTCGACGACCAGATGGGCCGCCTGTTGGGCGCCCTCGACGCGGCGGGGTGCGCCGACCGGACGGTCGTGGCGGTCACCTCGGACCACGGCGAACTGCTGGGCGACCACGGCCTGATGAGCAAGATGGGCTTCCACGATCGGGCGTTCCACGTGCCGCTGATCGTGCGCTACCCGGACCTCGGGGGCGTGTCGGGCGTGTCCGTCGACGAGTTCACGGAGCACGTCGACGTGATGCCGACGCTGCTGGACCTGGCCGGCCTGCCGGTGCCGGCGCAGTGCCAGGGGCGGTCGTTGCGGCCGTTCCTCGAGTCGGGGTCGGCGCCGTCGTGGCGGTCGGCGGTGCACTGGGAGTTCGACTTCCGACTGTTCGGACGGATGCTGGGGCTGCGGCTGGCCGACTGCAACCTGGCGGTGCAGCGGGACCGGGTCGGCAAGCTGGTGCTGTTCGGCGGGATGCCGCCGCTCTACGTGGACCTCGAGTCGGACCCCGACGAGGTCGAGCCGCTGCTCGAGCACCCGGCCATGCGCACCTACGCCGAGGACCTGCTGGAGTGGCGGCCCGGGGTCGAGGACGGGCCGCTGGCGAACCGGCTGGCCACCCCGTCGGGGATGCTGACCCTGCGCGATCCGGAGGACTGAGCGGCCACGGGCCGGGCATGCAGCGCGCGCCTGTGACCACTGTCTCGGTGCGGGTGGGCGAGCGGCGCGGCACACTGGGACATCGGTCCGTTACCGACTGGTAACCACCGCTGACCTGCCCTTTTAGGGCCTGGCGGGGCGGTGTCGACCGACGAAAGTGCAATCCCCCTGCGCCCCGGGCCTCCCCCGTGGCGCCCCAGTGAAGGAACACGGAAGATCCCCATGCGTGCCTACTCCAACACCGACCGGGCCAAGGACGACCTGCGCTCGCTCGTCATCCTCGCCATCGGCACCGGCTTCAGCGCCGGCCTCTCTAGCTCGGTCGTGCGGACCATTTCGAACCTGGCCGACACGGCCGGCAAGAGCCCGTCGGGCCGTCGCCCCCGCCCGGGCGTCCTGAGCTGAGCCGGCGCCGGGCGGCGAACAACGGGTCCGGTAGCGTGCGCCTCCCATGGACGGCGCACCCTCCGACGACTGGCATCCGGACACCTGGCTGGTCGCCGGCGGCCGCGACGCCGGTCCCGGCGACCCCCTGAACGTCCCGCCGGTCCTCGCCTCGACGTTCGTCGCCGACGGTGCCCACTCCTACACCCGGGTCGACGGCTCGCCGACCCTCGAGGCCCTCGAGGCGCTCGTGGGCCGGCTGGAGGGCGGGACGGCCACCGCCTTCGGCAGCGGCATGGCCGCCTGCTCGGCCGTGCTCGACCAGGTGCCGGCAGAGTCGCACCTGGTGCTGCCCGGCGACTGCTACCACGGCGTGGCGGGCCTGGCCGACGACGGGATGGCCCGCGGCCGCTGGACCGTCGACCGGCTCCCCGTCGCCGATGCCGACGCCTGGGTGGCCGCCGCACCGGCGGCCGACGTGCTCTGGCTGGAGTCGCCGTCCAATCCGCTTCTGGAGGTCGCCGACCTGGCGCCCATCTGCGCGGCCGGCCACGCGTCGGATGCGTTGGTGGTGGTCGACAACACGTTCGCCACGCCGCTCAACCAGCGGCCGCTGGAGTTCGGCGCCGACGTGGTCGTCCACTCGGCCACCAAGTTCATCGGCGGCCACAGCGACCTGCTGGCGGGCGTGACCGTCACCCGTGACGCCGACCTGGACGCCGCCCTGCGCCGCTCCCGGATGCTGCTGGGGGCGATCCCGGGGGCGCTCGAGGCGTTCCTCGCCATCCGGGGCGCCCGCACCCTCGCCCTGCGCCTCGAGCGCGGCCAGGCCAACGCCGGCGAGTTGGCCGTGCGCCTGCAGGACCATCCCCGGGTCCGGGACGTGCGCTACCCGGGCCTGCCCGACCACCCCACCCACGACACGGCCCGCCGGGTGCTCGACGGGTTCGGCGCCATCGTCACCTTCGAGGTGGACGGCGACGCCGAGGAGACCGAGGCCTTCATCGGGCGGCTCGAGGTCGTCCACTCGGCGACCAGCCTCGGCGGCGTGGAGTCGACCATCGAGCGCCGCGCCCGCTGGTCCGGCCAGGAGCACCTGCCGCCCGGCCTCGTCCGCCTCAGCGTCGGCTGCGAGCACGTCGACGACCTCTGGGCCGACCTCGCCCGCGGCCTGGGCTGAGGCCGCCATCTGACGGCGATTTCCGGGTCCCCGAGCACGGCGGCGCAGGACGCGCGAGCATCGTCCCTCCATTGACCAACAAGGGGGAGACAGCCATGTCCTACACGACCATCACCGTGAGCCGGCCGGGAGCGAAGATGCGTTCCGGGACCACCGCGGACGAGGCCAACGCCAGCTTCGCCGAGGTGCAGGCCATCGTCGCCGCCAACGGCGGCGAGATGTCGCTCGTCGGCTACGACCACGCCAGGGCCGCCAACGTGGCCATCGTGACCTATCCGGATGCCGATGCGGCAGCGACCGCGGCCATCCAGATCGACGCGGCGCAACTGCTCGACGTCGAGTCGCGCGGGATGTTCTCGACCATGGAGGAGCTCTGGCCGACGTTCACCGCGGCCCTCGGCTAGGCCGGGAGGGAACGAACCCGCCCATCGGGGCGGGTTCGTTCGCGTCCGGCGCCGGGACCGCCACCCGGAAGGCCCACGTCACGAGAACCTGAGGATGGGGTGCTTCCCGGCAGTTGGGAACCGGTTCTGCGCGTGCGATCCGGACCGCCTTAGTCTCGGGCAATGAGCGACGACATCCAGACGTGGCACTACGGCCTTGTTGCGCGCTGGTGGGCGGAGTTCAGCGAGGGTGGCGACGACATCGCCTTCTTTCGGGATGCCATCAGGTGTTGTGGCGAGCCAGTGTTGGATGCGGGATGCGGCACCGGACGACTGCTGCTCCCCCTCCTGCGTTCAGGAATCGACATCGACGGAAGTGACGTCTCTGGGGACATGCTCGCCTGGTGTGCCCGCATGGTGAGGGCGGAGGGGCTGTCCGCGGACCTCTACCGGCAGGCCATGCACGAACTCGACATGCCGCGCCGGTATCGCACGGTCCTCTTCTGCGGTTCGTTCGGTCTCGGTGGGACCCGAGCTACCGACCTCGAGGGGTTGCGTCGGGTCCACGCGCACCTGGAGCCGGGTGGGACGCTCGTCATGGACCACCATCCAACCAAGCGCGATGCGGACTATGGCCAAGTTCGGGCGGGGAATCTGGAACTGCCGAGCGACTGGTCCGAACAGGGTGACCGTCGACGGTCGAGCGATGGATCAGAGTTGGAACTCAGGACCCGCTTGCTCACCGTTGATGAGGCTGAGCGAACCGTTACTCGTGAGATTTCGGTTCGGGAATTCGTTGGCGGCGCAGAGGTCGCCGACGAGTCGTATGCGATCCTGATCCGTGGGTATCTGACAGAAGATGTGGAGTCGATGCTGGAACAGGCTGGATTCGGCGACATCGGCGTGACCGGCGGGCTCGAGGACCGTCCGCCGAGCCCCCTGGACGAACGCATTGTTCTGAAGGCAACGGCCTAGTCGGCCGGGCAAGCCCGCAGGTCCGGTAGGTGCCGGCTGGTGAGGCGGACCGACTTGTCGCCTTGAGGCCTCATGAGCAGTCTCCAGCGCCGGAACACGTGCGCCGTTTGGGTCGGCCCGGACGGTCATCGGCATGCAGCAGACACCGGCACCAAGAGTTCCTTCAAGAGCGCCAGTCGAGCCCGGTCCGGTCACTCGTCGTGGTCGAAACCTGCCGAGCCGTTTTCAATAACCTGCCGAGACCCCATGGTCGGGTAGGCGGGATTTGAACCCACGACCTCCTCGTCCCGAACGAGGCGCGCTACCAACCTGCGCCACTACCCGTGTGCGGACAGAGGCTACCGGTCGCGCCCGGGCACCGGTCGGGGGAACCGGCCGTCAGGCGGGTCAGGTGGGCTGGTTGGCCAGCAGGTCCGCAACGGTGCGGCGCAGGGCCAGCGGGTCGATCGGCTTGACCAGCCAGGCGTCGGCCTCGGCCTGTGCCGCCAGCCACTCATCGGCCGACCGGTCCAGCAGCATCACGACCCGCTGGTCGGGCAGCCGGTCGGCTCGCTGCTCGAGGCGCAGGTCGAGGCAGGTGGCCATCCCACCCATGTTGCCGATCTGGAGGTCCAGCACCACGAGCACCGGGTCGTGCTCGAGCACAGCGGCCCGCACTTCGGCCCCGGCGTGGAGGCGGACCAGTTCGTGGTCGCCGCCGATGGCGGCATCGACCTCGTCGTGGACGCGGTCGACGTCGGTGGCGATCAGTACGGTGGACACGGCCCGGAGCGTACCGCCGACCGTCCGATGCCGCCCGACCGCGCTCTCCGTCGAGGGGGCGGAACCGCGATCGCCGCCCACGGGTCTACGATCGCCGTCTCAGGGAGACGATCGAGGAGGCAACGGTGCTGGAGATCGCGGTCGAAGCAGGTGACGGCTATGTGCTCTGTCGACCTGTCGGCGAACTCGACGCCTACACGGTCGCCCAGTTCCGCGAGGCCCTGACCGACCTGGCCGCCCACCGCTACGTCCTCATCGACCTCTCCGAGGTGCCCTTCATGGACTCGGCAGGCCTCGGGGCGCTCATCGGCGGCATCCGCCGGGCCCGGGACAACGACGGCGACGTGGCCGTGGCCTGCAACCGCCCGGCCCTGACGCGGCTGCTGCACACGACCGGCTTCGACCGCCTGGTGCCGGTCTGCGAGTCGGTCGAGGAGGCCGTCGCTGCCCTCGTCGAGACCGCCTGAGGCCCTGCGCTGATCGGCTGCCGGGCGCCCACCGGCGTCCCGACCCCAAGCCTCCGATGACCCGTACCGCGCGCCGCCTCCGACCCCTGCTCGGCCTCGTCCTGGTCGTGGCCGGCCTACTGGCGCCCATGGGCGGCGCCGCCGCCCACGACGGCCTCGATCACGGCGCCGAGCAGTCCGTCGTCGACGTGGTCGAGGTGAACGGCCTGCTCGACCCCGTCCTGCTCGAGGTGGTGGCCGACGCCCTCGAGTCGGTCGATCCGGCCGAGACCATCGCCCTCGTGTTCCAGGTCGACAGCCGGGGCTCGGTGGTGCCCGATGCCGATGTGACCGCCCTCGCCGACCTGGTGCTCGACTCGCCGGTCCCGGTCTCGGTGTGGGTGGGTCCGTCGGGGAGCCGGGCGCTGGGCGCCGTCGCACAGCTGGTCGGCGTGGCGGACGACTTGGGCATCGCCCCCGGTGCCCGGATCGGCGATCTGGGCGAACCGGTCCTGTCAGCCGCGTCGCACGGCGCTCCCTTCGGCCTCGCAGCCGGCTCCGACCTCGTGGACGGCACCGTCGGCTACGCCGAGGCCGTCGAACGGGGCTTGGCCCGGCCGTCGCCGGTGCTGCTCGAGCACCTGCGGGGCATCCCCGGCTTCGAGGGCGTCGCCGACGACGGTGAGGGCACCACCCCCGTCGTGCGCACCCGCTTCCACAAGCCGGGCCTCGTCGACCAGCTGTTCCACACCGCTGCCAGCCCGCCGGTCGCCTACCTGCTCTTCCTTGCCGGCGCCGGCCTGTTGGTGTTCGAGCTGTTCACCGCCGGCATCGGGATCGCCGGCGTCATCGGGGCCGGCTCGTTTCTGCTCGGCTGCTACGGCCTGGCGGTGCTGCCGACCCGCTGGTGGGCGATCGCCCTGCTGGTGGTCGCCATGTTCGGCTACGCCGTCGACGCGCAGACCGGCGTGCCGCGTGCCTGGACGGTGATCGGCACCATGGCGCTGCTCATCGGCTCGATCTGGCTCTACGACGGCGTCGGCATGTCATGGATCCCCCTGCTTGTCGGCTTGGTCGGCACCGTTGCCGGCATGGCGGCCGGCATGCCGGCGATGGTGCGCACCCGCTTCTCCACGCCCACGATCGGCCGTGACTGGATGGTCGGCGAGATGGGCGAGGCGGTCGACGCCGTCGGCCCGGAGGGCACGGTGCGGGTCCGGGATGCGGTCTGGCGGGCACGTACCAACCGGGCGACGCCCATCGAGGCCGGTGCCCCGATCCGGATCGTGGCCGTCGAGGGACTGTGGCTGGAGGTCGAGCCCGAGGAGGGTGGCGCCCGCGACCACCGGTCGCGGCGGCCACGGGACTGATTTCTCGCGCCTTTGCCCGAGCGGCCGGGCACGAACCCACCCTTGCACCTGATGCATGCCTGTCATAGGTTGAGCGTCTCACGCGAGCAAGGGGGTGCGCGAGTGGCTGGAATTGGCACCTACCCCGAATGGCAGGTTCGAGGAGCCTGCCGGGGGTCGTTCGCGCTGGACTTCTTTCCCCCGCCTGCCGGCGAGCGACGCGACGAGCAGCGGCGGCGAGAGGGCCGTACCAAGACCATCTGTGCGAACTGTGCGGTGGCCGGCGAGTGCCTCGACTACGCCCTGGCCCTGCGGGACGTGCACGGCATCTGGGGTGGCATAAGTGAGAGCGAACGCCGCGAACTGATGGGCCTCAGCACATAGGATCCGGGCCGTCGGGCGGGCGGCTCAGTCCGGGTCGGGGAGCCGTGGGCCGCCGATCCGCAGGTCGCCACGCCGGCGGGTGACGCCGGTCCCGTCGAGGCGCGCCAGAAGCGGCAGGGTGTGCTTGCGGGTGTTGCCCGCCGCCTCCCGGAACGCCGACACGGTGAACCCATCGGGGTCGTCGGCCAGCAGCCGGGCCGCCAGGCGGGCGGCCGCCTCGACGCCGGAGGCGGCGAAGAACACCCCGTCCTGTTCCACCACCATCCCGCGCCGGACCATCTCCCGCAGTTCGCCGCGGTCGACGTCCCCCGGGTCGGGTGGCGCGAACGGCTGTGCTGCCAGCGCCGCGAGGAAGGGGTGGTCGGCCAGGGTGTCCACGGCGTCGGCGGGCCGCAGGTGGCCGCCGTCCACGACGGCGTCGTCCAGGAGTTCGACGACGGCCCGCTGCCGGTCGTCGAGGAGCGCCAGGTCCAGCCCGAGGGGGCCGGCGTCCTCGAGGCGTTCCCGCAAGCCGGCCACCGACTCCTGGAGGGCGCCGGGGTCGACCGCCCAGTTGCCGAGGTCGGGGTCGCGGCGCTCGCCGGTCAGCCGCTCCAACTCGTCGACGTTCACCCAGCCCCGTTCGCGCACCACCCGGTCGACAGAGCGGTCGGGCCGGGCCCGTGAGGCACGCTCCCGGGGTTCCACGTCGAGCACCTCGCCGCCGCCGACCGTCTCGGCCCGGCCGCTCTCACGCAGCACGAAGCGGTCGCCGGGCAGCAGCGGCAGGGCCTCGGGGAGGAACAGCCGGACGGCCCCTCGGGCGCCCGGCTCAAGGGCGTCGGGGCCGAGGATCCGTAGGCGCACCGGGTGCTCGCCGGCGCCCACATAGGCGACGAACGCCCCCCGCCTGGACACGGCGTGGTCGAGGCCGTCGAGGACCGCCAGGTCGGCGTCGACCACGGTCGTGAGGTGCCACCGTCCGGGCCGGACCAGCACGTCGCCCCGCTGGACGTCGTCGTGGGCGACGCCCACCAGGTTGACGGCGCAGCGGCTGCCGGGTGGCAGGTCGTCGCGGGCCTCGTGGTGGTTCTGGAGCGCCCGGACCCGCACCCGGTCGCCCCGGGGGTGGAGCTCGAGCTCGTCGTCGACGGCCAGCCGGCCGCCGGTGAGCGTCCCGGTCACGACGGTGCCGGAGCCCTTGGCGGCGAAGGACCGGTCGACCCACAGCCGCGGTCGACCGTGGTCGGCCGAGGTCGGCGTGGCCGCCAGGAGGTCGTCGAGGGCGGTCCGCAGGTCGTCCAGCCCGACATCGGTGGGGGCGTCCACGTCCACGATGGCGGCACCCTCGAGGAAGGTGCCAGCCAGGCGCTCCTCGAGTTCGAGGTGGGCCAGTTCGACGAGGTCCTCGTCGGCGACCCCGACCTTGGTCAGCGCCACGATCCCGTGGGCGACGCCGAGCAGCTCGAGGATGCGGAGGTGCTCCTCGGACTGCGGCTTCCAGCCCTCGGTGGCGGCGACGACGAACAGGCAGGCGTCGACGGCGCCCACCCCGGCCAGCATGTTCTTGATGAACCGCACGTGGCCGGGCACGTCCACCAGCGACAGCGGCGCACCCGAGGGCAGCGTCGTGGCGGCGAACCCCAGGTCGATGGTCAGGCCACGGGCCTTCTCCTCGGCGAAGCGGTCCGGATCGGTGCCGGTAAGGGCCTCGACGAGCGTGGACTTGCCGTGGTCGACGTGGCCGGCGGTGGCGACGACGTGCATGCGGGCCTCTGGTGTAGCGGGTCGGTGGGTCGGCGGACCGGCTGCTCAGCGGGCGCCGAGCCGGTCGAGGGCGTCGGCCAGCAGGGCGTCGTCGTCCGGGTGGACCGTGCGAAGGTCCAGCCAGGTGGCGTCGTCGGCGACCCGGGCGACCACCGGCGGGCTGCCCGCCCGCAGGTCGGCGGACCGGTCGCCGTCGAGGCGCAGCCCCGCCGACGGGATCTCGACGCCGGGCAGCGTTCCGCCGCCGGGGACGGCCGCCATGTCGGCGACCAGCCCGGGGGCGATGCCGGCGGCCCGCTCCCGCAGCCCGTCGACTCCGAGGGTGGCCATGCGCCAGAACGGGATGGCGTCGCCGTCGCGGCGCAGGTAGGCCAGCGCCAGGTCCTGGAGGGCGTGGAGGACGAGGCTGCCGGGCCGCAGCGCCCGCGCCAGCGGGTGGGCGGCGCAGGCGGCCACGAGGTCGGCCCGGCCGGCGATCACCCCGGCCTGGGGACCGCCCAGCAGCTTGTCGCCCGAGAAGGTGATCAGGTCGGCGCCGGCCTCGAGGGTCTGGCGGGCGGCGGGCTCGCCCTGCAGCCAGGCGGGCGGCCCGTCGGCCAGCCACGGGCAGGCGGCGTCGAGCAACCCAGAGCCGATGTCGGCCACGACCGGCAGCCCCAGGCTGGCCAGGTCGGCTACGGCCACCGACTCGGTGAACCCCTCGATCCGGTAGTTGGATCGGTGGACGGAGAGTACGAGGGCGGCATCGTCGGCGGCCGAAACCGCCCGGGCGAAGTCCTCCCGGCGGGTCCGGTTGGTGGTGCCGACCTCCAGCAGGCGGGCGCCGGACTGGGCCATGACGTCGGGGATGCGGAAGCCGCCGCCGATCTCGACCAACTCGCCGCGTGAGACGACGGCCGACCGGCCCTCGGCGAGGGCGGCCAGCACCAGCAGCACCGCCGAGGCACAGTTGTTGACGACGATCGCCGCCTCGGCGCCACAGGCCCGGGCCAGCAGGGCGGGCGCCCGGTCCTGGCGGGAACCCCGCTCGCCGGTGGCCAGGTCGAACTCGAGGGTGCGGTAGCGGGCGTCGTCGAGGGTGGTGCCCCACGGGGCCCGCCCCAGGTTGGTGTGCAGCAGCACCCCGGTGGCGTTGACGACGCCGGTCAGGAGGTGGCGGGCGGTGGCCTCGGCGAGGTCGCGGGCCCGGTCGACGGCGTCGGCCGGGTCACCGTCGGCGACCGCCTGGCGGGCGGCGTCAACGAGCAGCGGGTGGGGGAGGCCCGTGTCGGCCAGCGAGCGGGCGAGGCGGTCTACGGACGGTGGGCGATCCGGGGCCATGGGAGGTGCAGGCTATTCGGCCCGGCCTCCTGTCCGCCGCGGCGCCCGGTCCGCCGCGGCGGCCCGCCGGGACCCAGCCTCTACGCTGGCCGCCGTGTTCCCGTTCCTCCTCATCGTCTTCCTCGTCACGCCGATCGTCGAGCTGTACCTGATCGTCCAGGTGGCCGGCGAGGTCGGGGTGCTCAACACGGTCGCCCTGCTGGTGCTCATCTCCGTCGTCGGCGCCTGGCTCGTGAAGCGGGAGGGCCTCGGCATCCTGCGCAAGGCCGAGGCGGAGATGGCCGCCGGCCGGATTCCGGGCCGCCAGCTGGTCGACGGCCTGCTGGTGCTGTTCGGCGGGGCGCTCATGCTCACGCCGGGCTTCGCCACCGACGCCCTCGGCCTGTCGCTGCTGTTCCCGCCCACCCGGATGCTGCTGCGGGCCTCGACCGCCCGCTGGTTCGGCCGGCGGATGGAGCGGGGACGCCACACGATGGCCTGGCGGGTCGACCTCGGCGGGCACCGCCACGGCGGGTTCCACGGGACCGGCGACGGTCCGATCGACGTCGAGGGGTGGCGGGACGACGAGCCGCCGAAGCGCCCCGAACTGGGCTAGGTCGCCCTACCCCGCGTCGGCGGCGTCGAGGGCGGCCTCGGCGGCGGCCAGCAGCCGGGCCGAGCAGCCCTCCATGTCGAGCGGCGGTGCCGCCTCGGTGGCCAGCAGCTCCACGATCGACCGGTAGGCGTCGGCAGCCGGGCCCTCGCCCAGCACCACCGGCTTCCCGGCGTCGCCGCCGGCGGCCACGGCGGCGTCGATCGGGATGCTGCCGAGCAGGGGGGCGCCGATCCGCTCGGCCAGGTCGCTGCCGCCGCCGGCGCCGAACAACTCGTGGGACTCGCCGTCGGGGGTCACGTAGGCGCTCATGTTCTCGACGACGCCGACGATCCGCAGGTAGTTGTTGCGCCCCATGTGCGCCACCCGTACCGCTACCTTCTGGGCGGCCAGCGCCGGTGTGGTCACGATGAGCATCTCGGCTCTGGGCAGCATCTTGGCGAGGCCCATCTGGACGTCGCCGGTGCCGGGCGGCATGTCGATCAGCAGGTAGTCGAGGTCTCCCCAGGCCACGTCCTCGCAGAAGTGCTGCACGGCGCGGTTCAGGATCAGGCCCCGCCACATGAGGGCGGTCTCCTCTCCCTCGACGAGGAAGCCCATGGATACGACCTCGAGGTGGCCGGCGCCCACCTGCTTGGTGATCGGGGTGATCTTGCCGGACTCGGGCGAACCGCCGAGGCGGCCCTCGACGCCGAGCATGCGTGGCACCGAGAAGCCCCAGATGTCGGCGTCCATGACGCCGACGGCGAAGCCCCGGTCGGCCAGTGCCGCCGCCAGGTTCACGGTGACCGACGACTTGCCGACGCCGCCCTTGCCGGAGGCCACCATGAGTACCCGGCAGGTGGCGGGCACCATCGTGTCGGGCGCGTCCTGGGCGACGTTCCAGCGGGCCTTGGCCATGGCGGCCGCCTTCTCGTCGGGCGTCAGCTCCGACCAGGTGATGTGCACCTTGGTGACCCCGGGCAGGCCGCCGATGCGGGCCCGCACGTCGCGCTGGATCTGGGCACGCAGCGGGCAGCCCGAGGTGGTGAGGGCGATCGTGACGTCGACCAGGCCGTCATCGCCGACTGTGGCGCCCTTGGCCATGCCGAGCTCGACGATGTCGGAGCCCAGTTCGGGGTCGACGACGCCGCGCAGCAGCCCCATCACCTCCTCGACCGTGGGTGGTTCGCCGGAGGGGGGTCCGGGCGTGGTGGAGGTCCCGTCGGACATACCCAGAGCCTATGGGCGATGCGTCCGCCTGCTGGGATCGCGGGAGGCCGGCCGCTACACTCTCGGGCACAGCGCACGATGTGAGGGAGCAGCACATGATCACGCTGACGGACGACGCCACCACCAAGGTCGGCGAGTTGATGGCGAGCGAGGGCGACGAGAACCTGGCCCTGCGCGTGGCGGTGCGCCCCGGCGGCTGCTCTGGCTTCAGCTACGAGATGTACTTCGACACCGAGTCCACCGACGAGGACCTCGAAGTGTCCTACGGGGCCGTGAAGGTCGTCGTCGATCCGTCCAGCGCCCAGCTGCTCGAGGGCGCCACGCTCGACTACAAGGACGGCCTCAACGAGGCGGGGTTCTCGATCGACAACCCCAACGCCCAGCGCACCTGCGGCTGCGGCCAGAGCTTCTCCTAGCCGCCCCCGTCACCCCCGGCGGGCTGCGGCTCGCCCCCCGTGTTCACGGGGTCGATCAGGCGGTGCTCCGCTTGAGGGCGCGGCGGACCTCACGGGTGTCCATGGCGAAGTGCAGGACGTCCACGACGACGCCATCGGCGTCGGCCACGACGAGGCTGGGCTCGAACTCGAGGCCGTAGGCGCCGATCGCCGGGGTCAGCGCCGTGAGGTCCTCGTCCATCCAGACCTCGGCGTGCACGGCGGTCAGCCCGGGCGTGCCGCCCGCCAGTGACAGCAGTACCTCGAGGGCCGGGCCGCACACGTCGGTCTGGCAGTACCGGGGCGTCGAGATCAGCAGCGCCGTCGGACTGTCGAGGGCCAGCGCCTCGGTCAGCGTCACCTCGTGCAGGTCGCAGGTCCCGGCGTGCCGGGTGCAGATCGGGTCGACGCCGCGGGGGTCGGCGACCGTCGGCGTGTCGACCGCCCGCATCGGGTCGCCCACCTGGACGAGTGCCACGTCCTCCCGGTCGCCCACCCGGAACGGGTACGGGTCGACGATCCCCTCGGCCACCAGCTCGTGGTCGCCGGCCTCCTCGGGGGTGAACACCAGCGGGTAGTACGGGGTCACGCCCGGCTCGCCGTGGCGTTCGAGGCTGCCCTCGTGCACCACCTGGCCGTCGCGCCGGACCGTCGCCGCGACCGCGTCGGGCACCCCCTCCACGGCCGGCCAGCCGTCGCCGGCGACCAGCACGAACGGCGCCCGTTGGCGGGACCCGGCGGCCAGCACCGCCGGTGCCCGGTAGCCGTCGGCGAAGCGGGCCCCCAGCCGGAACCCCTCGGGGAGGGTCGTCGTGGGGGCGGACGTGGACGAGCCGCCGCCGCAGCCGGGCAGCAGCAGGCCGCCCGCCAGGCCGGCCAGCCCGCCGAGAACCTGCCGTCGGGAGGGATGCCGCACGGCGGCGAGGGTACCGGGTCGCCCGGCACGGCGCCGCTGCGGCACACTGCGACGGTGAAGCCGCTCACCCTGACCGTCGACGGCCGCGAGGTCGCCATCCCCGACGATGGTGCCACCCTGCTCGACGTCCTGCGCGAACGGCTCGGGATCACCTCCGTCAAGGACGGCTGCAGCCCCCAGGGCCAGTGCGGCTGCTGCACGGTGCTTGTCGACGGACAGCCCCGCGTCTCGTGCGTGACCCCGGCCCGCCGGGTCGCCGGACGCAGCATCACCACCCTCGACGGGCTGCCCGACGCCGACCGGCGGGCCTGGGCGGACGCCCTCTGCTCGACCGGTGGCAGCCAGTGCGGCTTCTGCACCCCCGGCATCGTCGTGCGCCTCGCCGGCCTGCGGGCGGCCGGCGCCGTCGACCGGGACCGGGCCGCCCGGGCGCTGCACGCCCACCTCTGCCGCTGCACCGGCTGGCAGACCATCCTCGAGGCCTGGGATCGCTACGGCTCGGGACCGTGGACCGGCGACCCCGAGCCGGCCGCCCGGCGGGCTGCACTCGAGGGCCACGTGCCGCAGCGGGTCGGACCCGACGTGGTGCTCGGCCGCGGCGGCTTCGCCGCCGACACCGCCCCCGAGGGTTGCCTCGTCGCCGTGCCCGACGGCCGCGGCGGCTTCGGCGTGGGGGAGTCGCTCGTCGAGGCCCGGGCGGCGGCCGGCAAGGTGCAGGGACGCCGGACCACCGCCGAGGCCCGGGCGCGCCTCAACCTCCCGCCCGGCGACTGGGTGGCCACGCTGCGCACCTCGTGGGTGGATCCCGGCTACCTCGAGACCGACGCTGCCTGGTGCGAGCCCGGCGGCGAGCCGTCGACGCCGTTGGCCAACGGCGGCGCCTTCGGCGGCAAGGCCACTTCGCCTGCGCCCGCCGAGGCCCGCCGCCTCGCCGACCAGTACGGCGTCCCGGTACTCGTCCTCCATGCCCGCGAGGACACGGTGCGCGACGGCCCCAAGCGCCCACCGGTCGCCGCCGGTGTCGACGCCGACGGCCGGGGCGTCCTGCGTGTGGTCCGCACCCCCGGCATCGCGGACGCCGTCGCCCGGGTGGCCCCCGACCTGGCTGTCGAGGAGGTCGACGTCCCCGGACCGCCCACCTCGGCCAACCTGCGCGCCGCCGGCTGGGCCGAGGCCGTCGCCCTCCTGGCCGCCGCCCGCGGCGACGTCGGTTGGGTCACCGCCCCCGACGGCGGCACCGCCACCGCCGAGGTCGACGCCGCCGGCATCCGCGTGACAGTCCGCTGTGGCCAGCCGCTGGACGCCACCGTGCTGCGCTCCTACAGCGTCGGCGCTGCCCACATGGGGTGGAGTTGGGTCACCGCCGAGTCGCTGGCCGTCGACGACGAGGGCACCGTCCATGACCTGACCGTGCGCTCGCTCGGCATCGTCCGGGCGACCGAGACTCCGCCCATCGAGGTGGTTGTCGAGCCCGACGACGGACCGCCCGTCAACGGCTCCGACGCCGTGTTCGCTGCGGTCGCCGCCGCCACGTGGTTGACTCGCGGGGCGCCGGAGGCCTGGCCGACCGGTATCTGAGTTCCAGACCCCGACCACACGCCGAGGAGGCGACCATGTCCAAACCCGTCGGTCCCTACACCCCCGTCGTCCGGGCGGGCGACTTCCTGTTCGTCAGCGGCCAGGTTGGCCTCGTCGAGGTGGACACCGTCGACGGTCCGGTGGTCGGCTCGCTGGCCGAGGGCGGCGTCGAGGCCCAGGCGGCCCAGGCGCTGTCCAACCTCCGGACCCAACTGGAGGCCAACGGGGCGACGATGGACCAGGTGGTCAAGGCCACGGTGTTCCTTACGGACATGGGCAACTTCGCCGCCATCAACGAGGTGTACTGCGCCGCCTTCGGCGACCACCGTCCGGCCCGTTCCTGCGTGGCGGTGGCCGCCCTGCCGATCGGGGCGCTCTTCGAGGTCGAGGCCATCGCCCACGTGGGGTAGTGGCAACCGTCCGGATCCGCCGCCCATGTCGGCCTAGCCGCCGGCGCCACCGGGCCCACGATCTTCTGGCAGACTGCCGCCATGGCCGGAGCCGTGATCATGATCATCGTGCTCGTCGTCGTGATGCCCGTCGGCATCCTGATGAGCGGCGCCATCGGTGCCTCGGTGCTGGGCCGCCTGCTCAAGGGCGACGCCGACGCCCGCCACGAGGGCTCCGAACTGCTCGAGGTGAGCGAGGCCAACCCCTACGCGGGGCCCGCCGAGGACTGAGCCCGGTTCGGCCCGGGGCTACACGCCCCAGCGGGACTGGCCGAACCGGTAGCCCACCGAACGGACGGTGTGGATCAGGCCAGCGTGCTCCTCGCCAAGCTTCGAGCGCAGGCGTCGGATGTGCACGTCGACGGTGCGGGCACCGCCGTAGTAGTCGTAGCCCCAGACCCGGCTGAGCAGCGTCTCGCGGGTGAACACCCTGCCGGGGTGCGACGCCAGGAACTTGAGCAGTTCGTACTCCATGTAGGTGAGGTCGAGGGGCTGGCCGTCGATGGCCGCCTGGTAGGTCTCGACGTTGAGCGCCAGCGGCCCGTACTCCACGAGGTCGGGGCGCGTGCCCCGTCCCGTCTTCCAGAACAGGTGCCGCAGTCGCGCCGACAGCTCGACCGGCCGGATCGGCAGCACGCAGAAGTCGTCGTAGAGGTCTTCGCGCAACTTGAGGTCCTCGAGTTGGTTGGCGGTCACCAGCAGCAGCAGCGGCTCCAGCGGCAACTCGCCTCGGCGCAGCCGCCGGCACATGGCCAACGCCCCCTCCGGGTCGACGTCGGCCACCACGATGGCACCGGTCCAGCCCCCGTCCGGTTCCTCGGCGATCGCCGCGTCGGGATCCCCGATCGACTTCCACGACCAGCCGCCCAGGTCGAGGGCCTGGGCCAGCTCCGGCGGGGCCGGTTCGGGGAAGATGAGGAGGGGGTCCATGGCAGTCCTGCCGTCACCAGGTCGGCAGGTAGTGCTCCAGCTCGAACGGCGTGACCTGTCGCTGGTACTCGTTCCACTCGGCCCGCTTGTTGCGCAGGAACCACTCGAAGATGTGGTCGCCGAGGGTCTCGCGGACCAGCTCGGAGGCCTCCATCTCGTCGAGCGCCTCGGCCAGGTTCGACGGCAGCGGCTCGACGCCGATTGTCGACAACTCGTCGGGACCCAGTTCGTGGAGGTTGGCCTCGGCCTCGGCTGGCAGTTCGTAGCCGGCCTCGATGCCCCGCAGGCCGGCTGCCAGGATCACGGCGTAGGCGAGGTATGGGTTGCACGCCGGGTCGAGCACCCGGTACTCGACGCGGGTCGACTGGGTCTTGCCGGGCTTGATGATCGGCACCCGGACCAGCGCCGACCGGTTGTTTCGGGCCCACGACACGAACCGGGGTGCCTCGTAGCCCTCGTTGATCCGCTTGTACGAGTTGACCAGCTGGTTGGTGACCGCCGTGATCTCGCGGGCGTGGCGAAGCAGGCCGGCGATGAACCCCTTGCCGACGTCTGAGAGCCCTTCGTCGCCGTCCGGCCCGTGGAAGGCGTTCTGGCCGTCGCGGAACAACGAGAGGTGCGTGTGCATGCCCGAGCCCTGCACGCCGTTGAGCGGCTTGGGCATGAACGTGGCGTGCACCCCCTGCTCGAGGGCGATCTTCTTGACCGTGAGCCGCAGCGTCATCACGGCGTCGGCCATCGACAGGGCGTCGGTGTACTGCAGGTCGATCTCGTGCTGGCTGGGGCTGTCCTCGTGGAACGAGTACTCGACCGGGATCGACAGGGCCTCGAGCATATGGAGGGTGCGCTTGCGGAGGTCCGAGGAGACGTCGGCCGTCGTCAGGTCGAAGTACGAGGCGCCGTCCAGGGGCTGGGGGATCCCTCTGTTGGCCTCGGCGAAGTAGAAGAACTCCACCTCCGGGGCGCAGAACATCTCGAAGCCGGCGTCGCGGGCCCGGGTCAGGTTGCGGCGCAGCACCTGGCGGGGGTCGCCGGGAAACGGCGAGCCGTCGAGCTGGGTGATGTCACAGAACATGGTGCCGGAGGGCTCGTCCTCGGCTGCCCACGGCAGCAGCTCGAAGGTGCCGGGATCGGGGACCGCCAGCACGTCGCTCTCCTGGATGCGGCTGAAGCCGTCGATCGACGAGCCGTCGAACTGCAGGCCCTCGTCGAACACGGTCTCGAGTTCGGCCGGCGAGATCGCCACCGACTTGTGGCGGCCCAGCACGTCGGTGAACCAGAGCCGGATGAGCCGGACCCCGCGTTCCTCGACGGTGCGCAGGACGTAGTCGCGCTTGCGGTCGTCGTTCTCCACGACACTATTGTGCGCCTGAAGTGGTGCCCGCGCCAAAGGGCTTCTTTCCGTTCACAGTCCGTTCACACAAGGGCAACAGCAGGGAAACCGCCGTTGTGGCATCGTGTGTGCGGCCCGGTGGACCGCCGGGCCACACCCATGCAACGGGCGAACGGATCGCCCATCGACCACCCCACCTTGGAGACAGACACCCATGGCGATAAGGGCCGAATACATCTGGATCGACGGCACCCAGCCCCTGCCGTATGTTCGCTCGAAGACCAAGATCCTCGAGTCGGGCACCACCGAGTTCCCGATCTGGGGCTTCGACGGTTCGAGCACCAACCAGGCGCCGGGCGACAACTCGGACTGCGTGCTCAACCCCGTTTTCAGTTGCCCGGACCCGATCCGCGGCGGCGATGACGTGCTCGTGCTCTGCGAGGTCTGCCTGCCCGACGGCGACATGACCCCGCACCCCAGCAACTCCCGGGCCGCCCTCGTCGAGACGTACAAAAAGTACGCCGACCAGGAGCCCATCTTCGGCATCGAGCAGGAGTACACGTTCTTCAAGGAGAACCGCCCGCTGGGCTGGCCGATCGAGGGCTACCCCGCCCCGCAGGGCCCCTACTACTGCGGCGTCGGCGCCATCGAGATCGCCGGCCGCGACATCGTCGAGGACCACACCCAGGCGTGCATCGACGCCGGCCTCGAAATCTCGGGCACCAACGCCGAGGTCATGCTCGGCCAGTGGGAGTTCCAGATCGGCCCCGTTGACCCGGTGGCCGTCAGCGACCACTTGTGGGTGGCCCGCTACCTGCTCTACCGCATCGCCGAGAACTACCGGGTCGACGCCTCGATCGCCGCCAAGCCCATCAAGGGGGACTGGAACGGCGCTGGCGCCCACACCAACTTCTCGACCAACGCCATGCGCGAGAACTACGACGCCGTCATCACCGCCTGCGAGTCCCTGGGCGCCGAGGGCAAGCCCGAAGAGCACATCAAGGGCTACGGCCTCGGCTCCGAGGAGCGCCTAACCGGTCTCCACGAGACCCAGCGCTACGACCAGTTCAGCTACGGCGTCTCCGACCGCGGCGCCTCGGTGCGCATCCCCTGGCAGGTCCACCTGGACGGCAAGGGCTACATCGAGGACCGGCGCCCCAACGCCAACATGGACCCGTACGTGGTCACCCGCCTGATCACGAACACCTGCTGCGAGGCCCTCGCCGGCTAGGGCCAGCGGCGCCCCCGTACGCGACGGACGGCCCCGGGACACTCCCCGCAGTGTCCCGGGGCCGTTCCGTGTCCGGATCCGCTCTACCGAGTCGTCGGTACGCTGCAGCCATGCACCGACTGCGGGTCGCGCTGGTCCAGGTGAACAGCGTCGTCGGAGACCTCGACGGCAACGTGGCGCGCGTCCGCTCGGCTCTGCCCGAGGTGGCCGGCTGCGACCTGGCGGTCTTCCCCGAGATGGTGCTCACCGGCTACCCGCTCGAGGATCTCGTCCTCAAGCCCCGATTCGTTGCCGAGAGCCGCGACGCCGTCGAGCAGCTGGCCGCCGAGAGCGGCGACTGCACGCTGCTGCTGGGCTTCGCCGACCCCGGGCCCGACGGGCAGGTGCACAACGCCGTGGCGGTCTGCCGCGGCGGCACCGTCCACGGCGTCTACCACAAGCGCCAGTTGCCCAACTACAGCGTCTTCGACGAGGCCCGGCACTTCGACGCCGGCACCGAACCACTCGAACTCTTCCGCATCGGTGGGGCGAAGGTGGGCGTCACCATCTGCGAGGACCTCTGGGTCGACGACGGGCCCATCGACCGGCTGGTGGAGGGCGGCGCCGAACTGCTCGTCACCGTCAACGGCTCGCCCTACCACCAGGGCAAGCTGGCCCGCCGCGAGGCCACCATCGTCGCCACCGCCGCCTCGTCGGGGCGGCCCCTCGCCTACGTCAACCTGGTCGGCGGCCAGGACGAACTGGTCTTCGACGGCGGCTCCATGGTCGCCGATCCCGCCGGCCGGATCGTCGCCCGGGCCCCCCGCTTCGACGAGGCCATCGTCGTCGTCGACGTCGACGCCCCGGAGGTCCCTCCCGGCGACGGTGACCTCCCGGTCGTCGATGTCTCCGGCACCGTCGCCTGGCCCGACCACGCCATCCCGCCGCCCGTGCAGCCCCTCGACCCGCTGGCCGAGGTCTACGCCGCACTCGTGGTCGCCACCCGCGACTACGTGCAGAAGAGCGGCTTCACCGACGTCTGCCTTGGCCTCTCCGGCGGCGTCGACTCGGCCCTCGTCGCCACCATCGCCGCCGACGCCCTCGGACCCGAGCACGTCCACGCCGTCCTCATGCCGTCCCGCTACTCGAGCGACCACTCGGTCGCCGACGCCGAGGCGCTCGTCGCCGAACAGGGCCTCGACGAGCGCACCATCCCGATCGAGGACGCCCACGTGGCGCTCCGCGGACTGCTCGAACCGGCGGTCGGGGAGCACGGGGACGGCCTCATGGACGAGAACCTCCAGGCCCGCATCCGCGGCGTGCTGCTGATGGCCCTCGCCAACGCCCACGGGTGGCTGGTGCTCACCACCGGCAACAAGAGCGAGGCGGCCGTCGGCTACTCGACCCTCTACGGCGACACGGCCGGCGCCTACGCCTCCATCAAGGACGTCTACAAGACGACCGTCTACGAACTCTGCCGCTGGCGCAACGTCCAGTCGGTGCACGCCGGCGGTGGGCCCCTCATCCCCGACTCGATCCTCGCCAAGCCGCCCTCGGCCGAGTTGCGGCCCGACCAGCGCGACGACCAGAGCCTGCCGCCCTACGACGTGCTGGACCCGCTGCTCGAGGCCTACATCGAGGGCGACCGCACGCGGGCCGAGCTGGTCGCCGCCGGTTTCGACGCCGACCTCGTCGACCGGGTCGCTCGGATGGTCGACCAGGCCGAGTACAAGCGCCGCCAGACCCCGCACGGCGCCACCGTCACCAGCAAGGGCTTCGGCCGCGACCGGCGACTGCCGGTCGTCAACCGGTACCGGGGCTGACCGTGGCGACCGCTGCCGAGGGCGCCCGCCGCTGGAGCGGCCTGGCGTGGCTCGGCACCGCCCTGTTCGAGCGCCTCGGCGCCTGGTCGGCCGACGGTGCCGACCCGTCGTCCGCCCCGGCCCTGGCGTCGCTGGGTCGCCGGCTGGGCGAGCACGTGGCCTGGTGGCAGGACCTCGTCCCCGACTCGGTGCTGTTGGCCGGCGACGTGCACGACGGACCGGTCCACCCCGGGGTGGCCGACCTGGTCGCCGCCCTCGACGGCGTACCGGCCGCGGACCGACTGGCGGTCGCCGGCGCCGTGGCCGATGGCCTCGTCGCCGACCTGGAGCGCCTCGCCGAAGACCTCGACGCCGTCGCCGACGCCCCGGCCCGACGCGTGCTCCGGCTCGTCCTCGCCGACCTCGAGGACCGACCCGCGGCCGACGGTGCGACGTTCGGCGCCCTCGACGGGGCCCGTCCGCTCACCGGCTGAGGGGCCGTCCCGCCCTTCTGTGACAATTCGTGACGAAGGTCACGTTGGAGTGTTGTGCTCCACTGGACCGTCGATATGGTGACGACGGAACGGTGAGGGCGACACCGACAGCGGTCTGGATGGGTCCGACGAGGGCCCCGACGGATCCGGTGAGCGCTCCGAAGCAACGAGGTCGGGCGTCGCGGAGGCGCCCGCCGGACGACGGAGGAGTGCCCAGATTGGCGAAGGACCGGGTTGAGCGAGACGAAGAGGACCTCGTCCGCCTGTATCTCACCGACATCGGCCAGTACCCCCTCCTGACCAAGGAGGGCGAGGTCCGGCTTGCCCAGAAGATCGAGGGTGGCGTCGAGGCCAAGGCCGAGATGGACAAGGCCGGTGCCAAGGTCACCCCGGCCCGGCGCCGAGAACTCCGTCGGGCCATCCGCCAGGGCGAGGAGGCTGAGCGCACCTTCGTCCAGTCCAACCTCCGTCTGGTCGTCTCCATTGCCAAGAAGTACCAGGCCTCCGGCCTGCCGCTGCTCGACCTCATCCAGGAGGGCAACCTCGGACTCATGCACGCCGTCGAGAAGTTCGACTGGCGCAAGGGCTTCAAGTTCTCGACCTACGCCACCTGGTGGATCCGTCAGGCCATCACCCGCGGCATCGCCAACACCGGCCGCACCATTCGGCTACCCGTGCACGCCGGCGACACCCTGGCCCGCCTCCAGAAGGCCCGTTCCCGCCTCGAACACAAGCACAGCCGTCCCGCCACGCTGGCCGAACTGGCCCGCGAGGTCGAGATGCCCGAGGACAAGGTCACCGAGGCCCTGCGCTTCGCTGCCGAGCCCCTGTCGCTCTCCGAGCCGCTGCGCGAGGATGGCGACGCCGAACTGGGTGACGTGGTCGAGGACCGGGCCGCCGAGTCGCCCTTCGAACGGGCCGCCACGGCGCTGCTGCCCGAGGAGATCAGCCGCCTGCTGGCACCCCTCGACCAGCGCGAGCGCGAGATCCTGAAGTTGCGCTTCGGCCTCGACCGGGGCGAGCCGCGGACCCTCGAGGAGGTCGGCGAGCACTTCAACCTGACCCGGGAGCGCATCCGCCAGATCGAGGCCCGGGCCATGTCGAAGTTGCGCCACCCCAGCACCGACACCGGCGCCCGCGACCTGCTGGCCGTCTGACCCGGGACGCCTCGGCCCCCCGCCGGGCCGGATTGGCGGAGGTGGACGGGAATCGAACCCGCCGGACGGGGATCGCCCGTCCCACCCGCTTTGAAGGCGGGGGAGCCCACCAGGTACTCAGACACCTCCGGTCACGACGCTAACGGCGCGGCACGTCCCTCGCCATCTCGCGTCCCGACAGGGGCGCGTCCCGACCGGGGCTGCGTATCATGGCTGGCGTGAAGAAGCTGTTGATGCTGACGGTTCTGGGCGCCCTGATCGCCGCGGCCGTCAAGAAGGTCCGATCGATCTGACGCCGGCGTCCCTGGCCGCGGCCCGGGACCGACGACGGGCGCGGCGGACGCCCGACCACACCGCCATGGCGGCCAGCAGCGTCAACGCGGACACGACCCCCCAGCGCCGGTCCAGCGGCACCCGGTCGCCCAACGCCACCGGCCGCTCGAACTCGAGGACCGGCCACTCCCGTTCGCCAGCGAGGCGTCGGAGTTGCCGGTCCGGGTTGACCGCGACGGGATGGCCCACCGCCTCGAGCATCGGCAAGTCGCTCACCGAGTCCGAGTAGGCCCACGAGGCGGCGAGGTCCAGGTCCAGTTCGGCAGCCAGTCGGGTCATCGCCTCGGCCTTGCCCGGGCCATGTGCCGAGAATTCGACCTCACCCGTGTAGCGGCCGCCCGGGTCCACCTCCGGGGTCGTGGCCACGAATTCGTCCACGCCCAGGTGCGTGGCGAGGGGCTCGACGATCTCGACCGGTGAGGCCGACACCAGCACCACCAGTC
The DNA here is from genome assembly GCA_002346745.1 of Candidatus Neomicrothrix sp. UBA2983. Taxonomy (GTDB): domain Bacteria; phylum Actinomycetota; class Acidimicrobiia; order Acidimicrobiales; family MedAcidi-G1; genus S20-B6. The sequence goes on along the minus strand of DEAL01000014.1, from coordinate 47,565 downwards.
GGCCCTCGTCGCGGTGGCGGTCGAGCAGTTCGAGCGCCTCGTCGAACACGATCGGCTCGATGACCTCCGCCAGGTGGTCGCGGGCCAGTCGACGCAGCGACTCCTGGTCGACGCCGGTCGCCAGCCTCAGTGCGGTTCGGCGGGCCCGGTCGATGGCGTCGTCATCGGCGCCGAAGAACCGGTACACGACCTGCCCCCATGCGGCCTTGAGGGCCATGGGGACGTTGAGGTAGCCCTCCCGACGCAGGACCGGCCCGTAGGCGGCCAGCGAGGCCCGGGCGATCACCGTCCGGTCCAGGTCGAAGAAGGCGGCCTCCACGTCGGCGAGCCTAGGAGGCGCCCGTTGTCCGGGGTGGGCGCGACCCCCCGGATCCCACCGACGTTCCGCTGGTGGGCGACCTGCTGCCCGACATCACGCTCACGGCATCGGCGACCATGCGTCGGGAGGTGGTCGACCCCCATGGGGCCTGGCCCCGTCGGATCGACGCCGTTCGGTAGCGTGGGCCCGTTCCACTCGTCCAGCGATCCACGACCAGAGAGAGGCGGAAGGCGTCCGGTGCACCTCGAACTCCAGTGCATCCCGCGGGACCCGTGGACCGTGCTGGCCCTGCGCGGCGATCTCGACATGGCCGGGGCGCCACGTCTCCGCCAGGAGGTGGCCCGGCTCGTCGCCGAGGGCCGCACCCACCTCGTGCTGGACCTACGTAGCGTCGACTTCCTCGACTCGACCGGCCTTGGCGCCGTGATCGGTGCCCTGCGCCGGGTGCGCAGCCACGACGGCGAGCTGCTGATCGCCTGTCCCGAGCCGAGGCTGCGGCGGGTCTTCACCTCGTGCGACCTCGACCGGGTCTTCGTCCTGCACGACGACGTCGACGCTGCGGTCGGTGCCCCGGCATGAGCCAACGCGGTGTCGTCGAACTCCTGATCCCGGCCCGGCCCGAGTACCTCCAGCTGGCGCGGGCCGTCGTCGGCGAGGCCGCCGCGGCCGACCCGTCACTCGACCCGGAGCGCGTCGCCGACCTACGCCTGGCGGTCTCCGAGGCGGCGGCAAACGCCATCGAGGCACAAGTCCGGTCGGGGATGGACGAGCGGATCCGGTTGCGCTGCGACCTGGCCGAGGACCAGATCGAGGTGGAGGTCACGGACCGGGGATCGGGATTCGAACCCGACGAGGTCGCCGAACTGCCCGCCGTCGAATCCCCCGAGCGACTCGAGCACGAGTCGGGCCTGGGCCTGTCGTTGATGCGCCGCCTGGCCGACGAGACCAGCATCCAGACCAGCCCCGACGGCACCGCCGTGCGCCTCGTGGTGCGCTTCGTCACGGCAGGCGACGACACCTGAGCAGGTGCTTCCGCGGGCCGTCAGCGACGCCCGAACGGCCCCGCTGCTCCACCGACCCCCGGACATCACCGGTGGCAGCAGGGGCCGATCCCACTACGGTGCCCGACGCCCAACACCGAACGAGGACCCGAACCACCAACCCGCATGGCCCACCGAACCCCCCCCTCGACCCTGACCTGGCTCGGCAGCGACCGTCCGCTTGCCCGCGTCATCGGTCGGCCCATGCTGCGCTTCCTCAGCGTCGAGGCGGCCGGCGGCATCGTCCTCGTGGCCGCCACGATCATCGCCCTGGTCTGGGCAAACTCGCCCTGGTCGGCCGGCTACGGGGGCTTCTGGCACTCCGAGGTCCACCTCGCCATCGGCGACTGGTTCACCCTCGAGCACGACGGCCACCCGCTCACGCTCGCCGAGGTCGTCAACGACGTCGTCATGGTCCTCTTCTTCCTCGTCGTCGGCCTCGAGATCAAGCGCGAACTCATGGCCGGCGAACTGCGCCATCCCCGGGCGGCCCTGCTCCCCGCCGTGGCTGCCCTCGGCGGCATGGTCGTGCCCGCTGCAGCCTTCCTGCTGTTCAATCCGAGCGGCGACCCGTCGACGGGATGGGGAATCCCGATGGCCACCGACATCGCCTTCGCCGTCGGCATCCTCTCGCTGCTGGGCAATCGAGTGCCGACGCCGCTGAAGGTGTTCCTCCTGACGCTGGCGATCGTCGACGACATCGGCGCCATCGTCGTGATCGCCATCTTCTACACGGGGTCGCTGGAGGCCGAGTGGCTGGTCGTCGCCGCCGCCGTCCTCGTGGCCGTCCGGGTGCTTACCAAGATGCGGGTCTGGTACACGCCGATCTACGTGGGGCTGGGCCTGCTGCTCTGGTACGCCACGTTCGAGTCCGGCATCCACGCCACGCTGGCCGGCGTGGCGATGGGGCTCCTGGCGCCCGCCACGCCCCTCACCGGCCCCGAGCACGCCAGCAAGGCGGTCCAGCCGATCGTCGACGGCGAGGTCGACGCCGACACGGTCCGCCGTGCCGGATTCCTCCTCGGCGAGTCGGTGTCGGTGGCGGAGCGCATCGAGCACCTCCTGCACCCGTTGACGAGCCTCGTGGTCATCCCCATCTTCGCCCTGGCCAACGCCGGCATCGAGCTCAGTGGCGACTCCCTGGCGGACGCCGTCGGCGCGCCGGTCACGTTGGGCGTCGTGTTTGGCCTCGTCGTCGGCAAGACCGTGGGCGTTTCCGTCTTCACCCTGCTGGCCGTCCGCTTCCGCCTCAGCGCCCTGCCGGCGGGTGCGGCGCCACGGCACATCGTGGGGGTCGCCGCCATTTCCGGCATCGGCTTCACCGTGTCCCTCTTCATCACCAACCTCGCCTACGACTCGCCCCTCCTGCGCGACGAGGCCAAGATCGGCGTGCTCGCGGCGTCGGTTGTCGCCGGGGCCATCGGTTCGATCATCCTCTACCGGTCGAAGCCGGCGGCCATCCAGCCCGCCGCCGACGTCGACTGCCCGCCCGTCGGAACCTGACCTCCATGCCGGGACCGGAGTGCACGCCGTGAGCCACAAGCTCGTCATCGTCGAGTCGCCAGCCAAGGCGAAGACCATCGCCGGCTACCTCGGGGACGGCTACGTCGTCGAGTCGTCGATCGGCCACATCCGCGACCTCCCGATGCGGGCCAAGGACGTCCCCGCGGCCTACAAGGGCGAGTCCTGGGCGAACCTGGGAATCGACGTCGACAACGACTTCAAGCCGATCTACGTCGTCAGCCCGCAGAAGAAGGACCAGATCCGGACCCTGAAGCAAAAGCTCGCCGATGCCGACGAGCTCTACCTCGCCACGGACGAGGACCGGGAGGGAGAGGCCATCGCCTGGCACCTGCTCGAGGTGCTGAACCCCAGGGTGCCGGTAAAGCGGATGGTGTTCCACGAGATCACTCCAGCGGCGATCCGCCGGGCCCTCGACGAGACCCGGGAGATCGATCGGCGCCTCGTCGATGCCCAGGAGGCACGTCGCCTGCTCGACCGCCTCTACGGCTACGAGATCTCGCCGGTGCTCTGGAAGAAGATCACCACCGGCCTGTCCGCCGGGCGGGTCCAGTCGGTCGCCACGCGGATCGTCGTCGAGCGCGAGCGGGAGCGCATGGCGTTCGTGCCGGCCGACTACTGGGACCTCGACCTGACGCTGACCGTCGGGGAAACCGTGTTCGACGCCTCGCTGGTCGAGGTCGACGGTGGCCGCGTCGCCTCCGGCGGCGACTTCGGCGACGACGGCGCCCTGGCTCGGGCGGCGATGGTGCTCGACGAGGCCACCGTGACGGACCTCGCCGACGGGCTGGTCGGCGAGACCGTCGAGGTCGCGTCCGTCGAGTCGAAGCCGTACCGGCGTCGGCCGGCGGCCCCGTTCATCACCTCCACGTTCCAGCAGGAGGCCGGTCGGCGCCTGAGGCTCTCGGCGGCCCTCGCCATGCATGCCGCCCAGGGCCTCTACCAGAAGGGCTACATCACCTACATGCGGACCGACAGCACGACCCTGTCGGACACCGCGCTGCGCGCCGCCCGGGCCGAGGTAGAGGAGCGCTTCGGCCGTGACTACCTCCCGGACGCCCCGCGTACCTACGAGAAGAAGGTCCGCAACGCCCAGGAGGCCCACGAGGCCATCCGGCCCGCCGGCGACCGCTTCCGGCATCCCGACGAGGTGGCTGGCGAACTGCCGCCGTCCGAGGCCCGGGTCTACGAGATGATCTGGCAGCGGACCGTCGCCTCCCAGATGACCGACGCCGTCGGTGAGACCGTCCAGGTCCGGTTCAGCGGTTCCGCCGCCGGGCGCTCGCTGCTGCTCGGCGCCAGCGGCACCATGATCACCCATCAGGGCTTCCGCCGCGCCTACGTCGAGGCCGTCGAGGAGACCCGCGACGGCATCACTGAGGAGCAGGAGCGGGTGCTGCCGGAGATGGCGACCGGCGACCCGGTCACCGTGGCCGCAGCGTCGCCCGACGGCCACACCACGCAGCCGCCGGCCCGACTCACCGAGGCGTCCCTCGTGAAGCGGCTCGAGGAACTCGGCGTCGGGCGGCCTTCCACCTACGCCTCGATCATCGAGACCATCCAGGGCCGCGACTACGTGTGGCGCAAGGGTTCGGCGCTGGTGCCGACCCTCAGCGCCTTCGCCGTGACCACGCTCCTCGAACGGCACTTCCCCCGCATGGTCGACTACGACTTCACCGCCTCGATGGAGGGCGACCTGGACGCCATCGCCAACGGCGAGGCCGAGGCGGTGCCGTGGCTCCACGCCTTCTACTTCGGTTCCGCCGACGACATCGGCCTCAAGGCCAAGGTCACCACCCGGCTCGGCGACATCGACCCCAAGGGCGTCAGCACCGTTCCACTCGGCGAGACGGCGGCGGGCGAGCCCGTCGTCGCCTGCTTCGGCAAGTTCGGCGCCTACGTGGAGGTGGGCGAGCGGACGGCGTCGATCCCCGACGACCAGGTGCCCGACGAGTTGAGCGTCGAGAAGGCCCTCGAGTTCCTCGACCAGCCCACCGAGCGCGTCCTGGGCGACGACCCCGAGACGGGCCTTCCGGTGATCGCCAAGGCCGGCAAGTTCGGGCCGTACGTCTCGCTGGGCCGCTTCCCCCAGTGGCCGTCGCCCTCGTCGCCGGGTGGTCGCCTGTCGGCCCAGCCGCTCCACAAGGCCGAACTGCGGGTCGCCCTCGCCTACGCCGGTGCCGTCGCTGCGGACCCCGACGACGAGGCCGTCCGCAAGGCCCTCGTCAACCCGAAGCGGGGGATCGGCAAGGGGGCGTTCGACAAGCTCGAGCAGCACCAGGCCGCCACCGGCGGGTCGCTCGTCGACGCCCTCGAGGAGGCCGAGGCGGCGGGCGTCACTGGGCCGGCCCTCGCCGGGATCGCCGCCTTCCTCGACCTGCGGCACGCAGTGCGTGGGGGTGAGAGCGACGCCTCGCCGGGAGAGGTCGTGCGCGGGACCCTCGAGGCCGCCGGGTACCTGGCCGAACTCCGCGAGGGTGACGCCGAGCAGCGGCTCGACAACCTGGAGGCCTTCTACGGGGTCCTCGACCAGTTCGCCTCCGTCGACGAGATGGTCGCCGAACTCGACCGGATCGCCGAACTCGACTCACTTCCCAAGCCCAAGACGGCCTCGCTCTTCCAGACCATGACCCTCGAGCGCCTCACCCTCGACGAGGCGCTCGAACTGCTGAGCCTGCCCCGCACCGTCGGCACCGACCCGACCGACGGCGTCGAGATCACCGTCCAGAACGGCAGGTTCGGCCCGTACCTCAAGAGGGGCAGCGACAGCCGGAGCCTCGACACCGAGGAACAACTCCTCACGATCACGCTCGAGGAGTGCCTCACCATCCTCGCCCAGCCCAAGAAGTTCGGTCGGGCCAAGGCCAAGGCTCCCCTGCGGACCCTGGGCACCGACCCCACCAGCGGCAGGGAGATCCTGCTCAAGGACGGCCAGTACGGCCCCTACGTCACCGACGGTGAGACCAACGCCTCGCTGCGCCGCGGCGACTCCGTCGAGGAACTCACCGACGAGCGGGCCCAGGAGCTGCTCGCCGAACGGCGCGCCAAGGGTCCGGCGACCAAGAAGTCCCGCAGTCGTCGCTCCTGAGCCGCGATTCGCCCCTTCTTCGGACCGGGTCCGACCGCTCCCGTAGAGTGGCGCCGTGCATGACGAGACCGGGGGGCCAGCACGCGACGAACAGGGTCCAGTCGTCGAGGCGAGCCTCACCGAACCCCAGACCGTCGTCCGGGAGGCGCTGCACGTCCGGGTATTCGGCTCCCCGGCGTTCTTCCGGCTGTGGTTGGCCCAGGTGGTGTCCGCCACCGGCGACTGGCTGGGCCTGCTCGCCATCAGCCTGCTGGCCATCCGGGTGGGCTCCGGCTCGGAGGGCGCATCGCTGAGCCTCGTGCTGGCGGCCCGTATCGCCCCCGGCTTCTTCTTCGGCCCGATCGCCGGCGTCCTCGTCGACCGTTTGAACCGCAAGCGGGTCATGGTGACCTGCGACGTCTGCCGGGCACTCGTCATGTTGTCGCTGCCCTTCGTCGAGACCGTCTGGGGCCTCGTCGTGGCATCGCTGCTGCTCGAGGCCTTCACGATGATGTGGTCGCCGGCCAAGGAGGCGTCGGTACCCCATGTGGTGCCCGAGGACCAGCTGGCCTCGGCCAATTCCCTGTCGATCGTCGCCGCCTACGGGACCTTCCCCCTCGGTGCCGGCCTGATGGTCCTCTTCGGCCGGCTCTCGACGGCGTTGTTCGACTCCTCCTGGGCCGACAACCTGCGCCTCGATGAGGAGGGGCTGGCGTTCTACGCCAACGCCCTCACGTTCCTCGTGGCTGCCGTGCTGATCGTCACCCTGCCGCTCCCGGTGCGTCCCAAGGAAGAGCGGCGCGCCGCCAAGCTGCGCCGCAATCAGCTTGCCCACCCGCTCGACGAACTCCGGGAGGGATGGCGGTTCGCCTTCCAGAATCCCGTCGTCCGGACCGTCAACATGGGCCTCGCCACGGGCCTGATCGGCGGCGGCATGCTCGTGCCGCTCGGCGCCATCTACGCCACCGACCTTCTCGACGCAGGCGACTCCGGCTACGGCTACTTCATCACGGCGCTGGGCCTCGGCGTCGCCACCGGCGTGGCCCTCATCTCGCTGGGCCAGCGGCGCCTCGACAAGGCCCGCGTCTTCACCTGGGCCCTCGTGGCCGCCGCCGTGTTCCTCGCCCTGTCCGCGACGTTCAGCCGGCTCCACTTCTCGGTGGCGATGGTCTATGGCATCGGACTCTGCGCCGGCACCGTCTACGTGCTCGGGTTCACGCTCCTCCACGAGAACGTCGACGACAACATGCGGGGTCGGATCTTCTCCACCCTGTACACGCTCGTGCGCACGTGCGTCCTGTTCGCCCTGGCCATCGGGCCGCTGCTCGAGGAGAGCCTCGACCGGTTGTCGAAGCGCTTCTGGGAGCGGAACGTCGAGGTGCTGGGTATCGACGTCTACGTTCCGGGCGTGCGCCTGACCCTGTGGCTGGCTGCCGTGATCATCCTCGTCGCCGGCGTCGTGGCCGTGGCGTCGCTGCGGGTCGGCGAACGCAACGGGGAACGATCCGGGGGAACGCCGTGACCGGCCGGCTGATCGCCGTCGAGGGTGGCGAGGGGTCGGGCAAGAGCACCCAGGCCCGTTTGCTGGCCGAGGCCCTGGGCGCCGTGTTCACCCGGGAGCCGGGAGGCACGCCGCTGGGGGAGCAGATCCGCGAACTGCTGCTCGCCACCTCTGGAGAGGCCCCGTGCGCCCGTGCCGAGGCGCTGCTGATGGCGGCGGCCCGGGCCCAGCACGTGGACCGCGTGGTCGCCCCGGCGCTGGCCGATGGCCTCGACGTCGTGACCGACCGCTACCTGCACTCCTCGCTGGCCTACCAGGGTGCCGGACGCGAACTCGGCATCGACACCGTCCATGCCCTCTCGACCTTCGCCGTCGACGGCGTCCTGCCGGACCTCGTCGTCCTGCTCGACGTCGATGCGGCCACGACCGCCGCACGCCTCGACCGGGCCCTCGACCGCATCGAGCAGGCCGGAGAGGACTTCCATGCACGGGTGGTTTCGGCCTACCGGTCCTTCGCCGAGGCCGACCCCGAACGGTGGCTCGTCGTCGACGGGTCGGGAGCGGTCGACGAGGTCGCCCAGCGGCTGCAGGCGGCGGTGTCCGCCCGCCTGGCATGACCGACGAGGAACTCTGGGCCGCGGTCGTCGGGCAGGACGAGGCCGTGGCGTTACTTCGCGCCGCCGTGGCGTCGCCCGTGCACGCGTACCTCCTCGTCGGGCCACCCGGGGCGGGACGGGCCGACGCCGCACGGGCGTTCGCCGGGGCGCTCCTGTCCGACGGCACCGAAGCCGACGACGCCGACCGCCACCGCCGCCTGGCGATCGCCGGACGGCACCCCGACCTGGTGTGGATCGCTTCGGGCGGGCGGGCCCTGCTGGTGGAGGAGGCCGAGGGGATCACCGTCGAGGCCTCCCGATCGCCGATCGAGGCCGACCGCAAGGTGGTGGTCGTCGACCGCTTCGACACGGCCGAGCCGGAGTCGGCGGCCAGCCTGCTCAAGACCATCGAGGAGCCGCCGGCCACCGTCGTCTTCCTGCTGCTGTCCGAGGCGGTGCCCGACGGGCACGTCACGGTCGCCTCGCGGTGTGTTCGGGTCGACCTCCCGCCGCTGCCCGACGAGGTGGTGGCCGCCGCCCTCGAAGCCGACGGCGTCGACGCCGACCGGGCCGTCCACCTGGCCGCCGCGTCAGCGGGCAGCCTCGACCGGGCACGGCTGCTGGCCGGTGATCCGACCCTGCAGGACCGGCGCGACGCCTGGTGGTCGGTGCCCGACCGCCTCGACGGCAGCGGTGCAGCCGTCGCCGTGCTCGTCGAGGAACTCCGAAGCCTGATCGACGACGGCCAGGCCGCCCTCACCACCCGCCACGAGCGGGAAACCGAGGACCTGGCGGAGCAAGAGGAGGCCTACGGGACCCGCGGGTCGGGCCGGCGCCAACAGGACGAGCGCCACCGGCGGGAGGTTCGCCGCTTCAGAGACGACGAACTGCGCTTCGGGCTGGCGACCCTGGCCCGGCGCTACCGGGACCTGGCCGCGGGGGGCCGGTCGTCGGCGATGGACGCCACGGCCGCGATCACCGAGGTCGGCGGCGAACTGGTCCGAAACCCGAACGAGGCACTGCTGCTCCAGGCCCTGTTCCTCCGGTTGCCGGCTGCGTGACCGGCACCGCGGTCATTCGGGGGTGACGTAGGCGGCAGTCAGCCCGCCGTCGACCACGAAGTCGGCGCCGGTCGTGTACGACGACTCGTCGGAGGCCAGCCACAGGGCTGCCCTCGCCATCTCGGAGGCCTCGCCGAAGCGCCCCATCGGAACGTGGACCAGCCGGCGCTGGCGCTTCTCCTCGGTGTCGAGGAACGACATCAGCAGTTCGGTGCGCAGCGGCCCCGGACACAGGGCGTTGACCCGGATGTCCTCGCGGGCGTGGACGACGGCGAGTTCCCGGGTCATCGCCAGCACACCCCCCTTGGAGGCGGTGTAGGCGATCTGGGGCGTGGCGGCGCCCACGATGGCCACGAAGCTGGCGGTGTTGATCACCGAGCCGCCGCCGGCCCGGCGCAGGGCGGGAATCCCGTGCCGGCACCCCAGCCAGACGCCCTTCAGGTTGACGTCGATGGTGCGCTGCCAAACCTCGTCGGAGGTCTGCTGGGCGTCGCCGTCGTCGTGGTGCATGATCCCGGCGTTGTTGAACAGCACGTGGAGGGCGCCGAAGGCCTCCTCGGTGCCGGCGACCATGGCGGCCACGTCGGCATCGACCGACACATCGGCGCCGAGGGCGACGGCCTCGCCGCCGGCGGCGACGATCTCGTCGGCCACCGCCCGGGCACCATCCAGGTTCATGTCGACGACGGCGACCCGGGCCCCCTCTGCGGCGAACAGCAGTGCACTCTCGCGCCCGATGCCCTGTGCGCCGCCGGTGACCAACGCTGCCTTCCCCTCGAGTCGCATCGGTGAATTGTCGCGCGTCTCAGCCGCCAGTTGGCGCCGGCGCCACAGCCGACGTTGGCGCATTCGGGTCGGGAACCTTGCGGGGCAGTCGGCCATTGAGCATCCAGCCGATCGGCGAGGGGCGCACCACCCAGCGATAGGCGACGAACAGCACGGCCGTCACTGTCCAGCAGACCATCAGGAACTTGGCGGTGGCCGGGAGGTCCCAGGACCTGGTCAGGTCCTGGGCGAGGATCACCAGCGGCAGGTGCGCCAGGTACATCCAGTAGGAGGAGTCGGAGAGCCACCGCACCCAGGCGCGCGGTTTGGCCAGCAGGCGCCGGAACAGGCCGATCAGGCCGAACACCATCCCCCAGCAGAAGACCGCCTGGAGCACGACGCCGGCATCCCGGTCCGCCCACTCGTTGGTGGTGACCAGCGCCAGCGGGAAGACCAGTAGCACCGTGGCGGGAAGGACGAGCATCCAGTGGCGGCCCAGCCGGTCGACCAGGGGCTCGCCGTCGTCGGTGCGCGCCCCGTAGAGGACTGCCCCGTAGCCGAAGAAGACGGCGTAGTAGAGGATCACGTGGAGGGCGGGCCGCAGGCCCGTGGAGGTGTCGGGTCCGAACGCCGGCTCTCCGGCGACGCCCTCCATCCGGTACTGGAGCAGGAGCGTCAGGGGAAACGCCAACCAGAGCAGTCGCCGCTGCACCCGAACCGAGGTGATCGATTGGCCGAGGCTCTCGACGGCAGGCGCCACGACGACGAAGCCGGCGACCATCCAGCACAGGAACCACAGGAACCACAAGTGGTGGAACTGGTCGATCCACGACTCCAGTCCGGTGTCGTCCTCGACTGTGGGCTCGAGGATCATCTGCCTGAATTCGGCGCCGCTGCCGAACCATCCCAGGTCGCTCCACTGCTCTCCGACGTCGCGCCGGTCCACGGCACCCGCAGCCACGAGCTGGTCGGCGACCGAGTCCGACCCGATCCAGATCGCCACCGTCAACGGATCGGCGTCGTCCTTGTTGCGGAGGCGGTAGTCGGCGCCAAGGTCCAACAGCGACTTCGTCGCCTCGGGCTGGTCCAGGAATGCCGCCAGGTGCAGCGGCGTGTCCCTGGTCTCGCTGCGTTCGTCGACGTCTGCGCCGTTGGCGACGGAGACCGCAATGGCATCGTGCTGGCCCAGCCATATTGGCAGCCAGATGTCCCCCTTCTCGGCGGCGGCCGTCGCATAGTCGGCGATGCCCCGCTCTGCGGCGCGTTCCGACACCCAGTCCATGGCCGGGATGATCGTCACTAGGCCGACCAGCAGCGGAAGGGCCACCCGGCGGGCCCGGTGCGACACGAGGGCCGCCAGGCCGCGGCGACGCCAGAGCATCGCCGTGAAGAAGCCGCTGAGCAGGAAGAACAGCGGCATCCGGAAGGCGTGGACGCCCGCCAGGAACTCGTCGAACCACCCGTCGGTGCTGACGGTCCGGTCCTGCACCGGCCAGAAAGAGGGGATGAAGGCGAGGGCGGCGTGCAGGCCGATGCCAAGCAGCATGGCGAAGCCGCGCAGCGCGTCGAGGTCGTGCCAGCGCCGCGAGGGCGCGGAACCGGACTCCAACCCGGTGGCGCTCATCGCTGACTCCCCATGGTGGCAGTTTCCTCCATCTCGTCCGCAGGGCTCTCGGGAACCGCTGCTATCCGTCGTGCAGTACGAAGCGCACGCGCTTGAAGCCTTTGCCCTTCGACTCGGTCTTGGTGACCTCCAGACGACCGACCTGCCCGGTGGACGAGACGTGCGTGCCACCATCGGCCTGCCGGTCCAGGCCCACGATGTCCACCAGGCGGATCTCGGTGACATGGTCGGGGATCAGGTTGACCTTGGTCCGGATCAGGTCGCGGTCCAGCACCGCCTCCCCACGGTCCAGGAACGAGACCCGGACCTCCCGGTCGGCGGCGATCTCGACGTTGCACCGCTCTTCCAGGTCGGCAGCGAAGTCCACCGGCAGTTCGGCGAACTCGAAGTCCATGCGACCCGACAGGGCGTCCATGTTCCCGCCCGTCACGACCCGCAGCCAGTCCCGCCAGATCACCCCGCACAGGATGTGCATGGCGGTGTGGGTGCGCATCATGTGGCGTCGGCGCTCGTCGTCGACCTCCCCGGTCACGGTGGCGCCCACCTCCGGGACCGGCCCGGCCAGCGCGTGCAGGACCCGGTCCCCGTCGGCGGTCACGTCCAGCACCTGGGCGGCGCCGGTGGCCCAGATGAGGTGGCCGGTGTCGTGGGGCTGGCCGCCGCTGGTGGCGTAGAAGGCGGTGCGGTCCAGCTCGACGCGCTGGCCGTCGACTGCCACGACGGCCGCATCGAACGACCGCAGGTCGGCGTCGCGCAGGTACAGCTTCTCGGTCACCTGTGTGGTCTCCTCAGTCTCGGTCCGGGTCGTTGATCGCTATGCGCAGTTCGCCGCCCTCCACCCGCCAGGCCAATTGTTCCAGCCCGGCACCGTCGGGCGGGAACGTGGCCGACGGTTCGCAAGAGTCGAAGAAGAGGTGTTGGTCGGCGTCCCACTGCACGAGGCAGTCGGCGCTGACGCCCGGCACCCGGGCGAAGAAGGCGAACCAGCCGGTCGTCGGGTCGGCGCCGGCGTGGGTGACCCAGATCGGACGGTCCCGGCCGACCAGGTCCGGGAACGGCACCGGTCCGTTGTCGGCGATCTCCTCGGCCAGGTCGGCGGCGTCGATGCCCCGGAAGTCGCTGTCGCCGAGCCGAACCTCCAGCGACGGCTTGCTACCGGCCAGCCACAGCATCAGCACCAGCAGGCCGACGGCCGAGGCGAGGCCGGCCAGGCCAATGAGTACCGCACGACGGGTGTCGAACGAGACGCCCTGGGCGACGGGCACGTGGGATCCCTCCTGCGACTCGGCAACTCGATGGGTGGACTGGTGTGACGCATGGCCCGTCGGCGCACTGGGGTGCCGCCCACGGGCGCTGCCTAGTATCGCCGGGGCGACCCGACTCGACGTACCCCGGGCCGGGACCGCACGCCGCGACCAACGGGAGCACCTCGTGGACCTTTTCGAATACCAGGGCAAGCAGTTCTTCGCCGGCTACGGCATGCCCGTATCCGACGGCGAGGTTGCCTTCACCGTCGACGAGGCCGTGGCCGCCGCCGAACGGCTCGGCATGCCCGTCATGGTCAAGGCCCAGGTCCACACCGGTGGCCGGGGCAAGGCCGGCGGCGTCAAGTTCGCTGCCACCGTCGACGACGTCCGCGAGCACGCCGGCAACATCCTCGGGCTGGACATCTCGGGCCACGTGGTGGGTCGCGTCTGGATCGAGAAGGCCTCCGACATCGCCGAGGAGTACTACGCCTCCTTCACACTCGACCGCTCCGCCAAGAAGCACCTCGGGATGCTGTCCGTCGAGGGCGGCGTCGAGATCGAGGCCGTGGCCGAGGAGAACCCCGACGCCATCGCCAAGATCTGGGTCGACACCATCGACGGGCTCGACGAGGGCACCGCCCGCCAGTGGGTCGCCGCGGCCGGCCTGTCGGACGCGGCCGTCGAGGGCACCGTGGTCATCCTCCAGCAGCTCTACCGGGCCTACGTCGAGGGCGACGCCGACCTCGTCGAGGTCAACCCCCTGATCCTCACCGACGACGGCCGGGTCCACGTCCTCGACGCCAAGGTCACGCTCGACGGCAACTCGACCTTCCGCCACGAGTCATACGCGGCCTACGACGAGACCCAGCCCCGCGACGAGCGCGAGACCGCCGCCCATGCGAAGGGACTCCAGTACGTCGGCCTGGACGGTTCGGTCGGGGTGATCGCCAACGGCGCCGGCCTCGCCATGTCCACCGTCGATGTCGTCAACCAGGTGGGTGGCAGCCCCGCCAACTTCCTCGACATCGGGGGTGGCGCCAACGCCGACGTCATGGCAGGTGCCCTCGAGGTCATCAACAACGACCCGGCCGTCCGCTCCATCTTCATCAACATCTTCGGCGGCATCACCCGCGGCGAGGAGGTCGCCAACGGCATCGTCGAGGCGCTCGACCGGGTCGACATCGGGGCGCCCATCGTCATCCGGCTGGACGGCACCAACGCCGACGAGGGGCGGGCCATCCTCGAGCCGCACCTCTCCGACTCGCTCCAGATGGCGCCCGACATGCTCTCGGCCGCACGGCGAGCGGTCGAACTGGCCGGCGCCACCGAGGAGACGGGCGCATGAGCATCTTCGTCGACGAGAACACCAAGGTCGTCTACCAGGGGCTGACCGGCAGCCAGGGCCGCTACTACGGCCTGCTCAACCGGGACTACGGCACGCAGGTCGTGGCCGGCACCAACCCGAGGAAGGCCGGCACTGACGTCGACGGCGTCCCGATCTTCGCCACCGTCGCTGACGCGGTCGACGCCACCGGCGCCACCGCCTCGTGCATCTTCATCCCGGCACCCGGCGTGCACGACGCCGTGCTGGAGGCCGCCGAGGGCGGCGTCGAGTTCGTGGTCGCCATCACCGAGGGCGTGCCCGCCCACGACGAGGCCCGCCTCTACAACCGGCTGCGCCGCGACTTTCCGAACGTTCAGCTGCTTGGCCCCAACTGCCCCGGGATCATCTCCCCCGGACGCTGCAACATCGGTATCACTGCCGGCCACATCGCCCTCCCCGGCGGTCCGGTCGGCATCGTCAGCCGCTCCGGCACCCTCACCTACCAGGCCCTCTACGAGCTCAAGGAGAAGGACATCGGCTGCACGACCTGCGTCGGCATCGGCGGCGACCCGGTGCCCGGCACCAGCTTCATCGACTGCCTCGAGGCGTTCGAAGCCGACCCCGAGACGAAGGCCGTCATGATGATCGGCGAGATCGGGGGCTCGGCCGAGGAGGAGGCCGCCACCTTCATCCGCGACCACATGACCAAGCCGGTTGCCGCCTACGTGGCCGGCGTGACCGCCCCCCCTGGCAAGAAGATGGGCCACGCCGGTGCCATCGTCTCGGGTGGGAAGGGCACGGCCGACGCCAAGATGGCGGCGCTGCGCGAGGCAGGCGCCCTGGTCGGGCAGAACCCGACCGAGGCCGGCGAGCTCATGGCCGAGATCGTCGCCTCGCTCTAGCCGAACCGACGCCGGAAACCGGATCGACCCGACAACCCGCAGGGGTAGGGTCGCCGGCATGAGGCTCGCGGTCCTGGTCTCCGGCACGGGGACGATCCTCGACGCCATGGTCGACGCCGACCTGCCGGTCGCGCTGGTGGTCGCTGACCGGCCCTGCCGGGCCGTCGAGTTGGCCGCCGGGCACGGCATCCCCGCCACGGTCGTCGAGCGGGACACCTTCGGCGACGACTTCGACAGGGTGGCCTACACCGAGCGGCTCACGGCCGAACTCGAGGCTGCCGGGATCCAACTGGTCGCCATGGCCGGCTTCGGCACGATCCTCGAGCAGCCCATCTACGACCGTTACGCCGGACGGATCCTCAACACCCACCCGTCGCTGCTGCCGGCGTTCCCCGGCTGGCACGCCGTCGAGAAGGCGCTCGACCACGGGGTGCCGGTGACGGGCTGCACCGTCCACCTCGCCGAGCTGGAGGTCGACGCCGGCCCGATCCTCGCCCAGGAGACCGTGCCGGTGCTGCCCGACGACGACGTGGCCTCCCTCCACGAGCGGATCAAGACGGTCGAACGGCGGCTCTACGTCGGCACCATCCGCAGCCTGCTCGACACACCGCCACCCCAAGGAGCCCCCGAATGAGTCCCCGCGCCCTCTTGTCCGTCTACGACAAGGCCGGGATCGTCGACCTCGCGCGGGGACTCGTCGGCCTGGGTTGGGAGATCGTCTCGAGCGGCGGCACCGCCACCCTGCTGGCCGGCGAGGGCGTCGCCGTCACCGAGGTCACCGAGGTGACCGGCGCCCCCGAGATGCTCGGCGGTCGGGTCAAGACCCTCCACCCGATGGTCCACGGCGGCATCCTGGCCGACCGGTCCAACCCCGACCACGTGGCCGACCTCGAGGCCCGGGGGATCACCCCGATCGACCTGGTCGTCGGCAACCTCTACCCGTTCACCTCCGACCCCGGCATCGAGTTGATCGACATCGGCGGACCGACGATGGTGCGGGCAGCCGCCAAGAACCACGCCCACGTCGGCATCGTCGTCGACCCCGCCGACTACGGCCCGGTGCTCGAGGAACTACGGGCGGACGGCGCCCTGTCCGACGCCACCCGGCACCGCCTGGCCCGGGCCGCCTTCGCCCACACGGCCGCCTACGACGCCGCCATCGTGCGGTGGCTCGACGAGTGCGACCCCGCCGACGCCGGACCGCTGCCGCCGACCCTCCACCTCGCCCTCGAGTCGACCGGCGACCTGCGCTACGGCGAGAACCCCCACCAGCAGGGCGCCCGCTACCGTGAGATCGGGCAGCGCGGCTGGTGGGACGACGCCGTCGTCCACGGCGGCAAGGCCATGTCGTACCTGAACCTGTTCGACACCGAGGCGGCCTGGCGGCTGGCCCACTGCCTCGGTGACGAGTCGGCAGCCGTCGTCATCAAGCACGCCAACCCGTGCGGCGCTGCCATCGGCGACGACGTCGCCACCGCCTACATGGCCGCCCACGCCTGCGACCCCGTCTCGGCCTTCGGCGGCATCGTCGCCGTCAACCGACCGGTCACCCTCGCCATGGCCGAGGCCCTGGGCGAGGCGTTCACGGAGGTCGTCGTCGCCCCCGCCTACGAGGCCGACGCCCTGGCGAGGCTCCAGGAGAAGGCCAACCTCCGCATCCTCGAGGCACCGGCGCCGACCTGGCCAGACCTCGAGGTCCGAAGCATCGACGGCGGCCTCCTCGTGCAGACCACCGACGTCCTGGCCGTCGGCGACGACGGCGCCCTCGACCGAACCGGCTGGCGGGTCGCCACCGAGCGGGCGCCCACCGACGCCGAGTGGGCCGACCTCGAGTTCGCCTGGCGGGTGGCCGCCCGGGTCAACTCCAACACCATCGTCCTGGCCAAGGACCGGTGCGCCGTCGGCATCGGCGCCGGCCAGCAGAACCGCCGCGACGCCGGCCGGATCGCCGCCGAGAAGGCCGACGGTCGGGCGGCCGGCGGCGCCTGCGCCAGCGACGCCTTCTTCCCGTTCCGGGACGGCCTCGACACCGCCATCGACGCCGGTGCCACGGCGGTCATCCAGCCGGGCGGTTCGGTACGCGACGACGAGGTGATCGCCGCCGCCGACGAGGCCGGCATGGCGATGGTCCTGACCGGAGAGCGCCACTTCCGGCACTGAGGGCATCCCCGCCCAGGGAGGCGGTCCCGGCCAGGAGGCGCCCACCGGGGGATAGCGTGCTCCGCCATGACTGCACAACTGCTCGCCGGGGGACCGGTCGCCGACGCCGTCCTCGACGATGTCCGTACCCGGGTCGAGGCGCTTGCCGCCAAGGGGATCACCCCGGGACTCGGTACGATCCTCGTGGGCGACGACGGCGCCAGCGCCGGCTACGTCCGCAAGAAGCACGAGACCTGCGAGAGCGTGGGCTTCACCTCCCAGCACATCCATGTGCCGGCCGACGCAGCCCCGTCGGCGCTGGACGAGGCGGTCGCCGCCTTCAACGAGGACCCGGCTGTCCACGCCTACATCATCCAGCACCCGGTCCCCTCCGGCTTCGACTTCAACGCCGCCCTGTCGGCCATGGACCCCGCCAAGGACGCCGACGGCCTGCACCCCACCAACCTGGGCAGGTTGGTGCTCCAGGAGGAAGGCCCGGTGCCGTGCACGCCGGCCGGCATCCAGGCCATGTTCGTGCACTACGACATAGACATCTCGGGCCGCCACGTGGTCGTGATCGGCCGTGGCCCCACGCTGGGCCGGCCCCTGTCGCTGCTGCTCACCACCAAGGCGCCCGGTGCCAACGCCGCCGTCACCGTGGTGCACTCGGCCGTGCCCGACCTGGCCGACCTGACCCGAGAGGCCGACATCGTGGTGGCCGCCGTGGGCATCCCCGGCTTCGTGACGCCCGAGATGGTCAAGCCCGGTGCGGTCGTCGTGAGCGGCGGCATCTCCTGGGAGGGCAAGAAGTTGCTGGCCGACGTCGACGAGTCGGTCGGCGAGGTTGCCTCGTGGATCACGCCCCGCCTCGGCGGCGTGGGTCCGACCACCGTGGCGATGCTGCTGCGCAATACCGTCGAGGCGGCCGAGCGCACCGTCGCCTGAACGCGACTTCGCCGCTGCGGGCCGGCGCTGGATAGGGTCGACGGCATGGGTGAGAAGATCGCGATGGGCGCCGACGGACGCCTCCAGGTCCCCGCCGAGCCGATCATCCCCTTCATCGAGGGCGACGGCACCGGCATCGACATCTGGCCGGCCGCCCGCCTCGTCCTCGACGCCGCCGCCGCCAAGCACGGCCACGCCGTCGAGTGGCGCGAGGTGCTGGCCGGCGAGAAGGCCTACAACGAGACCGGCGAGTGGCTCCCACAGGAGACCGTCGAGGTCTTCACCGAGTACCTGATCGGCATCAAGGGCCCGTTGACCACCCCGGTCGGCGGTGGCTTCCGCAGCCTCAACGTCGCACTCCGCCAGATCCTCGACCTGTACGTCTGCCTGCGTCCGGTCCGCTGGTTCCAGGGCGTGCCGTCGCCGGTGAAGCACCCCGAACTGGTCGACATGGTGATCTTCCGCGAGAACACCGAGGACATCTACGCCGGCCTCGAGGTCGAGGCCATGACGCCCGAGGCGCTCAAGTTGCGGGAACTCCTCGAGGACGCCTTCAACTGGCAGATCCGCGAGGACGCCGGCATCGGCATCAAGCCCATCTCTAAGACCGGATCGCAGCGCCTCCAGCGTGCCGCCCTCCAGTACGCCGTCGACCATGCGCGGCCCCGGGTCCACTGGGTGCACAAGGGCAACATCATGAAGTACACCGAGGGCGCCTTCCAGCGGTGGGGCTACGAACTGGTTCGTGAGGAGTTCGCCGACGTGGCCGTCGGCTGGGACGACTGCGACGGTGACCCCGGCGACCACATCCTCGTCCAGGACGCCATCGCCGACATCGCCCTCCAGCAGGTGCTGACCCGGCCGTCGGAGTTCGACGTGATCGCCACCATGAACCTCAACGGCGACTACCTCTCCGACGCCCTGGCGGCCCAGGTCGGCGGCATCGGCATCGCCCCCGGCGGCAACGCCAACTACGTCACCGGCCACGGCATCTTCGAGGCCACGCATGGCACGGCGCCCAAGTACGCCGGCCAGGACAAGGTGAACCCGTCATCCGTGCTGCTGTCGGGCGTGCTCATGTTCGAGCACATCGGCTGGCAGTCGGCCGCCGACGACATCGTTCGGGCGCTCGAGTCGGCCATCAGCGACAAGGTCGTCACCTACGACTTCGCCCGCCTCATGGACGGGGCGACCGAGGTGAAGTGCTCGGAGTTCGCCCAGGCGATCGTTGACCGCCTCTGACGACCCGCCCCCGGCGCCACCGGAGGCGGACGGGGTCTTCCGGCGCGGGGGCCGGCTCATCGTCCGGTCCTTCCGCGCCCACCCCCTGCCGCACCTGCTCGGCATCACGGGAGCCAATGTGTTTGCCGTGGCCGTCGTCGGGTACACGGTCGTCCTGGGTCGGGTCACCGACGAGCTGATCGTCCCCGGCCTCGACGGCGGTGGCGTCGACCGTGGCACGGCCCTGGCCGGTGCCGTCGCGATCGCCCTGGTCGGCGTGGTGCGTGGCGTGTCGATGATGGTGCGTCGGTTCTTCAACTTCACCGCCGTCGCCCGGACGCAGCGGACGTGGCGGCTCGCCATCCTCGACCGCTACCTCGACACCCCGCTGGCGTTCTACCGGTCTCGGCCGGCGGGGCGCCTCCTCGCCCACGCCGACGCCGACGTCGAGACCGCCTCGTCGATGCTGATGCCGCTGGCGTTCTCCATGTCGGTCGTGGCACTGGTCGTCGTGTCGCTGGTCAGCCTCCTGCTGGTCCATCCGTGGTTCGTCCTGGTGGCGCTCGTGCTGTTCCCGACCCTGGCTGTCATCAACCAGCGCTACACCCGGGCCGTCGAGGCCCCGGCCGCACGGGCCCAGGAGTGGGTCGGGGTCGTGTCCGGGATCGCCCACGAGAGCCTCGACGGCATCCTCGTCGTCAAGACCCTGGGCCGCGAGGCCGACGAGGTCGAGCGCCTGGCCGAGGCCTCCGACCTGCTCCGGCGGGAACGCATCGAGATCGGTCGGCTGCGGGCGGTGTTCCTGCCCTGGGTCTACGCCCTCCCGAACCTCGGGATCATGGTGCTCCTCCTCCTGGGTGCGCTGCTCGTTGACGCCGGCACCGTCACCGTCGGCGACGTGGTCCGGTCGATGGCCCTGTTCAACCTGCTGGCCGCGCCCATGGAGATCCTCGGGTTCCTCTTCCAGGAGATGCCCCGGTCGGTGGTGGCGATGGACCGCATCGACGAGGTCCTCGGGTCGGAGGTCGAGGACCGTCCGTCAGATCCGCCCGCGGTGCCCGCCGGCGTCGGCGTCCGCTTCGACGCCGTGGTGTTCGCCTACGAGGACGGCACACCGGTCCTCGACGGGCTCAGCGCCGACGTCGCCGCCGGTGAGTCGGTGGCCCTCGTCGGTGCGACCGGATCCGGCAAGAGCACCCTCTTCGACCTGATGGCGGGCCTGATGCCGGTGACCGGTGGCCACATCGCCCTCGGCGGCGTCGACGTCGCCGACCTGGGCGCCGACGGGGTGCCGGACGTGGTCGCCCCGGTGTTCCAGGAGACGTTCCTGTTCGCCGACACCGTCCGCCGGAACCTGGTCCTCGACCGGGAGGTCGACGACGACGAGGTCCGTCGGGTGCTCCGGCAGGTGGCTGCCGCCGACTTCGTCGACCACCTGCCCGGCGGCCTCGAAACCGTCGTCGGCGAGCGCGGCGTCACGCTGTCGGGCGGACAGCGCCAGCGACTCGCCCTTGCACGCGCCCTCCTGCGGCGTCCCCGGGTGCTCCTCCTCGACGACGCCACCTCGGCCGTCGACCCCGTCGTCGAGGCGGAGATCCTCGGCAACCTGCGCCGCCAGGAGGGCCACACGCTGCTGGTTGTCGCCCACCGGCTGGCGACGATCCGCCTCGCCGACCGGGTGCTGTTCCTCGAGGACGGGCGCATTGCCGCCGAGGGCCCCCACGACGAGCTCCTGGGGATCCCCGCCTACGCGGCCCTGGTCCGCGCCTACGAGGGGACCGCCGCGTGACGGACCGACCCCCGACCCCGTTCCCGGGCGAGGACGCCGGCGTCGAGGCCGGCGGGCCCTGGGAGGACCACGAGGCCGTCGCTGGCGATGAGGGCGAGGTCCGGCTCCTCCAGGACATCGAGGGGGCCGGATCGTTGGCGGTCCTGCGCCGCGGCCTGGCGGCGTCGCCCGAGCTGCGGGCCGGCCTGCTGCTGACCGTCCTCATGGCGCTGGCGGTGGCCGCCGGCAAGCTACTCGTCCCGCTGACCATCCAGGCGGTCCTGGACCGGGGCCTCCTCGGCGACGACGTCCGCCTCGGGCTGGTGCTGCTCCTCACCGGCGTGGCCGCCGGCCTGGTGTCACTCGGCATCGCCCTCGAGCGCTCCACGTACCTGCGGCTGGCCCGCACCGCCGAGGATGTGCTCTACGGGCTGCGGGTCCGCACGTTCGCCCACCTGCACCGGCTCAGCCTCGCCGAGCACACCGCGGCCCGGAAGGGGGCGCTCACCGCCCGGGTCACCAGCGACGTGGAGGCCCTCAACAAGTTCGCCCAGTGGGGGGCGGTCGCCTGGATCATCAGCAGCATCCAGATCGTGGCCGTGCTGGCGATCATGTTCGTGTTCTCGTGGCAGCTGGCGGCGGTCACGCTGGCAGTCCACGTGCCGCTGCTGCCGGTGCTGCGGGCCGTTCAGCGCGGCCAGCTGCGGGCCTACGACCGCCTCCGGACCCGGGTGTCGGAGACGCTGGCCCAGATCTCCGAAGCGGTGCTGGGCATGGACGTGGTCCGCGGCTACGGACAGCGGGAGACCACAAGGGCGGGGCTGCACGGGGCGGTCGACCGGCAGTACCGCCAGCAGATGCGGGCGATGCGCTACTTCTCGTTGGTCCTCCCACTCACCGACGTCGTCGGCCTGGCCGCCATCGCCACGGTGGTCGCCTCGGGCGTGTGGTGGGGCGACGCCTGGGGGGTCAGCGCCGGCGAACTGGTGGCGTTCGTGTTCCTCGCCAACCTGCTGGTGGCGCCGATCACCGTGATCGGCGAGGTGCTGGACCAGACCCAGACCGCCCTCGCTGGCTGGTGGAAGATCCTCGACGTACTCGACATCGAGCCCGACGTCGTCGAACCGGTCGACGGCCGTCGGCTGCCCGCCGGGCCGCTCGAGGTCCGGGCCGAGGCGGTGGAGTTCCGGTACCGCGAGGGGGAGCGGGTGCTGCACGGCATCGACGTCGACATTCCCGTCGGTGCCTCGGTTGCGGTGGTCGGCGAGACCGGCTCCGGCAAGACCACGTTCGCCAAGCTGGTGGCGCGCCTGGCCGATCCGACCGCCGGACGGATGCTCGTCGGCGGTACCGACCTCCGGGAGGTCGACCCCGTCGTCCGCCGGTCGGTGGTGCGCATGGTGCCCCAGGACGGCTTCCTGTTCGACGCCACCGTCGGGGAGAACATCCGGTATGGGCGGCCCGACGCCACACCAGGGGACGCCGCCGCCGCCATCGCCGCCCTGGGGCTCGAGGACTGGGTGGCCACGCTCCCGGCCGGAATCGACACGCCGGTCGGCGAGCGGGGCGAATCGCTGTCGGTCGGCGAACGCCAGCTCGTGGCGCTCGCCCGTGCCCATCTGGCCGACCCCGGGCTCCTCATCCTCGACGAGGCCACGTCGGCGGTCGACCCGGAGACCGAGCAGGCACTCGAGGTCGCCCTGGCCCGGCTCTCGGAGGGCCGGACGACGATCAGCATCGCCCATCGGCTCTCGACCGCCGAGCGGGCCGACCTGGTCCTCGTCTTCGATGACGGCCGGATCGTCGAGCGGGGCCGTCACGCCGACCTGGCGACCGCCGGCGGGGTCTACACGGGCCTCCACGCCTCCTGGCAGGGCGCCACGCGCGCCGGCTTAGCGGCCGTCGCCCCGACCCGGCGACGAACGTCATCCCCCGCTGGCTGGGAGGCCCGGCGGGGCCGTCGGTAGCCTCGGCGGGTACCCCTCGAGTGTTCAGGAGCCCACGTGAGCGCCACCCCCGTCCGAGTCGCCGTCACCGGAGCCGCCGGCCAGATCGGCTACAGCCTCGTCTTCCGCATCGCCAGCGGCCAGCTGCTCGGCCCCGACCAGCCCGTGATCCTGCAACTGCTGGAGATCCCGCCGGCCATGGGCGCCCTCGAGGGTGTCGCCATGGAGATCGACGACTGTGCCTTCCCGCTGGTGGACTCGATGGTCCTGAGCGACGATCCGAACACGGCGTTCGACGGGGCCGGCGTGGCGCTGCTGGTCGGCTCCCGCCCCCGCACCAAGGGCATGGAGCGCAAGGACCTCCTCGAGGCCAACGGCGCCATCTTCACCGTCCAGGGCAGGGCCCTCAACGACCACGCCGACGACGACCTGCGCGTGCTCGTGGTCGGCAACCCGGCCAACACCAACGCCCTCATTGCCATGCACAACGCCCCGGACGTGCCGAACGAGCGGTTCACGGCGATGACCCGCCTCGACCACAACCGTGCGCTCACGCAGGTGGCCCAGAAGCTCGGCGTGCCCGTCGCCGACGTTCGGAAGATGACGATCTGGGGCAACCACTCCGCCACCCAGTACCCGGACCTGTTCCGCTGCGAGGTGGGCGGTCGGTCCGCCGCGGCGGCGATCGACGACCAGGCATGGCTGGAGGGCGACTTCATCCCGACCGTCCAGCAGCGTGGTGCCGCCATCATCGAGGCCCGTGGCGCCTCGAGCGCCGCCTCGGCCGCCAACGCCGCCGTCGACCACGTCCACGACTGGGTGCTCGGCACGCCGGACGGCGACTGGGTGTCGATGGCGGTCCCGTCCGACGGCAGCTACGGCGTGCCCGAGGGCCTCATGTCCTCGTTCCCGATGACCTGCGCCGACGGCGAGTGGTCGATCGTGCAGGGCCTCGAGATCGACGACTTCTCGCGTGCCCGGATCGACGCCTCGGCGGCGGAACTGGCCGAGGAGCGCGACACCGTCCGGGAGCTGGGCCTGATCTAGCCGGGGTCCGTCCCGCGGCTGCCGGCGAACAGTCCGGCGAACAGGCCGCTGAGGTCGTCCAGCAACCCCTGATGCTCGACCAGCCGGCGCGGGTCGCCGCCGATCGAGAGGTCGCCGGTGATGACCGCGTCGAGCGGGTCCAGGTCGCCGGCCGCGAAGGCCAGGGCCGTCGCCCGGTCCGTCGAGAACGAGACATCGGCGCCGTCCGCCGGGCCGGGGTGCACGCGGGCCCCGTCGCCGTCGATCGCCACGTGCCATGTCGGCCCGTCCGCGACGCGGTACTCGAGACGGAGTGAGGGGTCCGGACCGTCCAGTCGCAGGACGCGGACGGCCTCATCCAGGGCGGCGATCCAGTCGTCGCTGAGCGGTTCGGGGGCGGCCACGGCGGCAGCCTAGGCACCGGCCGACGGCCACCCGGCTCGGACCGCCGGCCCGGGTCAGGGCTACCGTCCCGGCCGTGGAGCAGATCGGACGCGGCGACCCCACCTACGAGTTCGGCACCGCCCGGGGGACGTGGCGACGCCTCGAGGGGCCCGGCGACGTGCTGGACCTGATGGACCGTGGCGCCGAGGGGATCGTGGCGGTGATCCGGGACGCCGGGGCGACCTTCCTGTCACCGATCTTCGACGAGCTGGCCGGCGTGGTGTGCACGGGCGGCACGATCCGCAGCCACATCGGCATCGTCAGCCGGGAGTTCCGGGTGCCGGGCGTGATCGCCGCCGACCTGTCGTCGGAGCCGCCGGACGGGACCCTTGTCGAACTCGACGGGGCCACTGGGACCGTCACCCGGACCGAGCCGTGAGCGAGGCCGGGCAGCGCCAGCGCGTGAATGCGCTGCTGGCCGAGGTCAACCGGGTTTCGAAGGTGCTGGTCCACGAGCGCACCGCCTATTCCTCGCAACTGATCCCGGTCCAGCAGTACGTGGTCGTCTCGTGCATCGAGGCGTTCCTGCGCTACCCGGAGGCCATCGGGGCGATCACGGCCGCCATGCCTCCCGAGGAGGTCGGGGCGCGGGCCCGCCGGCCCGGCTGCCAGGCCGACTCGGTGTTCCTCTGGGGCGTCGCCAACTTCTTCCTGATCGGCCGCAACGTGATGGCGATGGTGGACCCGTCGCTGGACGCCGTGGGGCGCACCCACA
The DNA here is from genome assembly GCA_002346745.1 of Candidatus Neomicrothrix sp. UBA2983. Taxonomy (GTDB): domain Bacteria; phylum Actinomycetota; class Acidimicrobiia; order Acidimicrobiales; family MedAcidi-G1; genus S20-B6. Next base: position 22,394 of record DEAL01000014.1, on the reverse strand, counting down.
CGGTGCTGGACTTCTGGGCGCGCACGTCGCAGACGTACCGGGGCAGCGGCCTGCTCCATGCGGCAGACGCCGGCAACCGGATCGAGGCGTTCGACCCGGCGACGGTCGAGGCACTGGCGGCCGGCCTGACGCCGGTCGACGACGACCGGCGGGCCGATCTGCGCCGGCACCTCTCCACGCTCGTGAGCCACCTGTTCCTGCTGTACTTCGATACGCGGGTTGGCCATGGCGACACCGGCCCGTACCGGCTGGCCGACGGCCGGCAGGTCGTCGTCCGGGACTTCTTCCGCCTCGGCCGCAGCGACTTCTGGTGGTCCGACGTGGCGGGCGGCGTGCCGCACTCGGGCCTGACAGCCGTGCTGGCGTTCGACGATGACGTCGACCTGACGGTCACCGACTACGGCACCACGGTCGGCGATCCCGAGGACTACCTGGAGCACCTGGTCGGATTCGCCCTCTGGACGACCGACGGTGGCGGGCTGGACCCGGTCGACGACGCCGGCCTGGCGGCCACCGCCGACGCCGCGCGCGCCGCCCAGAAGGCCCACTACCGGGCCATCGTCGGCATGGACCGGGACGAGCAGATCGCCTGCGGGGCGTACGTGTACTTCACCTTCCTGCGGCCGTTCGCCGAGATCGCCGGCGTGGCCGGCGACATCGACTGGACGTGCCCCCGCGACACCCCGGCCGACCTCTACCCACTGGTCACCGCCGACGTCGAGCCACCGGAGCGGGACACCGACGCCGACCTGTACGCGCCCTACGGGGAGGCCTAGCCGGTGCACGACGTCCCCCCCGCCGCCGAGCGCCGCCACGAGTCGGACGGCGAGCGGCTCTGGAACGAGTCGTACTACCTGGACTGGTTCGACCCCGAGGGCCGCGGAGGTGGCTACGTCCGCCTCGGCCTCTATCCGGAACTCGGGGTGTCCTGGTTCTGGTGCTGCCTCGTCGAGGCGGACGGGCCGACGGTGTTCGTGGTCGACCAGGAGGCGCCGCTACCGCGTGAGCCGGGCCTCGAGGTCCGGGCCCCCGGCCTCTGGGCCGACCTGGTCGTGGAGGCACCGCTGGACCACTTCAGCGTCGGCGTCGAGGCGTTCGGGGTGGCCGTCGACGACCCGGCTGAGGCCTACCGGTCCGGCCCGGCGGGCCTGCTCGGCGACCGGATCCCGGTCGGCCTGGACCTGGGCTGGGAGACCGACGGACCCGACACCGGCGACCTGTGGGCGTTCCACTACGGGGTCGCCACCCGCTACGAGGTCCCGTGCCGGGTCGCCGGCGAGGTTCTGGTCGGCGACCGACGTATCGACCTCGACGGCTGGGGGCAGCGGGACCACTCGTGGGGTGTTCGGGACTGGTGGGCAGACGGCTGGACCTGGTGTTCGGGCCGGCTCGAGGACGGTGAGCGGTTCCACGCCGTGCAGGTGGTGGGCCGCGGCGGAGGGATCGGCTACCGGTCGTCGCCGGACGGCCTGGTGCCCGAGTACGGGGTCGTCTCGTCCCCGGTGCTCGGCCCGGAGGGGATCCCGACGGCGGGGACCCTCGAGTTGGGCGACCTGTGTCTTGAGGTCGAGCCCGTTGCCTGGGCGCCGGTGCTGCTCACGCACCCCGACGACGGCCGGGAGTCCCGGTTCCCCCGTGGCCTGGTTGCGGTGACCGCCGCCGACGGTCGCCGGGGCCACGCCTGGCTGGAACTCAACCAGCCCTCCTGACCTCAGGCTCGGGAGCGGGCGAAGCGGTCGACGGCGAGGACGACGCCGAAGGCGGCGGCGGCCAGCAGCAGCGGGGCGGACAGGTCGCCGGCGGGCGGCCAGTCGAGGCCGGTGCCCGAGATCGAGGTGTCGGCCGTGTCGCCGATGACGCCCACGCCGTTGGGCCACGGCCACAGCACCCGCAGTGACCCGACCATGAGGCCGATCAGCACCACCAGTATCGTGTCGTGGTGCCGTTCGAGCAGGCGGGTCAGCAGGGAGGCGAACAGGGCCAGCCCCAGGACTGCGCCCACGCCGAAGATGGCGGCGTCGACGAGCAGACGGTCGTCGATCACCTCCAGCACCGCCTCGTACATGCCGAACATGAGCAGCAGGAACGACCCCGACAGGCCGGGCAGGATCATGGCGCAGATGGCGATTGCCCCGGCCGCGAACAGCAGCGGCGGCGACGGGTCGCCGACCGGGCCCGACTGCCAGCCGAGGGCGGCGAACACGCCGACGCCGACGACCGACATCAGCGCCAGTCGGGCCGGGTCCCAGTCGGGGAGCCGCCAGGAAACGACGATCGAGGCCACCACCAGGCCGAGGAACAGCCCGGCCATCGCTTCGGGGTGCTCTTCGAGACCGGTCTCGAGGAGGCCGGCCAGCAGCACAACCGTGAGGAATGCGCCGGCGGCGAGGGGAAGCAGGAGCGCCCAGTCGACGGCCCGCAGTCCGGCCAGCCCGCCTCGGAGGTCGCCCCGGACGAACCGGAGCACCGCCCGGGCGCCGTCCCGGATGGCACCGATGAGACGCTCGTAGATCCCGAACATGAGGGCGAGGGTCCCGCCCGACACCCCGGGCACGGTGTTGGCGGCACCCATGAGGGCGCCCTGGGCGACCCGTGCCGCCCTCTTCCCGCCGCCGACCATCAGGCGTCGCCTTCGTCGTCCGGGTCGTTCGTGTATGGCGCAAGCGCCTCGGCCATGAAGTCCGGGGAGCGCACGGGCCGACCGTCGGTGTCGGTCACGGCGGCCAGCACCTCCTGGGTGGCGAGGACCTCGTCGCCCCGCAGGATCCGTTGCCCCCAGCGGGACGAGGCTCGCCGGTTCTCGACCACCTCGGTCTCGATCACGAGGGCGTCGCCGCCCACCGCTGAGGCCCGGAACCGCGTTTCGATCCGGGAGACGACGAACCGGTAGCCCCGTTCCTCGAGGTCGTGGAGGCCGAGTCCCACCGAGTCGAGGAGCTCGATGCGACCGGTCTCGAACAGCTGCACGTACACCGAGTGGTTGAGGTGCCCGTAGGGGTCGAGTTCGTAGAAGCGGACCTTGACGGGGTGCTGGTGGCGCGCAGGCACCTGCAGGACGCTAGCCCCCGGCGTGCCGGACCGGCGGCTGGGGGTACCCTCCGACCGATGGGTGACGGGCCGCCGGTCGAGCTGTACGTGGAGGCCTTCGGGCCGGAGGACGGCGAGCCGGTGCTGCTGCTGTCGGGCGCCGACACCCAGTGCACGCGCTGGTCGGAGGCGCTGCTCGACCCGCTGCTGGAGGCGGGCCATCGGGTCGTGCGTTTCGACACCCGGGACTGTGGCCTGTCCAGCAAGTTGCCGGCGTCGGTGGGCTACACGCTGGCCGACCTGGCCGCCGACGCCTGCGGGGTGCTGGACGGCGAGGACATCGGGTCCGCCCACCTGGTCGGCCGGTCGATGGGTGGCATGGTGGCGCAGGTCCTGGCCCTCGACCACCCGGAACGGGTCCGGTCGCTGATCCTGCTTTGCACCACCCCGGGCCTGGGCGACGAGCGGCTTCCGCCGCCGGTGGACTGGCTGGTGGACCGGATGGCCGAGCGGCTCTTCTCGCCGTCTCCTGCCGACCACGTGGAGCGGGTGGCCTGGCTGGTGGAGTTGGACCGTCTGTTCGCCGGTCCCCGCTTTCCGTTCGACGAGGAGGCCGCCGTGTTGCTGGCCGACGCCGACGTGTCCCGCTGCTGGTACCCGGAGTCCGGCCACGGTCCGGCCGTCAATTCGTCGCCGTCGCGCCTCGACCGGCTGGGCGAGGTCGGGGCGCGGACGCTCGTCGTCCACGGCACCGCCGACCCGGTGTTCCCGGTCGAGCACGGCCTGGCCCTCGCCGACGGGATTCCGGGCGCCGACCTGTGGCTGGTCGAGGGCCTCGGCCACGAGGTCCCCGACGCCTGCCTCCCCGACCTGGTCCCGAGGCTCCTCGAGCATCTGGGCGGTTAGCCCGGGTCCGGGGACGCGCCTCAGGGTCCGGGACGCGAAACGGCGCCCCCCCTCGGTGGTTCGGGAGGACGCCGTTTCCTTCTCGAGACCGTGGATCGAGTCGTCTCGCGTCAGCCGTTCTCCAAGGCCCAGCAGGGCGTTGGTTGCGAGAACGTGAGGGGACCGGCTCGGTACCGGGGCCTCAGGCTCACCCGCTGGGCGGGGCTCGACACCGTCCCTCGAACCGGTCGGATCGCACGTTCAGCCTCCCGTCGCTCGTCGACATAAGACCGTGTCGATCAGTCCCTACCGCTCACGCGGCATGACCGATGTCACTGTCGCGTCGTGGTGGGTGAATGCCAACCGTCGGCGCAGGCGGCGGCCACGAGTGCCAGCAGGGCGAGCATGGCGAGGCCGGTGGAGACAGGGCGACGCATAGGGGAACCTCCGTCGTGTCGGGGGGACACGCCAAGTCTCCGGGGAGTCGCCGTCGGCGGCGAAGGACCTAGGTCCTGCCGTCCCGGTGCCGGCGATCCGGCCCGGTCAAGACCGGTGGGTAGAAGAGGGGCGCCCCGGACGGAAAACGCTCAGCGCTGGCCGGCGAGGGAGCGGTTCTTGACCTTGGCCTTCAGGTAGTCACGGTTCATGAAGGCGATGAAGTCGAGGCTGATCTCCTTCGGGCAAGCCTCGGAGCATTCGCCGTGGTTGGTGCAGGAGCCGAAGAACTCCTCCATGGTCTCGACCATGGCCTCGGTGCGGCTCCAGCGCTCGGCCTGGCCCTGGGGCAGCAGCCCGAGGTGGCCGATCTTGGCGGAGGTGAAGAGTTGGGCGGCCGAGTTGGGGCAGGCGGCGACGCAGGCGCCGCAGCCGATGCAGGCGGCGGCGTCGAAGGCGGTGTCGGCGGCGGCCTTGGGGACCGGGGTGAGGTTGGCGTCGGAGGCGGCACCGGCGTTGACCGAGATGTAGCCGCCGGACTCGATGATGGCGTCGAGGGGAGAGCGGTCGACGGCCAGGTCGCGCACGACGGGGAAGCCCGCGGCCCGGAATGGCTCGATGGTGATCTCGTCGCCGTCCCGGAACTCGCGCATGTGGAGCTGGCAGGTGGCGGTGGCCTTCTGGGGGCCGTGGGCCCGGCCGTTGATCATCACGCCGCAGGTGCCGCAGATGCCTTCCCGGCAGTCGGACTCGAAGGCGACGGGCTCGTTGCCGTCGTCGTTGAGCTGCTCGTTGAGCTGGTCGAGCATCTCGAGGAACGAGGCGTCGGTGGAGATGGCCTGCTGGTGGACCTCGAAGCCGCCGGGGGCGTCGGGGCCGGCCTGGCGCCAGACCTTGAGGGTGACGTTGATGGTGGTGCCGTTGGATCCGGACATGTCGGTACCTGTTCTTCCTTCCGGACCTACTTGTAGGAGCGCTGCGACAGCGCCACGTTGTCGAAGGTCAGCTCCTCGCGGTGGCGGGTCTGGGGGGTGTCCCCACCGTGCCACTCCCAGGCCGCCACGTGGGCGAAGTTCTCGTCGTCCCGCTGGGCCTCGCCCTCCGGGGTCTGGTGTTCCTCGCGGAAGTGGCCGCCGCAGGACTCCTCGCGTTCGAGGGCGTCGCGGGCCATGAGTTCGGCCAGTTCGAAGAAGTCGGCGACGCGGCCGGCCTTCTCGAGGGACTGGTTGAGGGTGTCGGCGCTGCCGAGGACCCGCACGTCCCGGTGGAACTCCTCCTTGAGGGCGGGGATCTCGGTGAGGGCCTTCTCGAGGCCGGCCTTGTTGCGGGCCATGCCGATGCGGTCCCAGACGATGCGGCCCAACTCGCGGTGGAAGTGGTCGACGGAGCGGGTGCCGTTGATGGAGAGCCAGCGGTTGGCCTCGTCCTCGACGCCGGCGACGGCGGCGGTGAACACCGGGTCGTCGGTGGGGACGGCGGGGCTGCCGAGCAGGTCGGCCAGGTCGTCGCCGATGGTGTACGGCAGGACGAAGTAGCCGTCGGCCAGGCCCTGCATTAGGGCGCTGGCGCCGAGCCGGTTGGCGCCGTGGTCGGAGAAGTTGGCCTCGCCGATCGAGTACAGGCCGGGCACCGTGGTCATGAGGTGGTAGTCGACCCAGAGGCCGCCCATCGTGTAGTGGATGGCCGGGTAGATGCGCATCGGCTGCTCGTACGGGTTCTCGCCCGTGATGCGCTGGTACATGTCGAAGAGGTTCCCGTACTTGGCGGCGATGGCGGCGTGGCCGTCGCGGGCGATGGCGGCACCGAAGTCGAGGAACACGCCGTTCTTGAGGGGGCCGACGCCGCGCCCCTCGTCGCAGACGGTCTTGGCGTTGCGGGAGGCGACGTCGCGGGGGACCAGGTTGCCGAACGCGGGGTACTTGCGCTCGAGGTAGTAGTCGCGTTCATCCTCGGGGATGTCGGCGGCGGCCCGGGCGTCGTCGAAGGCGGTCGGCACCCAGATCCGGCCGTCGTTGCGCAACGACTCGGACATGAGCGTGAGCTTGGACTGGAAGTCGTCGCTGGTCGGGATGCAGGTGGGGTGGATCTGCGTGTAGCAGGGGTTGGCGAAGAACGCCCCCTGCTTGTGGGCCCGCCAGGCGGCCGTGACGTTGCACATCATGGCGTTGGTGGACAGGAAGTAGACGTTGCCGTAGCCGCCGGTGGCGAGCACGACGGCGTGCGCCGAGTGGGGGGTGACCTCGCCGGAGATCAGGTCGCGGACGACGATGCCGCAGGCCCGGCCGTCCTTCTTGACCACGTCGAGCATCTCGGACCGGGTGTGGAGTTCGACGGAGCCGGCTGCCACCTGCCGCATCAGGGCGGAGTATGCGCCGATGAGGAGTTGCTGGCCGGTCTGGCCGCGGGCGTAGAAGGTGCGCGACACCTGGGCCCCGCCGAAGGATCGGTTGTCGAGCAGGCCGCCGTAGTCGCGGGCGAAGGGGACGCCCTGGGCGGTGGCCTGGTCGATGATGTTGACGGACACCTCGGCGAGGCGGTGGACGTTGGCCTCGCGGGAGCGGTAGTCGCCGCCCTTGACGGTGTCGTAGAAGAGCCGGTGGACCGAGTCGCCGTCGTTGGGGTAGTTCTTGGCGGCGTTGATGCCGCCCTGGGCGGCGATGCTGTGTGCCCGGCGGGGGCTGTCGTGGAAGGTGAAGGCCTTGACCCGGTAGCCCAGTTCACCGAGGGTGGCGGCGGCGGAGGCGCCCGCCAGGCCGGTGCCCACGACGATGACGTCGAACTTGCGCTTGTTGTTGGGGTTGACCAGCTTCATGGAGAACTTGTGGTTCTCCCACTTGTCGGCCAGTGACCCGGCGGGAACCTTGTTGTCGAGGATGCCGTTCTTGTCCATGTCCGCCTCCCCTAGTGGTCCTTGGCCTGCTCGGCGAGGCAGGCGTTGCCGATGACCTCGCCGACTGGGCAACTGCGCTCGTCCTCGGTGATGAGGCCGGCCTGGGTGAGGATCGGGAACGAGAGGTTCCCGACGAGGATCAGGCCGGCGACCAGCGTGGCGAGGCTGCGACGGAGGTGGTTGTAGCGAGGGTTGTTGACGCCGAGGCTCTGGAACATCGACCAGGCGCCGTGGAAGATGTGCCAGGCGAGGGCCACGTTGGCGACGATGTAGAGGATCGCCACTGGCAGGTTGCCGAGCGATTCGGCGACGTTGTGGTACGGGTCGCCGGGGACGAAGTCGTCGTCCAGCCACCAGCCCCAGGTGAGGTCGGCCAGGTGGTAGAGGATGAACAGGGCGATGATCGGGCCGGTCCAGCGCATGGTGCGGCTGGCGTAGGTGGCGGCGACGTGGTCGCGGCCACCGGGGTACTTCTTGGCGCCGCTGACGAGCCCGGCCTGTTCGGAGGAGGCGCGGCTCATGCGGGCCAGCGAGATGGCCGAGTGCAGGTGGAGGACGAACATGGCGAGGAGGCCGGCCCGCAGCAGCCAGAGGACGGTGCCCTTGGGGACGAGGCCACCCCCGATGGTGCGGAGGGTCTCGGCGTACTCGTGCATGCGGGCGGGGCCCTCGTACACGTGCAGGTTGCCGATCATGTGGGCGACGACGAAGCCGATGAGGCCGATGCCGGTGAGGGCCATGACCCACTTGCGGCCGACGGCGGTCTGGTAGAGGTTCAGCGGGAAGGGCCACTCCCTGCCGCGTCGGTGGACCGGGGCGACACGGTAGCGCTCGCCGGTGGTCTGTGGCATCTGGTCCTCCAGGGGGCGGGTGGCCGGGGGTTTCGGCGTGGGGGAGACGGTAGCGACCCGGTCGGCCGCCGGCATCGGCCGAGGGGGGTCAGGCCTCGGTGATGCGTGCGGCGTAGCGGTTGTCGGCGGCGCTGCCGTCTGCTGAGAGTACCAGTTCGAGGTGAACGTCCCCCGTGGCGTTCCCGAGCGGCCATTCGATGCGGCCGACGTGGACGGACGAGTCGGCGCCGACCTCGCCCTCCCAGGCCCAGCTGAGGGTCTCGGCGGCGCCGCCGACCGTGAGGTGCAGGTGGGCGTCCACGCGGGCGGTGCCCAGGGGATTGCGTCCGTCGTGGACGATCGCCACGTCGGTGAGCAGGGTGGCGCCGGGACGGAGCCGCGGGGGGAGCGGGTCGGCGACGACGATGGTGGTGGCGCAGGCGGCGGCCACGGCGTCGAGGGCGGGCTTGGGGCGCCGGTCGTGGTCGACCAGCGATCCGCTGACGCAGGGTTCGCCGTCGAGCAGCCGGTCGAGGGCGAACCCCCCGCAGGGCGCGTACTTGCGCCGCCGCAGGGCCTCGACCTGGCGCCTGAGCACCTCGGCCTGGTGGTCGCGGGTGGCGGCACCCCAGGCGTCGAGGTCGGCGTGGTCGTGGGGCGGGAAGTGGTCGAGCAGGACGTCGGGTTCGCCGTCGGGGTCGGCGGTGAGCCGGCTCCAGTCGGGTTCGGGCCAGCGGTCGGGGTCGAGCCCGAGGAGGGCGGGGTCGACGTCGGGCACCGAGTGGGGGCCGAACGCCGCCACGAACCCACCGGCCCGGGGGGACCGTCGGAGGAACTCGGTGAGGTCGTCGGCCCGGCCACCGTGCCAGCCGAACCGTAGGTGGGCGGCGGCGTCCTCGATGACGGGCGGACTAGGCAGCACGCCGGTGTGGGCGACGACAGGCCGGGACGGGTCGGTGCGCAGCAGTGCCCGGCGGATGGAGCGGTCCAACACCGTCCGGTTCCAGTTGGGCCGCTGCTGCTCGAGCAGGCTGGGCGCCGGACGGGTGGTGTCGACGGGGTCGGGGGTGTCGTGCCCGCACCAGACGACCACCGAGGGGTGGTGGCCGAGCAGGTCGACCAGCTCACGGGCCTGGCGCATCGCCTGGCCGCGGACGGACCGGTGGTAGCCGCCGCGCAGCGGCAGGTCCTGCCAGAGCAGCATCCCGGCCTCGTCGGCGGCGTCGTAGAGGGCAGGGTGCGACACGTGGGCGCCGACACGGAGCAGGTTGAGGCCGGCCTCGGCGGCGAGGGCCACGTCGGCGGCCGCCGACTCGGGCGTGACGGCGGCGAGGTCCCGTCGCAGCGGTGGGACGATGGCGCCCCGCAGGAACAGGCGCTCGCCGTTGATGCGCCACACGTGGTCGCGCATCCGGACCGAGCGGAAGCCGATGCGCCGGGTGGCCCGGTCGCTGACGACGCTGTCCTCGGTGGTGACGGTGAGGGTCACGTCGAATCGGGGCTGGTCGCCCAGTTCGGCCGGCCACCAGAGCTGGGGCCGTGGCACCCGGACGGTCCATTCGACCCGGTTCTCGCCGGCGGCGAGTGGCTGCTCGTGTCGGTGGTCGACGCCCAGCACGGTGGTGTGGAACACGACGGTCCGCGGCCGGTCGGTGTCGACGACGGCCCGCAGGGCGAGGGTGGCGACGGTCGGGGTGGCGTCCGTGCACACGACCCGGACGTAGCGCAGCGGGACGGGGCCGGTCTCGCGCAGCCGGACCGGCCGCCAGATGCCGCCGGGGTTCCAGGCCCCCTGGGCGGCGCCGGTCAGGATCCGCTGCTCGGTGCGGCCGACCGTGGCCGGGCTGGTGACCTCGACGGCGAGGAGGTGCTCGGACCGCTGGCGCAGCTGGCCGGTCACCTCGAGGGCGTGGGTGAAGAAGTAGCCTTCGGTGGCGCCGAGATAGGAGCCGTCCAGCCACACGTCGCCGAGGGTGAACACGCCGTCCAGTTCCAGCCAGGCCCGGCGGCCCTCCTCGGGTGCCTCGGCGTCGAAGCGCGTGCGGTGCAGGAGCGGGCCGTCGGCGTCGGCGAACTCGGCGACCTGGCGCCAGTGCCCGGGCACGGGGACCCCGGTCCAGCCGGCCTCGTCGAGGTCGACGTCGGGGAAGGCCCGCCGGAGGGCGTCGTCGGCGGGGTGGGCCACCCAGGGCCCGGTCAGCTCCATCGCCGGGGACGGTACCGGCCGTGCGGCCCGGGCCACCCGCGGCTGGCAGGGCCGGCAGCGGCCGCGCCTAGGGTGCCGCCATGACCCAACCCACCACGATCGGCGAGCTGAGGAAGGTCGGCTGGGAGTCGGTCCCGGTCAAGGAGGAGATGCGGCGCAACGCCGTGGCCCGGATCCGGTCGGGGGAGCCGTTGTTCCCGACGGTGCTGGGCTACGAGAACACGGTCCTGCCGCAGTTGGAGAACGCCCTGCTGGCCGGCCACGACGTGATCCTCCTCGGCGAGCGGGGGCAGGCCAAGACGCGCCTCATCCGCAGCCTGACGGACCTGTTGGACGAGTGGATGCCGGTGGTCGCCGGCTCGGAGATCAACGACGACCCGTACCACCCGGTGTCCCGGCACGCACGCGACCTCGTGGCCGAGCAGGGCGACGACACGCCGCTGGACTGGGTGCACCGGGACGACCGGTACGGCGAGAAGCTGGCCACCCCGGACACGTCGATCGCCGACCTCATCGGCGAGGTCGACCCGATCCGGGTGGCCGAGGGCCGCTACCTGTCCGACGAGTTGACGCTCCACTACGGGCTGGTGCCCCGCACCAACCGGGGCATCTTCGCCATCAACGAGTTGCCGGACCTGGCCGAGCGGATCCAGGTGGGCCTGCTCAACGTGCTCGAGGAGCGCGACGTGCAGGTCCGGGGCTACCGGATCCGGCTGCCGTTGGACGTGCTCATGGTCGCCACCGCCAACCCGGAGGACTACACGAACCGGGGCCGGATCATCACGCCGCTCAAGGACCGGTTCGGCTCGCAGATCCGCACCCACTACCCGCTCGACGTCGAGGTCGAGATGGACGTCGTGGAGCAGGAGGCGTCCGTTCCCACGGTCGCGGACCTCTCGGTGGTGGTCCCGGAGTTCATGGAGCGGCTGGTCGCCACGATCAGCCAGGAGGCCCGCCGCAGCCCCCACCTGAACCAGCGGTCGGGCGTGTCGGTGCGCCTCAGCGTCACGAACCTGGAGGCGGTCGTGGCCAACGCGGTCCGCCGGGCGCTGCGCTCCGAGGAGGTCGTGGCGGTGCCACGCGTGACCGACCTGGACGCCGTGGCGGCGTCGATGTCGGGCAAGGTCGAGGTCGAGAGCCTGGACGAGGACCGCGACGCCGAGATCCTCGAGCGCATCGTGCGGTCGGCGGTGCTGGCGGTGTTCCGGGAGCAGGTACCCGGCGAGACGCACCGTGCGATCGTCGAGGCGTTCGACGAGCACGAGGGCGTGGCCACCGGCGAGGACCTGGGGTCAGCCGCCTACGCCGTGCTGGTCGACGAGGAGATTCCGGCACTGCGGCCGGCGGTCGACGCCCTCCTGGACGGCGAGGAGGACACCGGCCCGGCCGTGGTGGCGAGCGCCGTCGAGTTGGTCCTGGAGGGCCTGCACCTCTCCAAGCGCCTCAACAAGCACACCGCCGGCCCTAGGAGCCGCTACCAGGCGCGAACCTGAGGTGTCCGGACCGGTCGGGATCAGCCCAGTGTGGCGTCCGGAGGGTGGCCGGTGATGCGTTCCGAGAGGCGGCGGCCGCTGAACTTGAGGCGGCGGTCGCGGGTCAACAGGCCCCGGGGGGCGTCGAGGCCGCGGGTCCACTCGTAGCCGTCGACCAGCGAGTCGTGGAACAGCCCGGTGACGGGCACGCCGTCGGCGACGGCCAGTTCCACCTGGTCGACGGTGGCGGTGAGGAGTTCGTCCCGCCAGTCGTCGTCGTCGGTGGCGGCGCCGGTGGCGGCGACCACCAGGTCACGGTCGGGCAACGCCTCGTGGACGCGTCGCAGCACCACGCCCAGCTCCTCGGGCACCGGGCAGAAGCCGCTGCCGTCGTTCCGCCCGTCGGCCGGGTACGGGTGGAAGCCGCCGTGGCGGTCGATGCCGACGGGGTGGTCGGCGACCACGCCCACCAGGTCGACGAGGCCCTGCAGGTCCGGCCGCTCGACCGGTGCTCGCCACGGCAGGGCGAACTCGCCCTCGCCGAGGGCCCGCAGCCAGGTGTCCCACAGCACCGACTCCCACAGCCGGGCCTCGTCCCGGGCGGCGGCGTCGACGGCCACGACGCTGGGCAGGCCCAGTACGGCCATGACGGGCTGGCGGCCCGAGCCCAGCAGCCGCCAGGCGTCGAAGGTCGCCTCGACGGCGCCGGCCACGGCGTCGCGTGCCCGCTCGGGGTTCGTCTCGCCGGGTGGCCTGGTGCCGAGCAGGAACGCCCGCAGGGCCCAGCCGACCGGGTCCTCGATGGGCGCCCATCCAGCGGCCAGGTCATCGAACTGCTCGGCGGTGCGGTCCACGTGCCGTGCCCAGAACCGGCTGCGCGACGAAGCGTCCCGGAAGCCCCGCTCGTCCTCGGCGAACCAGCCGGGCAGGGATGTGTGGTGCAGGGTCACCCACGGGGACAGGCCGGACTCTCGGGCGGCCTGGAGCACCTCCCGGTAGTGGTCGACGACGCCGGGGTCGACGCGGCCGGGCTTCGGCTCGAGGCGGGCCCACTCGACGGTGATCCGGACGTCGGTCAGCCCGATCCGGGCGGCCGTCTCGAGGTCGTCGGCGTAGTCGCTGGTGAACCCGCCGCCGGCGCCCGAACGGGGGACGCGCCCGTCGCGCTCCCAGGTGGACCAGTCGGCGGCCGGGGCCACCCCGTCGGCGGACACCGACGAGGCGGTGGCACCCCAGCGGAACCCCTCGGGGAGGACCACGGTTGCCGCCGGGTCAGTTGCGGCTGAGCACCCCGCCGTCGAACACGACCCGGTCGTCGGTGGCCCGAGTCTGGAACAGGACCTGGTCGGCGTCATCGTCGGATTCCCAGATGTGCACCGACAGGGTCTCGCCGGGTGTCACCGGCGACTTGAATCGGCCGCCCATGCCGCCGAAGCGGGCCGGGTCAGAGCCGCAGGCGGCGTGCAGCAGCGCCCGGCCGGTGAAGCCGAAGGTGCACAGGCCGTGGAGGATCGGCACGTCGAAGCCGGCGCCGGCGGCGAAGGTGGGGTCGGAGTGCAGCGGGTTGCGGTCGCCGTTGAGCCGGTAGAGCAGCGCCTGGTCGGACCGGGTCGGGTAGGCGACGACCTCGTCGGCGTCCCGGTCGGGCAACTCCCACGCGTTGGAGGGGCCGCGGTCACCGCCCCAGCCGCCCTCGCCGCCGATGAACAGGCCGGCCCGGGTGCTCCACCACGGGTTGCCGTCGGCGTCGGCCACGTCGGTCTCGAGGTACACCAGCGCCGCCTTGCCCTTGTCGTAGATCTGGCCGACCTTCCCGGTGGCCACGGCCGTGCCGGCGGGGGTGAGCGGCTGGTGGAGGGTGATCTGCTGCTCAGCGTGGAGCAGGAACATCGGGTTGAAGTCGCCGAATCCCGGGGTGCGGCCGCCACCCATGACTACCACCTGGGTCGGGAGCGCCGCCTGGTCGATGCCGTTGCTGTTCTCGGTCGTGAACTCCAGTTCGAAGCCGGTGGGGTCGCTGACGCCGGCGCCCACGCCGAGGGCGTAGAGCAGGCTGTCCTTGGAGGTCCAGGAGAACTCGACGGGCTCGCCGACCGAACCGGCGGCATCGGGGTTGATCGGCATGGGGGGCTCCGGGGTCGGGGAACTCGTTCGGCCACCGACGCTACGGGCCGGCGCGAGGGGTCGGCCAACCCGGAGTCGCGTACGAAGCGTCACTACCGTCGCGGGATGGCCGGCGACCCGAACGACCCGTTCCCCGGCCTCCTGCGCGTCGAGCATCTGCGCCGCTGGTTCGACGCCGCGGACCTGGGCCCCGGCGACGACCTGCGCTTCGAGCGGATCGCCATGGGCGAGTCCAACGAGGTGTTCGTCGTGCACCGCGGCGGCCGGCGCTGGGTGCTGCGCCGTCCGGCGGCCGTGCCGCTGTCGGTCGATGGGGCCAACCGGATCATGGAGCGGGAGTTCCGCTTCCAGCGGGCGCTGGACGGCACCGGCGTGCCTCACGCCCGGCCGGTCGCCCTGTGCACTGACACCGGCGTGACCGGTGCCGTCTTCTACGTGATGGAGTTCGTGGACGGCCTGGTCGCCGGGGAGCCGATTCCGGACGAACTGGGCGGTCCCGGTGCCTCCCGGCGGATCGCCGAGGAGATGCTCGACGCCCTGGGCTCGCTGGCGGCGATCGACCACGAGGCGCCGGGCCTCGCCGACCTGGGGCGCCCCGACGGGTTCCTCGAGCGCCAGGTCGACCGCTGGCGCGGGCAGTTGGAGTCGTACCGGGAGCGCGAGCTCTCCGGCGTGGACGAGGTGTCCGACTGGCTGGCTGCCAACCTGCCGTCGAGCACGGTGCCGGGGGTGATGCACGGCGACTTCAACCGCCACAACATGCTCTTCAGCCGGGCCGTCGGCGACGAGCCCACGCGGCTGGTGGCCGTGCTGGACTGGGAGAACGCCACGATCGGCGACCCACTTATGGACCTCGGCTACCTCGTGGCCGGTTGGACCGACGACGACCAGGGCCTGCCGACCCGTGCCGAGGCGGTGGCCCGGTGGCGGGAGCGGTCGGGCCGGCGAGTGGAGGCGCTGGGCTGGTACGCAACCATGAGCACCTTCAAGCTGGCCTGCATGCTCGAGGGGGTCTACGTCCGGCAGGCCGCCGACCCGACCCGGGAGACCAACGAGTTCATCGGCGGCCTGGTGCTGGACCTGGTGGCGCGGGCGAGGCGCCTTTCGGCCGCGGGGGCCGACTGGTGAGCGTCGGTCGTCGAGGGCGTACGTTCACGCCATGCGCGTCGCCACGGGGCTGAGATGAGGCTGCGGGGCAGGCGCCGGCGTCGCCGCGAGTCGCGGCGCTTCACCTATTCGCGCTGGGACGGCACCCAGGCGGTCCCGAACCTCGACGCCGACGCCTTGCTCGACGCCCTGGGCGACGAGCTGATCGAGCATGGCGATCCCAACGCCGCCCTGCGTCGCATCCTCCAGTCCGGCCTCGAGGTGGACGGGGAGCGCCTTCAGGGCCTCCGGGAGATGCTCGAGCGGCTGCGGGAGCAGCGCCGGGAGCGACTCGAGCAGCACGACCTGGGCGGCGTCTACGACGAGATTCGCGACGCCCTCGGCGAGGTGGTGGGGCGGGAGCGTGCGTCGCTGGACGACCTCGAGGCGGGCGGCGACGAGGTGGCGGCCGCCTCGGCGCAGCAGCGCCGCCAGGATCTCGACCTGGTCGAGCATGAGAACCTGGCCGGCCAGGTCCGGGCCCTCCAGGACTACGACTTCACCTCGGCCGAGGCCGCCGAGCGCTTCGAGGAGTTGCTCGACCAGTTGCGCCAGCAACTCATGCAGCAGGCTGTCGACCAGATGGCCGGCGCCATGCAGGACCTCTCGCCGGAGGACCTGGCTCGCATGAAGGACATGCTGGCCGAGCTGAACGGGATGCTCGAGCAGCGCCGGGCCGGCGAGGAGCCCGACTTCGATGGCTTCATGGAGCGCTACGGCGACTTCTTCCCGGAGGATCCGCAGACCCTCGACGAGCTGCTCGAGGTGATTGCCCGCCGGATGGCGGCCATGCAGCAGATGCTCAACTCCATGACCCCCGAGCAGCGGGCCCAGCTCCAGGAGTTGTCCGAGCAGCTGCTCGGCGACATGGACCTGCAGTGGCAGGTCGACCAGCTGGGCGGCCACCTGCGCGATCTGTTCCCCCAGATGGGGTGGGAGCAGTCACGCGACTTCACCGGACAGGACCCCCTCGGGATGGGCGAGGCGATGGAGCTGTTCGAGGATCTGGCCGATTTGGACCAGCTCGAGCAGATGCTGCGGGGGACGTCCAGTCCGGGCGCCCTCGCCGAGGTTGACGTGGACCGGGTGCGCGACCTGCTGGGCGACCAGTCCGCCGAGAGCCTCGAGCGCCTGTCCGAGCTGGCCCGGATGCTCGAGGAGGCCGGCCTCGTCGACAACCACGAGGGCCAGCTCAGCCTCACGCCCAGGGCCATTCGCCGGCTGGGCCAGAACGCCCTTGGCGACCTGTACCGGCGGTTGCTGCGGGACCGGTCCGGCCGCCACGAGCTGGAGCGGACCGGTGCCGGCCACGAGCGGGAGTTCACCACCAAGCCCTACGAGTTCGGCGACCCGTTCAACCTGCACATCGAGCAGACACTGCGCAACGCGGTGACCCGGGGCGGTGCAGGGATGCCGGTGCACCTGACCCCCGACGACTTCGAGGTCGAGCGCACCGAGTCGACGGTGCAGGCGGCCACCGTGCTGATGCTGGACCTGTCGTTGTCGATGCCGATGCGCGACAACTTCCTGCCGGCCAAGAAGGTGGCGATGGCGCTGCACTCGCTGATCTCGACGCAGTTCCCCCGCGACTACCTGGGCGTGGTCACGTTCAGCGAGGTGGCCCGCCAGATCCAACCGGAGCGCATCCCCGAGGTCTCGTGGGACTACGTGTACGGCACCAACATGCAGCACGGGTTTGTGCTGGCCCGCCAGATGCTGGCCCGCCAGACCGGCACCCGGCAGATCATCATGGTCACCGACGGCGAGCCGACCGCCCACCTCACCGACGCCGGCTACCCGGTGTTCAACTACCCGCCGTCACAGGAGACGGTCGACCGAACCCTGACCGAGGTGCGCCGCTGCACCCGTGACGGCATCCGGATCAACGTGTTCATGCTGGACGCCACGCCGTACCTGACCCGGTTCATCGAGACGGTGACCCGGATGAACGGGGGACGGGCGTTCTTCACCACGAACCAGAACCTGGGCGACTACGTGCTGGTCGACTTCGTGGACCAGCGGCGCACGCTGCGTTCGGCCCGCTGAGCTCCGGTCGGGGGCGGTGTGCCCATCGGGAAAACCCTGTCGTTTTCGGTTTTCCACTTGCATCCGGCAAATCCCAGTGGTGTAATTACACTGTTGGAATCCCCCACAGGCCCGGACCGTGCCCGCGCGCGGCCCACCGGTCGGGAGGCACAGACCATGGGCATCTACGCGAAGCCTGACCTCGACATGACCTGGCAGGAGTTCTCCAACTGCCTGGGGGTGGATCCGGACCTGTTCTTTCCGGAGCGGGGCGCCAGCACCCGCGAGGCCAAGGAGGTCTGTCGGGGCTGCGTCGTGCGCGAGGACTGCCTCGAGTATGCGCTCCAGAACGGCGAGAAGTTCGGCATCTGGGGCGGCATGAGCGAGCGCGAGCGCCGGCGCATCCGCCGCCAGCGGGCCCTGGCCCGTGCCGCCGCGGCTGTCGCCGAGACCGCCTGACCCACCGACCGCCGCTCCCGGGAACGCGGGCGCCCCAGACGCCGACTACGCTTCCGTCCATGTCGCTCCTCGCCTTCCTCGGCACCAACGAACTACTGATCGTCGTGGTTCTGGCCCTCGTGGT
The DNA here is from genome assembly GCA_002346745.1 of Candidatus Neomicrothrix sp. UBA2983. Taxonomy (GTDB): domain Bacteria; phylum Actinomycetota; class Acidimicrobiia; order Acidimicrobiales; family MedAcidi-G1; genus S20-B6. The sequence continues at coordinate 4,771 of DEAL01000014.1, read as the reverse complement.
GTTCGGTGGCAGCCAGATCCCGAAGCTGGCCCGCAACCTGGGACGGGCCCAGAAGGAACTCCAGCGCGGCCTCGCCGAAGGCGCCGCCGAGGCCGACAAGGCCGCCGAGGCGGACAAGAAGACCGACGACACCGCCTGACTTCGGCCCCGGACCAGCCGGTCGGGCACCCTCGGCACCGGCGGTTCCCGGCCGACTCGTTCGCCGGTCTCGGTACACTCGGCGCCTCCCGATTCAGGGAGCCACGAACGCCGACCCAGGAGTCCCCGGCGATGACCGACATCGAACTCGAGCCGCAGCCGCCCGTCGGCGACGTGATGGTCGTCTACCTGGGCCCCATGGCGCCCCACTGGGAGGTCCGCTCCACGTTCGGCGACCGCGAGTTGATCGAGTCGTTCCGCGACCGGATCCATGCCCGACTCATGCTGCTCCCGCCGCACGACCCGCAGTTCCGACGCAACCGCGAGCGCATCAACCGCGACGCCGAGCGCGAGAACGTCCTGATCTCCTGGGACCTCGGCTACGAGGAAGACGAGGAGGACGAGCGGGCCTGACCCGTCAACCCCCGCCGGGCCTCTCTCGACGCGGGGCCCTGAGCGCGCAACGACCCCGGAACCACCCGCTGGTCCCGGGGCCGCTGCAGGTGTGGCAGCGGGGAGGGGACCGCTCCCGTCTGTGGGCCGATCGGCCTCGTCGGCCCTAGGCGGCCACCACCTCGAGTCGGCGTCGTTCCCGCCTGATCCGGCGGCGCTGGCGCTCGGAGCAGCCGCCCCACACGCCGTGCTCGATCCGCTGTTCGAGGGCGTACTCGAGGCAGGGCTCCGTCACCGTGCAGCCGTCGCAGACGGTCTTGGCGACCTCGACCCCCAGCCCGTCGCTGGGGAAGAAGGTGTTGGGTGGGACCTCCCGGCACCGTGCCCGCTCCATCCATCTCGTGCTCATCATCCGGCGTTGCTCTCCCGTGCTCGTCGTGGTCCGCCCACCTGGCCTCGTTGGCACCACCATTGATGCCAGGACGGGGCGAAAGAGGGTCGAAAGGCCCGTGTCACGGGGTCTGGGTGGGTCGCCGTTGGCCAGGGCCGGGATCCCTGCGACACTGGATGCCGTGGATGACGCCCTCCGCCTCGCCGACTGGATGCCCGATGTCGGGTCGTCGCCGGTTCCGGCACCGTCCGAGGTCCCGGTGTTCGATCCCAACGACACGCCGTACCTGAACCGGGAACTGTCCTGGCTGTCCTTCGACGCCCGGGTACTGCAGCTGGCCCGGGACGCCCACCGGCCACTGCTCGAACGGCTCCGCTTCCTCGCCATCTTCGCCTCCAACCTCGACGAGTTCTTCCAGGTGCGCGTCGCCGGGCTGCTCGGCCAGGAGGCGGCCCAGTTGACGGCGCGGACCGTTGACGGCTACACCCCCGCCGAACAATTGGCGACCATCCGTGGGGTGGCGACGGGGCTCATGGCGGATGCCGAGGCAGTACTCGTCGACGACCTACTGCCACAACTGGCCGAACACGGCGTCGAGATCCTCGACTGGTCGGACCTCGGGGACGGCGAGCGCGACGACCTGGGGGTTGCGTTCCGCGAACGGATCCTCCCGGTGCTCACACCGCTGGCGGTTGATCCCGGCCACCCGTTCCCCTACATCTCGGGCCTGTCGCTGAACCTGGCCGTCCGGTTGCGCGACCCCGTGGACGGCCGGACCCTGTTCGCCCGGGTCAAGGTGCCGCCGATGCTCGACCGGTTCCTCCGGGTCGGCGACGAGGCGCACCGGTTCGTCCCGATCGAGCAGGTTGTCGCCGCCCACCTGCCGGAGTTGTTCGTGGGGATGGAGATCCTGGGCCACCAGGTCTTCCGGGTGACCCGCAATGCCGACCTCTCGCTGGACGAGGAGGAGGAGGCCGAGGACCTCCTCTCGGCGGTCGAGTTGGAACTGCGGCGTCGCCGCTTCGGCCGGGCGGTCCGCCTCGAGATCGATGGACCCACCGACCCCGAGGTGCGGGACCTGCTGCTGCGCGAACTGGGCCTCGACGAGGACGGCCTCTACCCGTGCGGCCGGCTGGTGGGCCTGGCGGGACTCTTCCAACTGACCGAACTACCGCTGCCCGACCTGCTCGACACCCCGTTCGCCGGCGTCGTCGAGCCCGGACTCCAGTCTGACGACGAGTCGTTCGACGTCTTTGCCGCGTTGCGCCGGGGCGATGTCCTGCTGCACCACCCGTACACATCGTTCGGACGGTCCGTCGGCGAGTTCCTCCACGCCGCCGCCGTCGACCCGAAGGTGCTCGCCATCAAGATGACGCTCTATCGCGTGTCGGGCGACTCGTCGGTGGTGGCCTCACTCATCCAGGCCGCCGAGGCCGGCAAGCAGGTAGCCGTCCTGATCGAGCTCAAGGCCCGCTTCGACGAGGAGCTCAACATCAACTGGGCTCGTCAACTGGAGCGCAACGGCGTCCACGTCACCTACGGGCTGGTGGGCCTCAAGACGCACGCCAAGTGCTGCATGGTGGTCCGGGAAGAGCCGGGCGGCATCCGCCGGTACTGCCATCTGGGGACCGGCAACTACAACGACCGCACCGCCCGGGTCTACGAGGACTTCGGCCTGCTGACCGCCGACCCCGGCGTGGGTGAGGAGATGGCCCGGCTGTTCAACGGCCTCACGGGCTACGGCCGGGAGAACCGCTACGACCGCCTGGTCGTGGCGCCCGAGTTCCTCCGGCCGACCATCCGGGACCTCGTCGAGGGCGAGATGCGCGCCGTCGACGGCCACATCACGATGAAGATGAACAGCCTCGTCGATCCGGAGATGATCGACCTGCTCTACGACGCCAGCCGGGCCGGCGTGGAGGTCGACCTGCTGGTGCGGGGCATCTGCTGCCTGCGCCCCGGCGTGCCGGGCCTGTCCGACAACATCCGGGTACGTTCGCTGGTCGGGCGCTACCTGGAGCACTCACGGGTCTACCGCTTCGCCAACGGCCGCGGCCCCGGCATCCCCGCCTACTTCATCGGGTCGGCGGACCTGATGCCGCGCAACCTGATCCGTCGGGTGGAGGTGCTCGTCCGGATCGAGGACGAGGAGCAGGCGGAGCGGCTCGACCAGGTCCTGGACACGTGCCTCCGGGACGAATGGCTGGCCTGGGACCTGGCCGGCGACGGGTCATGGCGCCGCAACCCCGGCGAGTCGGGTCTCGATGCCCACGTGCAACTGGCCCGCCTGGCCCTCGAGCGGGCCCGCTCCCCCGAGTGAGCCGGAAGGAGGGCCCGGCGCCGGTGCTGGCGGCGGGCGGCCTCGTGATCCGCCCGAGGGAGAGGGAGGGCCACCAGTCCGGCATCGAGGTCCTGCTCATCCACCGCCCCGACTACGACGACTGGAGCTTCCCGAAAGGCAAGCTCGACCCCGACGAGACGCCGAAGCAGGCGGCCCGCCGGGAGGTCCGCGAGGAGACGGGCTACCGCTGCAAGGTGGCGGGCAAGGTGGGCCGCGTCGACTACGCCACCGGCAACGGCCGACCGAAGCAGGTCACCTACTACGAGATGACCGTCGACCGAGGCTCGTTCACCCCCAACGACGAAGTCGACGAGGTCCGCTGGGCGACGCCCAAGAAGGCCAGGAAGTTGCTCACCTGGCAGCGCGACGTGGACCTGCTCGAACGCTGGCTGGCCGACCGGCGTTCCCGTAGCGGCGCGTGAGGCGCCCGGAACCGGATCCCTCCGTTCACCCACTGTTCACCCGACGGCCAGTCGGGCGCAAGGTGGGACCCGTAGGTTTTGGGCGACCGAACGGCCCCTCCAGGAGTTCCGGTGTCCGACACCCCCACCATCAAGGCTCCGGTGCGCGCGATCCCGACGCCGGTGCGGGCCGTCCTCGTCCTCGCCCTGCTCTACCTGTTCCTGACCGGTGTCGAACTGCTGGGCGGCGGCTTCAAGAGCCTCGGCAAGGACCTCGTCGACGGCCTGTTCGAGGGCGTCTCGAACCCGTTGGGCGGCCTGTTCGTCGGCCTGCTGGCCACGGTCCTCGTCCAGTCCTCGTCGGTCTCGACGTCGGTGATCGTCGGCCTGGTCGCCTCGGGCGTGGTCGGCATCGACGACGCCGTGCCGATGGTCATGGGTGCCAATCTGGGCACCACGGTCACCAACACCCTGGCCTCGCTCGGCCACGTCCGGCACGACCACGAGTTCCGCCGGGCGTTCGCCGCGGCGACCGTCCACGACTTCTTCAACATCCTGGCCGTGGCGGTGTTCCTCCCGATCGAACTGGCGACGGGCTACCTGTCGAGCGCCGCCACCTGGATCACCGAGCAACTGATCGGCAGCTCGGGGGCCTCGTTCAAGAGCCCGCTCAAGGCGGCTGTCAAGTGGCCGGCCGGCCGGGTCAAGGACCTTCTGGCGGACCTCGGCGCCCACGGCGACGTCAAGGGCGGCCTCCTGATCGTCGTCGGCCTCGTGTTCATCTTCATCGCCCTCGCCTACATCACCAAGAACATGCGCCTGCTCGTCGCCGACCGCGTCGAGGTCGCCATCAACCGGGCGTTGGGCGCCGGCTCGGGGATCGTCGCCATCGTGCTCGGCATGATCATCACGATCTCGGTGCAGTCGTCGTCGATCACGACGTCGGTACTGGTCCCCCTGGCCGCCTCGGGCGTCCTCACCCTCGAGAACATCTACCCGGTGACGCTGGGCGCCAACGTGGGCACCACCGTCACCGCCCTGCTGGCGTCGCTGGCGACCGGCAGCCCGGCAGCGGTCACGGTCGCCATCGTGCACACCCTGTTCAAC
>DEAL01000039.1:11829-31094 GCA_002346745.1 Candidatus Neomicrothrix sp. UBA2983 | reverse complement strand
TGGTGGGCGCCGCCGTGGTCGTCGCCACGCTCGTGGTGGAGGGGAGGGCGGCGTTGCGGGTGCCCGGCTCGTCGGACCCGCCGCAGGCCGCGAGTGCGAGCGGGATCAGGAGGAGGGAGCGCCGCACGCCGCCGAGTCTGGCAGCCGCCCGCCGGCCCGACGTGGACCGGCGGGCGTGCCCGGCGACTACAGGTTGACGGCGTCCGTGCGGTCGAGGCCGTCGAGGGCGTTGGCCTGGAGGCGGCCACGGCTGTACGACCAGAGGTCGTCGCCGATGACGAGCGTGCGCTGGATCGGCTGCTGCCACTCGCGGGACTCGGGGAAGCAGAAGGTGAACATCACCCCATCGGGGATGTCGATGTTGGTGGCGCCGAACTCCTCCGCGTACCACTTAGCCTCCTCGCCGGGAAGCGCCTCGCACCAGTGGCCCTTCATCTGCGGATAGGTGCCGTCGTCGTCGCAGAGCATGAACACGCCCTCCTCGACGGGCAGGCCGATCTCGATGCCGTCATCGCCGATGCCGAGGTCGGCGGGGTCGATGGTCGGGCACGGCGGCGTCACGACCGGCCCCAGTTCGTCGTCCTCGGGCTGGTGGTCGATACGGCCCACCTCGGTGATCGAGTCGTCGGCGATGCGCAACGCGACGGCGGCAGCGTCGCCGGTGTTCCAGTCCTGGAACGGCAGGACGGCCAGGTCCATGGGCGCCCACCACAGGAACGCCCGGTGGTCCCATTCGGCGGCGCTGCTGCCGCCGCCTGCGGGTGCCCAGGTGTCGAGGGCGGTCGGATTGTCGAGGTCGGAGACGTCGAACAGCGTGACCTTGGTGCCGGTGGTACGGCCGGTCTCGGTGGCCTCCTGGCCGATTCCGAGCACCAGGTCTGCCGAGATCGGATGGAGGTAGCCGCTGTAGCCGGTGATCTTGAGCTCGCCGCGCACCACCGGGTTGGCCGGGTCGGAGAGGTCGACGGTGTAGAAGGGGTCGGTCTGGCGGAACGTCACGACGTAGCCGATGTCGCCGACGAAGCGGACGGCGTAGATCCGCTCGCCTTTGCCCATGTCGCCGACCTGGCCGACCTGGACGAGGTCGCCGCCGGTGTCGGCCGCCAGCACGGTCACGACCGACTCGCTGTCGTCGCGGAAGCCCCAGGGGCCGCCGAGGGTGGTGGCGACCCGGAGGTGGCCGGCGTGCTCGGACATCGAGAACTGGTTGAGCACATGGCCGGGGACCGCGCCGGATCCGACGTAGGTGGTGGCCATCGGGTCGCCGACGTCGAACTGGTGGATCGACGTGGCGTAGGCCCGGTCGACCTCGTCCCAGGAGGCCTGGTCCTCGAACGCCTCCGGCTCGACGTAGCTGGTGGTGGCGACGTAGAGGTGCTCGCCGCCGGCGTAGACGGTCTGGCCGTCGGCCAGCACGGCGGTGGTGTCGGGGGCGACCATCGGGGCGTCGAGCCCGACCGTGACGACCGACAGGGTGGAGAACCCGGCGAACGTCGTCGGGTGCGAGACCCGGTCGCAGTCGACGAGCAGACCGTCGGTGAGGGTGCCGTCGGCGGCCTCGTGGACGTAGGAGGGCAGCCAGTCGTCGACGACCGTCTCGGCCACGATCTGCCTGTTGAACTCGGTGGCCCGGTCCTCGCCGGCGGTGTTCTGCGGGTACACGAACGGCAACTGCTCCGGGCCGCTGCTGACGACGATGCGGGCGGCGCCGTTGACCACCCGGGCGCTCACGTACGAGCCCTCGAGCGTCAGCGTGTTGGAGACGGCCAGGGCGGACGGATCCGAGAGGTCGACCTCGACGACGCTGGTGAGGGCCTTCCAGTGGCCGGGCTGCACCAGCCGGCTCATGGCGGTCTCCGCTGCCTGCCCCTCGCTGTGGTAGCCCTCGGCCTGGGTGAGCACCAGTAGGCGGTCGCCCTCGAGGAGCATCTCGGCGCCCCAGGTGCCCGGCAGCTCGAGCGAGTCGGTCAGGACCGCCGTGTCGCCCGAGACGTCGACGTGGTGCAGCCACTGGTCCTCGACGACCAGGATGCGGTTGCCGTCGGTCTTGAGGAGGTCCGGCTCGTCGATGCCGAGCTCCTGGACGTTCGTGCCCGAGTAGTCGACGCCCTCCGCCTTGGCGGTGCCACTGGCGCTGTCGCCGCCGCCGGCGTTCGAGGCGGCGGCCGCTGCGGTCGGTGCGGACTCGGTGCGGGCGGTCTGCGCGCCGGCATCCACCGCGAACGCCTCGCCGTCCATCTCGACCGCCATTGCCATGTCGTCCTCCATCACCATGTCGCCCGCGAGGGCGATGACCCGGCCCCCGACGTACCAGCCGCTGCCCTGGAGGCCGTAGGGGCCGGCCCGGGAGGCGGCCTCGTCGCGCAGGTAGGTGAGCAGGTCGTCGCAGGCCGTGAACGGCACCAGGGCGCTCACGAACGAGAGGTCGTCCAGCACCACCAGCGGCAGGGTGGTGGCGGGACCGGTCGTGGTCGTGGAACCCGAGCCCCCTGTGGTGGAGGGGCCGGGTCCGACCGTCGTGACGGTGGTTCCGTCGCCGGTGGTCGGTGGGATGGTCGAGGAGGGGACGGCGTTCTTCCCGATGATCGTCGTTGTCGTCGTTGTCGTCGTTGTCGTCGTCCCGGAGGTGCCGGGGTCGCCGGTGTCGCTGCCGCAGGCGGCGGCGACGAAGGCGAGGGAAAGCAGGATGGCGGCGAGGCGTCGCATGTGGTGGCTCCGGTTCTGGGGTTTGTTCCGGTGTCTCAGACGACGCCGGCCGGGCCGGAGGTTCCCGCCCTGGCGGGATTTCTGGCGCCGTGCCTCAGGCGGTGCTCGGCAGCCAGGCCGGACGGTCGGCCTCGTAGGCGTCGATGTCGCCGTCGTGGCGCATCGTGATCCCGATGTCGTCGAGGCCCTGCAGGAACCGCTCCTTCGTGGCGGCGTCCAACGGGAACGAACAGGAGATTCCGGCGCCGGGCGCCTCGAGCGTCAGATTCGCCACGTCCACGACCACCATCAGGTCCGGATCGGCCTCGACGGCGTCGAGCAGCGCCTCGCCCACGTCGGCCGGAACCTGCACGGGCACGAGGCCGTTCTTGGTGCAGTTGTTGCGGAAGATGTCGGCGAACCGTGGCGACACCACGGCCCGGAAGCCGTACTGCTGGATCGCCCACACGGCGTGCTCCCGCGACGACCCGGTCCCGAAGTTGGGGCCGGCCACCAGCACGCTGGCGCCCTCGAAGCGCTCGTCGTTCAGGACGAAGCCCCGGTCGTCGCGCCACTCCGAGAAGAGGCCCTTCTCGAAGCCGGTGCGCTCGATGCGCTTCAACCAGTCACTGGGGATGATCTGGTCGGTGTCGACATCCGAGCGGCGCAGCGGCACCGCGGTGCCCGAAACGATCTCGACGGCCTCCATGGCGTGCCCTCCTCGGTCAGTCCAGGTCGGCCGGCGTGGCGAACGAGCCGGCGATGGCGGTGGCGGCGGCGACGGCCGGCGAGACCAGGTGGGTGCGGCCGCCCCGGCCCTGGCGGCCCTCGAAGTTGCGGTTCGACGTGCTGGCGCAGCGCTCGCCGGCGGTCAGCTTGTCGGGGTTCATGGCGAGGCACATCGAGCAGCCGGGCTCCCGCCAGTCGAAGCCGGCGGCGGTCAGCACCTCGGGGATGCCCTCGGCCTCGGCCTGCGCCTTCACGGCGCCCGAGCCTGGCACGACGAGCGTCCGGACGCCGTCCTTGACCCGGCGCCCCTCGGCCACGGCCGCCGCGGCCCGCAGGTCCTCGATGCGGCTGTTGGTGCAGGAGCCGATGAACACCGTGTCGACGGGGATGTCCCGGATCGGCGTGCCGGCGGTGAGGCCCATGTACTCGAGTGCCCGGGCCGCCGACTCGCGTGCCGCCGGGTCGTCGAAGGAGTCCGGGTCGGGCACGGCCGCATCCAGTGGGGCCACCTGGCCGGGATTGGTGCCCCAACTCACGTGTGGCCCGATGTCGGCGCCGTCGAGGACGATCTCCCGGTCGAACACGGCGTCGGCGTCGGTGACCAGCGACCGCCAGTCGGCCACGGCGGCGTCCCAGTCGGCGCCGGACGGTGCGTGGGCGCGGCCCTCCAGGTAGGCGAAGGTGGTGTCGTCGGGGGCGATCAGGCCGGCCTTGGCGCCCGCCTCGATCGACATGTTGCACACGGTCATCCGGCCCTCCGTCGAGAGGCTCCGGATCACCTCGCCCCGGTACTCGATGACCGAACCGATCCCGCCGCCGGTGCCGAGTTCGCCGATGATGGCGAGGATCACGTCCTTGGCGGTCGAGCCGGCGGGGAGGGTGCCGTCGACCGTGACCGCCAGCGTGCCGGGCCGCTGCTGGGGGAGCGTCTGGGTGGCCAGCACGTGCTCGACCTCGCTGGTGCCGATCCCGAACGCCAGGGCGCCGAACGCCCCGTGCGTGCTGGTGTGGCTGTCGCCGCACACCACCGTCATGCCGGGCAGCGTCAGTCCCATCTCGGGGCCGATCACGTGCACGATGCCCTGGCCCGGATCGCCCATCGAGTGGAGTTGCACCCCGAACTCGGCACAGTTGGCCCGCAGGGCCTCGACCTGCCGACGGCTGACCGGGTCGGCGATGGGCTGGTCGACGTCGGCAGTCGGCACGTTGTGGTCCTCGGTGGCGACGGTGAGGTCGGGGCGCCGGACCGGTCGGCCGGCCACGCGCAGGCCGTCGAACGCCTGCGGCGAGGTGACCTCGTGGACGAGGTGGAGGTCGATGAAAAGGAGGTCGGGCTCACCGTCGGCCGCATGCACGACGTGGCGGTCCCACACCTTCTGGCTGAGCGTCTTTCCGGACATTCCTGCTCCCGGCTCGATCTCGGAGATCACAGGCTACGGCGGGCCTTCCGGCTTTCGTTGGTGCCCGGGCGGACCGGCGGGGCCGGCGCTCGCTCCGGCTTGACGCTCACGTTCGCTCGCCACCGACCCCGCCGTCCCACCCTCCCGTGGGGACCCGGCGTCCCGCCTTCCCGGTCGGCGCTCCCTGTCCGCCCTTGCTGGTAGACGGCACCGCCTGCCACAGGTCTGGTCAGGGCGCCTGGAGTTGGCTCCCCCCTTGCCAACCGGGGCAGGCGACCCCACCTGGAAGGGAGGGGGTGGAGCGACCGGTGAGGGTGGTGACCAACCGCTCCTTTCCCGTCCGGGTGGACGGTGGCAGCCCACGGTTGTGAACGGGAGGGTGATCACCGAAGGTAAATCGAGGAGGGCGGTGTCGGGTGCGGAGGAGTGAGGCGTCGGTCGCCGAGCGATCCGTGCCCGGCGCCGCCCTCCGGGAACGCAGCAACTAGAGCGCAGAAAGGAACCGCAGGACCAACGCACGATCAGCAGCAGACAGTGCCATGAACGCCGAACGCGCCCCCTCCGCCTCGCCGCCGTGCCAGAGGATCGCCTCTTCGAGTGTCCTCGCCCGTCCGTCGTGGAGGTAGTGCTCGTGGCCGACGACGCCGGTGAGGCCGATGCCCCACAGCGGCGGCGTGCGCCACTCGGCGCCGGTGGCGACGCCCTGGGGGAGGTCGTCGGCGAGGCCGGGGCCCAGGTCGTGGAGGAGCAGGTCGGTGAACGGCGTGATGACCTCGTCGGAGAGGGCTTGCACGTCGACGGTGGCGGTCACGTAGGGCTCGGTGCGGTGGCAGGCGGCGCAGCCGACCTGGGTGAACCAGGCGGCGCCGGCGCGCACGTCGGGGTCGTCGCGGTCGCGGATCGCGGGCACGGCGACGGTGCGGGTGTAGAAGGCGGTGTCGCCGAGGAAGTCGTCGCCGAATGCCTCGGTGGCCAGGTCGTGGTCGAGGTGCAGGTCCACGTCGAAGGCGTGCCGGGTGGTGGCGAGGATCGAGGCGTGTTGGGCCTTCCAGCCGAAGCGGCCGACCGTCGGGGCGCCGTCGTCGCCGGCGGCCTCCTGGAGTCGACCGCTGACGCCGTCGCCGTCGGCGTCGTCGGGGTCGGCCAGGGCACGCAGGTCGGCCACGTCGATGGCCTCGAGCAGGCCGCCGCCGAACACCGGTGGGGCGGCACGCAGCGAGGTGGCCAGTCCGGAGACGTCGGCGCCGTCGACGGAGACCACGGGGCGCCGCAGCGAGAACGGCGTGCCGTCGGGGTATTCGCCGGGCTTCTCCACCCAGTCGACGGTGAGGGTCCCCTCGGCCGCCGTCCCGCGGTCCTGGAGCTGCTGGCCGAGGTCGGGGTGCGGTGACCCGTCGGCGAGCGCGAGAAGCAGCACCGGACCGGCGTCGGCGACGAACCCGTCGGCGGCGGGGGAGCGGCCGTTGCCGACGTGGCAGCCGAGGCAGCTGTCGGCGTTGTGGGACGCGCCCAGCCCGTCCTCGGGGCCGAAGGGGTGCTCGAACGGCACGTCGCCGTCGGCGAATCGGATGCGATCGGGGAGGCCCATGGAGCGGGCAGACAGGCTGAACGCCCGGTCGCCGGCGTGGACCGTGGTCGTGCCGCCGCCCGAGCGCAGCAGCAGGTCGGGCGCGTCCGCGGTCAGGACCGGCGCGCCAACCGCCGGGGCTGGACCCCGGTCTATGAGTAGCCAGGCCAGTCCGACGAGACAGATCAGGCCGGCAGCAGCGAAGAGGCTCCGGGGGCGTCTACCAGCCGTCTGTGATGAATTCGGGTACATCGCCCCAAGCTGGCTCAGTGCAGAGGACCGCTTCGACCTCGTCGCCTGTGCTGGGTTCCTCGTCCGGGCCGTTGGTACCGATTATTGCGCAGATGCCCTCTGGCTTGGGTTGCCCCCAGACCATCGTCCGGTCCTGCTCGCCTAGGAAGTCGGACTCGATGTTCCCGTCGGCCGGAACCTGGTACTCGACGGTCATGGGGCTGGACCAGTCGCACAACTCAGGGTCGAATGTTTCGTAGGAACCCCAGCACGGAATCAGGTACACGGTCTCGCCTGGCGGCCAGCCAGAGCCGACGATCCGACCGCCATGGCTGCCGGAACTATTGCCCTCGACCGGACCGAGCCACGAATAGCCGGACAGCAGGCCCGGAGTGAAGCGCACCTCGATGCCCGGGTCGGCCCAGTTGGCACGTCCGATCGTGTCGGGTATGTCGCCCGGGATCGGGACCCTGACGGCAGCGACGTTCACGGCAGGTGGTGCGCCGGCGCGCCGGGCCTCCTCGGTCAACGCACCGGGCATCGTCGGCTGAGCCGGTGGAGCGGGCATGGACGTGTGGTCGGTCACTGCGAACTCGCCCGGGTTGGGTCCGCCGCTCTCCCCGAGTGCGCCGGCGTCGGCGTCGCACGGCATGGCGGTCTCGATGTCGGCAGGGATCGAGGTCTCGAACGTGTTGCCGCTGAAGCAGTTGCCGGCCGGTGTCAGGTTGAAGCTCAACACGAAGAGGTCGTAGACGCTGCCACTGACCACGTTGTCGGTGACGGTGTTGCGTTCGGCCAGCCAGAGGTTGACGTCCGGGAAGTCCGCCACGGCGATACCCGCATAGCTGTTGTCGGTGACCAGGTTGCGGGTGATCAGGTTGTCGTTGCCTCCGGCGATTACGATTCCGCCGCCGAAGCCGATGTCCCAGTCGGCGCTCTTGCGTGGCGTGTCCTCGTTGCCGTTGTCGTGGACGTGGTTGCCGACGACCACGATGTCGCCCTGTGGTGCCAGTTCCTCGCCGTCGAGGGTGTTGGGCACCATGCCGATCCGGTTGTGGCGCCACGTCGAGTCCTGGATGACGAGGTTGCCGCTGGCGTTGGTGCCCGAGTAGCCGAGGGCGTTGTTCTCGGCGACGACGTTGCGGATCACGGCGTTGCACGGGTTGCACTGGCCGATGTAGAAGGCCGAGTCGGGGTGGCCGCTGCCGTAGCTGTGCTCGATGAGGCCGTTGGTGGCGTTGAAGGCGTAGACGCCGTAGAGGCCGTTGTTGTAGGCGGTCACGTACGAGGCCCGGTAGCCGTCGACGATCACGTCGGTGCCGTAGTCGCCGGTGAAGAACACGCCGTTCGACGTGTGTGAGTGGCTCGTGAGGTTCTCGACGGCGACGCCGTTCGAGAAGACGATGATGCCGTTCTCGCGCTCGTGCTGGCCGTCGATCACGACCTCGTTGCGGTCGGTGCCGCGTATGACGATGTCGTCGGTCTCGACGATGACGGCCTCGTGGTAGGTGCCGGGGCCGATGAGGACGAGGTCGCCGGGCTGGGCGGCATCGACCGCCTCCTGGATGGTGGCGTAGTCGTCGGGTACCCGTAGGGCGTCAGCCAACGGATCAACGGTGGTGGTCGGTGGGGGCGGTTCGGTCGTCGGGGGCGGTTCGTCGCCGCCTCCGGCGACTTCGATGATGGCGAGTGGTCCCTCGCCCATGGGCACGTTGCAACTGCGGTTGAGGAACGTGTCGAGGCGGAGGCTGGCGGTCTCGAGGTCCGCAGCGTCACTACCCATGGCACCCATCAGGGCCATGAGGACCATCATCCCGATCTCGTCTTCGGAGGTGGTCTCGGGGTCGACGTTGGCGAAGGTGTCGGCCATCGACTGGATCGAGACGCGAACCGCCTGGGCATCGTCGGTTAGTTCTGCGGGCACGTTCTCGACCAACCATCCGTAGATGGGGTCGATGACCGAGAACAGTTCAGTGACCTGGTCGAGGGAGGGCTCTTCCGAGTCCATGCCGCTGATCATCGGCATCAGGCTGGGCAGGATGCTCCAGGCCTGTTCTTCCAGGCTGCTGCAGAAGCCGGCTGGGGCGTCGGGCAGCGGACCCTCGTAGACGCTGACGTCCGGCTCGTCCCAGCCGTCGTCGCCCTCCCAGTCGTCGCCGGGCTCGTCGTCCTCCCAGTCGTCGCCGGGCTCGTCGCCGAACACCTCGTCCAGGACCGACATGGCTTCGTCGACGGCCTTGAAGACCTCGTTCTCGCCGGTGCCACAGGTGGCGCCGAGGTAGTCGTCGAGGGCGTACTCAGCCTCGCCGGGATCCTCGAAGCCGGTCTCGGCCTCGTAGCCCATGATGACCGGCATCAGCTCAGGGAGGGCGGCCATGAAGTCCGGCTTGCCGTCGAAGGCGTCGGCCAGGGCGCCCATCGCCAGCAGGGCGTCGACGTTGGGTGTCAGGTCGGCGGGCACCTCGCCGCGAAGCCAGGAGAGGTAGTCGCCGGCGGCCCTCAGGCTGTCTGCCAGCGCGGTCGGGTCGGCCGGTGTCGTGTCGATGGCGGCCAGCGCCGTCGCGATGCGGTCGGCGTGCTCGGCACAGAACGGGTCCACGGTGGTGGTTGGAGCGGTCGTCGTTGGAGCGGCGGTGGTGGTCGTCGTCTCGAGCACCGACTGCTTCGGCGGCGCCGTGGTCGGTGCCGGGTCGTCGGACCCCCCGCCGCAGGCGGCGGCCACGAGGGCGAGGGCGATGATGGGACTGGCGAGGCGTCGGTTCATGGCGCTGACCCTAGGTGACGCCGCTCCCGCTCGCTCAGATGGCCGGTGCGCCTCAGCCGGGGACGACGATCACCCGGCCGCGCTGGCCGCGGCGGGCGGTGCCGTGGAACGAGCAGAAGTAGGGGAAGTCGCCGGCCTGCTCGAACGTGACCGAGCCCGCTCCACCGTCGGCGAGCACCGCCTTGGGCACCTCCCGGAACCAGCCCGGACGCCGGTCCTCCTCGGCGGGACGGACGTTGTGGTCGTTGCGGCCCTCGTTCACCCAGACGACCGTCGTCCCGGCGTCGACCACGATGATCCGGTCCTCGAAGGCGTTGTCGGTCACCGCCACGACCACCCGGCCAGCGCCCGTGTTGTCGACGGCGTCCTCGGGGACCTCGACGGGCTGGTCGGAGCCGATCGACGTCGGTTGGACGCCGCTCACCGGTCGGTCCGACGGGTGCGTCCCGGCGCAGGAGGTGGTCGTGAGCGCGAGGACGAGGAACAGGTGGACGGTCGGGCGCATACGGGCGCTGAGGCTATGGACCCGGGCCTCAGGTGCCCAGCCGGGCTCGCTCGACCAGGTCGGTGAACCCCTCGGCGCCCAGGTCGCCCATGTGGCCGGTGACCCCTCCCTCGGCGGTCACGACGACGCTGGCGGGCTGGCCGAACACGCCGAACCGCGCCCAGATCGACCCGTCCATGTCGGCGATGTGGGGGAACCCGTCGATGTGGAGCTCGACGGCCGTGTCGGCCACGGCCTCGAAGCCGTCGCGTCCGCTGGAGACGCCGACCACGACGACCTTCCCGGATCTGGCCAGTCCGGCGACCGCCGGTGCCTCACGGCGACAGATCGTTCAGTTTGGTGCCCAGAACCAGAAGAGCACGTCGGTGCCGGCCAGGTCGGCGCCGACGAACGTGGAGCCGTCGGACAGCGTGGCCGTGAAGTCGAGCAGTTCGGGGACTGTCGGCGCCGCCGTCGAGGCCGAGGCCGTCGTCGTGACCGTCGTGACCGTCGTGGTGGGGGTGATCGTGGTCGAGCCCGCTGGGGCTGTCGTCGACGTCGTGGTGGGGGTGATCGTCGTTGTCGTGGATGGAGCCACGGTCGAGGCGGGCGCGGCCTCGTTGGTCCCGCCGGCGCAGCCGGCCAACAGCACGAGCAGCGCGATGCGAAGTCCCCGCATGCCGCGACCCTACGCCCGCTACTGTCGGGGACGTGAGCACGCGGATGCTGGTGTCGTTGGCCCTGGCGTGCGGCATGGCGATCCTCGTCGCCTTCGCCGTCCAGGTGCTGGTCGCCGGCTGAGCGGGTCCATCTCGCAACGACGCAGGGAGGACGAACGGGTGGCAGAGGAACACGATCTGGTCGTGATCGGCGGTGGGCCGGCCGGCTACGCCGCTGCCCTGTACGGCGCCGCGGCCGGGATCGACGTGGCCCTCGTGGAGGAGTCGAAGTTGGGGGGCACCTGCCTCCACGTTGGGTGCATCCCGGCCAAGGAGCTGCTCGAGACGGCCTCGGTGCTGCGCACGGTGCGCGAGGCCGGAGCGTTCGGGGTCGAGGCGGGTGAGCCGGTCGTCGACTTGGCCATCAGCCAGTCCCGCAAGCAGGGCGTGGTCGACAACCTCACCAAGGGCCTGACCGGGCTGCTGGCCGGCCGGAAGGTGACGGTCCACGCCGGCACCGGGACGCTCGGCGTCGACCACACCGTGACCGTCGACGGCGACGAGCCGGCCGTCCTCCAGGCCCCCCACATCGTGCTGGCCACCGGTTCCTCGCCGCGGACCATCCCCGGCTTCGACGTCGACGGCACGCTGGTGGTGACCAGTGACGAGCTGCTGTCGATCACCGAGGTACCCGAACGTGTCGCCGTCATCGGCGGCGGCGCCATCGGCTGCGAGTTCGCCTCGCTCCTCGCCGACCTCGGGTCGGCCGTCACCCTGCTCGAGGCCATGCCCGAGATCCTCCCCGGCTGCGACGTCGACGCCGCCAAGGCGGTGCGCCGGGCGTTCAAGAAGCGCATGATCGACGTCCACGTCGGCGTGTCGGTCCACGGCCACGACCCGTCGGACGGCGCCACGACGGTCCGGTTCGGCGAGGACGGCGCCGTCGGGGTCGACCTGGTCGTGGTCGCCGTCGGTCGCCGGCCACGTGGCGACGCCGCCGGCCTGGTCGGCACCCGGGTGGAGGTCGACGAGCGCGGCTTCGTCGAGGTGGACGAACGGCTCCGCACCGGCGAGCCGGGCGTCTACGCCGTCGGCGACGTGGTCGCCACGCCGCAGCTCGCCCACGTCGGCTTCGCCGAGGGCATGTTCGTCGTCCGCGACCTGCTGGGCGAGCAGCCCACGCCCGTCGACCCGGCCACCGTGCCGTGGTGCATCTACAGCCACCCCGAGGTGGCCTTCGCCGGGATGACCGAGGCGGCGGCCCGGGAGGCCGGCCACGACGTGGTCGTCTCGTCGCACCGGTTCATCGGCAACGGCCGGGCCATGATCGTCGGCGACACCGACGGGCTCGTGAAGGTCGTCGCCGAGAAGGACCCCGACGGACGGGCCGGTCGCATCCTGGGCGTCCACCTGGTCGGCCCGTGGGTGACCGAGCAGCTCGGCCAGGGCTACCTGGCGGTCAACTGGGAGGCCACCGTCGACGAGGTCGCCGCCTTCATCCAGCCCCACCCGACCCTCAGCGAACTCTTCGGCGAGACGGTCCTCTCGCTGACCGGCCGCTCGCTGCACGGCTGACGCCATGGCCGACCTGCTGCTCCCGCAACTCGGCGAGACCGTCACCGAGGGCACGATCACCCGCTGGGCGAGGCGGCCGGGCGACCGGGTGGCGTCCGGCGACATCCTCTACGAGGTCTCCACCGACAAGGTCGACTCCGAGGTGCCCGCCGAGTTCGACGGCGTCCTCACCGAGATCGTCGCCGCCGATGGGGCCACGGTGGCGGTGGGCGGCCTGATCGCCCGCTACGAGTCCGAGGGCGCGGCGCCCGCCGCCGAGCCGGCGGCGCCGCAGCCCCAGGCGACTCCGGCTCCGGGCGAGTCCGTGCCATCAGTCCCCGAGCCGGAACCGACGGCGCCCGTGCCCCGGGGCGCGGGGGCCCGGCCCCTGTCTCCGGTGGTGCGGCGACTCCTGGCCGAGCACGGGCTCAACCCGGCCCGGGTGCCTGGCACCGGCCTGGGCGGCCGCATCACCCGTCGCGACGTCGAGCGGTTCCTGCGCGAGCACCCCGGACACGTCGAGCCGTTCACGTCGATCCGTCGGCGCACCGGCCAGCACATGGTCTCCTCCAAGGCCACGTCCCCCCACGTGCTCACCGCCATGGAGGTCGACTACGGCCGCGTCGACGAGGCCCGCCGGGCCCACGGGCCCGCATGGAAGGCCGCTGAGGGGCGCAGCCTCACCTACCTGCCGTTCATCGTCCGGGCCGTGGCCGAGGCCCTCGTCGACCACCCGCGCATCAACGCCAGTGTCGGCGACGGCGAGCTGACCGTCCACCGCGACCTCAACCTGGCCGTCGCCGTCGACCTCGACTTCGAGGGCCTCGTGGCGCCCGTCGTGCGCCGGGCCGGCGGGATGTCGGTGCCCGAACTGGCCCGCTCGATCGCCGACGTGGCCGAGCGGGCGCGGGCGAAGCAGCTGTCGCCCGACGACCTCGCCCGAGGGACGTTCACGGTCACCAACGCCGGCCAGTACGGCACGCTGTTCCAGTTCCCGATCATCAACCAGCCGCAGGTGGCGATCCTCTCCACCGACGGGGTGGCGCGGAAGCCGGTGGTCGTGGTGGACGACGCCGGCAACGAGACCGTCGGCGTCGGCTCGGTCGGCCTACTGGCCTTGGCCTGGGACCACCGGGCCTTCGACGGCGCCTACGCGGCGTCGTTCCTGCGGCGCCTGCGGGACGTGCTCGAACAGACCGACTGGGCCGCCGACTGGCCGGCGGACGGCGACGGGGCGACGTGACGGCCGGGAAGCCGTTCCGCATCCGCTGGCTCGGCCGCGTCCGGTACCGCGACGCCCTCGCCCTGCAGCGGGGCCTGTTCGCCCACTGCGCCGACGACCACCTGCTGCTGCTCGAGCACGATCCCGTCTACACGCTCGGGTCAAACGCCGGCACCGAGCACCTGCTGGCACCGCCCGAGGAGGTCGGCGCCGAACTGGAACACACCGACCGTGGCGGCGACATCACCTTCCACGGTCCCGGCCAGCTGGTCGGCTACCCGCTGCTGCACCTGGCTGGGGGTCCGGGGGGTCTCACGGGGTCGGTCGCCCATGTCCGCTCGGTCGAGGACGTCGTCATCGACGTGTGCCGCGACCTGGGGCTCGGCGACGTCGGCCGGCTCGACCGCTACCCGGGCGTCTGGGTCCGGCCCGACGGCCCCGACCCCCGCAAAGTCGCCGCCATCGGCGTGAGGATGAGCCGGGGCCGCACGATGCACGGCTTCGCCCTCAACGTGGACCCCGACCTCTCCTTCTTCGACCGCATGGTGCCCTGCGGGATCTCCGAGCACGGTGTCACCTCGCTGGCGGCCGAGGGCATCGAGGTGTCAATGCGGGAGGTCGTGGACCGGGTCGCCGAGCGGGCCGCCGAACGGTGGGCACGCGGCCCGGTCGACCGGGCCGACGTGGCCTGGCGGCACCGCGCCGTCGACCTGGTCGCCTTTTCCCGGGGCGAGGGCCCGGGAGAGCCGCCGCCGGTGGAGCGCAAGCCCGACTGGATGAAGGTCCGCCTCGACACCGGCCCCGGCTACCGCCGCCTCAAGGGCCTGCTGCGCGAGCGCTCGCTGGTCACCGTGTGCGAGGAGGCCGGCTGCCCCAACGTGTTCGACTGTTGGAACGACGGCACCGCCACGTTCATGATCAACGGCGAGCGGTGCACCCGGGCCTGCGGGTTCTGCCTGGTCGACACCCGGCGGCCCGAGGGCCTCGACGCCGGCGAGCCCGCCAGGGTCGCCGACGCCGTTGCCGAGATGGGGCTGGCGCACGCCGTGGTCACCGCCGTGGCACGCGACGACCTGCCCGACGGCGGGGCGGCCGCCTTCGCCGCCACGATCGCCGCGGTGCGGGACCGCAACCCCGGCATCGCCGTCGAGGTCCTCATCCCGGACTGCAAGGGCGACCCCGGAGCGCTCGACGTGGTGTTCGACGCCCGGCCCGACGTGCTCAACCACAACCTCGAGACCGTCGCCCGACTGCAGCGGACCGTGCGCCCGTCGGCGTCCTATGCGCGCAGCCTGGCCGTGCTGGCACGGGCGAGGGCCGCCGGCCTCACCACCAAGTCGTCGCTGATCGTGGGCCTCGGCGAGTCCGACGACGAGGTGGACGGGGCGCTGGCCGACCTGGCCGGCGTCGGGTGCGACATCGTCACGGTCGGCCAGTACCTGCGACCCACCACCAACCACCTGCCGGTCGAACGGTGGGTGGAGCCGGCCGCATTCGGGCGTTGGCGGGAGGTGGGGCAGCGGCTCGGCATCCCCCACGTCGAGTCCGGTCCGCTGGTGCGCTCCAGCTACCACGCCCGACAGGCCGCCGACGCCGCCGGGGCTTCGACGCCCGTCCCGGTCACCCTCGGGGCATGAAGTGCCTGACGGCCAGCCCCTAGGCTCCCCGGCGTGTTCGCCGAGCGCCTCGAACGTGTCCGCGTCGCCATGGGCGAGCGTGGTGTCGACGTGCTGCTGCTCTCGGCCGGGGCCGACCTGCCGTGGCTGTGCGGTTACGAGGCCATGCCGCTCGAGCGCCTCACCCTGCTGGTCGTGCCAAGGGAGGGTGACGCCCACCTGCTCGTCCCGCACCTCGAGGCGCCCCGGGTGGTCGAACGGCCCGGCGTGTTCGAGTTGGTCACCTGGCGCGACGGGGAGGATGCCGTGGCCCTTGCGGCCGGCCTGGTCGGTTCCGTCGACACGGCCGCCTTCGGTGACCAGGCGTGGGCCGGGTTTCTCGTGGACCTGCTGGCCGAGCTGCCCGGGACGAGTTTCGCCCGGGCCTCGGTGGTCACGGCCCCGCTGCGGATGGTGAAGGACGCCGCCGAGGTCGAGGCCTTGCGCCGCGCCGCTGCCGCCGTCGACCGGATCCTCGCCGACGTCCAGGCCGGCCGGGTGGCGCTGGCCGGGCGGACCGAGGCCGAGGTGGCCGCCGAGATCGGACAGCGGATCCTCGACGAGGGCCACCGCAAGGTCAACTTCACGATCGTGGCTTCCGGGCCCAATGCCGCCAGCCCGCACCACGAGGCCGGCGACCGGGTCATCAGCGAGGGGGAGGGCGTGCTGTTCGACATCGGCGGCACGATGGACGGCGACGACGGGGTCGGCTACTGCTCCGACATCACCCGCTGCGTGCACCTGAGCGAGCCCCCGGTGGCGTTCGCCGAGTTGTACGACGTGCTCGAGGCCGCCCAGGCGGCCGGGGTCGCCGCGGCGACGGTCGGCACGCCCTGCGAGGACGTCGACGCCGCCGCCCGCCGGGTGATCGACGACGCTGGCTACGGCGAGTTCTTCGTGCACCGCACCGGCCACGGCATCGGCGTCGAGGCCCACGAACACCCCAACATCGTGGTCGGCAACGACCTGGAGCTGGTCGCCGGCCACGCCTTTTCGATCGAGCCCGGCATCTACGTCCCCGGCACCTGGGGTGCCCGCCTCGAGGACATCGTCGTGGCCGCCGCCGACGGCCCCGACCCCCTCAACACCATCGACCACGGCCTCGCCGTGCTCGGCTGAGCCACACCGCCGATCGCATGATCGAACTCGACGCCGCGACCGTCCTGCTGCAGTGGTCGGTCGGCGGCCTGTTCTTCCTGTGGGTG
The DNA here is from genome assembly GCA_002346745.1 of Candidatus Neomicrothrix sp. UBA2983. GTDB lineage: Bacteria > Actinomycetota > Acidimicrobiia > Acidimicrobiales > MedAcidi-G1 > S20-B6. The sequence goes on along the minus strand of DEAL01000039.1, from coordinate 14,939 downwards.
ACGACGCGCCGCCGGGAGGTCGGCATCGGGTACGGCTGGACGATGCGCATCACCTACGGGCTGATGGCGGCCGGTGGCGTCGTCGTCGGCCTGCTGCTCGACACCGAGCCGGTGCGCGAGGCGTTCGGGGCGGGGGTGGTCGCTGTCACCGCCGTCGCCCTGGGCGTCTCGGTGGTGCGGCGCAGGGCCGGGGTGGCCGGCCAGCGGGACGAGGAGGCGCGCCGGACGGCACGGGTGGCGGCCATGACCGGGATCGACCGGGAGGCGCAGCGCTTCGACCGGAACGTGCCCGAGTTCCCGCCGGTCCTCGACCTGGTGGCCCCGGTGCTGGGCCTCGTCGCCCTCGTCGCAGCCGGGATCGAGGCCGGCGACCCGGCCCTGCTGGCCCTCGCCCGCACGCTGGTCGGCGCCCTGTTCCTCGGGGCCGTCTCGGACGCCATGCTGCTCGGCCACTGGTACCTCGTGCAGCCGGGCCTGGCCCGGGCGCCGATCCTCGAACTGGTGCGCTGGACGGCGATCCTCTGGCCGTTCGAGTTGCTGGTGCTGGTCTGGCCGACGGGGATGCTCTCGGTGCTGTCGGGCACGATCGACGACGGCTACGGCGGGATGCTGGGCTGGTTCTGGGCGGCCAGCGCCGTGGCCACGATCCTGCTGGTCGGCGCCACCCGGGCAGCCCTGCGGGAGCGCCAGTACTCGGCGGTCATGGCCGCCACCGGCCTGCTCTACCTGGCGATCCTGACGGCCTTCGGCATGGACCTCGTCGCCCGCGCCACGCTGGCCTGATGAGAAGGAATGCCCTCGCCGCTGGTTTGTTCGGAGTGGCATTTGTCGTTGCGACCTGTTGGGCAACAGTCCCCGTGGGGGCGGTGACCGTCGGGTCGGGCTACGAAGAAGCGAGTGTGCCCGACCTGCTCGGGGCTGCAGCGCACTTGGAGCTCGAAGGAGTCGCGGAAATCCAGCAGACCGGTGTCTGGGTCATGCACTTTCTCCTCGGGGTAACTGGGGGCTTCGAGCCGGACTGCACCGAGGGGCTCGGCGCTTCGGTCGATCCATTTGGCCCACACCGCTTTGAATCCGTTTGGTCGGACAGCGACATCGGAATCCTCGACGAGGTCGCCGCTCGTTACTGTACGACCAGAGAACAGGCCCAGGTGCTGGGAGCCACGCTGTTGACTTTTCTGGCCGGACTCGACGCCGGTTTGAAAGGCAAGGAACTCCGTCGCCCGGCGGTTCCGGTGGTGGCGGACATCGTGCCGGTCGTCGTCGAAGGGAGTGGCAGGGCCACTGTCGCGGTGGGGGGAATCCCTGCCGACTTCCGGATTGTCGCGGTGGAACACGACGGACGCAACGTGTTTCGAATGCGCGGTCTCGATACGGCAGGCAGCGTGAACCAGCTTCTGGCTGAGGGGACCGGTGTGTACACCGGTCGCCGCTTCGTGGAGTCTCCCGAGGTCATCGATGCCGTGCTGGTTGAGGCCGACGGTGCGTGGAAAGTGACCTTCCTGCCGGTCACGGAGGCGACCCTGTTCGACGGTGTTGAGACTGTCGCCGGTGGAACCGACGACGTCTTGTCAGTCCGCATGGTGATCGGAGGCGAAGACCGGGTTGCCGCCTTCCGGCACGAGGGCAGTGGCACGTATGCCCTGAACATTCTCGGGGCCGACGGTGGCGAGGTGAACAGTTCGACGACAGGACGGGGAGACGATGCCGCCTACGTCGAATTGGCAGGTTCGGCCCGACTGGTCGAAGTGGCTGCTGATGGTCCCTGGCGCCTCGAGGCGGTTGCTGATACCAGCGGTGCAACGGCGTTGACCGCTCGACCTGGATCGGACGGAATCCGCCTGGACTGGCTTCCGCCGAGCTCCGTCCCCGATGCCGTCACGGTGTCGTATTTGGTGGAGCACTCTCTGGACGCCGGCCGGACTTGGTCGGAGGCCACGGTCAACGGGACGGTGGCCATCGGCGCCGATGCGGTTGCCGTGACGGTCATGGAGCCCTCCGGCGAGGTGGAGCCGTCCTACCGGGTGACGGCGACTCATTCGGACGGCACTCGGGTGTCGACTCGTCCGGTCATGCCGGACTCGCCATGCGGAACCTCCCACGGCATGATCGGCGATTTGCGTTCGCTGGCACTTGAACAACGACGAGGCGGCGCCGACTACGTGGGAGCGGACGAAGGTCGTGTCCCCAAAGCAACGGCGGTCCTACTCATTGCCGAAGCCGGTTGCGTCGCTCGGTTCCCGGGGCATGACCGGTCGGTGATGGACGAACTGGGAGCGGAGTTGTTGAGGTGGCCGACCGAGTATCCGTCCGACCGGTATGGATGGGGGTTGCCCTTCGGCTGGGACGCCTTCGGCGATGGGACGAAGAATCCGGCCAACACCGTGTATTCGATTTCGACTGGATTGGCCGTCAAGGCGTTGCTCGACTGGGCGCGGGTCGGCGGCGAGGACGTGTGGCCGCTTGTGCGTTCATCAGTCGCACGGGCCCTGGATGAGTGGACGACGCCGGAAGCCTTGACGGCGACAGGACAGTTCGCGTACTCACTGAGCGGTTACGACGGCGGCTACGACGTGTTCAACTCGTCGGCGCTGCTGGCGGGTCAGATGCAGCGTGCAGCGCAGCTGGAGATCGGACAGCCTGCCCGGTACCGGAGCCTCGCCGACACGGTGATGCAGTCGCTGGCCGACTGGCATCTCGAGGGGTCGCGGGATGCCGAAGTCATACTGCGACGCGGTGAGAATCTCGACGCGGTCGCGGATCGGTTTGGCCTCACAGCGGAGGCCGTTCGCGTTGCCAACGGTTTTTCACCCCTAGAGGAGGTCGGGGCCGGAGATCGCCTCCTGATGCCGGACGTGGTCGCTTCCGGTTGGTACTGGAACTACTCGGCGACGGAGGCAGTGCCCAATGACCTTGCACACGCTGGGTACGTGGTCGACGGTGTCGCTACCTACGTCGCCGAGGGAGGGGCGCTCGCGGGCCTGTTTCCGATGGATCGGGTTGTCGGCCACCTCGAGACGTTCCTCACCGGCGGAACCACCGAGGAGTCGATGCTCGCATGGCCGATCTGGCGCTCGCCCGACCTTGTGGTACCGGCTTGGCGAGCGCCA
>DEAL01000039.1:0-11526 GCA_002346745.1 Candidatus Neomicrothrix sp. UBA2983 | reverse complement strand
CCTTGGCGAGCGCCACGCCTCTACGACATCGGCTGGGCGCTTGCCGTAGTTGCCGACTGGCCGGACGAACTGAGCGGACTCAGTGACGCAGCATGTGCCGAGGTCCTCCGCTATCAGCGGGACGGAAACGAGTTTCTGAAGTATCCCAGGGACTTGGATCTTGGTGGCTCGGAAAATCCCGAGATCCACGAATATGTGGCCTACCTTTACCTGGGTCTCACGCGAACCACGTGTGCGTTCAATCGCGAGGCCAGCACCGTCAATCAGCCTGGTGACAACTTCCAGAGGGTGCCCCTGACATCGCTCGGGTCTGGTGCTGGGGCGGTGAGTGACCTTTGGGTCGAAACCGGCACGGGCCGTTCTCGTTTGCAAGTGGCCGGGGGCACGCTGGAGGTTCCGGTGCCTGGCGTACCGGTCGCATTGGCGGGGGGTGATGCCTCGTACGTGGCCCTAGTCCGGCAGATCCCTCAGTCGACGCTTGCCTTCGTCAGGTGGGGCGCTGGTGCGTCGACCGAGGTGGTTCCCATCTCGGGTCAGGCGTCGACCGCGTACATCCCGAGGGCGATGCACCGTGACGGTGACTCGCTCTACCTCGTCGTGTACGACAACGTTGCAGGCCAGAACCTGCTCCGGCATTACACGTGGGAAAGCCTCGAACTGTTGCGTGAATGGGTCCTGCCCTCGTTGGAGCCGGATGCTGGCGGTACCTATGAGATGGAACCGCCGATCGACTTCGTCGCTGGCAACGATGGAGTTCTCCGCTTCGTCGGTGGCAGCCTTCATGGAACAATCGATGGCGACAAGGTCGAATTCGGTCGGCTTGTCGACTGCAGCACTGCGCTCGAGGCAACGGCGGGCCCGGGGGCACAACTACTGGTCCTGTGTGAGGCCGACGACTATGTGGTCGAGGCGTGGTACGTGCGTAGGGGTGGGTTCTCGTTGAGTGTCGTCGATGGCGGGTTGTATTCGTCCCAGCGTGTCGAGGCCACGGGTATTCCGTACGATCTCCGCTTCAATCCGAGGCTTGAAACGGTCGAGTGGCTTGATTCGGCTGATACGGGTGCGGCGGCGCTGCTCCGGTACGAGATCGAACATGGCTCCAACGCCGGTGTCGCAGACCTCGGAACGAACAACCGGGAGGGAAGGGTCGCCTGGAGTCAGATCTACCATCTGCAGGCGTTGTTGGATCTCGTACGTGCGGGTTCGACGTGGAACCTGAGTGCAGAGGTCGCGGAACTGGTGGCGCCGGCCACTGAACGTCTGCGAATTGAAATGGAACTCCTCGAAACGGTTGTCCGTGCCGAGGGGATGGAGAGCATGGCCTTCACCGTCGACCGCTCTCCTGCCCTGTTCGCGGTGCAGACCTCGCGCCTGGCGTCGCTGTACCAGCACTATCTCGAGCTCTTTCCAGCTGGTCAGGCCGGTTTTCCTGCCATCGAAGCGGTGTCTCAGGCATCGTCCAACCTGACGGAGCACCTCGAGGTGGTCGACGAGTCCGGGGTCGACGGCTGGCTTACCGTTGGACAGGCGCACTTAATGTGGCCGCTGGGAAGTGCCTTCCCGTTCGATGGCCTCAACGTCCCGTTCAACCACCAGAATGAATGGGCGCGTGCCACCATCGAGACGTCATATACCGAGGTCTCGCCCGTTGGCCGGCAGATCGCCGAGGACGTACTGGGCTTCTTCTACGACCAGATTCTGCTTCCGCAAGAGGGCGCGTTCCCGCCAGAGGGTGTCTGGCCCTACTGGTGGGGTCAGGCCTGGGAAGGGTGGGAGGAGGGGACGGACACGTCCAGGAACACACCGAGTTATCCAGGTGACCGTGGCAACGCGTGGATCACTTTCCGAACAATTGACGCTGAGGCAATGGTTGCGTGGAGCCGGTACTTGGACGAAGAAGCGGCGCAGAAACTTCTTGAGAGCACTGCAGCGATGGTCCGAGACGGAGTGATTTTACCTCAGGTGGCGGCAATGCTCGTGGAACACGGTGTCTTGCCAGAGTTGTCGGACTCGGCGTTCGGGCTCTCCGGTCGGGCGTCAAACCCGTCACGCCTTCCCGCAATGGTATGGGCGCACATCCTGCCGCGTCGAGGGGCTGCCTGATTCGGGGATTCTGGCTAGCGATAGGCTCGCCCGTTGTGAAGGTCTACACACGCGGCGGCGATGACGGGACCACGGCGCTGCTCTACGGCGGGCGCGTGCCCAAGGACGGCCCGCAGCCGACCGCGTACGGCGACGTCGACGAGGCCCAGGCGGCCATCGGCCTCGCCCGGGCGGCCGGTAACCCAGAACTGGACAGGATCCTGCTGGGACTCGAGCGCGACCTGTGGATCGTCATGGCCGAACTGGCGTGCAACCACGACAAGCTGGACCAACTCGAGGCCACGGGTGGCCGGGCGCGTACCGAGATGGTCGAGCGGCTCGAGGCGCTGATAGACGAGGTGTCTGAGTGCTTCGAGCCGCCCACGGAGTTCGTTGCCCCCGGCGGCAACGAGGTCGCCGCCCGCCTCGACGTGGCCCGCACCGTGTGTCGACGGGCCGAGCGCAGCGCGCTCTCGGCGGTGGTCGACGGCTCACAGGTCGTGCCCTACCTGAACCGGCTCTCGGACCTGCTCTGGACGCTGGCCCGCTGGCAGGAGGGCGAGTCCACCATCACCCGGTCCATCGACGCCGACTGACCCCCGAAGGAGCCCGTTCCATGGCGATCACGTTCACGACCGCACGGCGCGCCCCGGCTACCGCCCGCATCGTGGCCCACGGCCTCACGACCGAGGCCCTCGCCGAGGGCTCGCTCCCAGCCGGCGTCGATGCCGCCGATCTCGAGCGGCTGGGCTTCGAGGCCAAGGCGGAACAGGTCCAGGTCCTCCCCGGCGACGGGCGACTGGTCGCCGTGGTCGGCCTCGGCGACGCCGGCGACGTCGCCGCCGACACGGTCCGACGCAGCGCAGCGGCCCTCGCCCGTGCGGCTTCGAGGCAGCGGTCCGTCGCCTGCGACCTGGCGGCCGTCTCGGGCCTCGACGCCGCCGAGGCGACCCAGGCCGTCGTCGAGGGCATCGGCCTCGCCGCCTACCGGTTCGGCTACGCCTCGACGAAGCCCAAGCCCGACATCGAGCGGGTGTCGCTGGTCGGCAGCACCGCCGCGGGCGTGCGGGCTGCCGTCGACCGGGGCACGGCCGTCGTCGAGGGCGTGTCTCTGGCCCGGGACCTCGTCAACGAACCCGGCGGGAAGCTGACCGCCCCCGAGTTCGCCAACCGGGTCCGGCGCATGGCGCGGGACAAGGGGATCACCGTGAAGGTGCTGGACGAGGCGGCCATCAAGCGGGCACGCCTGGGAGGCCTCCTCGGCGTGAACCGGGGGTCTGACCGGCCGCCCCGCTTCGTCGAACTCGACTACCGCCCGAAGGGCCGGGCGAAGGGCACTATCGCCCTCGTCGGCAAGGGACTCACCTTCGACGCCGGCGGGCTGTCCATCAAGACCGGCCAGGGGATGATGGACATGAAGATGGACATGGGCGGCGCCGCCGCAGTGGCTGGCGCCTTCGCCGCCCTGCCGGCCCTCGCCCCGTCGTGCCGGGTCCGCGGCTACCTGCCGATGACCGACAACATGCTGGGCGGCGACGCCACGCGGCCGGGTGACGTGCTCACGATCCGCAACGGCAAGACCATCGAGGTGCTCAACACCGACGCCGAGGGCCGCCTCGTGCTGGCCGACGCCCTGTCGCTGGCCACCGAGGCCAAGCCGGATGCCATCGTCGACCTGGCCACGCTGACCGGCGCCTGCATGGTCGCCCTCGGTCCCAAGATCGCCGGGCTGATGGGGCGCAACGACGACTTCCTCGGCCAGGTCGAGGCGGCGTCGGACCGTTCGGGGGAGCGGGTCTGGCGGCTCCCGCTGCCGGCCGAGTACCGCAAGATGGTCGACTCGTCGGTCGCCGACATGAAGAACATCGGCGGCCCCTACGCCGGGGCGCTCACGGCCGGGATCATCCTCGCCGAGTTCGTGGGGGACGACATCCCCTGGGCGCACCTCGACATCGCCGGCCCCGCCTTCGCCGACGGCGATGACGCCGAACTCACCAGGGGCGGCACCGGCTTCGGTGTCCGCCTCCTGCTCGACCTGATCGCCGGGTTCCGCGTACCCCAAGGGGACTGAGCGTCGTGGGTGATGTCGATCGACCGACGGTGGTCGTAGTCGGATGCGGCTATGTCGGCCTGAACACGGCGGCCGGCCTCGCCGACCTCGGGGCCGAGGTATTCGGCGTGGAGGCCGACCCCGACCGGCTCGACCTGCTCCATGCCGGACGCCCTTCGTTCTTCGAACCCGACCTCGAGGAGCTCGTCGTCGCCTGCGTCGAAGCTGGCCGCCTCTCCTTCATGAGCGACCTCCGAGGCGCGGGGGAGCGGGCGGACATCGCCTACGTGTGCGTTCCGACACCCGAATCGACCGACGGCTCGGCGGACCTCTCCATCGTGGAGGATGTCGCGCACACCCTCGGAGAGGTCATGCCGTCCGGCTCGACGGTCGTCCTCAAGTCCACCGTTCCGGTCGGAACCTGCGATGCCGTCGCGACCTGGCTCGCTCGGGATGACGTGGACATCGTGAGCAATCCCGAATTCCTCCAGGTCGGTCGGGCCGTGGCCAGCTTCCGGTCCCCCGACCGGATCGTCATCGGATCGTGGACCACGGAGGCAGGGGATCGGGTTGAACGGCTCTTCGCGGGCGTCGATGCTCCCGTCGTCCGGACCGACCCGAGATCCGCAGAGCTCATCAAGTACGCCAGCAACGCCTATCTGGCACTGCGCCTGTCGTTCGTGAACACCGTGGCCGAGATGTGCGAGTTGGGCGGCGGCAACGCCTGGCGGGTGATGGAGGGCATGGGCCTCGACCGTCGGATCGGCGCCGCCTTCCTCCAGCCCGGTCCGGGTTGGGGAGGCTCCTGCCTGCCGAAGGACGTCCGGGCGATGGCGGCGACCGGACTGGCCGTGGGCGCGGACATGTCGCTGCTCGACGCCGCGCGCCATCTCAATGAGCGTCGCTTCGACCAGATCGTGTCGCAGGTCGAAGGAGCGCTGGCTGGCTCGATCGAAGGACGGCGAATCGCCGTCTGGGGACTGACCTTCAAGGCGGGGACCGACGACCTGCGGGTTTCGCCGGCCCTAGCCGTGGTGGGACGACTCCTGGATGCAGGCGCCACCGTCCTTGCCTACGACCCGATGGTGCGGTCAGCGCCCGACGAGGGAATCGTGCTGTGCGACACTTCCGAGGCGGCGGTCGTCGGCGCCGAGTGCCTGCTCGTCCTGACCGAGTGGCCGGAGTTCGCTGATGCGTCGGCTTCGGCGGCGGCGAGGACCATCGCCAGACGGCTCGTCGTGGATGCCAGGGGCGTGCTGGACGCCGACAGGTGGATGGCCGAGGGCTTCGAGGTGCACACGGTCGGCGTCGGCCATCGGTCGGAGGACTGAACGGGTCGCCGCCGGCCCGCCGCCACAGGGGGCGGACGGCAGGCGGGCCGCCGGCGACCGGCCGGATCAGGTGGCGCCTCCGAGGGAGGGCAGGAACTCGGGCGCTCGGCCGTCCGGCGATCCGGTCTTGTTGGTCGTGGGAGTCACCTCCACCGCCGATGGGGCTGGGGGCTGGTTCGCCGGATGGCGGTGCGAGCTCCAGGCCCAGCCGGCCGCCTCGCTGCACAGGGCCGGCTCGAAGTGCCAGTCGCGCAGCTGCCGCTCGGTGGCGTCGCGGGTCTCGCCCAGGTGGACGAGCGTGAGGGCGAGGTGCCGTGCCCGCCGGGCCCGTTCGGTGTCGGCGTCCCGGCGCGCCGCCTCGAGTACCGCTCGGTGCCGGTCGCGGAGCCGGGCCGGGAGACGGTCAGCCTGTGACAGGGTGAGGGGTGGAAGGTGGCGCCGGACCTCGAGGGTCGCCGGTCCAGCCTGGCGGGCCAGTCGGAACTGGCAGATGCGACCCAGCGTCCGGGTGAACGGCGCATGGCGTCCGCCGTTGTGGCGGAGGCCGATCGACGCCGCCGTCTCGGTCAGGTCGAGGTCGTAGCCGGCAGGCTCGCCGTCGAGGCCGTCGGCGAGACGGCGGAGCAGCCAACAGGCGCTGGGGCCCAGGATGCCGAGCCAGAACTGCTCGGCCTAGGTGGAGCGGGGGTCGTGGCCGAGCCGGTCGACGAGGGGATCCTCCCAGGGCTCGATCCGGAGCCGGTCGGCCGGGAAGGTGGGCGGTGGTGGCATCGGGGCCTCCTGCAGGACACGGTGGTGCATGGCGGGGTGTGGACAGGAGGGAAGTGCAGAAGAAACATCCTATACCATTCCATACCCTGTCAAGGGGGAATCCCGGGGGAGACGAGGTGCCGCTGCCGGGAGGGTGCGCGAGGCTCTCCCGGATGTCCGAGGAATCGGTGGCGCGCGCAGCGGCCCTGGTGACCGCCGCCGAGCAGGTGACGGTGCTCACGGGAGCGGGGATCTCGACCGACAGCGGCATCCCCGACTTCCGCGGACCGAACGGCATCTGGACGCTCAACCCGGCCGCCGAACGGGCCTCCAACCTGCAGGTGTACGTCAGCGACCCCGAGGTCCGGCGGGCCAACTGGCAGGTGATGGCCAGCGGCGTCTGGGACGACGCCCGGCCGAACGTCGGCCACGAGGTGCTCGTCGACCTCGAACAGGCGGGTCGCCTCCACACGCTGGTCACCCAGAACGTCGACGGCCTCCACCTCATGGCGGGCACCAGCCCCGGGCGGCTGGTCGAGGTCCACGGCACGGTGCGGCGGTCGATGTGCCTCGACTGTGGCGTGCAGGCGCCGATCGCGGAGGTCCTGGAACGGGTGCTGGCCGGCGAGGAGGACCCACACTGCCTCGATTGCGGCGGACTCCTGAAGCGGGCGACGGTCAGCTTCGGCCAACAGCTCTTCGACGGCGACCTGGACCGAGCGCTCCTGGCCGCCAGGGAGGGCGACCTGCTGCTCACCGTCGGGACGACGCTGGGCGTCGGTCCGGTGAACCTCATGGTCGACGTGGCCGTCCAGGCGAGGAATCCCGTCGTGGTCCTCAACGCCGAGCCGACCGAGATGGACCACGCCGCCGACGTCGTGGTGCGCGGCCAGATCGCCGACCTGCTGCCGGCGATCCTGGGGTGTGGATCATGACCGCGGTGGAGACGAGCAGAACCCGGACGGACATCGCATGATCGTCTTGGTTCACGTCCCGAAGTGTGCGGGGACGTCGATGATGGAGGGCTGGAGGGCGGTGTTCGCCGATCGGGCGGTGGAGGACTACCCGCCTGAACGTCCGGGCACGGTCACGGAGGACACCGCCGTGGTCCACGGACACTTCCCGGCGACGACCTACCGGGGTTCGCGCGTTGTGGTACTGCGGGAACCGGTCGAGCGGACGATTTCCTTCTTCCACCAGTGGGACCGACGTCATCGACTGGGTCGTCCGCTCTGGTCCCGGTTCCACGAGCCGGGGACGTTCGAACCCCTCGTCGAGGAGATCCGGCGGAATCCCGCGGCGATTCTCGACTTCGCCCGTCTCGACCCCGGTCCCTATTGGTTGTACCTCGACGGCCTGGCGCTCGCTGACTTCGAGGTGGTCGGTACCTCCGAGGACTATCCGCTGGTCCTCGAGGCGATCGAGCAGCGCTTCGGCCATCGCCTTCCGGATACGCGCGCGAATCCGACCGAGGAACGCCTTGAGGTCGATGCCGGGACTCGGCGGGAGATGGCACGGGTGCTCTCGGACAGTGTCGAGTTGTGGAAGGAAGCCCGAACGCTCGCGAGGCAGCGACGAGCGTGAACGTTGGTGGCAAGACCTCTGGTGGCCGAATCCCGACCAGATAGGTAGCCTTTCGGGCATGGCTTCCTTCCGTGAACTCCTCCAGGCCGCCAAGGGTCGCATCCGGGAGACCGACCCCGCCGGCGCCGAGGCCCTCCTTGCCGAGGGCCACCTCCTGCTCGACGTCCGCGAGCCCGACGAGTACGAGCAGGGCGCGATCCCCGGCTCGATCCACATCCCGCGGGGCAACCTCGAGTCCGGCATCGAGAACCGCGTCACCGACCGCGACCAGCCCATCGTCGTGATGTGCGCCGGCGGCGTGCGCTCCGCCTTCGCCGCCGACACGCTCGCCCAGCTCGGCTACACCGACGTCATCTCCATGGACGGCGGGTTCAACCGTTGGAAGGACGAGGGCCGCACCTGGGCCGCACCCCGCACCCTCGGGCCCGAGCAGCGCAACCGCTACCAGCGTCACCTGCTCCTGCCTGAGGTCGGCGAGGAGGGCCAGCTCAAGCTGCTCGATGCCCGGGTGCTCCTGCTGGGCGCCGGCGGCCTCGGGTCACCCGCCGCCCTCTACCTGGCCGCCGCCGGCGTCGGCACGCTCGGCATCATCGACATGGACGTGGTCGACGAGTCGAACCTTCAGCGCCAGATCCTCCACAACCTGGACCGGGTGGGGGAGCGCAAGGTCGACTCGGCCAAGAAGACCCTCACGCTGCTCAACCCCGACGTCAACGTCGTCACCTACGACGCCCGCCTCGGGGCCGACAACATCATGGACATCCTCGCCGAGTACGACGTGGTGGTCGACGGCGCCGACAACTTCCCGAGCCGCTACCTGCTCAACGATGCCTCGGTGAAGCTCGGCATCCCCGTCGTGCACGGGTCGATCTTCCGCTTCGAGGGCCAGGTCACCGTCTTCGACCCCCGCAACGGCCCCACCTACCGCGACATGCTCCCCGAGCCGCCCCCCGCCGAGTTCGCACCGAGCTGCGCCGAGGCCGGCGTGCTCGGCGTGCTGCCCGGGATCGTCGGCTCGATCCAGGCGCTCGAGGCCATCAAGTTGATCCTCGGCCTGGGCGAGGGGCTCTCGGGACGGCTGGTCGCCTTCGACGCCATGGACATGACCTTCCGGGAATACCGGCTCCAGCGTGACCCGTCCCTGGAGGTCACCTGGGAGAACCGGGATCGCATCGAGATCGCCGAACTCGACGGCCTCTGCATGCCGGTCGTGAGCGAGCCGCCGGCCGGTTGAGCCGCAGGCGGCGGAGTCGTCGCTCGTAGACTCCGGCGGTGCGCCGCCTCCTCGACCGTGTCCCCCAGGGCACGTTCGCCATCGGTGTCGGCCTCCTGCTCAACGGCCTGACCGCCTACGCGTTCATAACGATCAGTTCTCGCGATCTCGGCAGCGAGGCGTATTCGCCTGTTGCCATGTTGTGGGCGATGAGCTTCCTGCTCGGCATCGGCGTCTTCCTGCCGCTCGAGCAGGAGACGGCTCGCCTCGTAGCGAGTCGGCGCAGTCAGGGTCTTGGAGGTGGGCCGGTGCTGCGGACTGCTTCGTTGCTCGGCGCGTCGATGGCGGTCGTATTGGTCGTCGCGGCCCTGGTCGCCGCGCCCTGGGCAGTGGACGCCCTCTTCGCAGGTGAGACGTGGTTGTTCGTCGGACTGCTGCTCGTCGTGGTCGGGTTGGGTTGTGCCCACCTGGCGAAGGGGCTTCTCGCAGGTTCCGGCAGATTCGGTTCGTATGCCTGGTACCTGATTGGAGAGGGAGGCGGCCGGCTGGCGCTGCTTCTGGTCGTGCTGTTCACCACGGAGGCCGTCGGCCCGTACGGCCTCGTGATCGGCCTTGCACCTCTTGTTGGCTTGGCTGTCGCACTCCCCGGAAGGCGCCCGTTGGTGTTGGCCGGACCTCCGGCTCCCCTTGGCGAGTTGGCCCGCTCGGTCTCCGCACTGACGGTGGCGTCCATCGGCGTGGCCTTCCTCGTCAACGTGAGCCCGATCGCCGTGGAGGTCCTGGCCGATGACTCGCAGCGCGCTGAGTCCGGCCGTTTCCTGAATGCCTTATTGGTTGCCCGGATCCCCCTCTTCTTCTTCCAGGCGGTGCAGGCCTCGCTGCTCCCGAGACTGGCCAGCCTCGCCGGGATCTCCAGCTTCGACGAACTCTGGCGGGTCCTGCGTCGCCTCGTCGCCCTGGTCGGACTGCTGGGGGTCGCGGCGGTGCTGCTCGCCTCGGCCTTGGGCCCGCTGGCGGTCGAGGTCGCCTTCGGCGCCGAGTTCGCCGTCGAAGCCGGGGACATGGCCCTCCTGACCGCGTCGAGCGCCTTGCTGATGGTTGCGTTGTCGTTCGCCCAGGGACTGATCGCCTGTCAGGCACAGGGCTGGATGGCATGTTCCTGGATGGCAGGGGTCGCCGCCTTTCCTCTGGCTGTTGCCAGCGGGGGTGAGCTCTTCCTCCGCGTCGAACGGGGACTCCTGATTGCAGCGCTCGTCGCAATGGTGGCGATGGGGTCGCTGCTCATGGTTCGGCTCAGGGCCTTGGGTGTGTCGCTCGGCCACGTGAGGGCCAACCCCCGCGACCCGATGTGACTCCCCTTGGGGAAGGTCGTTTCCTAGACTCCCTTCGGGCGGATGGCCGGTGACGGAAGGTTGCCCGGTGGCCGCATCCCAGGAGGATCAGTGACCAACGCCCGTACCCGACGTCGCCGAGGCGCTGCTGTCGTCGTCTCCCTGCTCGCTGCGTCACTCCAGGCGAGCGTCGAGGTCGGTGCGGAGACCACGGTCCTGGTACAGGCAGGGGACAGCCTGTCGTCGATCGCCTATGACCACGGAGTCACGGTCGAGGCCCTGATGTCGGTGAACGGCCTGACCGACCCCGACCTGGTCTTCATGGGCCAGGAACTGGTGATTCCGGGCGTCGAGGTACCGACGACGACGGCGGCGCCATTGCTCGTCACGGTCGAGTACGGCGAGAGCCTGTCGATCATCGCCGCGCGGCACGGCGTCTCGGTGGAGGTCCTCATGGCGGCGAACGACCTCGCGGATCCGGACCGCATCTACGTCGGTCAGGAGCTGCTGGTGCCGGCACCGTCCGCACCGAGTACGACCGCGCCGCCGACCACGACGTTGCCGGAACTCGTCATCACGGTCGAGTACGGCGACTCGCTGTCGGCGATCGCGGCCCGCCATGGTGTCACGGTGGAGGCCATAGCCGACCGCAACGGGATCTCGAACCCGGACCGGCTCTCCGTTGGCGCGTCGCTCGTCATTCCCGGCGTACCCGCGCCGGTCGACCCCACGACGCCCTCGACGGACTACGGACCGGTCGTCGTCGAAGGGCGCGGTTGGGGACATGGCCGGGGGATGGGACAGTACGGCTCCTTGGGCTACGCGATCGACGAGGGGTGGACGCGGGACCAGATCCTCGAGCACTTCTACGGTGGGACGACGGCGGGAAACGTCGGGGACCTCGACATCGGCGTCCGGCTGCTGACCCATGACGGGCAACCGACGACGGTCTACGTGGAGGACGCGCTCCTCGGCCTCATCGGCGACGGTTCCGCATGGATGCAGGTCTTCGACAGCGCCGTGCGGGTCCGGCTGGTCGACGACGAGGGCCGCTGGACGGTCGCGGTCGGAGCCTCGTGTGCGGGACCGTTCACCGACACCGGCGTGGTGCTCGAGGGGGACGTGGTTCGGATCCTGCCCGCCCACATGGCCGTCCCGTCTTCGACGACCACGACGGTTCCCGAG
>DEAL01000024.1 GCA_002346745.1 Candidatus Neomicrothrix sp. UBA2983 | reverse complement strand
GCGGACGCGACGGTGAGCGACGCGCTGATCGACGCGACAGCCGACCCCGCGCCGAACGCTCCCAACCGTCGAAGGAGAGCCGGCGCCGACGCAACGAGGCTCCTGCCCAGCCCCGGGCACCACGCCTCCGCCCCCGGCGGACCCACCGCAACGCCGCCCTGGCCGAACTGCCCGAGGAGCAGCGCCTACTGGGGCGCATCCTGCTCGACGGTGGCGTGCCTGGACTCCGCAGCGAGGTGAAGCGGCAGAACGAGGCGGCCAAGGCCGCCGGTGAGCCCGAGATCCCCGCCGACCTCCTCGTCTCCCTGGGCGAGCGCCTGCACAGGCGTCTCCACGCCGCCGACTGGATGGATCGGGCCGAGGCCGCCGAGTCAGGTCTGGCCGACCTCGACCTGCGCGACCTGCGTTCGGTGGTCGTGGCGGCGGAGTCCGGTGCCCGCGGTGAGGAGGGCAGGGCGCTCGCAGAGCGACTTCGATCGGGCCTCACCGAACGCGTCGAACGCGAGCACGAGGCATGGTTGACCGAAGTGGCGCAGGTCCTCGGTGAGGGTCGGGTGGTCCGTGCCCTACGCCTGAGTTCCCGTCCTCCCAAGGCCGGGGCGCCCATGCCCCGGGATCTCCTGGAGCGCCTGGCCCATGCCGCCAGCGAGGGACTGACGGCCGAGACCGGCCAGGACCGGTGGGGCACGCTCCTCGAAGCCGTGGCCATGTCGCCCGTCCACGAGCGGGTCGTACCGACCGGACTACCCGACTCGCCGAGCGAGGAACTCCTCGAACTCGTGCGGCGCGTCTCGATGCGTGTGCCGGCGATCGCCGCCTCCCTCGGAATCGACCCGACGCCTCCCCCGGCGAACCGCCGTCGGCGTCGCCCCTCCCCCACCTCCTGAGCTGCCGCCCCGGCGGCGACTTGGGCACTGTCTGGCGGGCGCACTACGTTCGCCGCCCATGGTCGTCGACTACGAGGCCCGCGGACGCAGCGCCGTCATCACCCTGAACCGCCCGGAGGCGAGAAACGCCGTCAACCAGGAGTTGGCCGAGTCCCTGGAAGCCGCCCTGGACCGGTTCGAGGCCGACGACGAGGCCTGGACGGGTGTGCTCGCGGGCAACGGACCCGCCTTCTGCGCCGGGGCCGACCTGAAGGCCATCGCCGACGGCGCCATCCGCCTCAGTACCCCGCGGGGCGGATTCGCCGGCCTGGTACAGCGGGAACGAACCAAGCCTCTCATTGCCGCCGTGGATGGGCCTGCCCTCGCCGGTGGAACCGAACTGGTACTCGCCTGCGACCTGGTGGTCGCCTCGGGCAACGCCCGCTTCGGCCTGCCCGAGGTCAAGCGCTCGCTCATCGCCGCCGCGGGCGGCCTGTTCCGCCTGCCGCGGGCACTCCCCCGGAACCTCGCCATGGAAATGGCGCTCACCGGTGGCGACCTCGACGTCGAGACGGCCCACGCCCACGGCCTGGTCAACCGCCTGGTCGAACCCGGCTCCGCCCTGGAAGAGGCCCTGGTACTGGCAGAGGTGATCAACGCCAATGCACCACTCGCCGTTCGGGCGACCCGCGCGGCGATCGTGGACTCGGTGCTGCTCGAGGACGACGAGGCCTTCCGCCTGAGCGGGCGCCTCAGCGTCGACATATTCGCCACCGAGGACTTCAAGGAGGGCCCGCGGGCCTTCGTGGAGAAGCGCCAGCCACGCTGGCAAGGCCGCTAGTTCTCCAGCACAACCTCGACGTCGTCCACGATCCCGTGTTCGACGAGGAACTCGAGGAGACCGTCCGCCAGTTCCCGTCCGGCGAGGTCGTCCAGACCTACCCATTCGGCCGCAGCGGCATCCGATCCGGCCGTGGGTTCGCCGTCCGAGAGCAGGGTCACCTCGAAGTCCAGGATCACGAAGTGGTGGTCGACGCCGAGGCGTTCGACCCAGCCTCGGAGCGGGCCGCAAACGGCCTCGAGGCCGGTCTCCTCGAAGAATTCCCGCACCACGGCCGCCACGATCGACTCACCGGCCTCCACCCGACCCCCGGGGAGAGTCCACCGCCCCGCGCCGGGCGGGTTGGCCCGCTGGACCAGCAGGAGTTCGTCCCCCCTGACGGCGATGGCCCCGACGCAGAGTTCCGGGCGGCCGATACTCACGGCTCGAGGCGCCGATGCACCGTGAGGGCCCGGGCCACCAGTCCGTGGGTTTCGAAGAAGTTCTTGGTGGCACGGTCGCCCGGAAGGGCGGTGGCCTCGATGCCGACGGCACCTGCGGCCGCAGCCGCGGCCATGAGGAGACCCATCATGGCCTCGCCCACACCGACCGAGCGGGCCTCAGGGTCCACATAGAGGGCATCGACGACGGCGTGTGGCCGGCCGTCGGCGGCGTTCAGGACGGTCATGGTGGCGAAGCCCACGGGCGTGTCGTCGATGCAGCCGACCACGACGGTCCCCGCTGAATCCTCCAACCGTCGCTCGATGCCGGACTGCGGATCCTCCCGGTTCCGATCGAGGCGGTGCAGGACGTCGCCACCGCGCTTGTTCCGCATCTCAGCGCGGGCCTCGGCAGCGAGGCGCCCCAGCGCGGGGAGGTCTGCCTCCGTGGCAGGACGGGCGGATTCCATCTCAGGCGCGCTGCGCCCTCGGGGGAGCGTCAGGTGAGGGGGCCACCACAGTGGCCACACTCCCCCGTCTCGGCGACCGTGGCCGCCTGGACGAGCAGGAAGCAGTGCGGGCAGGCCATCTCGGTGTCCTGACGGGCGGCCACCTGGTCGTGGTCTCCGGGCGTGCCGGTCGCATCCTCGTCGTCCTCCTCGTCCTCGTCGTCGCCGGCGGCGATGCGGTCCTTGAGGATGGCATCCAGGTCGGCCTCGACATCGTCGGGATCGGGTTCCTCGTCGTCCTCCCCCTCCTCGCCGCGGGCGGGGCGAGGGCCGGACTCCTCCTCGTCGTCCTCGTCGTCCTCGTCGTCCTCGCCGTCGGCCTCGCCGTCGGCCTCGTCCCCGATGAACTCGTCGCCATCGCCGGCGAGTTCATCGTCGTCGGGACCGTCCGCGTCGAGTTGGACCTCCTCATCCTCGGTCTCGTCGAGTTCGTCCTCGGGCACGTCGTCGTCGCTCATCGCTTCCTCTGGTCGGCCGCGCACGTTGGGGCGGGATCATAGACAGGCTGGCGGGGGTGACAACCCCCGACCCTTCCTCAGGGGGCGGGACGATACTCACCGTCCGGGAGCCTCGTGGGGAGGAGCAGTTCCGGGTCGGTAAACAGCGCGGTCGCCAGCGGGTCCATCGTGCGGAGGAGGTCGGCCGTGCAGGGCCGCCATTCGAGTGCGACCTCCTCGCAACGGTCCGGATCGGCCTGTGCCCCCAGGAGGCTGGTGTGTGCCCAGTAGGCGTACTCCGTGGCCATGCAGTCGTACCCGCAGGTCTCGTCGTCGTAGTGGTACCAGGCCTCTTCCGGATAGCGGTCCGGAACCTCCAGGAAGCGACCACCGCGGGCCACGTCCATGGCGCGGGTCAGCTCGGATCCCTCCTCGACGCCGAGGCGGTCGGGGTACACCGCTCCCCAACCGGTGTCGAGGATCAGGTGGTGGACCTCCTCGAGGGAGGCGTCGAAGCGCCGTAGTGGGCCCGTCTCCCCCTCGTAGAGGTCCTGGACCGCGTAGTGCCGATCGAGCCCACTCTCGAAGATGCCCGATTCCTCCAGTTGGTCCTCGTCGACGGCCATGACCAGCGTGGCCGCGACGTCACGCATGGCCTCGACCACCGCCGGGATGTCGGGGTACCCGTCGGCGTCATTGTCGAGGTACTGCGCCATCACCCCGGCGGCGTGCCGAAGAACATCCTCGGAGACGCCGGGGAGGGCGACCACGTTCACCCCGAAGACGTCGACGTGACGGTCGGCCCATGGACGCCAGTCGGCCAGCGCCTCGGGAAGCGTCGTGATGGCCAGTGGGGCCTCGGAGGTCTCCCGCTGGTTGGCAGCCGGGGGGTCGGTGGTCGCCGCCGTCGTGCCCGCAGAATCCGCCACCGTGGTCGTTGACGTGCTGGCGGCCGGTGCCTCGATGCCGGATTCCGCTCCGCAGGAGCCGAGGGCCAGGGCAGCGGCGAGATGCGCCCCCGCGAGACGCCTCATCCTGCCGAGGCGCCGTCCCGGGCCTGGCGGCGCTCCTCGGCGCGTCGCTCGGCCTCGATCCTCTCCAACTCGGGTTCGTCGGAGTGGTCGGCGAAGCGGAGCATCTCGGCAATGGCACGGTGACCGGCCACGTCGGCGATGAGGTGGTGCATCTGCTGGCAGACCTCCCGGTACGAGGGGTGCCCCTGAGGACTGGTCCGCAGTTCGATGACGTGCATCGCCTCCCTGGCATTCATCTCCATGAGGTAGCGGACCCGGTAGGCCAGGGAGACGGCGTAGGACGCCTGTTCGGGGAAGGGCTCGGCGAGTGCCCCGTGGAGGGCCGCCGAACGGTCCATGGCCTCGTCGAAGCGCTCCCCCACCCCGGCCTCGTCCACCTCGGGCGGCCGGACGTAGCCGTGGCGCGGGGACAGGCGTTGCCACTCGATGGTCATCAGACGGTGCCGCTGCAGGTCCCGGAAGGCGCCGTAGTCGGAGAGGACGTCGAAGCGGTAGGTGGGACGCTCCAGCGCACGTCCCGGGCGCTGGCGGCGGCTGGCACGGTCACCGACCAGGGCGGCCAGCACCCGGACCCGCTCCTCCACCGTCATCTGCCGGACCCGTGCCTCGATGGCGCGGTCGCACTGGTGCGAGGAGGCGTACAGGGCAGCGGCCACCAACTTGACCTCGGCGTCCGGGTCGAAGTCCGTCAGGTCGACAGTTGGTGCCGGATCGATCGGCGCCTCCGGGGGAAAGAACTCCCCGGCCAGGTCCTCGAGGCGCTCGCGGCAGTCGGTGGCGTATCTGCCGGTCGCCTCCCCCCGGTCGGGAAGGTCGACCCGCTTGAGGAACGAGGGGATGACCTTGCGCAACTCGCGCAACATCAGCTCGGCGTAGGAACGGGCTTCCGGAAGCGGGTGTGCCCGCATTCGCACGAGGAGCGCCTCGTACGCCTGCCCGGTGCCGTAGATGCCCAGGTTGGAGAGCGAGGCCGCCGGCAGGATGCCCCGTACCGCGTCGAAGGCCTTGGCGTTGATCGCCTGCCGGTACACGAAGTCCGAGTCGCCCGGGGCCTGGGGAACGCGTTCGCGGAAGTGGGCCATCATCGTCGGGACCAGTTCGGCATACACCTCGAAGAGGCGGTCCAGGTCCGAGATGTAGCGGGCGCCCAGGGGCGAGGAGAGCACGTCGGGGTCGCGGTAGTACCGGAAGCGGCCACCCGGGCGGTCGTCGTAGGCGATGTAGCGCGTCGACTGCTCGAGGTAGGCCATGAGCCGGCCCCGTTCGAGGATCTTGGTGAGCAGGTTCGAGGCCTGCTCACAGGCCAGGTGCACGCCGCCCAGCTGAGCCACGCTGTCGTCGCCATATTCGAAGAAGACCCGGTCGTAGAGTTCCTCGGCCCGGCGGAGACCGATGGTGGCGTCGATGGTCTCGTCACCGGCCACGTCCAATTCCCCGACGAACTCCTCGAGGAAGAGTCGCCGCAGGCTCAACCGGGTGCGCGAGTACCGGGCGAACAGGGCGCCCTTGACCACCTCGGGCAGGTTGACGAGTGCGAAGACCGGCTCGTCCAGGTTGGTGAAGTAGCGCCGGAGGATGTCCTCCTCCTCCGGGGTGAACTCCTCGGCGACGTACGGGGTCACGGGCGCCGAGGGTAGGGCGTTCGGAACGTCCCAGCGCGGAGGCTCACGGCGTGGCGGTCGCCGCGGCCAGTTCCGCCGCCGCCGACTCCAGGAGTCCGGGGACCGTCCAGCAGTCGACAAGTGTCATGGCCATCGCCTTGGCCCCGGCCAGGACCGCCTCGTCGCCCGAGGGGCCGCCGGCGCAGGTGGCGAAGTCCTCGGTGTGGATAGCGGTCTCCTCCGGGGCGGCCTTGACCATCGGATGGATCGCCGGGATGAGGTAGCTGACATTGCCCATGTCGGTACTCCCGACAATCGCCGTCTCGTGCTCGGGCCGCGGGTCGCGACCCAGGGCCCGGGCATTGGCCAGGTAACGGTCGAGGATCGTGCGGTTGTCCAGCACGTCGTCGTAGCCCTCCTCGACTGGCAGGTACTCGAGCTCACAGGCGGCGGCTGCCGCACCCGCCTCCAGGCAGGCACGCAACCTCTCGAGGAGGTCCGCCAGTCGGGTCCGGGTCGGTGACCGGGCGTACCAGAGTGCCTCGGTCCGCACGGGGACGATGTTGGCCTTCTGCCCGCCGTCGAGGAAGATGCCGTGGATCCGCTCGTCCGGGGCGATGTGCTGACGCAGGGCCGCAACGTTGACATACCCCAGCACGGCGGCGTCGAGGGCATTGCGACCCTTCTCGGGTGCGGCCGCGGCGTGCGCCGCTGCGCCGTGGTAGGCGACGTGCACCTGCTGGATGGCGAGGCTGGTGATGCGCTCGACCTCCGAGCCGGCCGGATGGACCATCAGGGCTGCCTCGACCCCGTCGAAGGCGCCACGGTGGATCATGCGGATCTTGCCGCCGCCGCCCTCCTCGGCCGGCGTACCGAGGACGCGGACCCGGCCGCCCAGCTCATCGGCCAATGCGGCACCGGCCAGTCCTGCGCCGAGGCCGGCGGCGGCGATGATGTTGTGCCCGCAGGCGTGGCCGATTCCCGGTAGCGCGTCGTACTCGCAGAGGACCGCCAACTCCGGGCCCTCGCTGCCCGCCCGGGCTTCGAAGGCGGTGTCCATGCCGTAGGCCCCCCGGGTGGTGGGCAGGCCCTGATGCTCGAGAACGCCGGCGAGGACGTCGTGGGCGTGGTGCTCCTCGTAGCCCAGCTCGGGATTGGCGTGGATCTCATGGGAGGCGGCGAGCAGGATGTCGGCCAGGTCGTCGACGATGGCGCAGGCCCGTTCCTTGGCAGTGTTGTTCTCGCTCATCGCCGGAGCGTACCGAGGTGCCGGGTCGGCATCGGCATCCGTCGTCCGCACTCAGATCACCACGAGCAGGGCGTCCTCCTCGAGGCGAACCGAGAGTCGTCTGGCCTGCCCCACCCGCCGACCGTCCAGCCAGATCGGCGTGGCTCCTTCGAACTCGACCTGCTCGGCCCCCGTCCTGCGTTCGACGATGCCGGGGTGGGGTATGTGCGTGCCGGCCGGCAGCCGCCGCCGGGCGGCTAGCCGCTGGCCGAGCGGGGGGTCCGCATCGAGGAGGTCGAGGAGGCCGTCACCGGGGTGGGAGCGGGGGGCCAGGTTCCACGTGCCGAGGTGGCCCGCGTTGCTGGCCACCCAGATCCGGCCCCGAAGCCAGGAGCGCCTCGCCACGAGGTGGGCGCAGAACCAGTGGAGGCGGCCGTCGAGGAGTACGGCGCCGAGGTCCACCGGGAGGCGTTGGGCGTCGTCGGTCTGCCAGCGGGTGCTTCCCGGCACGCCGCCGAGGGTTCGCCACAGGTCGCCGCCCGTCAGGGCCACCGGTGGGATCGGTGTGCCCGACCGACGGTGGCTGGTGACGAGGTCCAGCAACTCCGCATTCGAGGAGGCGACGACGCCACCCTCGGGCAGGGCTCCACGGGTTCCCCAGTCGCGCCGGCGCTCGATGCTCACGGGCCGACCTCGAGTCCGGCCGACTCGTCCGCCTCGGCCTCACCGTCCCCGCCGAATTCACGGGTCAGGGTCACCACGCCGCGTTCCAGCGAGGCCAAGGACCGGCGGGCGGTCGCGGCCAGACGCGGCGGCGCCACCTTGGCCATCTGACGGAGCAGGTCGGCCACCAGCCGGACGTTGCGGACGAACTCGCCGCCCGTGAAATCGTCTCCAAGGACGTCAGCGAGGTCACCGCCGGCCGTCCATGCCAGGACGGAGCGTGCGAAGCCGGGGTCGGGGGCTGCAATCGGCTCGAGGCCGGCGGCCTCCTCCGTCGCTGCCAACGTCACCCACAAGGCCTCGAGGTCGGCGAGTCGCCGTCCGGCGGCACCGCCGGGCACGTGTACCTCGCCGCCACCGGGACCGCGCCGACGGTATGACAGGGCCGACACCACGGCGGCCAGGCCGGGCGGATCGAGGTCGTCGAACACCCCCGAGGCGATGGCCTCGGCAACCAGCAGGTCGGATTCGTTGTAGATGCCGGTCAGGGTCGCTCCCCGCTCGGTGAGCGACCACCCCTCCGCCATGCCCCGGTCCTCGAGGACGCCGAGCAGGGCGGCCAGTCGCACCACCAGCGCGTCGGTCTGCTCGGCCGACCGACGTCGGCGTGACCGCCCTCGAGGCTCACCACGCTCGGCCCTGTCCGCCAGTCGGCGATCCAGTTGGAACTGGCCGAAGGATCGACGCAGGAGGCCCTCGGCCTCCTCCCGGTTACGGCTCTCGATCAGGTTGGCGACCATGTTGTACGTCGGGCGGAAGGCGGAACGGAGGGGGAAGTCCCGGCTGCCCGCCAGGCCGGCGACCGTCGAGAAGGGGACGAAGGGCGACCACAGGACCACCGCCGTCCCCTCACGGTCCATACCCCGCCGACCGGCCCGACCGGTCAACTGGGTGAACTGCCCGGGTGTCAGCACCTCGTGACTCTCTCCGGTGAATCGGGTCAGGCGCTCGATCACGACGCTGCGGGCCGGCAGGTTGACGCCGACGGCGAGCGTCTCGGTGGCGAAAACCAGGCCGACCAGTCCGGCGGCGAACAGTTCCTCACTCACCTCCTTGAACAGGGGCAGCATCCCGGCGTGATGGGCCGCCACGCCCCGAAGGAGTCCCTCCCGCCAGCGATCGACACCGAGTACCGCCAGATCGTCCGCCGAGAGGACGGCAAGGCGCCGGTCCACCCACTCGGCGATCTCGGCCTCCTGCCGCTCGTCGGTGAGTCGGACGCCGTCGCGGACCATCCGGTCACGGGCCTCCTCGCAGCCCGCCCGACTGAACACGAAGTCGATGCATGGCAACAGGTCGAGGTGCTGCAGTTCCCGGAAGACCTCGTCGCGACGTGGGGTGCGCCAGGGCCGGCCCGATGCCCGGTGACCGTTGCGTCGAGAACCCTGCCCGCGTCGGCCCCGTCGGTCACCGGACTCGACGTCGTATCGGCTGCCCTCGTGGTTTGGTCGCCCCTTCACCAGGATGGGGAGCCGGTGGAGACGGCGTCCTCGACGCCATTCACCGACCAGGTAGCGGGTGCGCAGGGGGACGGGCCGGCGACGTTCAACGACCACGTCGGTGGGACCGTGTTGGAGGGCGAGCCAATCGCCGAGTTCGCCGGCGTTGGAGACCGTGGCCGAGAGGGCCACCAGGCGCACGTCGACGGCGAGACCGAGGACGACCTCCTCCCAGACCGGGCCGCGGTAGGGGTCCTCGAGGAAGTGGACCTCGTCGAGGACCACGCAACCCAGGTCGACGAGGGCAGGCGACCGCGCATAGAGCATGTTGCGGAGGACCTCGGTGGTCATGACGACCACCGGGGCGTCAACCCGGAGGACGTTGTCGCCCGTGAGGAGGCCCACCCGGGCTGGGCCCAGCCGGCGGGACAGGTCGCGGAACTTCTGGTTAGAGAGTGCCTTGAGGGGCGTCGTGTAGAAGGAGCGGCGCCCCTCGGCAAGGGTCCGGTCTATGGCGTGTTCGGCGACGACGGTCTTGCCGCTAGCCGTCGGGGCGGCGACGAGAACGGAGCGCCCGCCGTCGATGGCCTCGATGGCGTCCTGCTGGAAGGCATCCAGCGGGAAGGGCCACTCCCCTGCTGCGGTCATGTCAGGTGCGGTTCCGGCGACGCTCCCGGAGCCTGCCGACCAGGATCGCCAACTCGTAGAAGAGCAGCATCGGTACGGACAGGATGAGCAGCGTGAACGGATCGCCGCTCGGTGTGAGGACGGCCACGAGGGCCACGATGCCGACGATGGCGTACCGGCGACTCCGCCGAAGGGTCGTGTGGTGGAGTACGCCGACGAACTGCAGGAAGATCAGCACCAGCGGGAACTCGAAGCCGATCCCGAAGGCCATCGTCATCTTGACGACGAAGCCGAGGTACTTGGCCGGCGAGAAGACGCTCACCAGGTCGGGTCCGCCGATATCGACGAGGAAACCGAGCGCCCGGGGAATGCTCCAGTAGGCCAGGGTCGCGCCGGCGGCGAAGAGCAGCACCCCACAGGCCACGAACGGGATGGCCCAGCGACGCTCGCGGCGGTAGAGGCCGGGCGACACGAAGCGCCAGACGTGCCAGAGGAGAAACGGCATCGCCAGGGCCAGGCCGCCGTACCCGGCGACCGTCAGGCGCACGCTGAAGGGCTCCAGCGGGTCCGTGACGAGGAGTTCGCAGCCCTCCCCGAACACGTCGCCGGCTGCCGACTCACCCTGGATCTCGCAGTAGGGCTCGAGCAGCAGGTCGAGGATCCAGGGGTAGAGGATCCAGCAGGCCACGGCGCCCGCGACCACGGCCAGGATCGACTGGAGGAGTCGCCGTCGGAGCTCCGTCAGGTGCTCGAGGAGGCTCATCCGCCCCCCGGTGGCTTCCTCAGCGGCCATCGTCCGCCTTGTCCCCGGTGGAGGCCTCATCTGCGGAGTCCGGTTGAGGTGGGTCGGACTGCGGGGCCTCCGGAGCCTCCGAGGACGCCGTCTCCCGCAGGAGGGCATCGCCGCTCAGACGGGCCTTGGCTTCAATCACCGGGTCCTCGACGGCCGAGCGGATCTCCTCCTGGAACCCGGTCGTGACCCGACGGATGTGGCGCAGTGCCTTGCCCACCTGGCGGGTGGCCTCGGGAAGGCGTTCCGGCCCGAGCACGAGGAGTCCCACCACCAGGAGCACGAGGATCTCACCACCGCCCAGGTTGCCCATCCGGCGAGCCTACCGGTGGGCGCCGCTGTCGCCGGAAGGCCAGGCAGGGCCAAAGTGGCCCCAGCGACACGACCGAACGACAATGCTGCATGCCCCGCCATCCGCCGCTCCGGGCGACTCCACTCCTCTTCGCCCACCGGGGCGGCCGGGCCCACGCACCCGAGAACACCCTGGAGGCGTTCCGGCGGGCGGTGGACCTTGGGGCCACCGGCCTCGAGAGCGACGTCTGGTTGACCGCCGATGGAGTGCCGGTCCTCGACCACGACGGATCCTTCGGGCGGGGCCTGCGACGGCGGGGGATCTCCCGGCTGGCCCGCCAGGACCTACCTCCGCACGTCCCCTCCCTGGAGGGCCTCTACGACGCGCTCCCCGAGGTTGCCGACGGAACGGTGCACGTCGCACTGGACGTGAAGGACCACGCTGCCGCGGTCCCGCTGCTCGAGCGGATTGCCGACCGGGGACGGACGGGCGAGCTCTGGTTGGCGTCGCCGGACATCGAAGCCCTTGCGGACTGGCGCCACCTCGACGATGCCGTTCGCCTCGTGGACTCGACGCGTCTCGAGCGCATTCGAGAGGGGCCCGAGCGGCGGGCCGCCACCCTCGCCGAGGCCGGGATCGACGCCATCAACCTGCCCGAGTCGGATTGGAGCGGTGGGCTCTGTGCGCTGTTCCACCGGTTCGGCCTGGAGTGCCTCGGATGGGACGCCCAGCAGGTTCGCCAGGCCGCGGCCCTGCTCGACATCGGGGTCGACGGGGTGTTCGGCGACCACGTGGACCGCCTGGTGGCCGCCGCCCGGGGCGGTTGAGGCTCGCTGGGCTCAGAGGCGACCCAGGTCGCCAACGGGCCACACCCGGAGGAAGGCCCGTCCCACGATGTCGGACTCGGGGACCGGGCCGAAGATCCGGCTGTCCTTCGAGTTGGGACGGTTGTCACCCATCAGGAACACATGACCGTCCGGCACCGTGCAGCGGCTGATCGACCCGGCTGCATCGAGGCAGCCCGGGGGCAGGGGGAAGCCGGAGGTTCCGTCCCGGACCGCGAGGTAGGGCTCGAGCAGTAGGCCTCCGTCGACGTAGACGCGCCCGTCCACGACCTCGATCGTCTCGCCGGGCAGCGCTATCACCCGCTTGATCAGGTCCTTGATGCCCTCGGGCTGGTCGGGCGGCCGGGAGAAGACCACAACGTCCCCCCGGTTGACCTCGTGGAGCCGGTAGCTCAACTTGTTCACGATGATCCGGTCACCGTCGGTGAGGGTCGGTTCCATCGAGGGCGAGGGGATGTAGTAGGCGGCGAACAGGAACTGCTTCACGAGGAGCGCCACCACCAGTGCCCCCAGGACCACCCCGACCCACTCGAGGACGCCACGTGCCGTTCCCGCGGCCCGCCCGGGGATCTTGAGGTCGTCGTCGGGCGGCGTCGATTCGACCGCCAGGTGCGGTGGAAGTGGCTCGGGTGACCCGAAGACGGCGGCCTCGGCGGCCAGCGACTCCGCACCGGGTCGGGCGTACGCCTCGGCGAACGGCTCGAACTCGTCCGGTTCAGCCGGCTGCGCTGACGCCTCGCCCGGGGAGGGATCCTCGACGGTCGGCAGAACCGGGCGACGAGGCGGTATGTCCGCGACCGCCTCGACTGGCGTTTCCTCGATGATCGGCTCCACCGCGGCATCCGCCGGCTCCGTGGGGGCGGGCTCCGCGGAGGGGGGATCCTGTTCGGGAAGCGGTTGGCCGGTGCTGCGGGCCCGGGCTCGCTCCAGGATCTGGTCGGCCCACTCGGCGCCTTCGTTGCGATCGTCGCCGATGGTGCTGTCCCCGTCGTCCTGCACGGCTGGGAACCTACTCCCCGGGCGCGTCGCCGCGGCGGCGGGGGCTCACGGGCGGTAGCGCCCGAGGACCCGTCGTGCAGCGGCGCGACGCAGGTCCTCGCCCAGCCCGACCGGCGCCTCCTCGATGGTGGCAGCGAGGCCGAGTCGGAGGAGGAGGCGTTCCATCCAGGCCGTGGAGGCCACGGCCAGGCGGACGCGCAGGCGCCCATCCTCGAGCACCTCCGATTCCCGGTGGGGGTACTGGGAGATGACCCAGCGCACATCGGGTTCGAGGATGAGCTGGACCTCCTGGAAGTCGCCGTGGTCGAGGAACCCCTCGGGTCCGGCGGCCGCCTGCTCGGGCTCCGGGAACGGATCCTCACCCACCTCGCAGCGACTGATGCGATCAAGCCGGAAGATGCGGGGCGCCTCGGCCAAACGGCAGTGGCCGGTCAGGTACCAGTGTCCCCCGTCGGCGAGCAGGCGGTGTGGCTCGACCGTGCGGGTCGTCGGCACGTCGCGGGCGTAGGAGTAGTAGTCCATCTCCACCGGCAGGCGGCCCGCCACCGCTCCCTGGAGCGCCCCGAGGACCTCTTCGTCGACAACGCCGAGGCGGACGTCGACGGCGGACGTCGCCTCTGGCTCCACGAAGGCCGCCAGTTTCGTGGTGGCCCGCTCGAGCGGCCCGAGGTCCTCGGTGGCGGCGAGGCCGGCGACTGCCTGGGCCGCCGCCCTCAGCCGTACCACCTCGTCGGGACGGAGGGTCATGGGCTGGACGAACCAGTGGTCGTAGTCGATCGAAACCCAGTCGTCCTCGATCAGGACGCCCAGCATGTCCCCCGGTCCGAAGGGGGCGACACCGACCATCTGCACCACCGACCAGAGGTCCTCCAGCAGGGTCTCACGTGGGTAGTCAAAGCGGCTGGCCATCTCGTCGAGCGACATGCCGCCCTCCGAGGCCACCCAGGGGATGATCGCCAGCAGCCGCCGGACCCGGTCGAGGGCGGTCAGGCCGCTCACGCCAGGCCCTCTAGGCATTCCACGACCTCTCGACGGAGGTCGTCGGGACCGAGGACCTCAGCACCCTCGAGGAAGGTCAGGACGAACGAGCGGAATGCCGCCCGGTTGCAGACGGGCTCCTCGACCACGACGGCGCCGTCGGCGCGCTCCTCGACGATCGCCTCCTCGCCGAGGTGCCCGGCCACCCAGGGGACGTGGTGGGCGTCGAGCAGCAGTCGTGCGGTGACGGGCTCGTCGTCGCCGTACCGCCACGCCGGGCGGTCCTCCACGTCGGCGGTTCGGGGCGGTCGGTCGAACCCGTCGGAAGGGCCCGCATCGACGTCGGTCTCGATCCGGTCGACCCGGTACTGGCGGACCTCGCCTCGGGTCCGGTCGTGGCCCTTCAGGTGCCAGTTGCCGTTGCGGAGGGCCAGGCGGTGCGGCTCCACGACCCGCGCCACGCCGCGGTAGCCGAACGTGACGATCCGACGTTCGACCACGGCCTCCATCAGGGCCGGCAGGGCCGGATCGTCGGGGAGGGTGGCGAGGCTGTCGACCTCTCCGCTGTCGGGCCGGCCGCCCAACTTCCAGAAGGGCTCCTCGTCGATGCCGTCGCCCAGGCGGACCAGCCGATTGGCGAGGTGCAGGGCGGCCAACTCGTCGGTCGTGAGGTCGGGCAGGCTCCCTCGGTAGTGATCAGGATCGATGCGGTAGCCGGTCTCGGGTGGATCGGTGGCGGGCACGACCAGGGTCTCGATGGGGATGCCCATCTCCCGGAGTTCGTCCTTGTCCCGCTCGAAGGTCCGCCGGAAGCTCTCGTCGGACTCGGCGTAGAACCCGCGCAGCCCCGCCCGCAACTCGTCGCGGGTGCGCGGTCGCTCGGTGGCCAGGAGGGCGGCCACCAGGTTCATCAGTCGTCCGAGTTTGCTCTCCACCGCTGCGGATCCACCTCCTCGGGCCGCCTGCGACCGGGTGGCCATGCTAGGTGGCTGGATGCCCGTCCGCCGGACAGCACCCGTGCCGCCCTCAGAGCGATTCGATCAGCTTCTCGACCCGCTCGTCATACGAGCGGAACGGATCCTTGCAGAGGACGGTGCGCTGTGCCTGGTCGTTGAGCTTGAGATGCACCCAGTCCACCGTGAAGTCCCGTCGGCGGTCCTTTGCCCGCCGGATGAACTCCCCGCGCAGGCGGGCACGTGTGGTCTGGGGGGCCTGGTCCACGGCAGTGGCTATGGCCGCGTCGTCGACGATCCGCTCCATCATGCCGCGACGTTGGAGCGCGTAGAAGAGGCCACGGTCCCGGTCCACGTCGTGGTACTGGAGGTCCAGCAGGCCGACCCGGGGATCGCCCAGGGAAACGCCGTGCCGGCTGCGGTAGTTCTCGATCAGGTGGTATTTGGCGACCCAGTCGCACTCCCGGTAGAGGGTCAGAGGGTCGCGTTCGATCCCGTCGAGGCAGTGCTCCCACATCGTCAGGGACTTCTTCTCCTCGTCGTCGAGGTCGTTGTGCTCGGCGAAGCGCTGGGCGCGCTCCAGGTACTCGCGCTGGATGTCGAGTGCCGTGACCTCGCGTCCGTTGGCCAGGCGCACGGTTCGCCGGCAGGTCATGTCGTGGCTGATCTCCCGTATCGCCCGGATCGGGTTCTCCAGGGTCATGTCCCGCAGATTCACCGTGGGCTCCTCCAGCATGCGCAGCATCAGTCCGGTGGCCCCGACCTTGAGGAACGCGGCGTACTCGCTCATGTTGGAGTCGCCGACGATGACGTGGAGTCGTCGGTAGCGCTCGGCGTCGGCGTGGGGCTCGTCGCGGGAGTTGATGATCGGACGCGACCGCGTGGTGGCGCTGGAGACGCCCTCCCAGATGTGCTCGGCGCGCTGGCTGACGCTGTAGATGGCGCCGCGGGCATTCAGGAGCACCTTGCCCGCCCCGGCATAGATCTGGCGGCTCACGAGGAACGGGATCAGGACCTCGTTCGTCTCTGCCAGGTCGTCCCGCCGGGTGGTCAGGTAGTTCTCGTGGCAGCCGTACGAGTTCCCGGCCGAGTCGGTGTTGTTCTTGAAGAGGTAGATGTCGCCCCGGATGCCCTCCTCGCGGAGCCGTTCCTCAGCCCCGTGGAGGAGTTGTTCGAGGATCCTCTCCCCCGCCTTGTCGTGGGCGACCACCTCGGACACCGAGTCGCACTCCGGCGTGGCGTACTCGGGATGGGAGCCGACGTCGAGGTAGAGGCGAGCGCCGTTGACGAGGAAGACGTTGGAACTGCGCCCCCAGGACACGACGCGCCGGAACAGGTAGCGGGCGACCTCGTCGGGACTCAGGCGGCGTTGGCCGTCGAGTGTGCAGGTGACCCCGTACTCGTTCTCGATGCCGTAGATCCGCCGCTGCACGCCGGTCCCCTCAGGCCGTCCGGCCGATCGGCGGCGGGGCGCTGCGGAACCTCACCCGAGGAGGCCCCCCAGGTCCCCGCCCTCGATGCGCCGGAACGCCCGCCGGCTGCCGTCGCGGGCCAGGATCGCCACCTCGATGTCGTCGGGCACCAACGTGCGGTCGGGGCCGGCCAGGGCGCCGACCGCCACGGTCACGGCGTTGCCGAGGTCCATGCCGGCGGACCAGGCCTCCTCCAGGCGGGCGCCGATGGCGTCGGCCTCACCACCGATGACGACGTACGTCGTGGTGTCCATGACGGTGCCGTCGTAGAGCAGGTGGAACAGGCGGTCGCCCGACGCCCCCTCGCCGATCTCGGCGACGAGCAACTCGACTTCGAGGGGCTTCATCTCGTGGGTGAAGTACTGCCCGAGGATCTGGGCGTACTGGTTGGCCAGCCAGCGGGCGTCGACGTCCTCACGGCTGAACGAGTAGCCCTTCAGGTCGGCGTGTCGGACGCCCGCTATGCGCAGCTGGTCGAACTCGTTGTACTTGCCCACCCCCATGAAGCCGATCCGGTCGTAGATCTCGCTGACCTTCCGGAGCGTGTTGGAAGGATTCTCGGCGCAGAGGAGGACGCCTTCGGCGTAGGTGCACGCCACGGCGGCGCGGCCCCGGGCGATTCCCTTCCGGGCGTAGTCCGCCCTGTCCTTCATGAGCTGCTCGGGCGACACGTACAAGGGCATGTTCATCGGCCGTCCCTCCTCTCGAGTCGTGCGAGGAGGGCCGCGGTCCGGGCAGCCACGTCGTCGCCTTCGAGGCGGGTGAAGCCGTCGGCGCCGATGGTGGCCACCACCGGATAGATGCCACGGATGGGGTCTGGGCCACCCGTGGCGCTGTCCTCGTCGGCGGCCTCGAAGAGCGCCTCCACGGCGACGTCGACGGCGGCAGCGCGGTCCATGTCGTCCCGGTGCCGGAGCTTCAGCACGGTCGTGGCGTGGAGGCTGCCGGAACCGGTGGCGGCGTGGTCGCGCTCCTCGTAGCGGCCGCCGGTGATGTCGTACTGGAAGAGGCGGCCGCGTCCGAGGCGCTCGTCCCAGCCGGCGAAGAGCGGGACCACCCCGAGCCCCTGGAAGGCCGCCGCCAGGTTGCCGCGCAGCATCTGGCTGAGTTGGTTGGCCTTGCCCTCCAGGCTCAGGGCTTCGCCCTCGACCTTCTCGTAGTGCTCGAGTTGGAGCTGGAACAGGCGGACCATCTCCATGGCTGGGCCGGCGGCGCCAGCGATGGCGACCCCGGAGAGCCGGTCCGCCGGGAAGACCTTCTCGATGGAACGATGGCTGATGAGGTTGCCCTGGGTGGCTCGGCGGTCACCCGCCATCACCACGCCGTCGGCCACACGGATAGCGACGACCGTGGTGCCGTGGGTGATGGTTCCGGGCGGCGCTGCATTCACCACCTCGGGCAAGCCGAGGCCGAGGCGGTCCAGCAGGCCCAGGAAACTCGGGCCGGGGTCCTGGTCGGGGGTGAAGAGCGGCAGGGTCACGGCGTGCTACTCGCCGCCCTTCTGCACGTAGCTCTTCACGAACTCCTCGGCGTTGGTCTCGAGGACCCCGTCGATCTCGTCGAGGAGGTCGTCGAGCTCTTCCTTGAGCCGCTCGCCCCGCTCGCTGACCGCCGGAGCGGCAGCCTCTTCGACGTCCTCGGACTCGCGTTCGACCCGCTCCCGACGGACCTGCTCCCGTTCGGCCATGGTCTTCCTCCCGATCGTTACTCGGCGCTTCAGTCCGAACGGCCCGAGAGTCGTTCGAGCAGTTCTGCGACGTCCTCGCTCTCATCGATGAGCGTAGCCACGTGGGCGCGGCTGCCACGGGTCGGTTCCATCATCGGGACCCGTCGGAGGGCCTCCTCGCCGGCGTCGAACACCATCGAATCCCAGTTGGCGGCGACGACCCGGTCCGGCCAGCGTTCGAGGCAGCGACCGCGGAAGTAGGCCCGGGTGCCGTCCGGAGGGTTCGTCATGGCGTGTTCGGCGTCGCCCTGCTCGACGAGGCGCTCAGCACCCAGCCGCGCGAACAGAGACCGGTCGGGTCGCAGGTCGTGGTACTGCAGGTCCAGCGCCACCAGCCGCAGGTCGTCGGCTGCCAGGTCGTGACGTTCGCGGTAGCCCTCGATGACGTACCGCTTCGAGACCCAGTCGAGGACGCCGACCAGGGACCCGGGGTCGTGCTCGAGCGTCGTGAGGACCTGCTCCCAGCGGTCCAGCACCTGGTCGGCGACGGCTCCACCCAGGCCGTCGTTACCCCGCTGTTCCAGGTACGTGCGGCTCTGCTCGAGCAGGTCCCACTGGACGTCGAGCGCGGTGACGGTGGTGCCGTCGTCGAGTTCGAGGGGTTGGCGAAGGTCGACGTCGCGTGAGACCTGCTGCAGCGCCCGTACCGGGTCCGCGAAACGGACCTCCCTGGGCAGGAAGTCGTCCTCGACCAGCGCCAGGACGATCGCGGTGGTGCCCACCTTGAGGAACGTGGCGACCTCGCAGAGGTTGGCGTCGCCGACGATGACGTGGAGGCGCCGGTAGCGCAGCGGGTCGGCGTGCGGCTCGTCACGGGTGTTGATGATGGGCCGCTTGAGCGTGGTCTCGAGCCCGACCTCCTCCTCGAAGAAATCGGCCCGCTGGGTCAACTGGAACTCGATGTCGCTGCGACTGCGCCCGGGCTGCTCGCAGCCGACCTTCCCGGCCCCGGTGAAGACCTGCCGGGTCACGAAGTGTGTGGTGGCGTGGGTGACGATCCGCCCAAAGGGGGTGGCCCGATCCACGAGGTAGTTCTCGTGGCAGCCGTATGAGTTGCCCTTGCCGTCCGAGTTGTTCTTGTAGACGACCAGTTCCTGGCCCTCCGGCAGGACCTCGTTGGCGGCGGCCATGGACTCGACGAGGATCAGTTCGGCCGCCCTGTCGAAACGGACCACCTCGAGGGGGTCGAGGCACTCGGGGGTACTCAACTCGGGATGGGCGTGGTCGACGTAGTACCTGGCGCCGTTGGTCAACACGGCGTTGACGAGGTGCGTCTCGATCTCGGGAGCGAGGGCGTCGAAGGCCGAGAACCCACGGATGTCGGCAGCCGGACTCTCGTCGATGAAGTCCCAGCCCACCCGGGGTGCGCCCGGGCCCTCGCCCGGGGCCGATCGCCGGCTGAGGTAGGCGTTGATCAGCAGGGACGAGGCCTCCACCGGGTTCGGTTCGGCGGTGCCCCGATGGAGGATGCCGAACTCGGTCTCGATGCCGAGGGTCTTCGGGACGGCCATGCGCGGACCCTAGCGGCGGTCCGACCTGGGCCCGGGTCCCCGGCTACAGGTACTGGCCGGTACCGACGGCCTCGATGGCCCGTCCGCCACCCTCGACGTCGGCGTCGGCGAGCAGGGTCCGGACGTAGACGATCCGCTCGCCCTTCTTGCCCGAGATCTTGGCCCAGTCGTCCGGGTTGGTCGTGTTGGGCAGGTCCTCGTGTTCCTTGAACTCCTGGCGCACCGCCCGGACGAGGTCCTCGGACTGGATGCCCCGACTGCCGCCGGCCAGTTCGCGCTTGATGGCCAGCGTCTTGGCGCGGCGCACGATGTTCTCGACCATGGCGCCGGAGGCGAAGTCCCGGAAATAGAGCACTTCCTTGTCGCCGTGCTGGTAGGTGACCTCGAGGAACCGGTTCCCGTCGTCCTCCCCGTACATGTTCTCGACGGCTTCGTCGATCATCCCGAGGACGGCCTTGTTCCTGTCACCACCGCCCAGCGTCTCGACCAGGTCCTCGTCGATCGGGAGGCGGTCCGTGAGGTAACGGGCGAAGATGTGTGCGGCGGCCGTCTCGTCGGGTCGCTCGATCTTGATCTTCACGTCGAGGCGGCCGGGCCGCAGGATCGCCGGGTCGATGAGGTCCTCCCGATTGGAGGCCCCGATCACGATGACGTTGCGGAGCGCCTCGACGCCGTCGATCTCGGCCAGCAGCTGCGGCACGATCGTGGACTCGATGTCGGAACTGATGCCGGTCCCACGGGTGCGGAAGAGCGATTCCATCTCGTCGAAGAACACGATGACCGGCCAGCCCTGTTCGGACTTCTCCCTGGCCCGCTGGAACACGAGGCGGATCTGGCGTTCGGTCTCCCCCACGTACTTGTTGAGCAGTTCGGGGCCCTTGATGTTGAGGAAGTAGCTGCGGGCCTCGCGGTCGTCCGACAGTTCGGCCACCTTGGTGGCCAGCGAGTTGGCTACGGCCTTGGCGATGAGGGTCTTGCCGCATCCCGGCGGCCCATACAACAGGATGCCCTTGGGGGCCGGCAGTTGGTAGTCGGCGAACAGGGCTTGGTGGATGAAGGGCAACTCGACGGCGTCGACGATGAGTTCGATCTGGTTGTCGAGGCCGCCGACGTCGGCGTAGGTCACGTCGGGGACCTCCTCGAGGACGAGGTCCTCGACCTCGGGGCGCGGCAAGCGCTCGAGGAGTAGCCCGGACCGCGGATCGAAAAGGGCGGCGTCGCCGCTGCGGACACCGGTGCGCAGGATCTCGTCGCCCAGGTCGGCCACCCGCTCCTCGTCGGCGCGGCCGACGACGACGGCCCGGCGGCCCTCGGGAAGGACCTCCTTGACCGTGACGACCTCACCCACCTGCTCGGGCGAGCGGGCGCGGACGATGCTCATCGACTCGTTGAGGACCACCTCCATGCCGACCTCGAGGTCCTCGGTCAATTCGGGATGGATGCTCACACGCATCTTGCGACCGGCGGAGTTGACGTCGGCGGAGCCGTCGTCGTTGCGCCCCACGACGACGCCATAGGAGGAGGGTGGTTGCGAGAGTTTGTCGACCTCCTCCCGGAGTACCTCGATCCGTTCACGTGCCGACGTCAGGGTCGTATTGAGCTTCTGGTTCCTCGCCATGGCCCGGGCGAGTTCGCGCTTGGCGTCCCGGAGTTCGACGTCCATCTCGGCGAGGCGGCGGGGGGTGTCGACAAGGCGCCGACGGAGTTCGTCCAACTCGACCTCGAGGTCCTCGACCTGGGCCCGAAGGGCCTCGCCCTCGCCGCCTGTTCCGTCGTCCGGTGTCACGTCCTCGGCCACGACGCGGACCCTAGCCCCGGGAACCGCCGATTCACGGACCCCGATGGGACCCTCGACTGGTTCGTTCCCTTCCCGAGGGGCCGCGGATACACTCCCATGCGTTCACGGCGCCCACCGGCGGGTGCCGGGCATCGCGCCGGGGACCACCCGGCCAGGCCAGCCAACGGCCAGCGATCACACCCGATCCACCGAAGAAGGGAACCCCCACCACCATGAAGGTCTGGATCGACCAGGATCTCTGCACGGGCGATGGCCTCTGCGAGGAGATCGCCCCCGACGTTTTCGCACTCCTCGACGACGGCCTCGCCTACGTCAAGGACGGTGACAAGATCCTCAGCGACCCCGCCGGCGCCGAGGCTGTGGCCCCGGTCCCCGCGGGCCAGGAAGAGGCCACCATCGAGTCCGCCGAGGAATGCCCCGGCGAGTGCATCTTCATCGAGATCGACTAGGGCACACGCCCAACCGAAGTCCGTGCCAACGGGGGGCCTCCGGGCCCCCCGGACGCCTTATTGGGGTCAGCGGCACTCGGTCTCGAGCGGCGCCGTGCCAACCTGCCCGAGGAGCCGCTGCACCTCGCCCACTTGCACGGCGAACGAGGTGTGCGTGCCACCCCGGGCGTTCGCGAAGACGACCCCGACGACCCTCCCGTTGGCGTCGACGATCGGCCCGCCGGAGTTGCCGTGCACGACGACGCCGTCGAGTTGCAGCGCGTCGCGGCCCTCGCCGGCCACCCCGTAGATGTCCTTGCCGGTGGCGCGGATGGCCTGCCGGAGCACCAGTTGGCGGGTGTCCTCGGCGCCATCACCGTCGTAGCCGACCAACGCCACCGCCGAGCCGGACTCCGCCTCGCCGAGGGGCAGTGCCGGCGGCAGGGGATCCTCGACGCGCAGGACCGCGAGGTCGGCCACCGGGTCGAAGGCGACCACGCGACTGGCCAGTGCCGCATCCTCGGGGCCCAGCACAGGCGACCGGATGCCCGCCGCCACGTGGGCGGCGGTGATCAGCAGGTCCTCGTCGACGACGAAGGCGGTGCCCACCTGGGAGGTGCGGCAATCCAGTCCACGGACGGGGAAGGTGGATGCACGGACCCGGGCGACCACGGCGTCCGGCACGGGCGGCGGCGCGGCGTCCTCGAGGGGAACCGTCGTCGATCCGATGGCCGACGTGGTGCTCGACGTGGTGCTCGACGTGGTGGCCGACGTGGTGCTCGACGTGGCCGGCCCAGACGCGGCGCAGGCTGCCAGTAGACCGCAGGCCAGCAGTGCCGGGGTGGGCCTCATTCGCCCAGCAGTCGTGCGTGGCTGAGGAACCCCGTGTGGCCGACCATGCGGTGGGAGGGCCGGACGGCGGCCCCGTCCACGTGCCAGG
This sequence comes from Candidatus Neomicrothrix sp. UBA2983, assembly GCA_002346745.1. GTDB lineage: Bacteria > Actinomycetota > Acidimicrobiia > Acidimicrobiales > MedAcidi-G1 > S20-B6. Next base: position 38,774 of record DEAL01000024.1, on the reverse strand, counting down.
TCCGATGCATCACCTCGAGGGTCTCGGCGAAGGCGAACCCGTGCTCCGCCAGTGCCGTCCGGAATGTCGAGGCCTGCACGATGCTCGGGGTGTAGGCGAGGATGATCCCACCGCGCTGCAGCGCCCCTGCGGCGTGCGACACGACCTGCCAGGGCTCGGGCAGGTCGAGCAGCACCCGGTCCAGGTCGGTCTCGTCGATGCCCTCGTAGCAGTCCCGAACCTGCACGTCGTAGCGGTCGAGGACCGTCTCGCCAAGCATCGCCACCACGTTGCTGCGGGCCCGTTCAGCGAAGTCGTCGCGCAATTCGTAGCCGACGACCTGCGCGCCTGCGCGCAGCAGGGTGGTCGACAACGCCCCTGACCCGACCCCGGATTCCAGGACCCGGTGGCCCGGCTGCACGTCAGCCAGCATGAGGATCGCACCGAGGTCCTTGGGGTAGATGACCTGTGCCCCGCGGGGCATCTCGAGCACGTAGTCGGCGAGGGTCGGTCGGAAGGCCACGAAGGAGCTGCCGCGACTGGACGCCACGCGGCTACCGTCCGGCCGACCGATCAGGTCGCCGTGGTCGACGACACCGGTGTGTGAGTGGAACTCGCCTCCCTCGACCAGGGTCACCAGATAGCGACGGCGCTTGCGGTCGACGAGCAGGACCCGGTCCCCGGCTGCGAACGGCCCGCTCATCCTGTCCGACCGCCGGCGGGGCGCTCCACGAGGGCCACGGGCTGGGCGACCTCGCACTCGGCTTTCGCGTCCGGCGGTGCGATCGTCCGCTCCACGAGGCGGCAGAAGGCACAGATCTCGCCGTTGGCGGGGCCGCCGCAGGTCGCGCAGGTGCCCGGGGCGGCCGCAACGGCGTCCCTGTCCTCGCGGAAGAGGGACGCCGCCCGCTCGAGGAACCCGAAGTAGAAGCTGTGGCGGGCCCCGGGGGACTGCGCCTCGATGCCGGCCAGCGCCGCCTTGTAGCCGAGGTGGCGGTTGCCCTCGGCCATGGGGCACTCCTCCACCTGGTAGTCGATGCCGCGCAGCACGCAGTAGGCGGCGGTCTCACGCTCGGCAAGCCGAACGAGTGGCTTCACCTTCCTCGGGAAGCCGTTGACGGCCGGGAGGACCGGCACCTGGCGGGCCAGGTACTCGCGTTCCCAGCGCAGCACGTTGCCGAACAGCACGGCGGCCTCGTCGTCGAGGTTGTGGCCGGTGGCGACGGCGTCGTAGCCCCCCTCGCGGGCGGCCCGGTCGAAGAGATGGCGCTTCGAAAGCCCGCAGGCACTGCACGGTGGGCGCCGCGCCGCCCGGGCCCCGGCCGGGACGTCGAACCCGTACTCCTCGCGGAGGTGGACCTCCCGGAGGCAGAGGTCGCGGTTGCTGGCGAAGGCACGGGCGTACGACCCGGACGCGTCGCTGTACTCGCCGATGCCGAGGCCGACGTACAGACCGTCCACGTCGTAGCCGGCCTCCAGTAGCAGGTCCCACAGGGCGAGCGAGTCCTTCCCGCCGGATACGGCGACGAGGATGCGGTCACCGGGCCGGAGCATGGCGAAGTCCTCGACGGCGCGCGACACCTGCTCGCGGCAGTGGCGCAGGAAGTGCTCCTCGCAGAAGTTGGCGTTGTGGCGCCGGACGTCGATGACCGCCGGACCACGGCAGACCCGACACTTCATGATCGCGTCCCCTGCCCCCGGGAACCTCCCGAGATCACCGGGCGGATCTCGATCTCGTCGTCAGCGTCCAGTTGGGCGTCACCGGGGACCAGGGTGCCGTCGCGGATCACCAGCACGGACTCCCGCTCGATCTCGAGCCGGCGGAGCAGTGCCACCACCGAGAGCGGTCCCGCCACCTCCAGTGTGCGCGAGGGGTTGCGGAGCAGGACCCGCATCACCCTCGGTCGTCCGGGTTCCCGCCGGGCGCGACCTGCTCGGCCGGCAGGTGGCGGACGAGGAGTCCCTCGCCGACGGTCAGCCGTTGGCTGTGGACGACGGGACCTGGACCAGGGCGCAGCAACCGTCGACCCAGCCGCCAGGCGGCGGCCAGGACCAGTACGGCCTGCCAGCCCCGGTGTCCCCCCAGCAGTCCCCGTCGTAGGCCGCGGCGGAGCATCTCGCCGGCCATCAGATCCGCCGGATCTCGACGGTGGTCGAAGAGCGGCGACCGAGCCGGCGGCCGACGAGGAAGGCCGCTCCCAGCAGGACCGCGCCGACGGCTGCGGCTCCGGCCAGGAGTGGCACGCGGGCCGCCTCGACCCGTCCCCCGGTGTCGCCGAGGACCTCCCGGACCCCGGCCTCGAGGTCCTGGCGGGTCAGGTGTTCCCCACTCACGAGCCGACCGTCCGCCTCGAGATTCCTCGGAGTGCCAGGATGCAGGCCGCAACCAGTCCGGAGGCCACCAGGAGATAGGGAGCGAAGGACCAGGTGCCCTGCAGGGAGTCCCAGTCCTGGAGCACGCGGAGGGCGCCGACGGCGAGGAGTACCGCGCCGACGCCCAGGAGCAGCGAACCCAGGACGCCGAACAGGAGTTGGCGACCGATGGAACGCAGGGGGTCGATTGTCTCCTGCCGGAGATAGCGCTTCAGGAGATCGAGGAGGTCACCGTCGCTGGCCATGGGCCACAACGGTAACGACTGTGCGCCCGGGACGTGCCCCGGGGCCGGAACGTGCCTGGCTAGCGGCGTTGGCCCGGCCCCCCTCCCGCCAAGCGCCGGTCGACGTCCTCGGACACCTCGGCGAGGAGTCGGGCGAGGAGCGCCAGGCGGGAGGCGACACTGGTCGCCTCCAGCACCCGCTGGCGGTCGTAGGAGCCGAAGGGCCCAAGCGCCGCCAGTTGGTACGAGCCGAGGGCCGGCTCCTCAGCCGCCTCGAACGTGCTCGGTGCGACCGGTTCGCCCAGCTCGCTGAGACGTGCCAGGACGCGCCGCAGTCGGCCCACCAGTTCCGGATAGGCCTCGGTGTCCGCCGGGCCGGCCGGGGTGGTGTCGGGCATGTACTCGACTTCGGCGCGTGGGTACGGGTCGTCGGGCAACCAGCGATGCACCCGGATGCGGCGAAGGCCGACGGCCGCCACCGACCAGCGGCCGTCGACGGCCGGCCGTGCCTCGACGATCCGGGCGAGGGTCCCGATCCCACTGCGGACCTCTCCTCCGCCCACCTCGCTCCCCCGCTCGATGAGCACCACCCCGAAGCGGCGTTTCCCGGCCAGCAGGTCGGCGAGCATCGCCCGGTAACGCGGCTCGAAGACCTGGAGAGGCAGCAGGCCCGAGGGGAACAGGACCGTCCCCAGGGGGAACATGGCCTCGACCCGGGGAGCGACCGGGCTCGAATCGCCGTCCACGGCCTCAGTAGGCAGCAGGTTGTCGGCGGCCGGACACCGCTCAGCGGGTGGTGACCGGCAGGGGCTCGAGCAGAGCGAGGTCCGGCCCATCGGGATAGGCGACGAGGTCCAGCACGATCCGGTCGTGGACGGTCCGGACCCCCTCCGGCATCGGGTAAGCGTTGCTGAGGATCGCAAACGTGAGGGAACGGTCGGCCACGCTCTCCACCCGGCCAGCCAGGCTGACCACGTCCCGCAGCGTGCCCGTCTTGGCTGACACCCGACCTTCGGCGGCAGTCCCGACCAGCCGGCTGCGCATCGTTCCCGACTCGCCGGCCACCGCAAGGCCGGTGTCCATGGCGTCGCCGAGGCCACCGGCGAGGTCGAGGATCGCCACCAACTGCCCACAGGAGACCCGATTGCCGCCGTCGAGGCCGGATCCGTCGGCGCTGGTCGAGCCGGCCAGGTCGACCCCGAGCTCCTCGATGGCGCCGCGCATGAGGGCCACACCGGCGGCCGTCCCACCCGGCGGCTCGACCTCTGCCGAGAGGGCCTTGAGCAGCAACTCGGCGGTCATGTTGTCGCTGGTCAGGAGCATCTGGCGCACGATGTCCCCAAGCGGCGGCGACTGGATGCTGGCCAACTCGTGGGTGGCGTCGAGGGGTGCCACCCCGGCCTGCGCTCGCCGACGGATCACCAGGTCACGGGCCTCGAGCAGGTCGTCGAAGAAGGCGGCGGCGAACTCGGCGGGAGCCGCCGCCGGCGTGCCGTGCCCGTAGGAGGTCCGGGTGGGGTCCCAGCGACTGAAGCCGTCGTTCACGCTGAGGGCGCTGAGGGGCCCGGACTGGGTCTGGTTCCCCGGCCGGAAGCGCTCCGGCCAACTGGCCACCCAGCGCAGGCTGTCGAAGCGGCTCTCGTCGCCGATCACGGCACCCGTGATCGTGGAGACCCCGGCGTCCTGCACCTGTTGGGCCAGCAGGTCGACGTCCGTGTAGGGCAGCACGTCGTCGTACCGCTCGCTGTACTCGGCCGTGGTCAGGACGGGGTCACCGCCTCCGAGCAGCCAGACGTCACCGTCGATCACGCCGTCAACGGGGGCGGCACGGGCCAGGACGCGCGTCGTGAAGCGGTAGTCCGGTCCGAGCACGGCGAGGACGGCCGCGCCGACGAGGAGCTTCTGGGTACTCGCCGGCACCAACTGAGCCCCGGCCTGGTGGGCGTAGCGGGAACGGCCCGACTCGGCGACGGCGACGCAGCTGTCAGCGGGCAGGTCCGAGGACGCGGACTCGAGCGCGGCAACGAGCCGCCGATCGGCCTCGGGCTCCTGCAGGAAGATCGGGATTCGGCGCAGCGAGAAGAGGGGGGTCCGGAGTTCCGGCGGTGGAACGGCAGCGGCCTCCCGTGGCGGCAGGTCGTGCTCCCGGTCGCTGACACCCGCCTGCCAGACCGCTCCGGTGGCCAGGCCCACGAGTAGGACCGGAACGAGGAGTCGTCGGAGCACAGCCGCATCGTAGAGGTGACGAACCTCACAGGCGGTGCGCCCACTCGACGTTTCTCGCCACCCCCAGGGGATGGGGGCGGCGCACCTGGCGTCCTCCCGGGGGTCTAGGTTCCAGGCATGGAGATCCTGGCCGCCCTGTTCTTCGAGGGGCTCGACCTGCAGGCCGCCCCCGGTGGCGCCACGCGAATCGACCTCACCGGAATCCACTTCAGCCTCGCCTCGCCCTCCCCCGTTCCGACCGAGGTGGCGCCGCACCTGGTGGTGATCGTCCATTGCCCGGAGGGAGCGAGTGGCTCCGCCGCCCTCGAGGTGGTCTTCACCCGGGAGGGCGAACAGGTGGCCCGCAACGTCCAGCCGGTCGTCGTGGAGCCCGGCAGGTTCGGCTACCGCCTCGTACGCGCCCAGGTTCCCTTCGACGACTATGGAACCATCGAGGCTCGTTGTCGGATCGACCAGGGCCCGATCACCACCGTCCCGTTCACGCTCCTCCCGCCGGCCACGGACTGACCCGGTGCGCTACGCGGTCGCCCTCTCCGAGCATCCCGACACCGGTGTGGCGCTCGGCGAGGTCGTCGGCCAGGTGCTCGACCGGATCGGCCCGGCCCCGGACGCCGCCGTCCTCTTCCTCACCGGCCACCACGTCGACCGCTGTGACGAACTGGGCCGGACGGTTCGCCAAACCCTCGGAGCCCGCGCCCTGATCGGCGGCACCGCCGTCTCGGTGCTCGCCCACCGGCAGGAGGTCGAGGAGACACCCGGAGTCGTGCTCTGGGCCGGCCACACCGGTCCGGTCCGGTCGTTCCGTCCCACTCCCGACGGCCTCCTGCCCGACGACCTGCCCGAAGGCGGTTCGGTCCTGGTCCTCGCCGACCCGTATTCCTACGACGCCGTCAAGCTGGCCGGGCGCGTCCCGGCCGGCATCACGCTCGTCGGGGGCCTGGCCTCAGCGGCGGGACGACCCGGCGGCAACCGGCTCTTCCTCGATGATGAGGTGCAGGTGGACGGCGCCGTCGCCCTGGCCCTGCCGTCCGATCTCACCATCCAGCCACTCGTGTCCCAGGGCTGCCGCCCCGTCGGCGAGCCCTTGACCGTCACCGCCAGCGAGGGCAACCTGGTCCACGAGCTGGGTGGCCGACCCGCCATGGAGCGCCTCCGCCAGATCGCCGAGGCCGCTCCGCCGCCGGAACGCTCGTTACTGTCCCGCGGGCTGCACGTCGGCCTCGTGGTCGACGAGCAGCGTGAGCACTTCGGCCCCGGCGACTTCCTCATCAGGGGTGTCCTCGGTGCCGACCGGAACAGCGGTTCCATCGCCATCGGCGACCATGCCCCGGTCGGTTCGACGATGCAGTTCCAGGTGCGGGACGCCGATGCGGCGACTGACGAGCTCCGGCGCCTCGCCGCCCGCTGGCGCGCCGAGTCGGCCCTCGTGTTCACCTGCAACGGGCGCGGTTCCCACCTGTTCGGCCGGCCGGGCCCCGACGCCGAGGCACTCGCCGACGGCCTCGAGACGACCGTGCTCGGGGGCATGTTCTGTGCCGGCGAACTCGGACCGATCGGTGGACGACACTTCCTCCACGGTTTCACGGCGTCGGCCCTCCTGCTGGGTGCCGAGTCCGCCAACTGATCCTCCTCGGGAGGACTTTGGATCCGTTCTTCGGGGTTCCCATGCCGCTTGACCCGCGCGGATAGGGTGACCGCCCACGCCCCCGACCGGAGCCACCACCCACATGAGCGCCCCCCTCGATGCCGCCCTGGAGGCCCGCGCCATCAACGTCCTTCGCGGCCTGGCCATGGACGCACCGCACGCCGCCCGGTCGGGACACCAGGGCACGGCCATGGCGCTCGCACCGCTGGCGCACGTGCTCTGGACCCGGATCCTCCAGTACGACGCCGGGGATCCGGCCTGGCCCGACCGGGACCGGTTCGTGCTGTCGGCCGGACACGCCTCGATCCTGCTCTACTCGATGCTGCACCTCACCGGCCACGGCCTCACCCTCGAGGACCTGCGGCAGTTCCGACAGTGGGATTCCGCCACACCGGGCCATCCCGAGGCCGGCCACACCGCCGGCGTCGAGGTGACCACCGGACCGCTCGGTCAGGGAATCGCCAATGCCGTCGGCATGGCGGTCGCCGAGCGCAACCTGCGGGCCCGTTTCGGCGCCGAGGTGTGCGACCATCGCACCTTCGTGGTCTGTGGGGACGGCGACCTGGCGGAGGGCATCAGCCACGAGGCCGCCTCCCTGGCCGGCCACCTCGGCCTCGGCCGCCTCGTCGCGGTCTATGACGACAACCACATCACGATCGACGGGCCGACCGAGTTGGCGCTCTCCGACGACGCCCCCGCCCGCTTCGCCGCCTATGGCTGGCATGTCGTCGACATGGGGGAGGCCGCCGACGACCTCGATGCCATCGAGGCCGGGCTACGTGCAGCGATGGCCGAGGAGGACCGACCGTCCCTGCTCGTGCTGCGCAGCCACATCGGCTCGCCGTCGCCCGACATCGACACGGCAGCGGTCCACGGCTACTCGCTCACCGACGAGGGCATCGCCGAGACCAAGCGCCGCATGGGCCTCCCCGAGGACGAGTCCTTCCACGTCCCCGACGAGGTGCTGCAGATGTACCGCGATGCAGGATCCCGCGGGGCCTCGGCCCGGTCCGCCTGGAAGGACCGGCTCGCCGCCTGGGACGGGGACCGGGCCGCCTGGGACGCCTGCTGGGGGGCGACCGGCCTTGACGGCTGGTCCGACGAACTCCCCACCTGGGAGCCCGGCGACTCGGTGGCCACCCGCAAGGCCGGCAACGCCAGTCTGACCTCGCTTCTCGACGCCGTCCCCGGCCTCCTCGGTGGCGGTGCCGACCTCACGGGCAACACCGGCACCACCATCAAGGGACATGGTGTCCAGTCCGCCGAGTGTCCCGAAGGCCGGCAACTGTTCTTCGGCGTACGCGAGCACGCCATGGGGGCGGTCTGCAACGGACTCGCCCTCCACGGGGGTGCAGTCCCGGTGTGTGGCACCTTCCTCGTGTTCAGCGACTACATGCGGGCCGCCGTCCGCCTGGCCGCCCTGAGCCGCGCCAAGACCCTGTTCGTCTGGTCGCACGACTCGGTCGGCGTGGGCGAAGACGGCCCGACGCACCAGCCCGTCGAGCACGCCGCCGCCCTCCGGGCGATCCCAGGACTGCGGGTGTGGCGTCCGGCCGACGCCAATGAGACCGCAGCCGCCTGGCGCCTCGCCGTCGAGGGCGACGGGCCGTCGGCGTTCCTCCTGACCCGTCAGGACGTGCCGGTGCTGTCGGGCACCGGCGATCCGGCCGACGTCGGACGTGGCGGCTACGTCCTCGCCGATGCCGACGGTCCCGCCGACGTGGTCCTCGTGGGCACCGGCAGCGAGGTCGCCGTGGCCATGGACGCCGCCGCCACCCTGACCGCCGCCGGGTCGGCCGTGCGGGTCGTGTCGATGCCGTCCCTCGAACTGTTCCTCGACCAGGACGCCGGCTACCGGGCCGGGGTCCTGCCGCCCGGCACGCCGGTGGTGTCCGTCGAGGCCGGCGTCACCTTCGGCTGGGGCGGCATCTCCGACGTGGCCGTCGGCATCGACCGCTTCGGCGCCTCGGCACCGGGCCACGTCGCCATGGAGCGGCTAGGCATCACCCCGGCGGCCGTCGTCGAGGCTGCACGGGGACTCATCGCACAGGACGGGAGCGCCGCATGAGCGCACTCCCCCAGCACCGGAGAACCCAGATGGACGACACCCGTACCGACGACAGGGATACCCGCTCATGAGCCGGCTCCGCGACCTCGCCGACCAGCACGGCCAGAGTCCCTGGCTGGACAACCTGCGGAGGGGGTGGATCACCTCCGGGGAACTGCAGGCGCTCATCGACCGGGGAGTCCGGGGCATCACCTCCAACCCGTCGATCTTCCAAAAGGCCATGACGGAAACCGACGACTACGACGAGCAGCTGCGAGAGTTGACCGGCGGGGGCGGATCCATCGAGGACGCCTACTGGGACCTCGTCACGCGAGACATCCTCGACGCACTCGACCTGCTCCGACCGATCCATGACGCCACGAACGGCCTCGACGGCTTCGTGTCGGTCGAGGTCGACCCGTCGCTCGCCGGCGACACCGAGGGCACCATCGAGGCGGCCCGGGAACTGCGCCGACGCATCGACCGCCCCAACCTCTACATCAAGATCCCGGCGACCCCCGAGGGCCTGCCGGCCATCCGCACGATGATCAGTGAGGGCTGCAGCGTCAACGTGACGCTGATCTTCTCACTGGAGCGCTACGTGGACGTGATGGAGGCCTACCTGTCCGGCCTCGAGGCCCACGAGGGCGACCTCTCCGGTATCTCCTCGGTGGCCTCCTTCTTCATCAGCCGGACCGACACCGAGGTCGACCGGCGCCTCGACGCCATCGGCAGCGAGGACGCCCTGGCGCTGCGTGGACAGGCGGCGGTGGCCCAGGGACAAGTCGCCTACGAGTTGTTCGGCCGCACCTTCTCCGGGCCACGGTGGGACGCCCTGGCCGCCCGCGGGGCACGGGTCCAGCGCCCGCTGTGGGCCTCGACCTCGACCAAGAACCCGGACTACCCCGACACCCTCTACGTCGACACCCTGATCGGCCCCGACACCGTGAACACCCTGCCCGAGGCCACCCTGGAGGCCTTCGACGAGCACGGCACCCTCGCCCGCACCGTCGACGCCGACCCGGAGGGCGCCCGGTCCACGCTGGCCGCCGTGGAGGCCGCCGGCGTCGACCTCGGCGACGTGGCCGACGTGCTCGAGGCCGAGGGCGTCAGCGCCTTCGTGAAGTCCTTCGACGAACTGCTGGTGACCCTGGGGGACAAGGTCGACAACCCGGACTGAGGGCGTCCGGCCAGTCCGTTGCGTTTTGCAACGGACTGCTACGGTCAGCCCATGCCCTCAACCGCCGCGTTGACCGACGCCACCGACCACTGCTCCATCGCCCGGACCCTCGAGGCCGTTGGCGACCGCTGGACACTCCTCATCCTGCGGGACCTCTTCCGCGGCGTCCGGCGCTTCGAACGCCTCCAACAGGACCTCGGCATCGCCCGCAACCTCCTCACCGACCGGCTCCGCCGCCTCGAGGACGCGGGCATCGTCGAGCGCACCCCCTACCAGGATCGACCACTGCGCCACGAGTACCATCTGACCGACCGGGGCCGCGACCTCTCCCCCGCCCTCGTGGCGCTCATGGCCTGGGGCGACCGCTGGTGCGCCGTGGACGGGCCGCCGACGCTCCTCGTCCACGACGCCTGCGAGACGCCGATCGAACACGTCGTCCGCTGCCCCTCCTGCAGCGAGCCGGTCGCCTCCCGGCACATTCGCAGCCGTCCCGGTCCCGGCCGCACCTCCCGAGAGTTCGGAACCATTCGATGATCCCCCGGACGCCGACGGCGACGACGACGGATCTCCTGGAGCTCCCCCTCGAGGAACTCCTGCCGGCAGCCGCCGACGTGCGGGACCGGGCCCATGGCCTCCGCATCACCTACAGCCCCAAGGTCTTCATCCCCCTCACCAGGCTCTGTCGGGACCGTTGTGGCTACTGCACCTTCGCCCAGCCGCCCGCACGCCTCGAGGCCCCATTCCTCACTCCGGAGGAGGTGCTCGAAATCGCCAGGCACGGCGCCGTCCACGGCTGCCACGAGGCCCTCTTCACCCTCGGTGAGGCACCTGAGGACCGTTACCCCGTCGCCCGCGATTGGCTGCACCGGCACGGGTACGCCTCCACCGTCGACTACCTCGCCGCCATGGCAGCCCTCGTCCTCGAGGAGACCGGCCTCCTCCCCCACGCCAACGCCGGTGCCCTCGACGAGGAGCAACTGGCCGGGCTCCGCCGGGTCTCCCCCTCCCAGGGGATGATGCTCGAGACGCTCCGCCACGACCTGGACTGCCACCGCGGCGCTCCCGACAAGACCCCCGAGCGTCGCCTGGCCACGCTCGAGGCGGCCGGGCGACTGGCGATCCCGTTCACCACCGGAATCCTGGTCGGCATAGGCGAAGGGCGAGAGGACCGGGCCGTCGCCCTCGAGGCCATCGCCGAGGCCCACCGCCGGCACGGACACGTCCAGGAGGTGATCGTCCAGAACTTCCTGCCCAAGGCCGGCACGGCCATGCACGCCGAGCCGCCCTGTCCGGCCGATGACTTCCTCGAGGCCATCGCCCTCGCCCGACTGCTGCTCCCCGACGAGGTCCACGTCCAGGCGCCGCCGAACCTGTCGGACGACTTCGGACGGCTCCTCAACGCCGGAATCGACGACTGGGGCGGCGTCTCCCCGGTCACGGCCGACCATGTCAACCCGGAGCGCCCCTGGCCCGCCCTCGACCTGCTGCGCGAGGCCACCGAGTCCCGCGGCTTCGCCCTCGCCCCCCGGTTGACCGCCCATCCCAGGTTCGTCCGCGACCCCGGGCACTGGATCGACGACGGCCTGAGGTTCCCGGTCATGGACCGGGCCGACGCCGAGGGCCTCGGCCGGGACGATCCGGGCGCCCTGTTCCCCGAACGGGTCGAGACCGTCACCGCCGAGGACGGGGCCGAGGTCCGCCAGATCGGCGACGATTCCACGGCCTGGTACTCAGGCGCCCCCGTGGCACCGGTCGACCTCCTGGCCGGACCGGCCGTCGCTCCGGGACAACTCCGCGAGGTCCTCGACGGCGTGCTCGACGGCCAGGAGGCGGGAGCACCGGAGCTTCTCGCCCTCTTCGCCGCCCGGGGACCACAGGTGCGGGCCGTGGCCGAGGTCGCCGACGAACTGCGACGACGCACCGTCGGCGACACCGTCACCTGGGTCGCCAACCGCAACATCAACTACACCAACGTCTGCACCTACAAGTGCCGCTTCTGCGGCTTCTCCAAGGGACCGCTCTCGCTCAACCTGCGGGGAACCCCCTACCTGCTGGAGCTCGACGAGATCGCCGGCCGGGCCGCCGACGCCGCACGCATGGGCGCCACCGAGGTCTGCCTCCAGGGCGGAATCCACCCCGACTTTGACGGCAACTACTACATCGACGTCACCCGTGCGGTCCGGGATGCCGTCCCCGACATCCACGTCCACGGCTTCACGGCCCTCGAGGTCACCGAGGGGGCGCGCCGCCTCGACGAGCCGCTGGCCGACTACCTCCGACGCCTGATGGACGCCGGCCTGCGGTCCCTGCCGGGCACCGCCGCCGAGATCCTCGACGACTCGATCCGCGCCGAGTTGTGCCCCGACAAGATCACCACCGACGAGTGGCTGGAGGCCCACCGGACCGCCCACGGCGTCGGCCTGCGCTCCAACATCACGATCATGTTCGGCGCCGTCGAGGGAACCGAGCACTGGGTACGCCACCTCCTGGTCTGCCGAGACCTCCAGAAGGAGACCGGTGGCTTCACCGAGTTCGTGGGACTCCCCTTCGTGCACATGGCGTCCCCGATCTACCTCCAGCGCCGTGCCCGCCGCGGTCCCACGTTCCGGGAAACCCTGCTGATGCACGCCTTGGCCCGCATCGCCCTGCACGGCCTCGTCGACAACATCCAGGGCTCCTGGGTCAAGATCGGCTTCGACGGCATCCGGCAGATGCTCCGCGCCGGCGTGAACGACCTCGGCGGCACCCTCATCGACGAGAACATCTCGCGTGCCGCCGGCGCCGAGCACGGCCAGGCCTCGACCGAGGACGACTTCCGGGCCCTGGTGGAACCGCTGGGTCGGACCCTCCAGCAGCGCACCACCCTCTACGACCGGATCGAGGCCGGTCGGCGCCTCGAGGTCCGCCGGGCCGACGACGGCCGCGTGCTAATCCCCGTGGTGGGTGGCTGAACGGGCGCCTGAACCGACCGGAGTCGGCGCGCCGGCGTCGTTAGGGTGCCGGCATGGCACGACGCCGATACCGCACGGGCAGCGCCGAGCTGGACTCGGCCATCGCCGACCTGGTCGCCGCCACCGGTCGACGCGAGGACCGCGACCTGATCGCGGAGATGCTCGTCTCGACGGTCCGGCTGGCCCGGGAGGAGGTCGGCCGAGGCGACCTGAAGCTGCTCAACAGCGCCTTGAAGGAGCTCCGGAACTCCCTCGCGGTCTTCGAGCCCTACCAGGGCATCCGCAAGGCGACGATCTTCGGGTCGGCGCGCATCGCCGAGGGTGACCCCGCCTATGCGGCCGCACGGGACTTCGGCGCCGCCATGGCCGCCCGGGACTGGATGGTCATGACCGGCGCCGGTCCCGGGATCATGGCGGCGGGCCTCGAGGGCGCCGGACGCGACCGGTCCTTCGGCATCAACATCGAGCTCCCCTTCGAGGCCTCGGCCAACGAGTTCATCGTCGATGACCCGAAACTCGTCGACTTCAAGTACTTCTTCACCCGCAAGGTCACCTTCATGCGGGAGTCGCACGGCTATGCCCTCCTGCCCGGCGGCTTCGGGACGATGGACGAGGCCTTCGAGCTGCTCACCCTGATGCAGACCGGCAAGACGCACCTGAGCCCGGTCGTGCTGCTCGACCCGCCCGGCAGCACCTACTGGTCGCACTGGACCGAGTTCGTCCACTGCGAGCTCGTGGACCGGAACCTGGTGTCCGACCACGACCTCGCCCTCGTACACACCACCGATGACCCCGTGGCAGCCGCCGACCACGTCTGCGGCTTCTACCGGGCCTTCCACTCGATGCGCTACGTGGGCGGGCACCTCGTGCTTCGGCTGGAACGGCCGGTCGGCGAAGACGAGTTGGCCGGCCTCAACGACGCCTTCGGGGACCTGCTGGTCGACGGGAGCATCGAGGCCATCGAGGCGACGCCGGCCGAGGTTGCCGACGACGACGAGATCGAGCGGCCTCGACTGCGGCTGCACTTCGACCGTCGCTCACACGCCCGACTGCGCCAGCTCATCGACGCCCTCAACGCCGGGACGCCCTGACCGTCCTACGCCTCCTGCCACCCCTCGTCGTCGGGTTCGCGCAGCAGGTCGGCCGCCTTCTGGACGGCGCGCCGGGCCCGGGTGAGGCGCCGCTCGTCGATGGGCAGTTCGTCCCCGCCAGCGTCGATCGACTCGCGGAGCCGGAGGATGGCCAGATCGGCCAGTTCCTCGGCGATGCCCTCGAGCCGAACACGGATCTCCTCGAACTCACCCGACATCGACGCATCCTCCCTCCCGGTCGAGGCGGTCCGCCACAATCTCCAATGGATGTCGCACCAGGTGGCCCGCTGCGGCCAGGTGCAGCGCACAGCCGGGATTGGCGCTGACGACCAGGTCCGACCGGCCGCGCGTGGCGGCCCGGCTGATGGCTGCCGACTTCCGCTCCCGGATCTCACCGGCCAGTTCGGGCTGCAGTACAGCGAAGGCGCCTCCCGCGCCGCAGCAGAGGCCCTCGTCGTCCAGTTCGACCAGGTCCGCATAGGGGGCAAGGACAGTCCGTACATCGGCGTGGACTCCCTGGGCGTGCCGCAGGTGGCACGGATCCTGCACGATCACCGTTGGACGGTCGCCCGGCAGGGCCACCGGGAGCGAGGACATGCGGTCCGCCAGCCATTCGTGCACGTCCCGCACGCGGGCCGAGAACGCCGCCGCCTCGGGGGTACCCAACAGGACGCCGAACTCGCGCAGGGCGGCACCACATCCCGCCGAGTCGACGAGGACCGGGTCCGAACCCGGCAGGGCCGACATGACCTGCTCAGCCTGGCGTCGGGCTGCTGCATCCATCCCCGCATGGGCATGGAGCGCACCGCAGCATCCCGCCGAATCACCCGAACGCCGCACCCGGGTGTCGGTCGCCTCGAGTACTGCCTCGACGGCGGCATGGACATCGGGCTGCCAGGCATCCATGACACAGCCGGTGAAGAGCACCACCTCACCCTCGGTGCGGGCCGGGGTCCTGGGATCCCGGAGCGGAAGCCTTTGCGGCAGCGGGAGGCGCCGCGGCAGGAGGTGCAGGCGCTGCAGCACCGCGAGGAACCGGGAGCCGAAGCGAAGGAGCCGTGGACGAACAAGGACTGCCAGGCCGATTCGAAGCCGCAGGGGCGGGCGTCGTGTCCTCCCTAGGGACGCACGTGTGCCGGCCATCAACTCACCGAACGGCACCACCGAGGGACAAGCGGTCTCGCAGCCACGGCACAGCACACAGGTGTCGATGGACTCGAGGACCTCCTCGTCGGCCTCCATGCCACCCCCGTCCACGGCGCGCATCAGCGCGATGCGCCCCCGCGGAGAACGCCGTTCGTCCCCCGTCACCCGGTACGTCGGGCAGTGCGGCAGGCAGAGCCCACAGTCCACACAGGCGGCCAGGGCGTCGTCCCGCAGGTCCAGGAGGCCACCCGTCCGGGCGTCGCCGCGGATCATGCGACCAGCCGGTACGGGTCCCGGCCGGGGTTCAGGCGGCCGGTCGGGTCGAAGCCGTCACGGATCCGCCTACCGAGTGCCGCGACGCCCGGGGCGGGCACGGGCACGGGCAGCGGCTCGGGACCGTGAACCACCCCGCTGCCGACCTCGAGGATTCCGCCCTCGGGGAGGGTCCCATCCCAGCGGCTTCGGTGGGGCGGCAGTGCGGGCGGGCCCTCGATCGGTTCTAGGCCCAACTCGGCCACCAGCGACTCGGCGGAGCCCTCGACGTCCTCGCGGTAGCCCTCCAGTCGGACGGCGGTCCGTGCGCCGTCCCACAGCAGGGTCGCTGGCCGATGGCACCCCGCCGCGACGGCAGCAGGTTCCATCTGCCCCTGCAGCCAGCAACTCTCCTCCGGCACCGGCCGGGTCCGGAGGATGACGCTCGCCAGGAGCGCCAGTGTTCCGAGCGAGCCGACCAGCAGGCGGCAGAGGTCGTAACCGGTCACGTTCTTCACCGTCGGACCCCCGGCCGAGAAGAGGCGCCCGTCGGCACCCACGCAGGTGGCCTGCAGCAGGGCGTCGCGGGCCGCCCCGACGCGCCCACGGCGCAGGCTGCTCCGCCCCACCGCCAGCACACCACCGACGGTGGCTCCCGAAGGACCCTCCAGCGCCACCTCCTGACCAGCCTCCACGAGCACTGCCGCCAGGTCGACGAGCGTCGTTCCCGCGCCGACCGTGACCGTCATCTCCGCAGGGTCGAAGGCGGCGATGCCCGATGGGGCCACGACCTCACGGACCCCAGCGGCCGGCTCGCCGCCCAGCATCCAGTGGGACCCACCGCCGCGCACGCAGACCGGATCGTCGGTGCCGACGGCAGCGGCGAACGCCTCGATGTCGCCCGGATGGACGCCGCTCACACCCAGGTCCCCTCGGGCAGGCGGGTCATGCCCTGCACGTCGCCGCAACTGGCGCCGGTCGGAAGGACCTTGTGGGGGTTCGCAACACCATCCTGGTCGAAGGCGTCGCGAAGGACCCGTTGGGCGTCGAGGTCGGCCGGCTGGAACAGGAGGGGCATGAACTGCCGCTTCTCGAGGCCGATGCCGTGCTCGCCGGACAGCACCCCTCCAACCGACAACGATAGGCGCACGATCTCCTCCCCGGCGGCGAACACCTCCTCGAGGACGCCCGGTTCCCGTTCGTCGAACACGAGCAACGGATGCAGGTTCCCGTCGCCGGCGTGGAACACGTTCATGACGATCAGGCCACGCCGGTCCGCAATGGCGTTGACCTCGGCAACCACCTCGGCGAGGCGGGTCCTCGGGATGACCGTGTCATGGAGATAGTAGGAGGGCTTGATGTTGGCGATCGCCCCGAATGCCGCCTTGCGTCCCTTCCAGATCCGCTCCCGTTCCTCCTCGTCGCTCGCCACGCGCACCGAGTCGGCACCGTGCGCGCCCGCTATCCGGGTCACCGCCTCGACCTCCCGGGCGACCCCTGCGGGGAGGCCGTCGAGTTCGACGATGAGGACGGCTGCAGCGTCCAGCGAATAGCCGGCGTTCGCATGCGGCTCGACGGCACGAACGACCCGCTGGTCCATGAGTTCCATGGCCGCCGGCACGATGCCCGAGGCAACAACGGCACTGACGGTGTCCGCTGCCGTCTCGATGGTCGGGAAGTCGAGCAGCAGCGTGGCGATCTCGGGTGGGTCGGCCGTGAGGCGCACGGCGATCCGCGTGGCGATCCCGAGCGTGCCCTCGCCGCCGACGAAGGCGCCCCGCAGGTCGTACCCGACGGGGTCGCCCTCCTCCTCGCCGAGTACCACCAGGTCCCCGTCCGGCAGGGCGACCTCGACGGCGGCCACATGGGCGCTCGTCACCCCGTAGGCAAGGCAGTGCGGGCCCCCGGAGTTGTTCGCCACGTTGCCGCCGAGCGTGCAGGACTGCTGGCTGGACGGGTCCGGGGCGAAGTGCAGTCCGGTGCCCGCCAGATGCCGGGTGAGGTCTAGGTTCACGACCCCGGGTTCCACCCAGGCCAGGCGACGTTCGATGTCCACATCGAGGATGCGGGTCATCCGCGTCGTCGAGATCACGACCGGGTCGTCACAGGGCACGGCCCCGCCGGCCAGACCCGTGCCCGCACCGCGGGGGACGAACGCCCGTCCGTGGCGCCGAGCCACCCGGATGCAGGCGGCCACCTCCTCCGCCGTTCCCGGGAGGCAGACCACCCCGGCCCGCCCGCCGCCGATCGCCGATCCGTCCCGGCTGTAGAGGTGGACCGCGGCATCTCCCGCCTGAACGTGCCCTGCACCGACCGCGGCCTCGAGGTCGGCGACCAGTGGGTCGCGCGTGGACCAACGGCGCCTGCGCATCCTCCCAGTCTGCACAACAACGGTAGCCACGTCACACCCCGGCGTCCGGGGGTGCCCACTGGCGGTCCGCCGGTTCCCAACCGCTCTGGAAGCGCCTGCCGATGGCGTCCGAGAGGGGGCGCCGGGGTGTAGGAAGGACGCCGTGAATCGACTCCGCACCATCGCCACACGCGGCGACACCCCGGTGCTGGCCCTCTCGATCGGCACCGGCGCCCTCGTCGCCCTCCTCATCGCCGGCTTCGAATACCTCACCGACCACGTCCTGTTGGAGCGGGTCTTCAACCGCCCGCTCTGGCAGATCGCCCTCGCCCCCGCCGTGGGCCTGCTCCTGGCGACTCTCCTCCTCCAGTTCCTCGGACGTGGTGCGACCTCCTCGACCTCCGACGAGTTCGTCCGGGCCTACCACGAACGCCATCCGCGCCTGCCCCTCCGGCACCTGCCGGCCAAGCTGCTAGCCGGCGTGGCCACGATCGGTTTCGGCGGGGCACTCGGACTGGAGGGTCCCTCCATCTACGCGGGCTCGACGACCGGTCTTGCCGTGAGCGACCGCTTCAAGCGTTGGCTGCGACGGGAGGACGTTCGAATCCTCCTCACGGCCGGTGCGGCAGCCGGCGTCGCCGCCGTCTTCAAGGCGCCGGCCACCGGCGTCCTGTTCGCCCTCGAGGCGCCCTACCGCGACGACGTCACCCGCCGCGCGCTGATTCCCTCACTCCTCGCCTCGGCGACCAGCTACGTCACGTACATCAACCTGATCGGTCCCGAGGCGGTCATCCCCTTCCTGAACGACCCGGAGAGTCGACTCGGCCTCAATCTCATCGACGCCCCCCTCTACACCGAGGACGGGCTGATCTGGCTGCACCACGATCAGCTCACCAGCCTGTTCTCGGGTGTCGAGGTCGCCGACGTGCTGGGCGCCATCCTGCTCGGCGTGCTGGCTGGCCTCGGTGGCCGCTCGATGGCCTGGCTGGTGCGTTGGGTCAAGGGGTTCGCCAAGCAGACCAGCCTCCTCCCGCGGCTCCTCCTCGGCGGCGCACTGCTGGCCGGCCTGGCAGTCGGTGCCGACTCCGCCTTCGACGCACCCCTGACGATCGGCCCGGGCCTGGCCGCCATGGAGTGGGTGGTGGCACCGGACCACGGCCTGGGCCTGATCGCCCTGTTGTTCGGCCTGCGCATCGCCGCCACCATCGTGTCACTGGGGGCCGGTGGCGTGGGAGGACTCTTCATCCCGTTGGCCGTGCAGGGCGTGATCCTCGGCCAGTTCGTGGGCCAGGTCCTCGAGACCGAACGCCCCGGCCTCTACCCGATCCTCGGTCTGGCCGCCTTCCTGGGTGCCGGCTACCGCGCGCCGATCTCGGCGGTGATGTTCGTCGCTGAATCGACCGGTGGCGCCTTCGTCGTCCCGGCCCTCGTCGCCGCCGCCGTCAGCCAGCTGGTCGCCGGACCCTCCTCGGTGGCCGACCACCAGCACCACGTGCGGCTGGGCCACCTCGAACGCCGCTTCACGCTGCCGGTGACCTCTGCGCTAACGACAGATGTCCTCACGGTCCCCCCGGATGCCACCCTGTCGGAGTTCGTCTACCTGCACGTCCTGGGCCGGCGCGAGCGCTCGGTGGCCGTGGTCGAGGGCGGCACCTACCTGGGGATGATCAGCCTCACGGAACTCTCAGAGGTGGACCGCTCGGCCTGGGACGACACCCCGGTGGGCGACGTCCTGCGGGCGGACCTGCCGGCAGCACGGCCTTCGTGGACCCTCCGGGACGCCATCGGCGCGATGGGCGATGCCGAGGCAGACGTCCTGGCCGTCACCGACAACGACAACGCGTTCATCGGCCTCCTGCGGGAGGACGACATCCTCAAGTTGGACGAGATCCTGGAGGAGACCGGCGGCTGAGCTGGTCCCGGGGCTCAGGCCGAGGCGTCGAGTTCCTCGGGCTCCGACTCGGCCTCGTCGTAGTCGTCCGCCCACGCATCGTAGGCGGGCGAGTAGCCCTCACCGGATGCGGCGGTGGCCTCGTCCGTGGACAGGCTCTCAAAGATGGTTTCGAGGTCGAGGTCCTGGTTGCGCTTCAGCGCCCGGGCCTCCTCGAAACGGCGATGACGCCCCTTCTTCACGGCGTCCTCCCCTTGGTCGGTGGTCGGTCGGCCCACCACTCTACCGACCGTGGCGGCCGAACCGGGGACCCGGCCACAAGCGGACGTTGCCCCTCAGGCGGGATCCCGGGACTCCAGTAGCAGTTGTCCGTCCTCCCCGAAGGCCAGGGCGGCACGACCCTCGAGCAGGTCCTCGACGGCGCTCCCCACGACCTCCGCCCGCCACCCCGCCGCCAGGCGTGTGCCGTCCCCGCCGGCCACCAGGGTCTCGATATCGGAGCGGGTGGCAAGCAGTGTGGGGTCGAGGTCGAGGTCCCGTGCCGCCTGGGCCACCCAGGCCGAGACCAGCGTGACGGCCGCACGGCGATCGCCGGCTCCGCCATTCCGGCGGGGCTCGGCGGTTATCGCCGGCAGGTCGCCGGCGCCCCGGAGTGCCGACAGGATCTCTCCGGCAGCCCCGTTGCGCAGATGGCGGCCGTCGACCCCCCGGACGGCCCGGAGTGCCTCCTCGTCTCCGGGGTCGCCCTGGGCGATCGCCACGAGGGCCAGGTCCGGGAGCACAGTGCGTACCGGGAGGTCCAGTTGGTCGGCGGTCCGCTCCCGCCACGCCGCCAGTGCCCGCCCCCGGGCGAAAGCGTCGCCCCGAAGCCGCTTCAGTTCCTTGATCCGCTCCCAGGCGCTGTGCGGGTCACGTGGTCCCCGGTCCCGCTCCAGCAGGAGCCGGAACTCGTCCTCCGCCCACGCCAGGCGGCCGTGTCGTCCGAGATCGGCGACGAGGCGGTCGTGGATGGCCAGCAGGTGCGCCACGTCTGCCGCGGCGTACTCCAGTTGGGACCCGGAGAGGGGTCGTGCCAGCCAGTCGCTGAGCCGGTCCCCCTTCGGGAGCCGGATTCCGAGTTCACGTTCGCACAGGCTGGACAGCGACGGTGTCGAGAGACCCACGAAGCCCGCGGCCAGTTGCGTGTCGAACAGGTGCCGGGGCGCGGTGCCGCAGGCCCGGTCGAACACCTCGAGGTCCTGCCCAGCGGCGTGCATGACGAAGAGCACGTCGGAGGCCAGCACGGGTGCGAATGCCCTCAGGTCCACAGCGAGGGGATCAACCAGGGCCAGGCCATCACTCCAGGCCACCTGCAGTAGCGCCACCTTCGGGTGGTAGGTGCGCTCGCGGTGGAACTCCGTGTCGACGGCGATGCGGCGCTGATCGAGCAGGACACCGACGAGGTCGAGCAACTCCGCCTGTGCCTCGATCGGCGCCGGTGCCGGTCGATCGGAGCCGCTGACCACCCCTCGGGCCCGGCCTCCTCGTCGGCGTCTCAGTTGCCCGACCCCTCGGACACCGGGAAACCGGCGGCCATCCATGCGTCGGTGCCGCCGGCCACGTTCACGGCATCGATCCCCCGGGCCCTGAGGAACTCTGCGGCGGCACGACTGCGACCCCCCTTGGCGCAGATGACGTAGACGGTTCCCTTGGCCGGCACCTCCGCCAGCCGCTCGGGAACCTCGGCGAGGGGAACGTGCCGCGCTTCCGGCACACGCACGGCCGTGTACTCGTCGTCCTCGCGTACGTCGAGGAGCGGTGCGCCCCCCTGGAGGCAGTGCGCCAGCTCGTCGACGTCGATCTCGGGTACGTCCATGTCGGAAGGTCACCTCTCGGGTCGGACACCGGGCGGCACCCTAGTCAGGACGGCTGGTGCGCCCACCCGCGGCCCGACCTCCGAGGTCCTCGGGACGGTCCACATCCCGGAGGCTGGAGGACTCGAGGCCCGGGACCTCGAGGACGGACAGGCGGCGTCCCGCCCGCCAGGGAGCGCGCTCCCCCTCCTCGAAGGAAGCCAGGAGTACCCGTCGCGCCTTTGGCGGCCAGACGGCATGGAGCCACTGGGGAACGCCCTCGAGCACCGGAACCACGACGGACTCCGGCGAGGAGCGGACATGTCCGAGGAGCGTGGCGACGGTCCGGGAGGAGGCATCCGGCAGGTCGCAGGCCAGGACCGCCACGTGCCGGGTCCCGTCGCCGTCCAGGTGGCCGAGCGCCGTGAGGATTCCGCCGAGCGGGCCCTCTCCGGGCCACCGGTCCGGCACCTGCTCGACGCCGGCCACATCGGCGGCATGCGGGTCCCCGCCGACGACGACGACCGGCTCCGCGCCGGCGTCCCGAAGGGCGGCACACGCCGTTGCCACGAGGGGCCGTCCGTCGACCTCGAGGAATGCCTTGTCGGTGCCCATGCGGTGGCTGGCGCCGCCGGCCAGGACCGCACCGGCCACCGGGAGGGCCGGTGATGCCATCAGGTCGCCGGCGGCCAGGCCGGGTCGAGCTGCCGCAGGAACAGCTCGCAGCGCTCGGCCTCGTCCTCCTCGCCGATCGCGGCCGACTGTCGGGCCAGGCCGGCGAGGCACCGCAGGAACCCGCGGTTCTCAGCGTGCGTCCAGCGTACGTACCCGGAACCCCTCCAGCCGTTCTGCCGGAGCCGATCGAGGCCACGGTGGTAGCCGACCCGGTAGGCGGCGTAGGCCTCAACGGCGTCGCGACCGAGGTCGCCGACCTCCGCCCAGGCAACGAGGCAACGGGGCCATCCGGCGGCGACGGCGGAGACGGCCTCCCGACGCCGGTCCGGGCCTGCGGCGAGCGCCTCCGCCAGGGCAGCGAGGCTTTCCGGCGACTCTGCGTCGAGCACGGTCTCGGGCGGCCCCGAGGCCGAGAGGCCGATTGGTCGTGCATCGCTCACGGGCGCCGAGGGTAGTCCTCCCGCACCCCTCCCCCGGCGACGGAGGGACCGCCGGTAGTGTCCGGCCGTGCTCGAGGGCCTTTACGACCTGCCTGAACTGGGAACGCTTCCGGTCTGGGCGGACCCCGAGTTTCTGGCCGGCGCCAGCATCGCCGGACTGGTGCTGCTGCTCGTGGCCGCATTCCTCGTGTGGCGCTTCCTCCGCAAGGTCCTGAGGGTGGCGCTTCTGGTCGGAATCCTCGTGGCCGGCGTCGGCCTCTGGGAACAGCGCCTCGAGTTGCGCACCTGCGTCGACGACTGTTCCTGCACCCTCTTCGGCCAGCAGGTCCAGATCCCCCTGGACCGGAACCCCCGCTGCCAGGCCAGCTGAGCCGGCCTTCGCCCGGGTCAGGACGCCTCGGGCACCCGTTCCAGTCGGAGTTCGTTCGTCGCCCGCGACCGTGGATCGGTACCGGCCAACACCGCCACCAGTTCACCGGCGGACACGCCGCCGCTCGCACGGGCCAGTTCGAGCGCCTCGGCGACACGCAGGTCGACCTCCCCGTCCACCGGGAGGTGGACGGGCTCGGTCCCCCAACTGAGGGCCAACTGGCGCACCGTGCGCTCGTTGGCGCTGTAGCCGAGGATTCGGGCAGATGGACGAAATCGCGCCATCGAACGAACCGTAAAACCGGATCCCGAGACGCAGACGATGGTGTCGATGCCGAGTTCTTCGACGGCCCGCGCCGTCGCGCCCGTCATGGCGTCGGTGATCGAGGTGCCCTGGTCCTCGGTGCCGGTCAGGTGCAGTTCGGCCAACTCGGCGCTCCAGCCGTGGTGGTCGAAGTTGTCGTCGGCGTGCCGCGCCACCCGGTCCATGGTGGCGACCACGTTGACCGGATCGATGCCCACGGCGGTCTCACCCGAGAGCATCACGGCGCTGGAGCCGTCGAAGACGGCGTTGGCCACGTCGGACACCTCGGCCCGTGTCGGTTCCGGGGCCTTGATCATGGACTCGAACATCTGGGTGGCGGTGATGGCGGGACGGCCCAGGGCGATGCACTGGCGGATGATCTTCTTCTGGAGGACCGGAAGGGCCTCGATGCCGCACTCATTGCCGAGGTCCCCACGGGCGACCATGATGGCCCCGGAGCGTTCGATGATCCCGGGCAGGTCGTCGATGGCGGCCGCGGTCTCGACCTTGGCGACGACGAGGGGGCCCTCGGGGTGGGGTGGCAGGCCGAGGCGGTCGATGTCGTCTGCGGTACGGACGAACGACAGGGCGATCATGTCGACCTCGTGTTCGACGAAGAACTCGGTGGCCCGCAGGTCCTCGGGTGTCGGTGCGGTCAGGGAGAGGTGCTCCGAGGGGATGTGGACACCGGGCCGTCCGGAGAGGACGCCGCCGTGGACGACCCTCGCCGCCATCCGCTCTCCGTCCTGCTCCCCCAGTTCCAGGATCACCCGGCCGTCACCGAGGCTGAGGCGGTCCCCGGGTTCGACGTCGTGGAAGAAGGCCTCGTAGTCGACCTCGACGACCGTCGCCCGGCTGCCTCGATCGCCGACCCGAAGCTGCACCTCCGCACCGAGGGCGAACTCGACCGGGTCCTCGCCGAATCCGGCCGAGCGCACCTTGGGGCCGGGCAGGTCCACGAGGACTCCGACGGCACGGCCCTCCTCGGCGGCCAGGCGCCGAATCAGGGCGAGGCGCTCGGCATTCTCCTCGAGGGAGCTGTGCGCCATGCCCAGGCGGGCCACGTCCATTCCGGCCCGGATCAGTCCGCGCAGGACCGGTTCGCTCTCAGAGGCCGGACCGACCGTGGCGATGATCTTGGTGCGCCGGGGCATTCCGCCACGCTACCGGTGCCGCCGATGCGCCCGCCGGGACCGACTCAGTCTCCGGCCTCCTCGAGCGGATCCGAGGCCTCCAGTCGGGCCAGCAGGCGGTCCCGAATCGAGTCGCCCCGCTCCCGTGCCGGCTCGCCGGTCATCCGCCACCCGAGGCGACTGGAGTACAGCAGCGGCGGTTCACCGAGGCGGCCCTCCCCGAACGCCACGACCCGGGCGAAGAAGAGGTCGTGGTCGTAGCGGCCGACGATGGCGTCCTCGACCTCGCAACCCAGCCAGGCGATGGAATCGGGCACGACCGGCCAGCCGTCCTCAACGACGAGCCATTCGTCGGCGATGTGGCGGAACTTGCGGCCCGGGTAGCTGAAGTACTGGCCGGGCTCGACCTGGTCTGCTGCCAGGATCGACACGGCGAATCGTCCGGCGTCACGCAGCAGCGGGTGGGTGTCGTGCTTCGGCGAGACCGAAGCCATCAGAATGGGCTCCTCGAAGGAGACTTGGCAGACCCAGTGGGAGCAGTACGCCCGGGTCACGCCGCCGTGCGTTGCCGCCACCACCTGGACGCCCTTCATCATCTGCCCCAGGCAACGCTTAAGTTCCCGGTCGATCATCGCTCCCCCGTCGCTCGACACCGCGCACCGTACCGGGTGGACGACGGTCTCTGGCTAGCGTCGCCACGTGACCTCTCTGTCCGGCGGCCCCCGTCACCCGTTCCTCGACCACCCCGGGGTACTCGCCTTCGCGCACCGGGGCGGTGCAGAGGAGGTGCCCGAGAACTCCCTGGCGGCCTTCCAGCACGCCGTGGACCTCGGCTACCGCTACCTCGAGACCGATGTCCACCTCACCGCCGACGGCGTCGTCGTCGCCTTCCACGACGACATCCTGGACCGGGTCACCGACCGGACCGGGCGGCTCGCCGACCTCGGCTGGGAGGAGGTGTCCGAGGCCCGCATCGCCGGGAGCGAGCCGATCCCCACACTGCTCGACCTGCTCGAGGCCTTTCCCGAGGCCCGGGTCAACATCGACCCCAAGGACGATGCCGTGGTCGAAGCACTCGCACGGATCCTCCGCGAGACCGTGGCCCTCGACCGCGTGTGCCTCGGGGCCTTCTCCGATCGGCGTCTGGCACACCTGCGCGAGCTGCTGGGCCCGGAACTCTGCACCTCGGCCGGCCCTCGCTCGATCGCCGCCTTCCGCGCCGCCTCGCTGGGCCTGGTGATGCGCCAGCCACCCTGGCACTGCCTCCAGGTTCCCGTCCGCGCCAGAGGTGTCACGTTGGTCGAACGCCGCTTCCTGGAGGCCGCTCACGAGAAGGGCCTGCAGGTGCACGTCTGGACCATCGACGAGGCCGACGAGATGCACCGGCTGCTGGACCTGGGCGTGGACGGCATCATGACGGACCGCCCCCGCCTACTACGCGAGGTGCTGCGGGAACGGGGCCGCTGGGCCTGAACCCCCTCCCTGCCAGCGCTACCGTGGCCGAATGGACGACCTCACCACCGAACTGGACCTCGACGCCATACGAGTGTTCCTCCACCTGCTCGGCGTCTGCGGCTGGGTCGGCGGACAGCTGGTGATGGGCGCCCTCGTTCCCGTGCTGCGCAAGGTCTCCCCCGAGGCGCCGCGCCTCGCCGCTGAGCGGTTCGGCCGGGTCGCCTGGGCCTGCTTCGCCCTGGCGGTCGTCACCGGCGTGTGGAGCCTGGCTGCCGTCGAGGTGGCCGACCGTTCGGGCGGCTACCACGCGGCGCTCCTCGTCAAGTTGCTGCTCGTCGGCGCCTCCGGTGCGGCAGCGGCGATCCACGGCACCACCAACTCGGTCGTGGTTCGGGCGGCGACCGGCGCCGCGGCCGCCCTGACGGCCCTCGGCGCGCTCCTCGCCGGCGCCATTCTGGTCGCCTGACCGCTCCAGCGGGCCCGACGGAGCCCGTTGACCAGCGATTCTGCAACATTCTGTGGACCGCCTGTGCATGACCGACCCTCCCCTTGGGGAAATCCCCGTGGACGCTGGGGAAAAGGCCCGTTCGGGTTGACCGACACCGGGCCATCCCGCATGATGCCCCCACGCCGAACACGGCAAGGGGAATCGGAACCGGACGGAACCGACGAACCACCGAAGGAAGGAGCTCTCGGGCTCCGACCGGAGGACCGACGGGAAGGGCTCTCGGGCCCGGACCGGAGGGGTTGGTCGAGAGCCTGGTGAAGCCCCCGAGGCGAGTTCGGGGAGGACCGTGACCACGCTGGAACCTTCGGGAACCAGCAGGTCGGCCGCAGGCACGGAGGTGTCGAGGCCGGAAGGTTCCGGAACGGCCAACAGGCCGGACCGGGGTCGACCGGACGAGGCAGCGACCGGGCCCGGGCCGCACCAGCGTTGCGCCGGCGCCGACGGGCGCCGGAGGCGACAAGGGTGCGGAACGGGGACGGAGTGCCGGGCACACTTGGTCCCTCGGGTGCCGTCGGGCACGGGAGGGAGGAGGTGCGCCGGATCCCGCCGGGGATCGGTGGTCGGGCTGGGCTCGAGTTCGGGGACCGACGGGTCGCCCGGAGATTGGGTCAGGGTGCCGCCCCACGGGGCAGCATTCCGAGCCCACGACGCTCGACGGAGCGACGTGGGGGGTGGAAGCGGAACGAGGAAGCGGCTCCGAGGAGTTGACCGGTTCGCCGGGAGGCTACTCGGGGCCGTTCTCCGTTTTCCGGGGAGGGCCCGGCGTGGCCCGGCCGCCATTCAGGGCACGTACTCGCCCAGCACCGCCAGCGCGGTCATGCCGGCCATCCCGGCCGCCGCCAGGACCGGCACCAGACGTCGGAGCGGAGTCCGGTCCGCGACGGCAGCCAACGCCACGACAAACGGGAATCCGTTGAGGGCATAGCGCTCGAGGCTGTTCAGGTTGTCGGCCGCCAGGGCCACCACGAGGCATGCCCCGGCGAAGAGCGCGTGCTCGAGGGGTAGCCGCCGGAACGCCAGGACGGCCAGCACCACGAAGCCGACGGCGAACGGAATGTGCAGTCCGTCTCCGAGGGCATCCGGCCCGAACAGTTCCCCCAGTCCGTCGAGCAGTCGCCGCAGCGGGTCCACGGGCTCCCCTCTGAGTTCCCGCTGGATGGTCAGGGGGGCGAAGGCCTCGCCGGTGTGTACCGATGCCCACCACACGTAGGCCCCGAAGCCGAGCGGTCCACCAAGGACGGCCGCCGCCCGCCCCACTCGCTCGCGTCCACCCGCCGCCTCCCAACCCCGCCAGACGACCACCAGGGCGGGCAGGGCCAACAGGGCTCCGGTCGGACGGGTCAGGGCGGCCCCGGCGGCCAGAAGCCCGACCCACCACCAACGACGGTCGGCGAGCGCCAGGAAGGCGCCGACGGCAAGGAGCAGGAAGAGCGCCTCGGCGTAGGCCCAGGCCAGCACGAAGGCCGGCGGGAAAAACGCCAGTAACCACACGGAGCGTCCGGCCAGGACCTCGTCGCCGGTGACCCGCCGCACCAGCCGCAACAACAGGGCCATCGCCACGAGCGCTGCCAGGTTGGCGAGGACCACGAGCGCCACCTCGGCGCCTCCCGGCAGCAGCCGGTCGCTCAGGCGCCCCAGGAGGACGAAGCCCGGGAAGAAGCGGATCCCCTCCCCGGGCACGCCGGCGTACCCGGACTCGACCAGGGAGCGATACCAGGCACCGTCCCAGGCGAGGAGGCCCTGCCCCAACTGGATCGGGCGTTCACCGCCGTCGACGTGGTCGATCCAGAGGCGGGCGCCGAGCATCGACGCCGCCACCAGGAAGCGGGCCGCTACCCAGGCCGGGAGGACGGCGAGCAGGTCCTGCCCGATCGCCTCGGCGCGGCGTTCCCGGGTCACGGGGCGACGGGGCCGAAGGCGTTCAGGTTGGCGGCGTTGTAGTAGTCGTCCCCGTTGGCGGCGACCAGGTGGTGCGAGCCGCCCAGCCGGGCCGCCAGTTCCCCGTGGAGGCGTCCGCACTGGCGCCCGTAGTTGCGGTAGCCGTCGATCCAGACCATCCAGGTGTACCCGGTGCCTGCCCGGGCCACGATCTCGTCGGCCGCCGCCGCCGGGTCGGCCGAACGGTTCCGGTCGGCGTAGTCATACCAGTCCACCGAGCGGCCGTCGTCGAGGGCCGGGTAGGCCACGGTCCGGAATCGGTCGGCAAGGAGCCGATGGCCGGCAGGTGCCAGCTGATCCGGGCAGAAGACCACCAGGTCGCCGTCAGCCCCGCGTTCGGCGACGACCTCGGCGGCCACGCCGACCTGGGTCCGGTCCCGGCTCAGTTCCCGGGCCACCGAGATCCACGAGAGGCCGACCAGCAGCAGGAGTGCCAGTGCGGCGGCCTGACGGGGCAGCCGGGCCAGTCCGACCGCCGCGGCCAGCACCACGGGGATGAAGCAGAAGACGGCGTAGCGCCCCTGGAAGGCGGTCTGGGTCACAAGGCTCACCCCGGCACCCAGCGCCATCGTGGTGATGCCGACGCCGGCCGCCAGCCAGAGCCAGGGCAGGTCGGCCAGGCCCAGTTCCGCCCGATCGCCCCGCGTGCCGAGGCCCAGCACGACCAGGACGGAGAGCACCACCGCCACGAGCAGGGCCTCAGAGCCGCGTCCACCTCCGAAGGACTCGAGGGCGAGGGCCACGACCACCGTGGGCCGCGGACCCGGCGACCACGGCGTCCCGGTGTGGGCCAACTGGTCCAGGAAGACCGGCAGCCACGGCAGGAAGGCGGCTGCGCCGGCCGCGACCGCCGCCAGGAGCCGGGGTGCCACCCCCAGTCGCCCCGTCGCCATGGCGAGGCCCAGGCCGCCCAGCAGTACCGCCACGAGGAATAGCGCCCAGTAGTGTGTGTACAGAAGGGCCGCCACCACGAGGCCCACCGCAAACAGGTTCCGTCGGATCGGCCGCCGCCACGCCGCCTCGACGGCGAGGTGACCCAAGAGCAGCAGGACGATCAGCAGGGCGTACATCCGCGCCTCGGTGGCATAGCGGATGGCGAACGGGCTGGCCGCCAGGACGCCAAGCGCCAGACCCGCCACCCGGGCATCGGCGTGACGCCGAACCACGACGACCACCAGGCCGAGGGCGACCAGGCCCAGTAGGCCCGAGAGGACCCGTACTGCGAACGCCGACTCCCCCACCACGGCAGTCCAGGCGGCGAGCAGCAGGTAGAACAACGGCGGGTGCCCGTCGTGTCGGAGCGCGTCGACCAGTCCGCCGGGGGCGCGGTCCGCCAGGGCCACCGACTGCGCCTCGTCCAGCCAGAGCGGCGAGTCGGCGACGAACCGCAGTACCACGCCCACGACCACGGTCAGCCCCAGCACGAGGGTCGTCGCGCCGGCGAGGCCCGACCATCGGGCGTCCCCCGTCGAGGACCTGGTGGAGGACGCAGCCACGGCCCCCGATGGTACCGGGCGACCGGAAGCCGGTGGGTATGCTGCGCGTCAACACGAGGGCCGGGCTGGCCGCCCCTCCCCGGACCCCCGGCCGAGCCCCGGTCGACGAGCGACGCACCCC
Source organism: Candidatus Neomicrothrix sp. UBA2983 (assembly GCA_002346745.1). GTDB lineage: Bacteria > Actinomycetota > Acidimicrobiia > Acidimicrobiales > MedAcidi-G1 > S20-B6. Next base: position 9,148 of record DEAL01000024.1, on the reverse strand, counting down.
ATGGACCACGGCGAGCCCACCCACCGCTACCCCGCCGGGGTCCCTGCGTCCACACCCCAGACGGTCGTGATCGGTGCCGGGCCCGCCGGCCTGACCGCCGCCTACCAGTTGGGCAAGGCCGGCCTGCCGGCAACCGTCCTCGAGGCCGACGACGTGGTCGGCGGCATCAGCCGTACGGCGGTCCGCGACGGTTGGCGCTTCGACATCGGCGGGCACCGGTTCTTCACGAAGGTCCGTGCCGTGTCGGACCTCTGGCACGAGATCCTCGAGGAGGACGACTTCCTCGTCCGGCCCCGGATGAGCCGCATCTACTACGGGGGCCGGTTCTACGACTATCCCCTGCGGGCCGGCAACGCCCTGCGAAACCTGGGGCCGATCGAGGCGGTGCGCTGTGTCCTGTCGTACCTGTGGGTCCGGGTCCGGCCGCCCCGCGACCAGAGCAGCTTCGAGGGCTGGACGGCCGCCCGATTCGGCTGGCGCCTGTACCGGACCTTCTTCAAGACCTATACCGAGAAGGTCTGGGGAGTGCCCGGCGACCAACTCCAGGCCGATTGGGCCGCCCAGCGGATCAAGAACCTCTCGCTGTTCCGGGCGGTCCTCAACTCGCTCCTCCCCCGCCGCAACCAGAAGGACATCACCAGCCTCATCGAGGAGTTCGAATACCCCCGCCACGGTCCCGGGATGATGTGGGAGCGCTGCCACGAGAAGGTCGCCGCCCTCGGTGGCGACGTCCGCCTCGAACACCCGGTGGTCCGCATCCGACATTCCGACGGCAGGGCGACGACGGTCGTGGCGACCGGCCCCGACGGCGAGGTTCCACTGCCCGCCGACCACGTGATCTCCTCCATGCCCCTGCCCCACCTGCTCAAGGCGATGGACCCGGCGGTCCCGGATGACGTCCGCGCCGCCGCCGACGGACTCCACTTCCGGGACTTCATCACGGTGGCCCTGGTCGTTCCCGAGGAGGACGGGTTCCCCGACAACTGGATCTACATCCACGCACCCGACGTGGGTGTGGGCCGCATCCAGAACTTCGGACGTTGGTCGCCGTTCCTCGTCAAGGACGGCCGGACCTGCCTCGGGCTGGAGTACTTCGTCAACGAGGGTGACGAACGTTGGAACGCCGCCGACGAGGACCTCATCGCCACGGCCAGTCGGGAGATGGCGACCCTCGGCCTGCTCGAGCCGAACCGCATCGAGGCCGGCTACGTGGTCCGGATGCCCAAGGCGTACCCGATGTACGACGCCACCTACCAGGCCAACGTGGGCGTAATGAGGGACTGGCTGGCCGAGCACGCCCCCAACGTGCATCCCGTCGGACGCAACGGCATGCACCGCTACAACAACCAGGACCACTCGATGCTGACCGCCATGCTCGTCGTCGAAAACATCCAGGGCGCCGAGCACGATGTCTGGCAGGTCAACGTCGAGGAGGACTACCACGAGGAGATCCGGCCCCGTCGCCCCGGGTCCCCCCACTGAGGCGGGGATCGTCCGGCCATGGCCTCCACGCACCGCCTTGCCGGCCGCCTGACGCCCTTCGGCCGCCACCTCGGCCTCATCGCCATCGCCGGCCTGGCGGTACGGCTTCTCTACGTACTGCTCGTGGTCCGCGGCAACCAACTGACCGGCGACGCCCGCTACTACCACGAGGCAGCCAACCTGCTCGCCGACGGGCTCGGCTTCACCGAGCCGTACCGCTACCTCTACGGCGGCGGCCACGAGTACCTGTTCGTCGAGGACCATTCGCTCATCGCTTCGACCGCCAACACCGAACTGCCCATCGGACACATCGAGCCCACGGCCGGCCACCCGCCCCTGTGGGTCCTGCTGCTCGGCCTGGCCTCCCTTCTCGGCGTGACGAGCGTCCTCGGACACCAACTGGTGTCGGCCTGCGTGGGCGTCGCCGGCATCCTCCTGGTCGGGCTGCTGGGTCGACAGGTCGCAGGCGACCGGGTCGGACTGCTGGCGGCCGGCATCGCCGCCGGGTACGCCTTCCTGTGGCTGAACGACGGCTCGATCATGTCCGAAGGGCTGGTCGTGGCCCTGGTGGCCGCCACCACACTGGTGGCGCTGCGGGTCGGCGATGACCCGTCCCGCCGCAACCTCCTGGTCCTCGGACTGCTCGGCGGCCTCGCCGCCCTGACCCGGGCCGAGCTGCTCCTCTTCCTACCCGTCGCCGTCCTGCCCCTCCTGGGGAGTTCCGGGGTGCCGCCCGTCGTCCGCCTCCGACGCGTCGGCACCGTGGCCGCGGTCGCCCTGCTTGTGCTCTCGCCGTGGCTCGTGCGCAACCTGGTTCGGTTCGAGGAGCCCGTCCTCCTCTCGAACGGCTCCGGCGTGCTGTTGGCGCAGACCAACTGCGATGCCACCTATTACGGTGACAAGGTCGGGTACTGGGAGCACCTCTGCCTGCTCCCGCAGCCGGTCGGCGAGGACGGCCAGGCCCTCGACGAGTCCCAACGCGACCTCGTCTGGCGCCGCCGCGGCCTCGACTACGCCGGCGACCACCTCGCGCGCCTGCTGGGACACGCCATGCCCCGACGCGTCGCCCGGGTGTGGGCCCTCGACGCACCGGTCCAGCAGCTACGGGCCGACATGCTCGTCGAGGGTCGTTCCTTCCGGGCGTCGGTGCTCGGCCTGACGCAGTACGCCTTCCTGGTGCCGGCCGCCGTCGCCGGTGCCGCCCTGCTCCGCCGACACCGCCGCCCCCTCCTGCCGCTGCTCGCCTGGCCCGTCATCGTCACGCTCGTGGCGGCCGCATCAATGGGAACCACCCGCTACCGGGTCAGCGCCGAGGTCACGATCGTCGTCCTCGCTGCGGTCGCCGTCGACGCCCTCCTGCGGTACAGGCGGGGCCGCCCCGGCCCCTCCACGGCCTGACGCCCGGGGCACCCCTACACTTCGCCCGATGGCCCATCCCGTCAGCGTCACCCTCGACGTGGAGGACCTGCGTCCCTCGCACGACCTGCCCGAGCGGGCGGTGCTGATGACCCACCGTGTCCTCGACCTCTTCGCCGAGGCCGGAGTGCGGGCCTCGGTCTACGTCGTGGCCGACCTGGCGGAGCGGCGACCCGAACTGGTCCGTCGGGCCGCCGAGGACGGCCACGAGGTGGGACTCCACGGACACGAACACGTACCGCTCCCCATCGTCGGCGCAGACCGTTTCGGTGCCGTGACCCGGGACGCCCGGGCACTGCTCCAGGACCTTTCAGGCCAGTCCGTGGAGGGCTACCGGGCGCCCATGATGTCGCTCGTGCCCGCCAGCAACTGGGCGGTTCCGATCCTGGCCGACTTGGGCTTCACCTACTCCTCGAGCACCCTGCCGGCCCCCAGCCCCCTCTACGGCTGGCCGGGCCTCCCCCGTCGGGCGTTCCGATGGGCGGACGGCCCCGTCGAGCTGCCCTGCCCCCTCGTCCGCCTGCCGTTCCTCGACCTGCCCTACCTAGGCGGTACCTACCTGCGCCTCCTCCCCGATGCCATGCGCCGCCACGGCACCCGCCGGGCGGGGCCCGACGAGGTGCTCTGGACCTACTGCCACCCCTGGGAGTTCGACCCCGACGAGGCCTACCACCCCCATGAGCACATTGGGACGCTCGCCAGCCGGGTGGCCTGGCTGCGCCGGAGCCGCATGGAACGACGGTTCCGCCGCCTGTTGGGAGAGCCGGTCGGCCCGCCGCTGGCTGATCGGGTGCAATCCCTGGCGGCCGCCGGCCTCCCGGTCGTGGATCCGGCCCAGCCGCCGGCCCTCGGCCGGGCTGCCCGCCTCGCCAACGGTCGGCTGCGCAGCAGCTGATGGGCCCGCCGTCCACCCCGCGCCTGCCTGTCACCTTTGCCGGACGGCTCGCCCTGATCGCCGGCCTCGGAGGGTTGCTCCGAGTGCTCTACGTGCTGCTGGTGGTCGCGGACAACCCGCTCAGCGGGGACGCCGCCGGCTACCACCACGCCGCCAACCTCCTGGCTGACGGCCTTGGCTTTCCCGAGCCACTGCGCCACATGTTCGGGGGCGTGGACCTCATCGTCCGTGACGGTGCCGACATGCTGGTGGCAACCCCGATCGGCCACCTGGAGCCGACGGCGGGCCATCCGCCCGTTTGGACGATCCTGCTCGGGGTCGCCTCCTTCCTGGGGGCGGTCACCGTGCTCCAGCACCAAGTCGTCGCCGCCCTGCTGGGCATCCCCGCCATCGTCCTCGTCGGGCTCCTCGGACGCGACCTGCGTTCGGAGCGACTGGGCCTCGTGGCCGCCTCGATCACCGCCGGCTACGCCTTCATCTGGGTCAACGACGGCCTCCTCATGGCCGAGACGGCGGCCATCGCCGCGGCCGCCGGCACCTCCTGGGCCGGCCTGCGCTTCACCCGCGATCCCTCGCGCCGACGGGCGGTCATCCTGGGGCTCGTCGGCGGACTCGCTGCCCTGTCCCGGGCGGAGCTGCTGCTGATGCTCCCGTTGCTAGTCGGGGTCGTCCTGGTGCGGGCCCCGCTGCCCTGGCGGGAGCGCCTCGCACGCACGGCGATGGCAGGTGCGGCGACGCTGCTGCTGCTGGCACCCTGGATGGTCCGCAACCTGCTGGTGTTCGAAGAGGCGGTCTTCCTGTCGAACGGCGCGGGCACGGTGCTCGTCCAGTCCAACTGCGACCCGACCTACCACGGGGAGTTCCTCGGCTACTGGCGCATCGAGTGCGGCCATCCGCCGCCCTTCGGTCCGGCGGGTGAGCACCTCGACGAGTCGCAGCGGGACGTCGTGGTCCGGGAGCGGGCCATGGCGTACATGGGCGACCACACCGGTCGGCTCCTGACCGTTGTCGTCCCCGCACGGATCGGCCGCATGTGGGGCGTCTACGACCCCGCCGACCAGTTGCGCCTCGACGCCCTGGTGGACCGCCGGCCGCTCGCCGTCTCGACCCTGGGCTACGTGCAGTACCTGGCACTCCTCCCCCTGGCGACAGGCGGGGCCCTGCTGCTGTGGCGACGACGTGAGGTGCTGCTGCCGCTCGCCGGCTGGATACCGATCGCCACGTTGACGGCGGCGATCTCGTTCGGCAACACCCGCTACCGGACGGCTGCCGAGGTCTCCCTGGTGCTGTTGGCCGCCGTGGCGGTGGACGCCCTGACCGAACGGCGCCGAGCCGGTCAGGCGTCGCAGCCGCCCGGCGGGTCGTCGTAGCGCGGATCCGAGGTCCACTCACCGACCCACCACTCCCCCTGCGGGAGCCCGGCCGTTGGATCGCCGACCTCGACAACCGTGATCCCCAACGTGTGGAGTTCGTCGGCCACGAGTTGTCCCATACTCGCCGCCCCGGTCGGGCAGAGGTGGCCGTCCGGGACGCCGTCGCGCAACTTTCGGATCGGCTGGAGCGTTCCGTCGAGGCCGAACCGCTGCCGGACGAAGGTGCCGTCCGCTGACGCCAGAGCCCGGTCGGAGTCGAGGTAGTCGGCCCTGTGCACAGGTCCGAGCGCAGCCCTGACGATGCCGTTCAGGTGGAGCCGGTGCTCCTCGATGCCCTCGTCGGGCGGCATGACCGGCATCCCGATCCAGACCAGGTGGGCGCCGGACTCGATGACCCGAGCCGCGACCTCCTCCACGCGTTCCCGGTAGGCCCCTGGATCGTCCATGGCCTCGCCCAGGTCCCAGCCGCCCAGCATAAGGGTCAGCACGTCGGGATCGGCGTCGAGAGCGTCGCCGAGGTACTCGTCGAAGCCGGGGCGCAGCAGTCCCACTCCACCGAACGACCGTGTGTCGACCGTGACGCCCTCCACGGCCTCGAGGGCGGCACGGATGCCGGGATCCGCATCGAAGGCCACGCTGTCCCCCAGCGTGACCACGTGGACCTCGTCGCCGGACCGGTCGGAACCACAGGCGACAAGGAGGGACGTTCCGACGAGGAACGCGAGGACGGCCGATGCCCGCGTCACCATGGCCGTCACGCTAGACCCCTGACGGGCCGCCCACCCGGTACACGACGTCCCCGGCGTCGACCGGGCCCCTTGTAGGCTCGCCCGCCGATGGACCGATCCCGACTCCGCGCCGCCCTGGGACCGATCCTCGTGCTGCTGGGACTCTGGATCGCCCTGGTGCCGTTCACCCGCCCACTCCCGGGCGGTGCAGACTTCCAGCTCGAATCGACGCCGCGGGTCGGATGCCGATCCCCGCTCCTCGGCGCCTTCTCGGACGACCGGCCCACTGGCACCGCCTACACGACCCCGCGTCCCATGAAGGGCGATCCCACCGTCGAGGTCGAGGTGCCGTGCGGATCCCGGGCCCGCTTCCGGCTCGGGCTCGGCGTCGTCATTCTGGCCGGCGGCGCACTGGCGCACCGGAGGTCGCCCGTCCCGTGAGCGACCTGTCGACCACCGTCGACCTCATCAACGCCGTCTTCGCTCCGAGCCCGCCCGTGTCCGCCGAGGACCTCGAGTGGTACTACCGGGACAACCCCGAGGGCGCCGCTGCCGTGGGACGGGTGGACGAGGCTGGCCGCCAACTCGGAAACTACGCCCTCGTTCCCCTGCGACTGGACCGTGCCGACGGCGCCTCGGTCCGCGTCGGCCTGGGCGTGGACCTGGCGGTGCGCCCCGACGCCCGCGGCACGGGGGCGTTCCGGCGCACCGTGGAGCACAGCTACGAGGAGGGTCGTAGGGCCGGCCTCGACGCCATCCTCGGTATCGCCAACGCCCAGTCGGCCCCCCGCATGGTCTCGGCCATGGGGTGGCGGCGCCTCGCCCCCCTGCCGGTCCGCCTCCTGCTCGCCACACCGTGGTCCCCGGCCTGCGAGCACCACCCCGTGACGGCCACGCTGCTGGCCAATGGCCCCTTCGCCGAGTGGCTGCCCGCCACCACCAGCCCCTCGGGCCCCGACTTCGTCGCCACCTGGACGGCCGACCTCCTACGCTGGCGCCTGGCCCGCCGCCGGACGGACTACGTCCTCCACGTCCTGGACGAGGCGCTCCTGGTCAGCACCCGGACCCGGATGGCCGGCGTTCCCATCGGCGTGCTCCTCAAGGTCATTCCCCGCCGCCCACCGGAGCACCCGCTCCGGAGCGGACCGCTGGTGGCGGCGGTCGGCGAGCACCACCGCACCCCGTTCATCGTGCATGCCGGCACCAACCCGGCGGTGCGCCTCCGGGGCATCCCCCTCCCCCGCCGGCTCATGCCGAGCCCGCTCGAGGTCGTCCTGCACCCGCTCCATCCCGGCTTCGACGCCAACGCCCTCGAGTTGGGCGGCTTCGAGTTCCTGGACTTCGACGCCTACTGAGCCGACCGGCTGAGGAGCGCCCGCAAGGGGCGGTATGCGCCATCGACGGTGGTCGCCGAGCAGCCCGGTACCGTGGCGCCGTGCGCACCACCGCCGTGATTCCCGCTTTCAACGAGGCCGAGGCCCTGCCGACCGTCCTGGCCGAGTTGGCCGCAACGCTTCCCGACCACGAGGTCATCGTGGTCGACGACGGCTCGACTGACGGAACCGCGGCGGTTGCCAGGGCTGCCGGCGCGACCTGTCTGCGTCTTCCCGTGAACCTCGGCATCGGCGGCGCCCTGCGGCTGGGCTTTCGGCACGCCCTTGCCTCGGGTGTCGACCGGGCCTACCAGTTCGACGGCGACGGACAGCATGACCCGTCTCAGGTCGGCGTCCTGTTGGACGGCCTGGACGGCGCCGACATGGTCGTGGGTTCCCGATTCGCCGGCAACGGCGCCTACCGGGTCAGCCGGAGCCGGGGCCTAGCCATGGGCCTGCTTCGCTGGCTGGTGCGCCGGACCACCGGGCAGGGCTTCAGCGACACCTCATCGGGTTTCCGGGCCTTCCGGCGACCGGTGCTGGAACTCTTTGCCACCGAGTATCCGGTCGAGTACATGGACTCCGTGGAGGCCCTCCTGCTGGCCCACCGCCGCGGCTTTCGCCTGGCCGAGGTTCCCGTCACGATGCGTGAACGCCAGGGCGGCACCCCGTCGACCAGGAATCTTCGCCTCGCCTACCACTTCGTCCGGGTCCTGATCGTCCTGACGGCCGGCATGGGGCGCCGACCCCGCCCGGTGGCCGCGGCATGACGGGCACCGCGCACGTCCTCGTCGCCGTTCTGGCGCTGGCAGCCCTGGCACTCATCCTGCGCCTGGTCCGCATGCAGGCGCTCAAGGCCAAGTACTCGGTGCTGTGGCTCACCGTGGGCGTGGTCCTGTCGGTGGCGGCGGCGGTTCCCGGGGTGCTGGACCGGGTCGCCGACGAGGTGGGCGTCGCCTACCAGCCAGCCCTGTTCCTGCTGCTCGGCTTCGGCTTTCTCCTGCTGCTGGCCATGCACTTCTCGTACGAGCTCTCCCGGTTGGAGACCCGGGTCCGGACGCTGGCCGAGGAACTCGCCCTGCTGCGCCACGAAGTCGAGGAGCGCGAGGAAGACTGATCCGGCCCTCTCAGCGTCGGGTGAGCCACCCGTCAGCGACCAGTTCCCGCTCGAGTTGGGCCGCCAACAGGTCGGCCCCGACCTCGAAGAAGTGGACGCCGTGTTCCTTGCGGAGGGGAACGACGCTGCCGTCGTCCTCCACGATCTCGTCCCGATAGTTCCCCGCCTCGTCCCCGAGGACCTCCATCGAGTCGAGCATCGAGCCTGCCGGTGCCCAGGCAGCCATGGTGTCGTGCCAGACGTCGTTGAGCTCGGCCACCGCGGCGAAGCGCTCGTCGCGCATGGCCGGCGTGGTCCACCAGTAGACGTGGCCCCCACCCGCCAACCAGTGCGCCACGGCCTCGTCGGCGCGGTCAGCGAGGACCTCCCGCCAACGGTCAGTCCCCGGCGGCAGCGCCTCGCCTTCGATCACATAGCTCTCGAATTCGTTGGCCCCGATCATCATCACGATGACCTCCGGCCTGGCCTCGGCGACCGACAGGGCATAGTCGGCGAGGACATTCTCGTCCCAGTCCCAATGCGGAACCGTGAAGCCGAACCCGAGTGCACCCCGTCCCGTGATGGCCACGTCGTCGCGACGGCCGAGGACGCGCTCGAGGCCGTACTGCAGGTCGAGCATCAGCGAGTCGCCCACGGCGAGGATCCTGAGGGGGTCGCCGGCCGTCGCCGTGCGCGGCGCCACCGTGGTCGGGGGCGACGGCAGGGGTGGCGACGTGGTGGAACTGGTGCCGGTCGTGGTCGTCGGGCTTTCCGACACCCCCACG
>DEAL01000005.1:591-30417 GCA_002346745.1 Candidatus Neomicrothrix sp. UBA2983 | reverse complement strand
CCAGGACGACCTGTTCAAGTCGGGTGTGCGTCCCGCCGTGGACGTTGGCATCTCGGTGTCGCGCGTCGGCTCGGCCGCCCAGATCAAGGCCATGAAGACCGCCGTCGGCACGCTCAAGTCCGACCTGCAGCAGTTCCGCGAGCTGGAGTCGTTCGCCGCCTTCGGCTCCGACCTCGACGCCGTGTCGCAGGCGCAGCTGGACCGGGGCTACCGCCTCACCGAGCTCCTCAAGCAGGGCCTCAACTCGCCGCTGCTGGTCGAGGAGCAGGTCGTGTCCATCTGGGCCGGCACGCGAGGCCACCTCGACGGCGTCGACATCGCCGACGTGCGCCGCTTCGAGGCCGAGCTGCTGGACTGGTTCCGGACACGCCACGCCGACGTGCTGGCCGACATCCGCGACTCCGGCAAGATCGCCGACGAGGAGGCGTTCGACGCCGCCGTCGCCGCCTTCGCCGGCCAGTTCGTCGGTTCGGTGACCGAGGGCGACGCCCCCGACGCCGAGGCCACCGACACCGACTCGAACATCGTCGACACCGACACCACCCTCCCCGAGGAGGACATCTCGGCCGGCGCCGAGTGACCGACGTGACCCGCCCGACCTGCACCCCGAGCACCGCCCCGACGGTGGTCCGGCGCACCCCCGCGAAGGGAACGTGCCGTGGCCGGCGGTAGGGAACGGGTGCTGCGGCGCCGCATCGGCAGTGTCCAGAACACCAAGAAGATCACTCGTGCGATGGAGCTCATCGCCGCCACCCGGGTGGTGAAGGCGCAGCAGCGGGCCCGCATGGCCAAGCCGTACGCCGAGCAGATCACCTCGGTCATCGAGAACCTCGCCGCCGGTGGTGCCGAGGTCGACCATCCGCTACTTCGCCAGGCCGAGAAGGTCGAGCGGGTCGGCGTGATCGTCATCTCGTCCGACCGGGGCCTCGCCGGCCCGTACAACTCGTCGGTCATCAAGGCCGCCGAGCGCCAGGTGCAGAACGCCCGTTCCGAGGGTGCGGACTACTCGCTGATCGTGATCGGCAAGAAGGCCCGCGACTACTTCGCCTTCCGGAACTACGCCATCGACTCGTACACCGACGGCATCAGCGACAACCCGTCCTACGAGGACGCCCGTCGCATCGCCGAAGAGGTGGCGGCGCTGTTCACCGACGGTCGCATCGACCGGGTGGAGCTCGTCTACACCGAGTTCCTGAGCCTCGGCAGCCAGAAGGTGGCGACCCGCCGCTTCCTGCCGCTCGAGAGCACCGAGTCGATCGCCGCCGAGGGCGACGCCGGCGTGAGCGGCGCCTTCGAGTTCGAGCCCTCCCCGGAGGGCGTGCTCGAGGCCCTGCTGCCCCGTTACGTGGAGGCCCGCCTGTTCGGCGCCCTGCTGGAGTCGGCGGCGTCCGAGCACGCCAACCGCCAGCGGGCCATGAAGGCCGCCACCGACAACGCCGAGGAGCTGATCACCAAGCTCTCGCGCGAGATGAACCAGGCCCGCCAGGACGCCATCACCACCGAGATCATGGAGATCGTCGGCGGCGCCGAGGCCCTTGGCAGTGACGACGATTCCGAAGAACCCGCCCCTGTGGGCGCCGAGTACTGAACCCCGAGATCTGAAGAGACACCAGGAGCAACCATGACGACCGCCACCGACCTCAAGGACGGCCGCATCGTCGGCATCGCCGGTCCGGTGATCGACGCCGAGTTCCCCCAGGGGGAACTCCCGGAGATCAACACGGCCCTCGAGTTCGACGTCAACGTCGACGGCAACGACGTGACGATCGTGGCCGAGGTGGCCCAGCAGATCGGCGAGAGCCGGGTGCGGGCCATTGCCATGAAGCCGACCGACGGCCTCACCCGGGGCACGCCGGTGCGCAACACCGGGCAGGGCATCACCGTGCCGGTGGGCGACGAGACGCTGGGCCACGTGTTCAACGTGGTCGGCCAGGGCCTCGACGACCCGAATGCCGGCGTGGGTGCCGACCGGTGGGGCATCCACCGCAGCGCCCCGTCGTTCGACTCGCTCGAGCCCAAGGCCCAGATGTTCGAGACCGGCGTGAAGGTCATCGACCTGCTCACCCCGTACCTGCAGGGCGGCAAGATCGGCCTGTTCGGCGGCGCCGGCGTGGGCAAGACGGTGCTCATCACCGAGATGATCAACCGCGTTGCCACCAACCACGGTGGCGTGTCGGTGTTCGCCGGTGTCGGCGAACGCACCCGTGAGGGCACCGACCTGCGCCTCGAGATGGAGGAGTCGGGCGTGCTCGAGAAGGCCGCTCTGGTGTTCGGCCAGATGGACGAGCCGCCGGGGGTCCGCCTCCGCGTGGCCCTGTCGGCGCTGACCATGGCCGAGTACTTCCGCGACGAGCAGGGCCAGGACGTGCTGCTGTTCATCGACAACATCTTCCGGTTCGTGCAGGCCGGCTCCGAGGTGTCGACCCTGCTGGGCCGCATGCCGTCGGCGGTGGGCTACCAGCCGACCCTGGCCGACGAGATGGGCGAGCTCCAGGAGCGGATCACGACCACCCGTGGCCGGTCGATCACGTCGATGCAGGCCGTGTACGTGCCCGCCGACGACTACACCGACCCGGCGCCGTTCACGTCGTTCACCCACTTCGACGGCACCACCGAGCTGAGCCGTGACATCGCGGCCCTCGGCATCTACCCGGCCGTGGACCCGCTGGCCTCGACCTCGACGATCCTCACCCCCGAGGTCGTCGGCGACAAGCACTACGAGACGGCCCGCCGGGTGCAGGAGATCCTGCAGCGCTACAAGGAGCTTCAGGACATCATCGCCATCCTCGGCCTCGACGAGCTGTCGGAGGAGGACAAGATCACGGTGTCCCGGGCCCGCAAGGTGCAGCGCTTCCTGTCGCAGCCGATGAACGTGGCCGAGGTCTTCACCGGCCTGCCCGGCGTGACTGTGCCCGTCGAGGAGACGGTCGACTCGTTCGCCGCCCTCGTGGACGGCGAGCTGGACGACCTGCCCGAGCAGGCGTTCCTCAACGTCGGCGGTGCAGAGGACGCGCAGCGCAAGGCCCGCGAGCTCGAGGCCTGATCGCCGCCATGTCGTTCCAGGTCGAACTGGTCTCGCCGGAGGCCATCACCTACCAGGGTGAGGCCGAGATGGTCATCGCCCGCACGGTGGGCGGCGGCGACATCGCCTTCCAGCCGGGTCACGTGCCGTTCATCGGCGTGCTGGCCGTCTGGTCGGTCGACGTGATCCGCCCCGAAGGCGGCCGCGACACGTTCGCGGTGCACCGGGGGTTCGTGCAGGTGGCCGGGACGAAGATCAGCATCCTGTCGGACGTGTCCGAGTCGGCCGGCGACATCGACGTCGAGCGTGCCCGGGTCGCGAAGGCGGACGCCGAGTCGGCGCTGTCGGCCGACAAGGACGACGAGGCCGCGGCCGCCGACCTGGCCCGCGCCGACATCCGCCTGGCCGTCGCTGGCGCCGAGGGCTGACGCCGGCCGCATCCGGTTCCCGGGCGGGTCGTTCGGCCCGTCACGAGTGTGGATGCGGTGACTGTTCGGCTCGCGCTCGGACGGGGTGCCCCGGCTTCTTGCTGAAGGACTGGTCCCCCGGCGGAGGGCCGGGGTCAGTACTCGATGGCGGAGATGTCGTCGAGCTTCTGGAGGCGGTGGTGGGCCTCGACGAGGCGCACGGTGCCGGACTTCGAGCGCATCACCAGGGACTGCGTGCGGGCCTGCCCGGGCGAGTAGTGGACCCCCTTGACCAGTTCGCCGTCGGTGATGCCCGTGGCGGCGAAGAAGCAGTTGTCTCCGGTCACCAGGTCGTCGGTGTCGAGCACGGCGTCGAGGTCGTAGCCCTGCTCGATGGCGGCGGACCGCTCGGACTCGTTGCGGGGCCACAGCCGACCCTGCAGGGCGCCGCCCATGCACTTGAGGGCCGCCGCCGAGATCACGCCCTCGGGTGTGCCGCCGATGCCGAACAGGATGTCGGCGCCCGAGTCGGGCCACGCCGTCGAGATGGCGCCGGCCACGTCGCCGTCGGGGATGAGGCGGATCCGGGCACCCGAGTCACGGACCTCGGCGATCAGGTCGCTGTGGCGGTCCCGGTCGAGGATCACGGCGGTCAGGTCGCGGACCTCCTCGCCCTTGGCCTCGGCGACCCGGCGCAGGTTCTCGGTCGGCGACTGGGCGATGTCGATGACGTCGGCGCAGCCGGGGCCGACGGCGATCTTCTCCATGTACACGCACGGGCCCGGGTCGAACATGGTGCCCCGGTCGCTGACGGCGATGACCGCCAGGGCGTTGCCTCGGCCGAGCGAGGTGAGGGTGGTGCCGTCGATCGGGTCGACGGCGATGTCGACGTTCGGGGCGGAGCCGTCGCCGACCTGCTCGCCGTTGTAGAGCATCGGCGCCTCGTCCTTCTCGCCCTCGCCGATGACCACGAAGCCGTCCATCTGGACGGTGCGCAGCATCTGGCGCATGGCGTCGACGGCGGCGCCGTCGGCACCCTCCTTGTCGCCGCGCCCCATCCACCGTGAGGCGGCGAGGGCGGCGGACTCGGTGACCCGGACCAGCTCGAGGGCCAGGTTGCGGTCGGGGGCTTCGGAGGAGGATGCGTCGCTGCTCACGGGCGCCGACGCTACCCCCCGGCGGCGGGGTCGCCACGACCCTGCGTCCGTTGGGTGTGCATCGGCCGGCGGGGGTGGGAGCGGGCCCGCGGCCTGACAGGATGTCGCCCATGCCGTGGTGCTTCCAGTGCGGGATCGAGTACGCCCCGACCGTGTCCGACTGCCTCGAGTGCGGGGTGGCCCTCGTCGACGAGGCACCGTCGTCGACCGGCGACGTCGGGGCGCCCGACGAGGAGCAGCTGGCCTACGAGCTTCACGAGTGGGCGGGCGAGTCCCGCCGCATCCTCGACCAGGTGCTGACCGGCGAGGGCATCGCCCACGCCTGGCAGGGCGCCACGCTGGTGGTACGGGCCGCCGACGAGGCGACGGTCGACGAGCTGCTGCCGGCGGCTCAGGCGTCCGGCGGCCCGGTTCTCGACCCCGACGCCGAGAAGCTGGCCTACGAGCTGGCCGAGTGGGCCGCCGACGACCAGACGGCCTTCTCCGACCTGCTGTCCCGGCTGGGCATCCCACACGAGTTCGACGAGGTCGGCGACCTGGTGGTGCTGGCCAGCGACGAGGACGCCGTCGAGTCGGCGATCGACGCCTTCGAGGCCGGCGCCGACGAGCGACCCGAGCTGGACGGCCTCGAGGGCAACCGGGTGCTCAGCGAGCTGTTCGTCGCCTGCGACCGGCTGCGAAAGGACCCGCGCGACGACACCGGGGTGTCCCGGGTGGTCGACCTGGCGCCGGTGGTGGCCGGCCACCGGCCGCCGTTCGGGATCGACGCCCGCCTCTGGGATGCCCTCGGCGAGCGCTCGACCGGCCTGGTCGACCTGCTGGCGGCCGGCGACACCCCCGAGGACGAACTCGTGAAGGCCGCCACCACCCTGACCGAGGCCCTCCGCCGCCTGGTCTGACGACCGGCCCCGCTCCTGATCCGACCGGTTGCGCCGACTCCCGGTGCGTGGGAGCGTGGTTGCTTCCGATCACGAGCAGGGGGGCGGGGAATGCGCTTCTACCAGGTCATGGAGTTCCGTTCGACGGCCGAGGAGGCCATCGCGGGCATCCACGAGTACAAGGCGTCGATGGGTGACCAGACCACCGCAAGGCGGGCCACGGTCTGCGTCGACCGGGACGACCCGGGCCTCGTCGTCCAGATCGTCGAGTTCGACTCCTACGAGGAGGCGATGGCCAACAGCGAGCACGAGGGCACCCAGGAGGCGGCTGCTGAGGAGGCGGCGAAGGTGGGCGACATCACCTTCCGCAACCTCGACGTGGTCGAGGTGATCGACGTCTGACCCGGTCGCCGGCCGCTCAGGCGGCCGTCGACGCGCCTGACCCGGCGGGCTGGGAGCGCTGGGCCCGCCAGAGCGCCCGGTAGGACGGCCACTCGAGGTCGCCCACGTAGCCGTCCTCGACGAGGACGGCGTGGAGGCGCGGCAGGTTCCACATCGGGACCGTCATGTCGGCGTGGTGGGCCAGGTGGTAGCCGACGTTGCACGGCACCATCAGCAGCCGGGCCAGCAGCGACTGGCGCACGTGGTGGCTGGTGCGGCGGCGGTCGTCGGAGCGGGTCATGCCGCCGTGCTCGGCGATGGCCCGCAGTCGGTTCAGCGGCTGGTACAGGAACGCCCAAGGCAGCACCCACAGCAGCAGGTACAGCCACGGGTGGCCGGCCAGGGCGAAGGCGGCGGCGATGAGGGCCTGGCCCAGCAGGAACCGGTAGGTGAGGCGCCGGTGGCGCACGTCGCCGAGCCGCTGGAAGCGGGGCCGGACGATCCGGAACGCGGACACGCCGGTGGCGTCGCGGACCAGCTTGCGCCGCATCGACGCGGCGGTGATCGGGTAGAGGCTGTAGAGGAGGAAGTCGGGCTCCTGGGGGCCGAACTCGTCGCGGTGGTGGTGGACGTGCCCGAGCCGGTAGCCGTGGCTGCCGGTGCCGAAGGTGAGCCAGCCGATGAGGGTGATGCCGACGGCGTCGTTGACCCGACGGTCGGGGAACAGCGCCCGGTGGGCGGCCTCGTGGTGGAGGATGAACAGCCGGTTCTGGGCGATGGCCATGAGCGGGACGGCGGCCACCCAGGCGACGGGGTGCGACAGCGTGACGGCGGCCCACACGACGAGCACGGGCGTGGCGAGTGCCCCCAGCACCGTCGCCACGTTGCGGGCCACGGGGACGCGTCGCAGTTCGTCGCGGAAGGCGCCCCGGGGACGGCCGTCGGGGTGGAGGCGGTCGCTGCCGGCGAACGGCGGCGGCTCGGGGGCCAGGCCGCCGGTCATGGTGGCGACCAGTTGGTCGTGGTCGGCCATGGGGACAGGGTAACCGTGGCGGCAGGTGGGGCTCCAGCCGCGGCGGCCCGCCGTAGGGTCGGGGGATGCCCGCCTCCGGCCTGTTCCTGACCCACGGCGCCGGCTCCGACGCCAGCCACTCCAGCCTGGTGCTGCTCGAGGAGCGCCTGTCGCCCCTGCCGGTCGCCCGGTACGACTTCCCGTACCGGCGGGAGGGCCGCCGCTTCCCGGACCGGGCGCCCAAGCTGCTGGCGGCGCTGGACGAGGCGGTGCCGGCCTTCGCCGACGAGGCCGGCGTCGACCCTGACGGCCTGGTGCTGGGCGGCCGCTCCATGGGCGGCCGCATGTGCTCGATGGCGGTGGCCGAGGGCCTGCCGGCCGCCGGCCTGGTGCTCGTCTGCTACCCGCTGCACCCGCCCGGCAAGCCAGAGAACCTGCGGGTCGACCACTTCCCGGCCATCGACGTGCCGTGCCTGTTCGTGTCCGGCGACCGCGACCCGTTCGGCGGCCCCGAGGAGTTCGCCGAGCACCTGCCGACGATCCCGGGGCCGGTCACGACCGTGTGGCTCCCGGGCAAGCGCCACGACCTGAAGGGCGCCGACGAGGCCATCGCCGACGCCGTGGAGGCGTGGCTGGCCCGCCTGTAGGGGGGGTCGAGGCAGGCGTCAGCCCAGGCGGGCGTCGCCGGGGTTGAGGTCCTCGAGTTCGACCCCGGCGGTCTCGGGGAACCGCCACAGCACCAGCACGGCGGCCAGCACCGGGCCGATGGCGGCGATCGAGAAGGCGTGCCCGTACGAGCCGAGGCGGTCGGCGAGCACCCCGACCAGCAGCAGGCCGGAGGCGCTGCCGGCCACGCCGAGCGTGACGATCAGGCCGTTGGCACGGGCCCGGTGCCGGGTCGAGAACAGCTCGGGGCCGTAGACGCCCATGGCCACGGTCAGCGAGCCGACGACGACGCCGACCAGGTGGGTGCCCCACATGGCGACCCCGGAGGCGTGGTACGAGAGCACGAGGAACGTCGTGCCGCCCAGCAGCCCGACGGTGGCGACGCCCCGCCGGCCCCGGGTGTCGGCCAGGCGTCCGGCGAGGAAGATGCCGACCCCGGCCGGGGTGGTCGTGAGGATCGTGTAGAGCGTGATGCCCGAGGCGGTGAAGCCCCGGTGGTCCTTGAGGAAGTCGTTCTGGAACTGGCTGGCGGGGGCGGCGAACACGAGGAACAGGAACGCCACGGCCGCCAGCAGCAGCAGCCGCCGTCCTTCGATGCCGGTGCGTCCCGGTGCCTCGTCGGCAGCGGGGGAGGGAGCGTTTGCGGTGAAGCGGCGCGACTCGGGGAGTCGCCGGCCGACGGCGGCGAGGCCCAGCAGCGACAGCAGCGGCACGACGTAGACGATCCGCCAGCCGGCCTCGTGCAGGTCGGCGACGGGCAGCACCCATACGGCCATGCCGGCGCCGAGGGCGGCCGACAGCGCCAGCACGCTCAGGCCCCAGGCCCGTGAGCCGCGGGGGAGCTCCTCGGCGGCGTAGACGCCGATGAGGATGCCCATGCCGGTGGTGAGGCCCCGGGCCACGAGCTGCGAGCCGCCGAGGAACCACAGTCCGGGGGAGAGGGCGCCGAGGGAGGTGCACAGCACCGCGGCGGTGGCGGTGGCCAGCAGCAGTCGCCGCCGCCCCTTCCGGTCGGCGAGGAACACCACGCCGAGGGCGACCAGCACGCCCAGCCGGATGACAGCCAGGGTCACGCCCTGGGCGGTGTCGCCCCGGTCGAACTCGTCGGCGGCGAAGGTGATGGTCTGGCTGATGACCGTGCCGAGGTAGCCGTCGACAACCTGGACGCAGGCCAGCAGCGCCATGACCCGGGCGGCCCGGGCGTCGAGCCGGTGGGGCGGCGCCCACCACGGGTTGCGCCGGTGCTGCAGCCCGAGCCGCACCGGCAGGGCGAACACCACCCACCAGACGGGCAGCGCCAGCCGGTAGGTGAACGACTCGGTGATCCGGTGCCGGCCGTCGGGGGCCGGCACCACCGTGAGCGTGCGCTCGTAGTCGGTGAACGGGCCGTGGTCGAGCACGAACCGGTCGTCGCCGTCGGGGCGCTCGCCGACGAAATCGTCGCGGGGCGTGCGCAGCTCGGCGAGGCCGGCGTCGTCGACGACGTGGTCGTGGGAGATTTCAGAAATGGGGCTGCCTTCCGGTGGTGGCCACGCCGGGTCCCGGGGGCTGCCTTCCGGTCCGCGGCGTGGCGCAGCATACTGAGGGCGTGAATCCCGCCCCGGAAGCGTCGCCCATCCGCGTCCGCCGGTCCGGCCCCCTCGAGGGCACGGTCCGGGTGTCGGGCGCCAAGAACTCGGCGCTCAAGCTCATGGCCGCCGCCCTGCTGGCGCCGGGCCGGTCGGTCCTGCACAACGTGCCCCGCATCGCCGACGTGACCTGGATGGGGGAGTTGCTCGAGCGGATGGGCTGCACCGTCGACCACGAGGGGTCCACGGTCACCGTCGACGTGCCCGACGACGTGGTGCCCGAGGCCCCCTACGACCTGGTCGAGCGTATGAGGGCCTCGATCGTGGTGTTGGGGCCGCTGCTGGGCCGCCTGGGCGAGGCCCGGGTGTCGCTGCCCGGCGGCGACGACTTCGGCCACCGGCCCATCGACATGCACCTGCGGGGCCTCGAGGAGCTGGGCGCCGAGTTCACCACCAGCCACGGCTACATCGAGGCCCGGGTCGAGCACCTCAGCGGCGCCCGGGTGCTGCTCGAGTTCCCGAGCGTCGGCGCCACCGAGAACCTGCTGATGGCGTCGGTGCTGGCCAAGGGCACGACGGTGATCGACAACGCCGCCCGGGAGCCCGAGATCGCCGACCTGGCGTCGTTCCTGAACCGCATGGGGGCCGTGGTCACCGGGGCCGGCTCGTCGACGATCATCGTCGAGGGCGTCGAGCAGCTGGCGCCCGCCGAGCACACGGTCGTGGCCGACCGCATCGAGGTCGCCACCTACCTGGCGGCCGTCGGGATCGCCGGTGGCGAGGTCACCATCGAGGGCGCTCGGGCCGAGCACATGGACATGCTGGTGGCGAAGCTGGGCGAGATGGGGATGCGGGTGTCGCCCACCGCCGAGGGGGTCCGGGCGGTGGCGCCGGGACGGCTGCGGCCCGTCGACGTGTCGACCCTGCCGTATCCGGGGGTCGCCACCGACTATCAGCCGTTCGTGGTGGCGATGCTGTGCGTCGCCGACGGGGTCGGGATCGTCACCGAGAACATCTTCGGCGGCCGGTTCCGCACGATCGACGAGTTGGCCCGGCTGGGTGCCGACATCCGCGCCGAGGGCCACCACGTGGTGATCCGGGGCGTCGAGGCGCTGTCGGGGGCGCCGGTGCGGGCGCCCGACATCCGGGCCGGTGCGGCGCTGGTGGTGGCGGGCCTGGCGGCCGAGGGTGAGACGCTGGTCGGCGACGCCCACCACGTGGCCCGCGGCTACGAGGACCTCGTCGGCCGCCTGGCCTCACTCGGCGCCGACATCGCCCACGCCTAGTCGTTCGAGTCGTCGGCCCCGTCGGGGGCTCCCCGGTCGGCGCCGGGCTGCATGCGTCGGGCGCGGCGGTCGGCCAGCCAGAGCAGCCAGGCCAGGAGCGCCAGCGGCCCAGCCACCATGAGGATCTCGTCCCAGCCGCCCTGGTGGGCGAGGAGCAGCGGGTTGGCGGGCATGGCAGCGACTCTACGGCCGCGGGGTGGTTCGGGGGGCGGCGGCTGCGAGACTGTGGGCATGTCCCTCGACGTCACGACCGACCAGCCGGCCGGCGAACTGCTGGCCCAGGTCCAGAAGGTCATCGACATCATCCGTCCCGCCATCCAGGCCGACGAGGGCGACATCGTTCTCCACGGCGTCGACGAGGCCACCGGCGAGGTCACCGTCGAGCTGGTCGGGGCCTGCGTGTCGTGCCCGGCGTCCGACCAGACCCTCAAGGCCGGCATCGAGCGCATCATGAAGGACCGGGTCCCCGGCGTGACCGCCGTCGTCAACGTCGGCGAGACCCTGGACGACGCCGACGGCACCGCCGTCAGCCTCTAGGCCCACTGCCCGCCCTCGGCCGATCGCTCGCTACCCTCCCGGCCGTGCCCAGCGACGACTCCCCCTACGAGTTCCTGCGCGTCGAGCGCCTGCCCGGCGACGAGAACGCCGGAGACGTGGTCCTCGTCACCCTCGACCGGCCCAAGGTCAACGCCCTCGACACGTCCCTGCTGCTCGAGATCGGGGCGGTCGCCGAGGCCTGCCACGCCGACCCGCCCGGCGCCCTCGTGCTCACCGGCGGGGAGCGGCACTTCGCCGCCGGCGCCGACCTGACCGTGTTCGCCGACCCGGCCACCCGCCAGGCCCAGGGCGACGCCTTCCGCGCCGGTTTCGCCGCCCTCGAGACCGTGCCCTGCCCGACGATCGCCGCCATCAACGGCTTCGCCCTCGGCGGAGGCGCCGAGCTGGCCATCTGCTGCGACTTCCGCATCGCCGGCGAGGGCGCGGTTTTCGGACAGCCCGAGGTGCTGCTGGGCCTCATCCCCGGCGGCGGCGCCACCCAGCGGCTGGCCCGCCTGGTCGGGGTCACGAAGGCCAAGGAGCTGATCTGGGGCGGGGCCCAGGTGAAGGCCCCCGAGGCGCTCGCCATCGGCTGGGTCGACGAGGTCGTCGCCGACGACCAGGTGCTGGCCCGGGCGGTCGAGCGGGCCACCGGCTACGCCGCCGGCCCACGGGTCGCCATCCGTGCCGCCAAGCGGGCCATCGACGAGGGCATCCAGGGCCGCCTGGCCGACGGTATCGACCTCGAGCTGGACCTGTTCATGGAGGTCTTCGAGAGCGAGGACGCCGAGAACGGCGTGGCGTCGTTCTTCGAGCACGGCCCCGGCAAGGCCACGTTCAAGGGGCGCTGAGCCGGACGCCCGCCCGGCGATCCGGCCGGGTCTAGTGTCCGCGCGATGCGCGCTCCCCGAGACCCGTTCCTGGCCGGCTTCGCCGCGTTCGCACGCGCCGAGGGCGAGGCGCATCCCGCCATGGTGGACCAGATGGCGACCCTCGCCGACGCCCTGGGGCGCTGCACGCCGCTCCAGCCCGGACCCCAGCCCGCACATCAGGTGGTCGAGGCGCACCTCGGCCCCGGCCTCGACGCCGCCGAGGGCCCGGCCGGCGACCTGCTGCGGCTCGTGGCCGACCGGATCGGCTGGACGCTCCCGTACCCGGAGCACGCCGGCGAGCCCGACATGGACCACCTGCGGGCCAACTACGCCTACTCGCCGATCGTGGGCGCCAGCCCGGTCGGCGATGGCGGTGCCGGCGAGCCGTTGCCGCTGTACGCCAGCGACGAGGTGTTCGCCGGGGCGGTCGTCCACGGCCCCGGCGCGGCCTACCCGTCGCACGTCCACAAGGCCACCGAGGCGTTCTGGATCGCTGCCGGCACCGCCGACTGGCAGCTGGGCGACGACTGGACGAGCCGGGGGCCCGGCTCGACGATCTTCCATCCGACCGGCACCCGCCACGCTTGCACCACCGGCGCCGAGGCCCAGGTGATGCTGTTCGCCTGGACGACCGACGTCGACTCGATCCCGGTGATCATCCGCCACTGAGCCGCGGCCACGTCGTGCAGGGCGCCGCGGCGCGGCAGGGGCCGACCGGTACCGTGCGGACGTGACCGCGCCCCTCGACGCCGAGACCTGCCACTGGCACCCCGACGAGCGGGCCGGCGTCACCTGCCAGCGCTGCGACCGGCGCATCTGCGTCAAGTGCATGCACCAGGCGTCGGTGGGCTTCCACTGCCCGGCCTGCGTGGGACCGGTCGTCGTCGAGCACCGCCGGCGACGCCGCTCCGCCCGCCGGACGGTCCCGACGTCGTTCGCCTTCGCCGGCCGCGATCCGCTCACCATCCGCATCGTCATCGCTCTCAACGCCGCCGCCTTCCTGTGGGTGCTGGCCAACGGCGGTGACATCAACAGCGGCGGCGGCGACACGACCATCGACTTCGGCCTCATCGGCTTCGGCTGCAAGGCGGTGATCGGCCGGACCTGCGTCGGACCGCTGGGCGTCGACGAGGGGGAGTGGTGGCGGCTGGGCACGTCGGCGTTCCTGCACGCCGGACTGCTGCACATCGGCTTCAACATGTTCCTGGCGTGGATGCTCGGGAACGCCCTCGAGCGACTCCAGGGCCCCACCCGGTTCCTCGGCCTCTACGCCGGTTCGCTGGCCGCCGGCTCGTTGGGCGTGATGCTGGTTTCGCCGACGGCGCTCACGGTCGGCGCCTCGGGGGCGGTGTTCGGGCTCATGGGTGCCACGGTCGTGCACCAGTACCGGCGGGGGGTCAACCCGTGGAGTTCCGGCATCGGCACCCTCGTGGTCGTGAACCTGCTGTTCACGTTCGGCCGGCCGGGCATCAGCATCGGCGGCCACCTGGGCGGCCTGCTGGGCGGTGCCGCCCTGGCGTGGCTGGTCGACACCGCCGACGCCCGCGGCCTGCCGCGCCGCGCCGGTACGGCGGTCACCTGGCTGTTCGCCGTGGCCTGCTTCGCCGCCGGCATCTGGGCCGCCGCCAACTGGCACGACCCCCTGCTGGGCTGATCCAACGCGTGGCGGGCTGCTCCGCCCGGCGCCCTAGTCCAGGAGTCGGCCGAGGCCGCCGAGGACGGAGCCCTCGCCCTTGGAGGTGCCGCCGGCCACCGGGGCGTGCTGGATGATCCGGTCGGCGAGGCGGGAGAACGGCAGCGACTGCAGCCACACCCGTCCGGTGCCGTTCAGGGTGGCGAGGAACAGGCCCTCGCCGCCGAAGACCATCGACTTGAGGTTGCCGGCCCGCTCGATCGAGTAGTCGACGCCGTCCTCGAACGCCACCAGGCAGCCCGTGTCGACGCGCAGCGTCTCGCCGGCCAGGTGCTTCTCGACGATGGTGCCACCGGCGTTGAGGAACGCCATGCCGTCGCCCTCGAGGCGCTGCAGGATGAACCCCTCCCCGCCGAAGAACCCCGACCCCAACTTGCGGTTGAAGGCGACGCTCAGCTTCGTGCCGAAAGCGGCGGCGAGAAAGGCGTCCTTCTGGGCGAGGATCGAGCCGCCGAACTGCGCCATGTCGAGCGGGACGATCTTGCCGGGCGTGTCCGACCCGAACGCCGCCACTTTGCGGCCGCCGCCCTGGTTGGTGAAGTGCGTGAGGAACACGGACTCCTGGGAGATCGCCCGCCCGGCGGCCGACTTGAGCTTCTTGAACATGCCGGCGTCGGGGTCGGACCCGTCGCCCATCTTGGTCTCGAAGGCGATGCCCTCCTCGAGGAACATCATGGCGCCGGCCTCGGCGACGACGGTCTCGCCGGGGTCCAACCCGATCTCGACGAACTGCAGGTCGTTGCCCTTCACCTCGTAGTCGACCTCGTGGCAGATGGCCATGGTGGTGCTCCCCGTGCTCCCGATCCCGGTGGTCTCGGGCGGGGATCGTAGGGTCTGGCGATGGCTGAGCCCGCGCGCGCCGACCTCGAGTTCTTCTGGGACCCCATCTGTCCGTTCGCCTGGCAGACCTCCCGCTGGGTCCGCCGGGTGGTCGACCTGAGGGGGCTCACCGTTGAGTGGAGGCTCATCACGCTGTCGATCCTCAACGAGGCCCGCGACTACGACGCCGAGTTCCCCGAGGGCCACCGGGAGGGGCACGACAAGGGCCGGCGGATGCTGCGGGTGGCGGCCAGCGTGCGCGCCGCCGAGGGTCCGGGTGCGCTCGACGCGCTCTACGAGGCGCTGGGCCGCTCCATCTGGCACGTCGTGCCCGAGCCGGGAACCGACCCCCGGGCGCACGTCGCCACCGACGGGCACCTGGCCGGCGTGCTGGAGGCCGCCGGGCTGGATCCGGTCCACGCCGGGGCGGCCACCGACCGCTCGTGGGACGACGAACTGCGCGCCGAGACCGAGGAGGCCATCGGCCGCACCGGACCCGACGTCGGCACCCCGATCCTCACGTTCGGGCCCCCCGACGGGCCGTCCATCTTCGGGCCGGTGATCTCCGAGGTCCCTGCCACCGACGACGAGTGCCTCGACCTCTACGACACGGTGCTGGCCCTGGTGTCGAACCCGTCGTTCTCCGAGCTCAAGCGCACCAACCGGCCACAGTTGGACCTGCCGATCCTGACGGGCCGCCCCGACTGAGCAGCCCGCGTCCACCGGGGCGTCAGCCTGGCTTCCGCCAGGCCGACACGTGCGAGGCCGACGTCTCGTCGAACGCCGTGCCCGACCAGTCGGCCCAGCGGTACTCGAGGGCGAGGCCGGCACCGGCCGCCAGGTCGTCGAACTGCGCCGGGGTGGCGTAGCGCAGCAGATAGGGGAACAGCCGATTGCCGGCCTCGCTGATCTCGATGCGCTGACCGGTGATGAGCTGCGTGTCGGGGTCGATGGTGGCCACGTCGAGCAGCACCCGGTCCACCTCGATGGCGCGGACCGACATGCCGTCGTGGGCCTCGGGGGCCGGCACGAACGCCTCGACCACGAAGCGCCCGCCTGGGCGTAGCAGGCGCGCAACTGCGGTGACGCAGGAGGCCTGTGACTCGGCCGTGGTCAGGTTGAAGAACGTGTTGAAGCCCACCAGCACGACGGCGAACGACCCGTCGGCCGCGTCGGGCAGCGGGTCGGCCATGTCGCCCTCGACGACGGTGAGCCGGTCGGCTCCGGGCTTGGCCCGCAGGAGCTCGAGCATGGCCGGCGAGGCGTCGAGGCCGGTGACGGCCAGGCCCCGGTCGGCCAGCGGCAGCGCCAGCCGCCCCGTGCCCACGCCCAACTCGAGCACCGGGCCACCGTCGGCCAGGCCGGCAATTCCGTCGGCGACCACGTCGGGCGCACCGACCTGGCTGATGGCCATCCGGCCACCCTCGCCGTACCAGTCGTCGTAGACGTCGGCGTACGTCTCGCCGTAGGTCTCGGGTCCGTAGTCATCCATGTCCGTAGTCTGGCCCACCGCCGACGGTTGCCCGTAGCGTGATCCCCGTGGAGGCCTACCTGGACCATGCCGCCAGCACGCCCGCCCGGCCCGAGGTGGTCGAGGCGATGCTGCCCTGGCTGGCCGAGCACCCCGGCAACCCGTCGGGCGCCCACCGGCTGGCCCGCGAGGCCCGTCGGGCCCTCGACGACGCCCGCGACGCCGTGGCCGCCCTCGTCGGCGCCGACCCCGGCGACGTCGTGTTCACCAGCGGCGGCACCGAGGCCGACAACCTGGCCGTGGACGGCGTCCTCGGCGCCCGGGGCGGCGTGGCCGTGTGCGGCGCCACCGAGCACCCGGCGGTGCTCGACCCGGTGCGACTCTCGGGCGGCGTCGTCGTGCCCACCGACGCCGGCGGCCGCATCGACGCCGACGCCCTCGCCGCCACGCTCGACGCCGTCGCCGACGTACGCCTCGTGTCGGTCATAGCCGCCAACAACGAGACCGGCGTGGTCAACGACGTGCCCGCCGTGGCCGCCCTCGTCGTCGAGCACGCCCCCGACGCCGCCGTCCACACCGACGCCGTGCAGGCCACCGCCTGGCTGGACCTCGCCGCCGCCACCGAGGGGGCGCACCTCGTGAGCCTCACCGGTCACAAGTTCGGCGGCCCCAAGGGGGCGGGCGCCCTCGTGCTGCGCGACGGCGCCACCGTCGCCCCGGTGCTGCGCGGCGGCGGTCAGGAACGGGAGCGCCGCAGCGGCACCCAGAACGTGCCCGCTATTGTCGGCCTCGGCGTGGCGGCCCGGCTGGTCGCCACCGACCGGGACGCCGCCGCCGCCCGGGTCGGGGCGCTGCGCGACCGCCTCGAGGCGGGCCTGCTGGCCGCCGTGCCCGACGCCCGCCGCACCGTGCCCGGCGGGGTCGCACGCACCGCCGGCGTGGCCCACGTCTGCGTTCCCGGCATCGAGAGCGAGGCGCTGCTGTTCCTGCTCGAGCGCGACGGCATCAGCGCCAGCGCCGCCTCGTCGTGCGCCAGCGGTGCCCAGGAGCCGTCACACGTGCTGGCCGCCATGGGCGTCGACCGCGACGCCGCCGTCGGGTCGCTGCGCCTGTCGCTCGGCCACGGAACCACCGGCGCCGAGGTCGACCATGCCCTCGCCGCCATCCCGGCGGCCGTGGCCCGCCTGCGGGAGCACGCCCGGTGAGCGCCCCGCCCGTGATGGTCGCCATGTCCGGCGGGGTCGACTCGTCGGTGGCGGCCGCCCTGCTGCTCGAGGCGGGCCGGGAGGTGGTCGGCGTGACCCTGCGGCTCTGGGGCGGCGAGTCCGACTCGGGCTGCTGTGCCGTCTCCGACGTGGACGACGCACGCCGGGTCTGCGACGCCCTCGGCATCGAGCACCACGTGTTCAACCTGGGCGACGACTTCGACCGCCACGTCGTCGAGCCCTACGTGGCCGCCCACGCCGCCGGCCGCACCCCCAACCCGTGCATCGAGTGCAACCGGCATGTCAAGTTCGACCGGCTGCTGCACCGGGCCCGGGCGCTCGGGTTCGACCGGCTGGCCACCGGCCACCATGCCAGGGTGGCCGTGCGGCCCGACGGCACCCGCCGCATCGCCCGGCCCGCCGACCCGGCCAAGGACCAGTCGTACGTCCTCCACATGCTCGGACAGGACCAGCTGGCCGGCCTGGAGCTGCCGATCGGCGACCTCACCAAGGACGAGGTGCGCCGGCGGGCCGCCGACCTGGGCCTGCGCACCGCCGCCAAGCCCGACAGCCAGGACGTCTGCTTCATCACCCGTGAACACGGACGCGGCGACTTCCTCTCCCGGCGCATCCCGCTCACGCCCGGCCGGGTCGTCGACGCCTCGGGCGCCGAGGTGGGGCGGGTCGACGCCGTCGAGCTGGTGACCGTTGGCCAGCGCAAGGGCATGGAGCTGGCCGGCGCCGCGGCGCCCCGCTACGCCGTGGCCGTGGACGTGCCCGCGGCGACGGTCACCGTCGGCCCCGCCGGCGACCTGCTGGTCGACGCCACCCCGGTCGAGGGTTTTACGTGGGCCGACGACCCGGTGTCCGGCCCGGTGCTCGTCCAGGCCAGCGCCCACGGCCCCGCCGACGAGGCGGAGCTGGTCGCCGACGAGGTCCGCTGGGCCGCCCCGCACCGCCGGGTCGCCCCCGGTCAGAGCGTCGTGTTCTACGACGGCGACCAGGTCCTCGGCGGCGCCACCGCCTGCTAGTCGGAACCGGCGGTCCCCGGGAGTCGGCGGCGCCTCGCCTCGGCGAGGACGGCGTCGGGGCGGGCGGGGGCGCACAGGAACGCCTCGGTGACCACCACCTCGGCGGCGTCGCGGCTGGCCGGCCGCAGATCGTGGGGCTCCCGGCAGCGCACCTGCAGCGCAAGGCCGCGGGCCGCCTGGGTGAGGTCGAGGGCCTCGGAGCCGGCGGGGGCCGGTCCGACCGACGCCAGCGACGCCCGCGGCAGCAGCGTCGGGTCGGCCAGGGCCAGGTGGTCGTGGAGCACGAACCCGGCGGGCACCAGCACCACCCAGCGCCGGTGCAGGTGGTGGAGCGCCCGCACCGTCGCCGCGGCCACCGGCAGGCCCGCCACGCAGGCGGCCACGCCGACCGCCGTGTCGCCCGACGCCAGCAGCACGGGGCCGGCGACCACGCCGGCCACCGCCAGCGCCCACGCCAGCGGCCCGAGGGCCAGCACCACCGGGCCGGGGGCCCGCAGCAGGAATCGCTGCTCGTCGCCGTAGGAGGCGCCGTCCACGCAGGCGTCGCCGACCGCCGGCCACAGGCACAGCACCGCCAGCACGAAGCCGCCGACCAGGCCCGCCACGGCGAGGGCCGTGTCCTCGACGGCGGTCGCCGCCCACACCGCCAGCGCTGCGGCCGCCGGGCCGCCGATGCGCAGGGCCGTCAACGTCACCGGCCGGGGCACCAGCGCCGCCAGCAGGCCCAGGCCCCACAGCGCCCACAGCGCCACCGACAGGAACGTGCGGCCCTCGAGGTCGTGCAGCCCGTCGGCCAGAACCGGCCCGAGCACCACGGGCTGCACCAGCCACACGGCGCGCAGCGCCCACACGGGGATCGGATCACGGGCCACGGCGACACGCTACGGCGGCCGTGCGCCGCTCCCGGCGGTTGCGGGGCCACCGGTAGACTCGACGGGTGGCCGGCGATCCTGACAGCGGACGGGCAGGGGCACGGGTCGAGGAACTCCGCTCGCTGATCCGGTACCACGACGAGCGCTACCACGCCCTCGACGACCCCGAGATCCCCGACGCCGAGTACGACGCCCTCCTCGTCGAACTCCGCCATCTCGAGGCCGAGCACCCCCACCTCGTCACCCCCGACTCGCCCACGCAGCGGGTCGGCGCCGCCGGCCGGGCCACCTTCGCCGAGGTCGAGCATCGGGTCCGCATGTTCTCGCTCGACAACGCCTTCGACCTCGACGAGCTCACCGCCTGGTCCGAGCGGGTCCTGCGCCGCCTCGGCACCGGCGACGAAGAGGCCGCCCCGGCACCCAACTGGGCCTGCGAGCTCAAGTTCGACGGCCTCGCCGTGTCGTTGCGCTACGAGGAAGGGCGACTCGTGCAGGCCGCCACCCGCGGCGACGGCCGGGTCGGCGAGGATGTCACCGCCAACGTGCGCACCATCGACGACGTGCCCGAGCGGCTCGACGGCGCCCCGCCGGTGCTCGAGGTGCGCGGCGAGGTCTACCTCGGGCTGGCCGCCTTCGCCTCCCTCAACGCGGCCCAGGAGGCCGCCGGCGAGAAGACCTATGTCAACCCCCGCAACACCGCCGCCGGGTCGCTGCGCCAGAAGGACGCCGCCGTCACCGCCACCCGCGACCTGTCCTTCTGGGCGTACCAGGTGGGGGAGGTGGTCGGCGGCCCCGACTTGGCCTCGCACCTCGACACCCTCGCCTGGCTGGACGGCCTGGACCTCCCCGTCAACGACCGCAGCGCCCGCTTCGACGACTTCGCCGCCGTGCTCGACCACGTCCAGGCCGTCGAGGCCGCCCGCCACGACCTCGACTACGAGATCGACGGCGTCGTCGTCAAGGTCGACGACCTCGCCCTCCAGGCTGACCTGGGCTTCACCGCCCGGGCCCCCCGCTGGGCGGTCGCCTACAAGCTGCCGCCCGAGGAACGCACCACCACGCTGCTCGACATCGAGGTCTCGATCGGCCCCGGCGGCCAGGCCACCCCGTTCGCCCGGCTCGAGCCGGTGTTCGTCGGCGGCTCCACCGTCACCGCCGCCACCCTCCACAACGCCGACCAGGTGGCCGCCAAGGACGTCCGACCGGGCGACACGGTCGTGGTCCGCAAGGCCGGCGACGTCATCCCCGAGGTGCTCCGCCCCGTGCTGGCCGACCGGCCCGACGACCGGCCGCCCTGGGCGTTCCCCACCGAGTGCCCCGAGTGCGGTGCCGGGCTGGTCCGCGGCGAGGGCGAGGCCGCCACCTTCTGCCCCAACCACGCCTGCCCCCGCCAGGTCCGGGGCCGCATCGAGCACTTCGCCTCCCGCGGCGCCATGGACATCGAGGGCTTCGGCGAGCAGCGGGTCGACCTGTTCGTCGCCGAGGGCCTGCTGGCCGACGTGGCCGACGTGTTCTCCCTGGACTACGACCGGATCGCCACCTTCGAGGGCTTCGGCGAGGTCTCGGTCGCCAACCTGGGTGCCGCCGTCGACGAGGCACGCAGCCAGCCGCTGGGACGCCTGCTGTTCGGACTGCGGATCCCCCACGTCGGCACCACCGTCGCCGACCTGGTCGCCCGCTCGTTCGGCGACCTCGACGGCCTGCTGGCCGCCACCGTCGAGGACCTCGAGGCCGTCGAGGGCCTCGGACCGGTCATCGCTGCCAGCGTCCACGACTGGCTGCGCGAGGAGCGCAACCGCGACCTGCTCGAGCGGCTCCGGACCGCCGGACTCCACCTCGAGGCCGCCGACGCCGCAGGCGACGACGTGCCCCAGGTGCTCGAGGGCATGGCCGTGGTCGTCACCGGCACGCTGGCTGGCATGGGCCGCGACGACGCCCGGGCCGCCATCACCGCCCGCGGTGGCACCTCACCGGGCAGCGTGTCGAAGAAGACGACGGCGCTGGTGGCCGGCGAGAACGCCGGCTCCAAGCTGGCGAAGGCCGAGGAACTCGGCATTCCGGTGCTCGACGAGGCCGCCTTCGAGGTCCTCCTCGCCACCGGCCAGCTCCCCGGCTAGCGGGCCACCCGCCGCCTCAGCCGTCGACGCGGAAGCACCAGTCGATCGTGGAGGTGCGGTCGGGGGTGCGGACCGCCCAGTAGCGGACGGTGGCGCACACCTCCCCGGGCGGCAGGCGCCGGAGCGCCCGGCCGTCGCCCGGCCGGAATATCACCGAGTTGAGCGCCGGCTCGATGCGCTGCTGGTCCAGCGGGATCTGCGTGCCGCCGATGTGGAGGATCTCGCCCGACCAGCCCGCCGAGAGGATCGCCCCGACGTTGGCCTGCGAAATCACCGTGTCGTCCCGCGGCGGCAGCAGCTCGCGCACCGCCGGGTTCGAGTCGAGTTCGACGTCGCCGTCGCCGCCGCTGGTGACGAGGATCGCCCCGGTCAGCGTCCCGGCGCCGAGCGCCAGCAGCACGCTGATCACGAGGGCGTTGCGTCGATTCACCCGGGGAAGGCTACCGACCACCCCTCCCACCAGGTGATAGGGGGACGGGCCTGTTCTCACTTGCTCGGGTAGCCTCGCCGCCGTGACCGACGGATCCCCACCGGCGTCCGGACAGGTGGGGCCGGGCCACGAACCGATGCCGGCGCGGGTGCTCGACGGGCGCTATGCCCTCGGCCGGGCCCTCGGCACCGGCGCCTCGGGCACCGTCTACGCCGCCGACGACCTCGACCTGGGCCGCCACGTCGCCGTCAAGGTCCTCCACGAGGCCCTCGCCGGCGACCCCGTGTTCGTCGAACGGCTCGGCGTCGAGGCCCGCACCGTCGGCGGCCTCCAGCACCCCAGCATCCTCACCGTCTACGACTGGGGCGTCGACGGCTCGGCCTACCTCGTGACCGAGTACCTCGCCGGCGGCAGCCTCCGCAGCCTGCTCGACACCGGCCGCACCCTGTCACACTCCCAGGCGCTCGTCATCGGCCTCGAGGTGTGCAAGGCGCTCGACCACGCCCACCAGATGGGGGTCGTGCACCGCGACCTCAAGCCGGCCAACCTGCTGTTCAGCCAGGACGGCCACCTCAAGGTCTCCGACTTCGGTCTGGCCGGGGCGCTGGCTGAGACCTCCCGCACCGACATCTTCGTCGAGGGCATCGTCGGCACCGCCCGCTTCGCCTCGCCCGAGCAGGCCAAGGGCCAGCCGCTGGACGGCCGCTCCGACGTGTACGCCCTCGCCCTCGTGCTGGTCGAGGCCGTCACCGGCCACCTGCCGTTCGTCGAGGACACGCTGCTCGGCACCCTGCGGGCCCGGCGCCGCCGCGACGTGCCGGTGCCCGCCTCGATGGGCCCGCTCGGGCCGGCCGTCGCCCGGGCCGGCAGCGTCGACCTCGCCAACCGGCCCACCGCCGCCGAGTTCGGCCGACTGCTGCTCGAGGCCGCCCCCGCCCTGGCCCGCCCCGAGCCGCTGCCGCTCGTCGGCCCCGGCGAGATCGGCGCAGCCCCACTGTCGGGCGAGGTGCCCCTCGTCCCCAAGAGCAGGCCGCCCGAGGAGCCCAAGTCCGAGCGCACCGTGGGCCCCACCCGGCGACTGCCGTGGGCGATCGTGGCGGCGCTCATGGTGGTCGGCGCCGTCCTCGGCGGCGCCGCCCTCTGGCAGGGCAGCCAGGAGGTAGTGCCCCGCGTGCCGCTGCTGGTCGGCGCCGACGAGGACGAGGCCGCCGCCACCCTCACCGAGGCCGGCTGGCGGGTCGAGTCCCGCTATGAGCGCCGGGACGGAACCAACGAGGGCCAGGTCCTCGCCACCGAGCCGGGGTTCGGCGCCGAACTCGCCGAGGACGGCACCGTCCTGCTGGTCGTGTCGCTCGGACCCACCCGGGTCCCGGTCCCGACCGGCCTCGTCGGCCACACCCTGGCCGAGGCGACCCGGTTGCTCGAGCAGGCCAGCCTCGAGGTCGGCACCGTCTCCGAGGCGCACGACGAGGCGCTGGAGGCCGGCGTGGTTCTCGAGGTGCTCGCCGTCGCCGAGGAGCTCGCCCCCTGGAGCGGCGTCGACCTGATCGTGTCCGCAGGCGCCGCCCCCCGAACCGTGCCCGTCGGCCTCGTCGAAGGCCCGGCCGACGAGGCCGTGGCCGCGCTCAACGCCCTCGGCCTGGAGGTCGTGGTCACCGAGGCCAACGACGAGTTCGTTCCCGCCGGCTCCGTCGTCTCACTCGAACCCGGCTCCGACACCGAGGTGCCCCGTGGGTCGACGGTCGCCGTCGTCGTGTCGCTCGGACCCGCGCCGCGGGCAGTCCCCGGCGTGGTCGGCCTGGAACTCGTCGCCGCCGAGGCCCGCCTGGCCGCCGCCGGCTTCCGCGTCATCGAGGTCGTGGGCCTTCCCGAGGAGGGCGAGCCCGCCGCCGTCGCCAGCCAGCAGCCGGCCGGCGGCGAGGAAGTCTCGCCCGACCAGCGTGTGGTGCTCGTCCTCGAGGGCGCCGAGGCCCCGGCCGAGGGGGACGCCGACGACGGGGCATCGGCCGACCCCGAGTGACCCACCCCGCCGGGCCCTACCCTTCCTGCCGTGAACTCCCCCGAGACGCCACGCCTCACCCGTGACGACGTCGCCCACGTGGCGAACCTCGCCCGGCTGACGCTCACCGACGACGAACTCGACGCCTTCACCGGCCAACTGGCCGACGTGCTCGACCACGCCGCCGACCTCGAGGCCCTCGACCTCGACGGCGTGGCACCGATGGCCAACCCGTTCCCCCTCGTCAACGTCCTACGGACCGACACCCCTGTCGACCACGACGTTCGCGACGAGGTGCTGGCCGCCGCCCCGTCGATCGAGGACGAGCAGTTCCGGGTCCCGCCCGTGCTGGGGGAGGCGCCGTGAGTGCCAGCGCCGCCGCCATCGCCGCCGACGTCCGGGCCGGCACCCGAACCGCCCGCGCCGTCGTCGAGGAGCACCTCGCCGCCATCGACGCCCGCGAGGACGAGATCCACGCTTTCAACCTGGTGACCGCCGACGCCGCCCTCGCCCGCGCCGACGACCTCGACCGCCGCATCGCCGCCGGCGAGGACCCCGGCCCGCTGGCCGGCGTGCCCGTTGCCCTCAAGGACAACATCTGCACCCGCGGCGTCCCCACCACCTGCTCGTCTCGGATCCTCGACGCCTGGCGGCCCCCCTACGACGCCACCGTCGTCGAGCGCCTCGGCGCCGCCGGCGCCGTCGCCATCGGCAAGACCAACTGCGACGAGTTCGCCATGGGCAGTTCCACCGAGAACTCGGCGTTCGGCCCCACCCGCAACCCGCTCGACACCAGCCGGGTCCCGGGCGGCTCCTCCGGAGGCTCGGCCGCCGCCGTCGCCGCCGGCTTCGCCCCGCTGGCGCTCGGCAGCGACACCGGCGGCTCCATCCGCCAGCCGGCCGCCCTCTGCGGCACCGTGGGCGTCAAGCCCACCTACGGGCGGGTCTCCCGCTACGGGCTCGTGGCGTTCGGCTCCAGCCTCGACCAGATCGGCCCCCTGGCCGCCTCGGTCACAGACGCCGCCCTGGTGCTCGAGGCCATCGGCGGCCACGACCCCCGCGACTCCACATCCATCCCCGAGCCGTCGCCCGACCTGACCGGTGTCCTGGGCGGCGGTGTCGACGGCCTCCGCATCGGTATCATCGACGAGCTCATGGGGGAGGGCGTCGAGGGCATCGCCGCCGACGTGAAGGCCCGCGTAGAGGAGGCCGCCGCCGCCCTGTCCGCCGCCGGTGCCGCCGTCGAGCACGTCTCGGTCCCGTCCACCGTCTACGGCCTCTCCGCCTACTACCTCGTCGCCCCCGCCGAGGCGTCGTCCAACCTGGCCCGCTTCGACGGGGTCCGCTTCGGCCTGCGCGTCGACGCCGACACCGCCGCCGCCATGAACACCGCCACCCGCACCGCCGGCTTCGGCGACGAGGTCAAGCGCCGCATCATGCTCGGCACCTACGCTCTCTCGGCCGGCTACTACGACGCCTACTACGGCAAGTCCCAGAAGGTCCGCACCCTCATCCAGGAGGACTTCGGCCGGGCCTACGAGACCTACGACCTGCTGCTGTCGCCCACCGCCCCGACCACGGCTTTCCCCCTCGGCGACAAGACAGGCGACCCGATGCTCATGTACCTCAACGACGTGTGCACCATCCCGTCCAACCTGGCCGGCCACCCGTCCATGTCGGTCCCGTTCGGCACCGGCGACGACGGCCTCCCCATCGGCGTGCAGGTCCTCGCCCCCGCCCTCGACGAGGCCACCATGTTCCGGGCCGCCGCCGTCCTCGAGGAGGCGGCACCGTGAGCGACGGCATGGGCGAACGCGTGAGCGACGCCATCGTCCCGGGCTGGGAGGTCGTCATCGGCCTCGAGGTCCACGCCGAGTTGGCCACCGCCACCAAGCTCTTCTCGACCGCCCGCAACGAGTTCGGCGGCGACCCCAACACCAACGTCGACCCCGTGTCGCTGGGCCTGCCCGGCTCCCTGCCGGTGCTCAACGAGAAGGCCGTCGAGCTCGCCATCCGGGTCGGCCTGGCCCTCGACTGCGAGATCGGCCGTTCCGTGTTCGCCCGCAAGAACTACTTCTACCCGGACATGCCGAAGGACTTCCAGATCTCGCAGTATGAACTGCCGATCAACGGCCGTGGCCACCTCGAGTTGCCCGACGGGCGCACCGTTGGCATCGAGCGAGCCCACCTCGAGGAGGACACCGGCAAGTCCACCCACGTCGGCGGCGGCGGCCGCATCCACGAGGCCGGCCACTCCCTCGTCGACTACAACCGGGCCGGCGTGCCGCTCATCGAGATCGTCGGCGCCCCCGACCTGCGCGGCCCCGAGGACGCCCGGGCCTACGTCGCCGAGCTGCGAGCCATCCTGGTCGCCATCGGCGCCTCCGACGGGAAGATGGAGGAGGGCTCGATGCGGGTCGACTGCAACGTGTCGGTCCGCCGGGAGGGCGCCGCCGAGTTCGGCACCCGCTGCGAGATCAAGAACATCAACTCGCTGCGGTCGCTCGGCCGGGCCATCGAGTACGAGGCCCGCCGCCAGGTCGACCTCATCGAGGCCGGCGAGGCCGTCCAGCAGCAGACCCGCCACTGGAACGAGGACGAGGGCCGCACCCACACGCTGCGCTCCAAGGAGGAGGCCTACGACTACCGGTACTTCCCGGAGCCCGACCTCGTGCCCGTCGACCCGTCCGACGAGTGGATCGACGAGATCCGGGCCACCCTGCCGGCCCTGCCCCGTGAGCGCCGCCACCGCCTGGCCGAGGCCGCCGGCGTCGACACCGCCGCTGCGGCGCTGACCGTCGAGCGCGGCATGGACGACCTGGCCGTCGACGCCATCGCTGCCGGTGCCGACGCCGCCCGCGTGCTCGTCCACGTCGACAACAACCTGGCCGACGGCGCCGGACGGCTGACCGCCGACGCCTTCGCCGCCCTCGTCGCCATGGAGGTCGGCGGCGACCTCACCGCCACCCAGGCCAAGACCGTCCTCGCCGACCTGGTCGCCTCCGGTGGCGACCCTGCCGCCCACGCCGCCACCCACGGCTTCGAGGCCATGGACACCGGCGAGCTCGAGTCCCTCGTCGACCGGCTCATCGCCGACCACCCCGACGACTGGGCCGGGTTCGTCGGCGGTGACGACAAGGAGCGCAAGAAGAAGTCCGGCTTCTTCGTGGGCCAGGTCATGAAGGCCACCCAGGGCCAGGCCGACGGGCGTATCGTCAACGAACTGCTGGAACGAAGGGCCGCCGGGGGCTGACCCCGGGACCCCGACGGGAGGAGCGCCGCCATGGCACTCGAGCTCGACCGCTACCCGGTCATCGACTACGACGTCGAGGTGCCGGTCGTCGACGACCCGGACGACCTGCGGCTCCTGCGCAAGTGGGAGGTGGCGATCGGCTACCGGATCTTCTCGGCGCTGCGCTGGGGCCAGCTCGGCGACGGCCACATCACCGCCCGCGACCCCGAGCGCCCCGACCACTTCTGGGTGCTCGGCCACGGCATCCCCTTCTGGGCGGCGACCGTCGACAACCTGGCGCTCGTCGGCCCCGACGGGTCCGTGGTCGACGGTCCGGCCGCCGGCGGCATCAACTACGCCGCCCACAACATCCACTGGCCGATCCTCGCCGCCCGACCCGACCTGGTCTCTGCGGCGCACACCCACACCCAGTTCGGCACTCCCTGGTCGGCCAACGTGCGGCCCTTCCGGCCGATCTCCCAGGAGGCCTGCGTCTTCGTCTACGACCAGTCGATCTACCGGGGCGAGGACCTCGAGGTCGCGACCATGGACGGCGGGCACGCCATCGCCGAGGCCATGGGGGCCACCCGGCTGTGCATCCTCCGCAACCATGGCCTGCTCACCGGCGGTTCGTCGCCGGGCGAGGCGGTCGGCCTGTTCGTCATGGCCGAGCGGGTCGCCGAGGTCCACGTCAAGGCCCCCGACGCCGTGCCGATCTCCGACGACGCCGCCAAGGCCGTCGAGGGCACGATGGGCTGCGATACGGTCGGCTGGCGGGTCTTCCAGTGGCTGGCCCGCGACCTCGTCCCCGACCCGTCGGTGGTGCTGGGGGACTAGGGCCCGCCGGCGCCCACCACCTGCCAGCGGCCGCTCCGGAAGCGCAGCCACAGCCCGAGCCCCCGGGCGGCCATGAACGCCCAGAGGGCGCCCCACAACGGCCCGACGCCCAGGTCGGCGAGGCGGACCATGACCACCAGTGGGACCGCCACCGCCGCCGAGGCCGCCGTCGCCTTCGCCAGTTGCCGCTGGTCGCCGGCGCCGATCAGGATCCCGTCGAGGGCGAACGCCACCCCCGACAGCGGCGACATCAGCCCGACGTGCAGCAGCAGGAAGCCGGCCAGGGCCACCACCGCCTCGTCCTCCGAGAACACCCGGCCCGCCACCCCGTGGGCGACCACGACCACGGCGCCCAGCACGGCTCCGATGCCGATCGACCAGCCGATCACCCGCCGGCCGACCGTCCGGGCGCCGTCGGGGTCGCCCGAACCCAGCAGGTTGCCGACCATGGTCTGGGCGGCGATCGCCACGGCGTCCATCGAAAGGGCCAGCACCATCCAGACCTGGAACGCCACCTGGTGGGCCGCCACGTCGACGACACCGATGCGCGTGGCTGCCGCCGTCGCCACGAGGAACGTGCCGCCCAGCGACAGGTTGCGGACCATCAACTCGGCGCTCACCCGGACGAGGCGCCGCAGCGCCGACGGGTCGGGCCGCAGATCCACCGCCAGTCTGCGCACCGCCGGGGTGATCCACCCCAGGTAGCAGGCGGCACCCAGCCACTGCGCCACGACGGTGGCGGCTGCCGAGGCGCCGATGCCCTGGTCGAACCCGTAGATGAGCACCACCTCGAGGACCAGGTTGACGAGCGCCGTGCCGACCGCCACCCAGAGGGGCCGCACCGTGTCCTTGCGGCCCCGCAGCCAGCCCACGCCGGCCAGCATCAGCAGCATCCCCGGGGCGCCCAGCAGGCTGATGCGCAGATAGACGCGGGCCTCGACCAGTACGTCGCCGCCGGCGCCCAGGAGGCGCAGCAGTGGCGTGGCGAACACGGTGCCCAGCACGGCCAGCACCACGCCGAGCGCCAGCGCCAGCCACAGGCCCTGCACCGCCTGGTGGGCGGCCCGGCGGTCCTCGCCGGCACCGGTCAGGCGGGCCACGGAGGCAGTCGTGCCGTAGGCGAGGAAGATGCAGAGGCCGTAGCCGAACAGCAGCGCCGTCGACGCCACCGCCAGGCCCGCCAGTTGCGTCGTGCCGAGGTGGCCGACCACGGCCGTGTCGGCCAGCACGTAGAGGGGCTCGGCCACCAGCGCCCCCAGCGCCGGGACCGCCAGCGCCAGGATCTCGCGGTCCACGGGGCGCACGGCGCTGAGGCTAGGGGAGCGGGAGCCGCCGACGTAGCCTGCACCTCATGAGCGACCAGCCGACCCCCAAGCCCCGTTCCCACGAGGTCACCGACGGCGACAGCCGGGCCCCCGCCCGGGCCATGCTGCGCGCCATCGGCATGGCCGAGGACGACTTCGGCAAGTCCCAGGTGGGCGTCGCCTCGTCGTGGAACGAGGTCACCCCCTGCAACCTGCCGCTGGACGCCCTCGCCAAGCGCTGCAAGGCGGGCGTCGCCGATGCCGGTGGGTTCCCGATCGAGTTCAACACCATCGCCGTCAGCGACGGCATCTCGATGGGCCACGAGGGCATGCGGGCCAGCCTCGTCAGCCGAGAGATCATCGCCGACTCGGTCGAGGCCGTCATGCACGCCGAGCGGCTGGACGCCTTCGTCAGCTTCGCCGGCTGCGACAAGTCGCTGCCCGGCATGCTCATGGCGTCGGCCCGCATCGACCTGCCGTCCGTGTTCGTCTACGGCGGCTCGATCATGCCCGGCGAGCACAACGGCCAGAAGCTCGACATCGTCAGCGTGTTCGAGGCGGTCGGCGCCCACGCCGTCGGCGGCATCGACGACGACGAGCTGCTCGCCATCGAGCGCAACGCCTGCCCCACCGTCGGGTCCTGCGCCGGCATGTTCACCGCCAACACCATGGCCGCGGTCGGCGAGGCCATCGGCATGTCGCTGCCCGGCTCGGCGTCCGCCGCCGCCGTCGACGGCCGCCGCGGCGACACCGCCTATGCCAGCGGCACCGCCGTCATGCAACTGCTGCACCTCGACCTGCGGCCCCGTCAGATCATGACCAAGGCCGCCTTCGAGAACGCCATCGCCGTCGTCATGGCCCTGGGCGGCTCCACCAACGCCGTGCTGCACCTGTTGGCCATCGCCTTCGAGGCCGGCGTCGCACTTGAACTGGATGACTTCAACAAGGTCGCCGCCCGGGTCCCACACCTGGCCGACACCAAGCCGCACGGCAACTACCACATG
This sequence comes from Candidatus Neomicrothrix sp. UBA2983, assembly GCA_002346745.1. Lineage (GTDB taxonomy): Bacteria > Actinomycetota > Acidimicrobiia > Acidimicrobiales > MedAcidi-G1 > S20-B6. The sequence continues at coordinate 617 of DEAL01000005.1, read as the reverse complement.
GTCGACATCGACCGCATCGGTGGCGT
>DEAL01000005.1:0-296 GCA_002346745.1 Candidatus Neomicrothrix sp. UBA2983 | reverse complement strand
CGACATCGACCGCATCGGTGGCGTGCCCGTGGTGATGCGGATGCTGCTCGAGGAGGGTCTGCTGCACGGCGACGAGGTCACCGTCACCGGCCGCACCGTCGCCGAGAACCTGGACCTGCTCGACCCGCCCGCACCCGACGGCGAGGTCGTCCACGCCTTCGACGACCCCATCCACGACATCGGCGGCATCGCGGTGCTGTCCGGCTCACTGGCCCCCGACGGCGCCGTCGTCAAGGTCGCCGGTATCGACGTCGACCGCTTCGAGGGCCGGGCCCGGGTGTTCGACGGCGAGGACG
>DEAL01000035.1:61413-61558 GCA_002346745.1 Candidatus Neomicrothrix sp. UBA2983 | reverse complement strand
CCCGGGCCGAGTACGGGGTGGCCGCCCACTGGGACTACAAGACCCGGTCGCCCTCCGACGAGATGGCGTGGCTAGGTCGGATCGTGGAGTGGCAGGCCGAGACCGAGGACCCCGGCACCTTCATGGCCAACCTCAAGACCGACCT
>DEAL01000035.1:0-61042 GCA_002346745.1 Candidatus Neomicrothrix sp. UBA2983 | reverse complement strand
TAGGGGCCACCATGGTGGACTTCGCCTACGCCATCCACACCGACGTCGGGCACGCATGCGTGGGCGCAAAGGTAGGCGGACGCCTGGTTCCTCTGGAGACGGGCCTCGTCACCGGCGACACCGTCGAGGTGGTGACTTCCCGTCAGGCTGGAGCGGGCCCTAGTCGGGACTGGCTGCAGTTCGTGGTCACCCACCGGGCGTCCAGCAAGATCAAGCACTGGTATTCCCAGGAGCGACGAACCGAGGCCATCGACGCTGGCCACGAGGAACTCACCCGTGAGCTTCGTCGAGCCGGACTGGCCATCCGCGAGGTACTCGAGGGTCCTGAGTTGGCTGAGGTGGCTGCCTCCATGAACTACCACGAACCCGACACGCTGTACGCGGCGGTAGGCGAGCATCACGTGTCCGCCCGGTCGCTGGTCGGACGGGTGGCTCGCCTTCTGCAGCCTGACGGCGTAGACGGAATTGCCGTTGTCCCAATCAAGACCCGTCGACCCCGTCAGGACCCCAGTCGGGTAGGGGTCCACGTTGAGGGGCTGGACGACATGTTGGTGCGGCTTTCCCGCTGCTGCACTCCGGTACCACCCGACGAGATCATGGGGTTCGTGACCAAGGGGCGCGGCGTCAGCGTGCATCGGGCGGACTGTGCGAACGCCGTGTCGCTCATGGCCGAGCAGGATGACCGGCTTATCGACGTGGATTGGGACGGTGAGACCTCCGGACACTTTGTGGTCTCGGTGGTGCTCAAGGCATTGGATCGGCCGGGACTGCTACGGGACATCACCGGGGTGCTGGCCGACCACCACGTAAACGTGCTGTCGACCATCACGTCGACTAGTGGTGCCGACCGGGTGGCCACTATGCGGTTCGACTTCGAGATAGGGGACCCGACCCACCTCGAGACCCTGCTGCGCATGCTCCGACGAATCGACTCGGTGTACGACGTGCGCCGAGCGGTCCAGGGGGCGCCCGACACCGCCAGTGATACAGATGTCGATCCAGTCGGTAATCCCGGCGACGCCTGACCGCTTGATGTCCGGCGAGTGCGGTCTGGCCCGCCGGTAGCCTCCTACATCGTGTCCGACCATGTCTTCCGCGCCCCGAAGGGAACCCGTGACATCCTCTGGCCGGACTCGGCTCGATGGCGGAACTTGGTCGAGGTTTTCAGCGAGGTTGTGGGTTCCGCCGGGTATCTCGAGGTCATCCCGCCGATGTTCGAACACGTTGAGGTGTTCCAGCGACTAGGTGAGGCTACGGACGTGGTCCGCAAGGAGATGTACTCGTTCGAGGATAAGGGCGGTCGCACCATCGCGCTGCGGCCGGAACAGACCGCCTCGGTGGTGCGGGCGTTTGCCGAGCACCGCCCCGCCCTGCCGTACAAGGCCTGGTACGCCGGACCTAACTTCCGCTACGAGCGAGCTCAGAAGGGCCGGTTCCGGCAGTTCGAACAGGTGGGTGTCGAGGTCCTAGGACCGACTGACCCGCACCTCGATGCTGAGGTCATCGCCTTGGGGTGGCGCTTCTATGAGCGTCTAGGACTTCGCCGGGTGACGTTGCTAGTTAACTCGCTGGGCAGCGCTGAAGACCGGGTCCGCTACGTCGAGGCACTTCGGACCCACTTCACGGTCGACCAGGATGCCCTCAGCGAGGAGTCGCGAGTCACTTTGGAGGCCAACCCGCTTCGAGTGTTGGACTCCCAGCGCGAGGCTGACGCCCCGCTAATAGCTGCTGCTCCCCGGATGCTCGACCACCTTTCCGCTGATGCCGAAGCCCACTTCGCAGGTGTGACAGAGGCGTTGGACGCCATTGAAGTGCCGTACACCATCTCGCCCCGTCTAGTCCGCGGCCTTGACTATTACGTGCGCACTACTTTTGAGTTCGCGGCCGAGGCGCTGGACGCTGCGCAGAACGCGGTAGGTGGTGGTGGCCGGTACGACGGTCTGGCCGCCGATTTGGGGGCACCGGAGACGCCGGGTGTGGGTTTCGCTCTTGGGGTGGACCGCACGTTGTTGGCCTGTGACGCTGAGGGTGTGTTCGACGCTCCGGCAGCGGCCGTTGACGTGTTCGTGGTGGACGTCACTGGCGGCGACGAAGCCGTAGTTTTGACCGACCTGATCCGTGTCGACGGCCTGCGCGCCGATCGGGCTTGGGACGGCCGGTCGATGAAGGCCCAGATGAAAGCCGCCGATCGAAGCGCTGCGGCGTTGGCCGTGATTGTGGGCGAGGACGAGAAGGCTGCCGGCACGGTGATCGTGCGGGACCTCCGGGGTGACAGCGGGCAGGAGACCGTCACCCGGGACCAGATGATCCAGACCCTGCGAACGAGGCTGCGTTGACTGACTACTCCACGTCCATGCGAACCGACCGATGTGGTGACCTCCGGGTCAACGACGTGGGCCGTACGGTAACCCTATGTGGCTGGGTCGATCGGCGGCGTGAGCACGGTGAGCACCTGGCCTTTGTTGACCTCCGGGACCGCTCAGGTGTGGTCCAGTTGGTGGTCGACGGTGCCCATGACCTACGTAGCGAGTACGTGCTACAGGTCAGCGGCACAGTACGTGAGAGACCCGCCGACACAGCTAACGACTCGTTGGCCACGGGCGCCGTGGAGGTCGATGCCGCCCAGGTAACCGTGCTGTCGGTCGCCGAGCCGCCACCCTTCCCCCTGGACGAGCGCACTGAGGTAGACGAAGTGTTGCGTTTGCGACACCGCTACGTGGACCTACGTCGTCCTCGCCTGCAGCGCAACCTGGAGGTCCGGGCTCGGGTGACGAGCGCGGTGCGGGGCGCCATGGAGGAGCAGGGCTTCGTCGAGGTTGAGACGCCGATGCTCATTGCCAGTACGCCGGAGGGAGCGCGGGACTTCGTCGTCCCGTCGCGCAAAGAGCCTGGCTCGTTCTACGCCCTCCCCCAAAGTCCCCAGATCTTCAAGCAGTTGTGCATGGTTGGGGGGGTCGACCGCTACTACCAGATCGCTCGGTGCCTGCGGGACGAAGACCTCCGCGCCGATCGGCAGTTCGAGTTCATGCAACTGGATGCCGAGGCCAGCTTCGTGTCCCAGGACGACGTCCTGTCCTTCATCTCGTATGCCGTTTCGGCCGCCGCTGAGGCGGTGACGGGCGAAGGGCTGGGCGAGATCCCGAGAATGTCCTGGCAAGAGGCCCAGGAGCGCTTCGGGTCCGACAAGCCAGACGTTCGCTTCGGCCTGGAACTCGTCGAGCTGACCGGCGTGTTCGCTGGCACCGAGTTCCGGGCCTTTCAGGCGCCATGCGTGAAGGGCATCCGGGTGCCGGGTGGTGCCGATGCCTCACGTAGCCGACTCGATGACCTGACCGAGCAGTGCAAGCGGTGGGGTGCTAAGGGCCTGGTGTGGATGCGGGTGACCGATGACGGCTTGGATTCGCCGGTGGCCAAGTTCCTGACCGATAACGAGAAGGCAGCGCTGGCCATGACGTTGGAAGCTGAGGCCGGCGACCTCTTGCTGCTGGTGGCCGATGAACGGCGGGCAGTTCGTCACGTCTTGGGCCTGCTGCGTCTCGAACTCGGTCGTCCCCCGGTCACCGAGGGTGGGTTGCACTTCCTTTGGGTGGTCGACTTTCCACTGTTCGAAGGGCTTGACGAGGCCGGCAACCCCATCCCGGCCCACCACCCGTTCACCATGCCGCACGAAGAGGATCTCGAGGCGCTCGAGAGTGGCGACCTGCTGGAAGTCAGATCGCAGGCCTACGACCTCGTGCTGAACGGTTGGGAACTCGGCTCGGGCAGTGTCCGGATCCACCGAGGCGACGTTCAGGAGAGGATCTTCTCGATCCTGGGCATCGGCTCGGAGGAGGCGCACGCCAAGTTTGGGTTCTTGCTCGACGCCTTCCGGTACGGCGCGCCGCCACACGCGGGCTTCGCCTTCGGCATGGACCGCCTGACGGCCATTCTGGCCGGTGAGGAGAACATTCGAGAAGTTATCGCCTACCCGAAGACCCAGTCGGGTGCCGATCCGCTGACCAGCGCTCCAACGCCCATTGCCGACCGGCACCTCGAGGAACTCGGACTGCGAGTGCTACCCCCCGTGGAATAGGTCTGTTTTTGCAGAGCCATTTCTAAGAAGATGAGTTGCCGGGTACCGTCCGGACGTGTCCGGAGACCTCTTCACCAGTGCGGCGAACGACCGTCTGGCCCGGCGGGCGCCGCTTGCCGACCGCCTGCGGCCCACCCGGCTGGATGACGTCGTCGGCCAGGAGCACCTGCTGGGCCCGGGCCGACCCTTACGGCGGCTGATCGAGGCTGACCGGTTGTCGTCGGTCGTGTTGTGGGGTCCACCGGGGACGGGCAAGACCACACTGGCCAGGCTGATTGCTCGGATCACCGCCCAGGAGTTCGCGGAGCTCTCGGCGGTCAACGCCAGCGTGAAGGACGTCCGGGAGTTGGTGGCCTCTGCACAGGTCCGGCTCGGTGAGCGCGATGTGGGCACCATCCTGTTCCTCGACGAGGTCCATCGTTTCAACAAGGCGCAGCAGGACGCACTACTGCCATCGGTGGAGTCGGGTCTGCTGGTGCTCATCGGTGCCACCACCGAGAATCCGTTCTTCGAGGTGAATGCCCCGTTGTTGTCGCGTTCTACGTTGTTTCGGTTGGAACCACTAGGTCCCGAGGCGCTGCGCTCCCTCTTGGAGCGAGGGCTGACTGCCGAGACTGTCGAGGCCGACGACGATGCACTGAACCTGTTGGTGGATAGGGCGGCCGGTGACGGACGACATGGCCTGACCAGCCTCGAGGTGGCTGCTGCGCTGGCCACCGGGCGGTTGGCTGAGGATCCGGCAGCGGCCGACTCGGTGGCTCGGGTGACGCTGGCAGATGCCGAGGCCGCTTTGGGCACCAAGGCCCTCCGGTACGGACGCGATGCCCATTACGACGTCATCAGTGCCTTCATCAAGAGCATCCGAGGTTCGGACCCCGACGCGGGGCTCTACTGGCTGGCCCGGATGCTCGAGGCGGGGGAGGACGCCCGGTTCATCGCCCGTCGACTGGTGGTCCTGGCCAGCGAGGACGTCGGGATGGCCGATCCGATGGCGTTGGTGGTGGCCGACGCCGCCGCACGGGCCGTCGAGTTCGTGGGCCTCCCGGAGGCACGGCTGAACCTGGCGCAGGCGGTCGTCCACCTGGCCACGGCACCCAAGTCGAACCGCGTGTACCGGGCGCTCGCCGCCGCCGGCACCGACGCCCGGGCCGCCGGGACCGGCCTCGTGCCACCGCACCTGCGCGACGCCCACTACCAGGGGGCCACCGGGCTGGGCCACGGCGAGGGCTACGACTATCCGCACGACGACCCGAGGGGCTGGGTGCCACAGGCGCACCGGCCCGAGGAGGTGGAGGGCAACGTGTACTACGAGCCATCGGACCACGGCTTCGAGGCGGAGGTGGCCCGACGCCTCGTCGACCGGGCCGTCACGCCGGACGGGTGCGACTCGTGAGCGCCGGCTGGGTTGCCGTCCTCGTCGGCGCGGCGGTACTCGCGGTATTCGTGGTGCTGGCGCTGCGCCTCACCCGGATGCTGCGCGAACTGCACGCCGCCGTCGACGAGCTGCGCCGGGAGGCGGTGCCGCTCCTCGCCGACATGCACCGGATGGTCGAGCGGGCCACCGACGACCTCGACCGGGTCGAGAACCTGCTCGACACCGCCGACGGCCTTCGCGAGTCGGCCGGGCGGATCGGTTCGACGATCGAGACGGCGGCGACGCTGTCGTCGTCGCCGCTGGTGCGCCTCGTGGGGATGGTTGCCCGACTGCGGGCCCGTGGCCGGGGCGGCTGACGCGAACGCGAACCGAGCCGGGAAGGGCCCACCGGTAGACTGACCGGGCAGCAGTCCCCCCGACCCCTGCTCCTGCCCCTTTTCCGCCGAGGACCTCCGACCCGACCATGTCCGAACAACTCGCCACCGCACGCGGCGTCCGCCGGTCGTTCGTCGACTTCTTCGCCGGCCACGGCCACCACCACGAGGCCTCGGCCAGCCTCATCCCGCACGACGCATCGCTGCTCTTCACCGTGGCCGGCATGGTGCCCTTCAAGCCCTACTTCGTCGGCGAACAACAGGCGCCGTGGGACCGGGCGGTGACCGTGCAGAAGTGCGTCCGGGCCGGGGGCAAGCACAACGACCTCGACGAGGTGGGCCGCACCAGTCGGCACCTCACGTTCTTCGAGATGATGGGCAACTTCAGCTTCGGCGACTACTTCAAGTCCGAGGCCTGCGCCTTCGCCTGGGACTTCGTCACCCAACGCCTTGGCCTCGATCCCGACCGGCTCTGGATCACGGTGCACGTCAGCGACGACGAGGCCGAGGCCATCTGGCGCGACGAGGTGGGCGTTCCCGCCGAGCGCATCCAGCGCCTCGACGAGGACAACTACTGGCGGATGGCCGACACCGGCCCGTGCGGTCCCTGCTCCGAGATCTTCTGGGACAAGGGTCCTAAGTTCGGCGACGACGGCGGTCCCGCCCACGGCGACGACGAGCGGTTCATCGAGATCTGGAACCTCGTGTTCATGCAGTTCGAGCAGCACGACGACGGCTCGATGACGCCCCTCCCCAAGCCCTCCATCGACACCGGCGCCGGGCTCGAACGGATCCTCTCGGTGCTTCAAGGGGTCGACTCGGTGTGGGAGACCGACGAGTTCGACCGGCTGCTGTCGACCATCGCCGAGATCAGCGGCGTGGAGCCCGGCTCGGACGAGCGCACCGACGTGTCACAGCGCATCCTTGCCGACCACATCCGGTCGTCGGCCTTCCTCATCGGCGACGGCGTGTTCCCCAGCAACGAGGACCGGGGCTACGTCCTGCGGCGCATCATCCGCCGGGCCGTCCGCCATGCCTGGCTGCTCGGCGTCGAGGACCCGATCATGCCGAGGCTGGTCGACGCCCTCGTCGAGATCATGGGCGACGACTACCCCGAGCTCGTCCGCGACCACGACTTCGTGCGCGGGGTGCTCGACCGCGAGGAGCAGCGGTTCCGCGAGACCCTCCGTGCCGGTTCCGCCATCCTCGACACCGCCCTCGACGGCCTCTCGGAGGGCGGCATCCTCGACGGCGAGGTGGCGTTCAAGCTCCACGACACCTACGGCTTCCCCCTCGAGCTCACCGAGGAGATCACCGTCGAGCGGGGCGTCGGTGTCGACCTGGACGGCTTCCGAGCCGCCATGGCCGAACAGCGTGCACGGGCCAAGGCTGCACGGAAGGAGGCGGCCGGGGCAGGCGGTACCGGCGACCTGCGCCACGTCCTCGAGGCCCACGGCCCCACCGAGTTCGTCGGACGTGCCGTCGACGAGAGCGACGCCGAGGTACTCCACCTCGACGACGAGGTACTGGTCCTCGACCGCACGCCCTTCTATGCCGAGGCCGGTGGCCAGGTCGGCGACACCGGGATGGTCGAGTCGTCGACCGGGACGCTGCGCGTCCTCGACACGACGCTCGCCCTCGACGGGCTGCACGCCCACCGCATCGAGGTCGTGGACGGCACCGTCGAGGTGGGCCAGACGGTCAGGGCCTCGATCGATGCCGGGCGGCGATCCGCCATCCGCCGCAACCACACCGGGACGCACATCCTGCACTGGGCGCTGCGGCTGGTGCTGGGCGACCATGTCAAGCAGCAGGGCTCCTGGGTCGGCCCCGACCGGCTGCGGTTCGACTTCAGCCACTACGAGGGACTCACCGACGGGCAGGTCGTCGAGATCGAGGACCTCGTCAACGCCGAGGTCCTCGCAAACGCCGCCTGCGACCACTTCGAGACGACCAAGGAGGAGGCCGAAGCCCTCGGCGCCATCGCCTTCTTCGGCGACAAGTACGGCGACACCGTCCGGGTGCTCCGGGCAGGCCCGAACTCGATCGAACTCTGTGGCGGCACCCACGTCTCGGCTCTGGGCGACATCGGCCTCCTGAAGATCGTCACCGAGGGGTCGATCGGCTCCAACATCCGCCGCCTGGAGGCGGTCACCGGCGACGCCGCCATCGGCCGGCTGCGCTCCGCCGAGGGAACGCTGGCCGAGGCCGCCGACCTGGTCGGGGTCCCGGTCGACGACGTTCTGGACGGCATCCGCAAGCGGGTCTCGGAGGGCAAGGAGTTGCGGCGCGAGATCGCCGCCCTGCGCCGTCAGGCCGCCCTGGGTCGGGTCGACGAGCTCGTGGCGGAGGCCGAGGACGGACTGGTGGTGCGCCGCATCGACGGCATCGACCGGGACGGCCTTCGTGAACTCGCCCTGGCCATCCGCGACCATGACGGTGTGCGCGCCGTCGTCCTCGGCACCGCCCCGGAGGGCGGGGGCGCGGCGCTGGTGTCGGTCGTCGACCCCGGGAGCGGGCTGGACGCCGGGGAGCTGGTCGCCGAGGCCGCCTCGACCATCGGCGGCGGGGGCCGCCCCAACAGCGACCTGACCATGATCGGCGGGCGGGCGCCCGAGCACCTCGACGAGGCGCTCGAGCAGGCGCGCGCCGCCGCCGGCTGAGCCGGACGGCGTGCGAGCCCTCGGCCTGGACCTGGGAGCCAAGCGCATCGGCGTCGCGGTCAGCGACCCCGACGGTCGCCTGGCAACCCCGGCAGACGTGCTCTACCGCACCGGCGACCGTGCCCGGGACCACCGGGCGATCGTCGGCCTGGCGCGGGAGTGGGAGGCCGAGGTCGTCGTCGTCGGCGTGCCCTACTCGCTGGACGGCGGCACCGGCCCCGCCGCCGAGGAGATGCTGGCGGAGTCCAGTGACCTGGCGGCACTCCTCGACGTGCCCGTCGAGACGCACGACGAACGGCTCACGACCTTGACCGCCACCCAGCAACTCCGTGAGGCGGGTCTCGACGAACGGGCCCAGCGGCGCGTCGTCGACCAGGTGGCGGCCGCCGTCCTGCTGCAGTCGTGGCTGGACGGGCGCCGGGCCGGTGTGGACGATGCCTGAGGACACCACCGAGGGCCCCGAGTCCACTGAGGGCCCCGAGCCCACTGAGGGCTCCGAGCCCACCGAGGGCCCCGAGCCCACGGAGCGGCCGCGGTCGTCGGCGGACCTCGTCCCGGGGGGCCGGTCGTCGGCCACGATCGGGTCCCGGGTGGCCGGGGCCGCGGTGCCGCCGGCAGCGCCCGAGGCGGCACCGCCCACCGAGCCCTTCCAGCCGCTGGACCCGTCGACACCACCGTCGGGCGTGCCGTTCGTGCCCTCCGAGGAGGCCGTCGGCGAGGCGGTGGTGTGGGGACCCTCGGTCTTCGACGAGACCGACGAGGACACGGTGTTCGGGGTGGGGGAGGACCCGCGCCCCGACGTGCGGTGGGTGCGGCACCGGTCCACCTGGGGACCGCTGCCACGCTGGGGCCTCGTCGTCCTCGCCATCCTGCTGGCCTTTGTCGTGGGCTACCGCTGGATCCACGACTGGGCTGACGACCAGATGCGCCCCGACCGCCTCTTCGGGGACGACGTCCGCTTCGTGATCGAGGAGGGTTGGAGCACCAACGACGTGGCCGTGGCCCTCGGCGCTGCCGACGTCATCGACAACCCGGCCATGTTCCGGCAGTGGATGCGCTGCCCGTCGGCGTTGCGGTGGCTGATCGAGTGTCCGGTCGGCGTGGCCTACGAGTTCCAGGCGGGCGAGTACATCCTGCGGGAGCACCTCGAGTTCCAGGCCGCCGTCGACCGCCTCAACGAGGGGCCCCTGCCCGAGGAGGTCATCACGGTGATGGTGCCCGAGGGCCTCACCCTCACCCAGACCGTCGACCGGCTGCTCGACCAGATGCCGGCCTTCGACGGCGACGAACTGCGGGCGGCGCTCATCAGCGAGCGCCTCGAGTGGGAGCACTATCCCGAGGACCTGCCCTACCTGCTGGTCGAGGGCCTTCTGTTCCCGGACACGTACCAGCTGGCAGAGGAGTCGCTGGGCGACGAGTTGGACCTGGTCACCAGGATGCACCGCCAGTTCGTGCGGGTGGTCGACGAGCTGGACCTAGTCGCCCGGTCCGGCGACCTGGGCCTGAACCCCTACGAGGTTGTCGTCCTGGCCTCCCTGATCGAGGAGGAGGCCCTCATCGACGCCGACCGGGCCCGGATCAGTCGGGTCATTCACAACCGCATCGAGCAGGGCTGGCTGCTGGGCATCGACGCCTCGACCCGCTACGCCGTCGGCAAGACCGCCGGCGAGCCGCTGACGTCCGAGGACCTGGCCTCCGAGTCGCTGTGGAACACCCGGGCGGTGCGGGGTCTGCCACCGACGCCGATCGCCAACCCGGGACGGGCGTCCCTGGAGGCGGCACTGCACCCGGTGGACGGCGACTGGATGTACTACGTCCGCACCGACGAGGACGGCGTCGCCGGCGCCCACACGTTCGCCGTCACCGCCGACGAATTCGAGCGCGCCAAGCAGGTCTGCATCGAGAAGGATCTGGGTTGTGGCTGACGATCCGCACGCGACGGGTGGCGCCACCCGGCTGGCCGGCGTGGTCGGCTCGCCGATCGCCCATTCCCTGTCGCCGATCCTCCACAACGCCGCCTTCGCCGAACTCGGCCTGGACTGGACCTTCGCCGCCTTCGAGGTGGCCGAGGGTGAACTGGGTCGGGCGCTCGACGGCCTGCGGGAACGGGGCATCGGGGGCCTGTCGGTGACCATGCCGCACAAGGACGCTGCGGCTCGGCTGGCAGACGAGCTGACCGACGCCGCCGCCCGCCTCGGTGCGGTGAACTGCCTGGTCCCCGATGGTGACCGCCTGGTCGGCCACAACACCGACGGTGGTGGCTTCCTCGACGGCCTGGCCCACGACGCCGGCATCGACGTCGCTGGGCGACGCCTCCTCGTGCTCGGCGCCGGCGGGGCCGCCCGCGCCGTTGTCGAGGCCTGTGGAACTGCCGGCGCCGCCGAGGTCGTGGTGGCGAACCGGACGGTCGAGCGTGCGTCGACGGCCGCCGCTCTCGCCGGCCCGGTCGGGCGGGCGGTGTCCCTCGCAGACGCCGCGGCGGCAGCCGAGTCGGCGGACGTCGTGGTCAACGCCACCCCGATCGGCATGGGGTCGGACGACGGTGTCCCCATCGCCCCGGACCTCCTCCGCAACGGGCAGGTCGCCGTCGACCTGATCTACCACCCCCCGGAGACGTCGTGGTTGGCGGCGCTGCGCGCCCGCGGGATCGAGGCCCACGGAGGCCTCTCGATGCTCCTGTTCCAGGCCGCCCGTGCCTTCACCCTCTGGACGGGGGAGGAGGCGCCGGTGTCGGCCATGGAAGCCGCCGCCCGCTCGGCCCTCGCCGGGCGCTCGGCCGACTGACCTCCCGTCTCCCGTGCAGGTCGCTGCGCTGGTCTGGTTGGCCGGCTGGGCGGCAGCCTTGTCATCGGCGGACCTGCGGACGGGACGGCTACCAGCCCCGCAGGTCCGGGCGTTCGGCCTCGGACTCGTGGTGCTGCACCTCCTGGCAGTGGCGGGTGGCGAACCCCTCGCGTTGTTGGCCTAGGCGGCTGCCGGGACCGCCCTCATGGCCGCCCTGTTCCTCGTGGTGCACCTGTCGTCGCCCCGATCGCTGGGTGGTGGCGACGTCCGGCTGGCGGTTCCGCTGGGATGGCAGGTGGGCTGGTCGACGGGGGACGGCCTGGTCGGCGGCCTCGTCCTGCTGCTCGCCGCCGCCGCCCTCGTGACCGTGGTCGGCGGGACGGTGGCACGCCGGGGACGCCTGGGCTCGACGCCCCTGCCGTTCGGGCCGGGACTGCTCCTCGCCGCCCTCCTCGTGGGAGTCGTCGAGGCGTGACTGCCCGCTATTCCCCCGGGCGACCCGCGGCTCGTCGCTAGCCTGAGCCCATGACCGGACAGGACCGACCGCATCTCGCGCTCGTCGGCGGCATGGGCGCCGGCAAGACGGTCGTGGGCGCCCTCGTGGCCGAACGGTGCCGGCGCCGGCACGTCGACCTGGACCGCTGGATCCAGGCCGACACGGGACGGAGCATCGGCGTGGTCTTCGCCGAGTCGGGTGAGGACGGCTTCCGGGATGCCGAGCAGTCCAGCCTCGGACGGGCCCTAGAACTGGCTGAGCCCGTGGTGCTCTCCACCGGCGGTGGCGTGCTGCGCCGGCCCGCCAACCGTGAGGCCCTGGCGGCCCGTGCCCGTGTGGTGTGGCTGCGGGCCACGCCCGAGACGGCCGCGGCACGGGTGGGCGACGGCACCGGACGGCCGCTGCTCGAGGGCGGCTCGCCGGTCGAGGTGCTGCGGCGCCTGGACGCTGAGCGTTCACCGCTGTACGAGGCCGCCGCCGACCTCGTGCTCGACACCGATGCCGCCACGCCCGATCAGGTCGCCGACGAGGTGGTGGCCTGGCTCGAGCGACTCGAGGGCCCCGCCGGCAGAAGTGCGGCGCCGTCGTGATCCGCGTCGACGTCCCGCTGGCGGGCGACCGCTCCTATCCGGTTCTGGTCGGGCCGGATGCCTCGGCCCACTTGGCCGACGTGCTGCCGGCCGGCGTCCGCCGTGCGGCCATCGTGACCCAGGCCGGCATCGGCCTCGAGGTCGAAACCGGGATCGAGCAGCGGGTGTTCCCGATCGGCGACGGTGAGCCCGCCAAGTCGCTGGCGACCATCGAGGACCTCTGCCGGGCCTTCGCCGCGTGGGGGCTGACGCGCGGCGACGTCGTCGTCGGCGTGGGCGGGGGCGTGGTCACCGACGTGGCCGGCTTCGCCGCCGCCTCCTACCACCGGGGCCTCCCCGTGGTGCACGTGGCGACCTCGCTGCTGGCCCAGATCGACGCCGCCATCGGCGGCAAGACGGGCGTCAACCTCCCGGAGGGCAAGAACCTGGTCGGCGCCTTCTGGCAGCCCTCGGCGGTGCTGTGCGATACCGCCGCGCTCGACACGCTGCCCGAGGCCGAGATGCGCTGCGGCCTGGGAGAGATGGCCAAGTACCACTTCATCGGTGGCGGCGACCTCGAGGCCCTCGACCTCGAGGCCCGGATAGCCCGCTGCGTCGAGATCAAGGCTGAGGTCGTGGCCGCCGACGAACGGGAGTCGGGCCGCCGGGCGGTGCTCAACTACGGGCACACGCTGGGCCACGCCCTCGAGACGACGGGCGGCTACGGGCTGCGCCACGGCGAGGCCGTGGCCATCGGCCTCGTCTACGCCGCCGAGTTGGGGCGGGCATTGGGGCGCATCGACGACGAGCGGGTCGCCGAGCACCGGCGGATCGTCACCGGCTACGGCCTGCCCGGCCGCATCCCCGACGACGCCGTGGACGGCGAGTTGCTGGCCGCCATGGGCCGTGACAAGAAGGCCGTCGACGGCCTGACGTTCGCCCTCGACGGTCCCTCGGGCGTCGAGGTGGTGTCCGGTGTCGACGGGGCACTGGTGGCCGACACGCTCGCCAGCGCACGCTGACGGGCAGGGGACGAGGAACTGGAGACGACGATGGCGAACGGGATCCTGCTGGTCCTCTCGGGACCGAACCTCAACCTGCTCGGCGAGCGTCAGCCGGAGGTGTACGGCCACGACACCCTCGACGACCACCTGGCGGTCGTCGAGGCGGCCGCCGCCGCCCAGGGCCTGGACGTCGAGCACGTGCAGTCCAACCACGAAGGCGAGTTGGTCGACGCCGTCCACGGGGCGCGGGGCCGTTGTTCGGCGATCCTCGTCAATCTGGGTGCCCTCACCCACTACGCCTGGTCCGTCCACGACGCTCTGGCCGCCTTCGAGGGGCCGGTGGTCGAGGTGCACCTGTCGACCCCGGCGGCCCGCGAGCCGTGGCGCCACACGTCGGTTGTGGCACCGGTGGCCGACGGCACGATCGCCGGCCTCGGCGCCGAGGGCTACCGCCTGGCGGTCGAGGCCGTCGCGACGCTGCTCGCACGGTGATCGACGGGCTGCCGTCCCCGGAGGTGGCCGGCCGCCTCCCGGCGCTTGCCACGTTGCTCGACGGGGCCGGCGTCGACGCACTGGTCGTCACGAACCTCGTCAACGTCCGCTACCTGACCGGCTTCACCGGTTCGGCGGGCGAGTTGCTGGTCGATGCCGGCGGCGCCCTGCTGGTGACCGACGGCCGGTACCGGGAGCAGGCCCCCGGACAGGTGACGGCGGGGGTCGAGGTGGCGATCGCCGGCCCCGACCGCCGCCCCACGTACGTCGAACGGCTGGGCGGTGCCGCACGGGTCGGGCTGGAGGCCGGGTCGGCGACCTGGGCCGACCAGCGGCGACTCACCGGGTGGCTCGAGGAGGCGGACCTGGTGCCGACCGAGGGACTGGTCGAGTCGTTGCGCGAGGTCAAGGACGCCGGCGAGGTGGCCCGGATCGAGGCCGCCGCCGCCATCGCCGATGCGGCCCTCGAGGAGGTCGCCGACGGGATCAGGGCGGGTGCCAGCGAGCGGGAGGTGGCGGCCGCCCTCGACCACGCCATGCGCTGCCGGGGTGCGGAGGACCGGGCCTTCGCCACGATCGTCGCCGGTGGCCCCAACAGCGCCCTGCCGCACGCACGCCCCTCCGACCGGGTGCTGGCATCCGGCGACCTGGTGGTCTGCGACTTCGGGGCGGTCGTCGACGGGTACCGCTCCGACATGACCCGCTCGTTCCGGGTGGATGGCCGCTCCGGGGGACGGGAGGACGAGTTGCGCGACGCCGTCCGGGTCGCCCAGCAGGCCGGTCTGGACCGCGTCGCCGACGGCGTCCCGCTGGCCGAGGTGGACGCCGCCTGCCGGGAGTCCCTCGAGGCATCGGGCCTGGGCGAGGCGTTCGCCCACGGCACCGGGCACGGCGTCGGCCTCGACATCCACGAGGCCCCGGCCCTCTCCGGTTCGGCCACTGGTACCCTGCGCTCCGGTCACGTCGTGACCGTCGAGCCGGGCGCCTATCTCGCCGGGTTGGGCGGCGTCCGCTGGGAGGACACCGTGCTCGTGACCGCCGACGGGCACCGGGCGCTCACCCGTGCTCCCAAGGCCGACTGACCGCCGACGGAGGACTGATGCCGACGATCACGACCAACGACCTGAAGAACGGCATGACCCTCGACCTTTCCGAGGGCCTGTTCCAGGTCGTCGAGTTCCAGCACGTCAAGCCCGGCAAGGGGCACGCCTTCGTGCGCACGACACTGCGCAACGTCCGCAGCGGCGCCACCGTCGACCGCACCTTCCGGGCGGGCGAGAAGGTCGAGCGGGCGATGATCGACAAGCGCTCGATGCAGTACCTGTACCGGGACGGCGCCGACTTCGTCTTCATGGACAACGAGACCTACGAGCAGCTGGCGGTCGCGCCCGCTGCCCTCGGCAACGCCGCCGACTACCTCGTCGACGGCAGTGCGCCGCTGATGCTCATGTTCGGCGACGAGGTCATCGGCGTCGAACTGCCCGCCGCCGTCGAGTTGGCGATCGCCGAGACCGAGCCCGGCGTCCAGGGCGACCGCGTGTCCGGTGCCCGCAAGCCTGCCACCCTCGAGACCGGCCTCGTCGTCCAGGTGCCGCTCTTCATCGAACCCGGCGAAACGGTCAAGGTCGACACCCGCACCGGCGAGTACCTGAGTCGGGGCTGACCCCCATGGCCGACGGGCACCGCGAGGACGGGACGGGCATCGGATCCCGCCGCGAGGCTCGGGAGTCTGCCCTCGGGATCCTCTACGCCTCCGACCGCCGGGGTGAGGACGCCGCCGCCGTACTCGAGGCTCAGCCGATCCCGGCCCCGGCATTCGCCGTCGACCTCGTGCACGGCGTGGTCGCCCACGCCGCCGAACTGGACGCACTGATCGACGACGCCTCGGAGGGCTGGTCGACCGAGCGGATGCCCGCCGTCGACCGGGTCCTGCTGCGCATGGCCGTGTTCGAGTTGCTGCACCGCCCCGACGTCCCGACCGCCGCGGTCCTCGCCGAGGTCGTCGAACTGGCCGGCGACTACTCGACGGAACGCTCGGGGCGCTTCGTCAACGGCGTGGTGTCGCGCCTCGCGGAGGAACTCCGTCCGACCGTCGACGGGGCATGACCGCCTGGCGGCTGCCGGAGGGTGGCCTGCCCGTTCCGACACCGCCGCTCACCCACGGATGGATCCTCCTGCGGCACTGGTCCGCGGGCGACGCCGCGTCCCTGTCCGCCGCCTGGAGCGACCCCGAGATCGCCCGGCGCCTCCCCGTCCCGGACGACCCGACCGAGGCACGGGCGGCCGCCTGGATCGCCGGCGAGGCCGAACGCCGCCGGCTCGGATTGGCCGTCGACCTGGCGGTCGTGGACGTCGACGACCGGGTGTTCGGCGAGGTCGGCCTCTCCTCGTTCGACCCCGACCGGTCGGTGGCACTGGTCGGATGGTGGACGGCGCCGGGCCAGCGCGGGAGGGGCGTCGCCTCGGCGGCGGTCCGCCTGGTCACGGACTGGGCGCTCGGAGAGCTCGGGCTGGGCGCCCTCGTGGCGGAGGTGGACCGGGACAATGCGGCGTCCCTGCGGGTCGCCGATCGGGCCGGCTATCGCCCGCTGCCCGACCGGCCGGAGGGACGGGTCGCCCTGGTGGCGACCTCGGCTGACCGAAGGGGCGCAGCGGGACGCGCACCCGCCGGAGGCTGCTAGCATCGCCGGGACCGTGAAACGGGTCCCGTGAGGCCCGAACGGATGCAGGAGTAGAGGCCAGTGGCCGAACGAGAACGACGCCAGACGCCCCCCTACGGGGGCGTTTTTGTTGCCCATGCCCGGATCATGGACGCCGACGACATGGCCCGGGCCCTGCGACGGATGGCCCACGAGGTCATCGAGCGCAACCACGGCCTCGACCAGGTCGTCGTGGTCGGCCTGCAGACCGGCGGCGTGCCCCTGGCCGGCCGACTGGCCGACGCCCTCGAGGAGATCGACGGCATCCGACCCCCGGTCGGCAGCCTCGACGTCGCCCTCCACCGCGACGACATCGGCCTGCGCCCGGTGGTCCCGGAAGCAGCCACCGAGATCCCCGTCGACCTCGACAACCGCATCGTCGTGCTCGTCGACGACGTGCTCTTCACGGGCCGCACCATCCGGGCGGCGCTCGACGCCGCCTGCGACTTCGGCCGACCCAGGTCGATCCAGTTGGCAGTGATGGTCGACCGTGGCCACCGGGAGTTACCGATCCGTCCCGACTATGTCGGCAAGAACCTGCCCACCCGCCGGGACGAGGTCGTCGACGTGCACCTCGAGGGCGTGGACCTGGGGGTCATGCAGAAGTGAGCAGGAGCGCCAGCGCCCCGAAGACCATCCAGATGTCGACGGTCAGCGAGGTGAGGCCGTGACCGTCCACCTGCTCGGCATCGACGGCATGGACCGTGCCCGCATCGAGGAGCTGCTCGAGCTCACCGACACCTTCGACGAGATCGGCCGCCGGCCTATTCCGCGGGTGCCGGCGCTGCGGGGCAAGACCGTCGCCACGCTCTTCTTCGAGGACTCCACCCGGACCCGGCTCTCGTTCGACGCCGCTGCCAAGCGCCTCTCTGCCGACACGCTCAACTTCGCGGCCGGCGCCTCCTCCCTCAGCAAGGGCGAGAGCCTGCGGGACACGGTCGACGTGATCGCCTCCTACGGGGTCGACGCCCTCGTCGTCCGGCACCCGATGGCCGGCACGCCCCACCGGATCGCCGACTGGACCGATGCCGCCGTGGTCAACGCCGGCGACGGCCGCCACGAGCACCCCACCCAGGCGCTGCTCGACGCCTACACGCTGCGCCAGCACCGCGGCGCCCTCGACGGGATGCAGGTCGCCATCGTGGGCGACATCCGGCACTCCCGGGTGGCCCGCTCGAACGTGCTGGCCTTCTCGATGCTTGGCGCCGACGTCACCCTCGTCGCCCCGGCGACCCTGCTGCCCGACTCGGTGGCGGGTTGGCCGGTCCGGGTCGTCCACGACCTCGACGCCGTCCTGCCGGGACTCGACGCCTGCTACCTGCTCCGGATGCAGCGGGAGCGGATCACCGAGGGCCTGATCCCGTCGATCCGGGAGTATGTGGCCGGCTACGGCCTCGATGCCGGCCGCGCCGCCAGGCTCCCGAAGGACGCCCTGATCCTCCACCCGGGTCCGACCAACCGCGGTGTCGAGATCAGTGCCGAGGTGGCTGCCGACCCCCGGTCGGTCATCCTCGACCAGGTCGTCAACGGGGTCTCGGTCCGCATGGCGGTCCTCTTCCTGCTGCTCGGCAGCGGCCTCGACCACGAGCCCGCCGCCGACGGGGAGGTGGCGGAATGACCTGCCGTGGACGGTCGAGGGAGGAGATCCGATGAGCCTCGTGCTGCGCGGCGGCCGCGTCATCGACCAGGCGGGGGAGCGCCTCGCCGACGTCGAGGTCGGCGATGACGGGCGCATCGCCAACGTCGGCGACGGCTGTGTCGGCGACGTCGAACTCGACGCCTCGGGCTGCGTCGTCGCCCCGGGCTTCGTCGACCTGCACGCCCACCTGCGCGAACCCGGCCAGGAGGACGCCGAGACCATCGAGACCGGTGCGCGCGGCGGCGCGCTCGGCGGCTACACGGCCCTGGTCGCCATGCCCAACACGCAGCCGGCCATGGACTGCGCCGCGGTCGTCGAGCAGGTCCGTGCCCTGGGGCGCGACGTGGCCTGCGAGATCGTCCCGACCGGCGCCATGACCGTCGGCCGGCAGGGCGAGGACATGGCGCCGCTCGGCGAGCTGGCCGGCCTCGGCGTCGGGATCTTCACCGACGACGGCACGGGCGTACAGGACCCGCGCCTGATGCGGCGGATCATGGAATACAGCACCGGGCTGACACACCGGCTGGGTCGGCCGGTCGTGCTGGCACAGCACTGCGAGGTGGACGCCCTGTCGTCGGGTGGCTACATGCACGAGGGGGAGTGGTCGTCCCGCCTGGGCATCCCCGGACAGCCCGCCGAGGCCGAGGAGCTGATGGTGATGCGCGACATAGCGCTCGTCCGCCTGACCGGCGCCCACATGCACTTCCAGCACCTCTCGACCGCCGGCAGCGTGGCGATGGTGCGCGATGCCAAGGCGGCCGGCCTGCCGGTCACCGCCGAGGCCACCCCGCACCACTTCACCCTCACCGATGCCGCCTGCGCCTCCTACGACCCGGTGTTCAAGGTGCACCCACCGCTGCGCACCGACGCCGACGTGGCCGCCGTCCGGGAGGGCCTCGCCGACGGCACGATCGACGCCATCGCCACGGACCACGCCCCACACACCGACCATGCCAAGGAGCAGTCCTTCGACTTGGCACCCCCGGGGATGCTGGGCCTCGAGACCGCCTTCCCGCTGGCCCTCGACGGACTCGGCCTCGACCTCCCGGAGGTGCTTGCCCTCATGTCCTGGCGCCCCGCCGCCATCGCCGGCATCTCGGACCGGCACGGCGCCCCGATCCAGGCGGGCAATCCGGCCAACCTGTGCGTCGTCGACCCCGACGCCACGTGGACCGTGTCCGGCCGTGCCATGGCCTCGAGGAGTTCCAACTCCCCGTTCGAGGGCCGGTCGGTACGGGGCCGTGTCCGCCACACGCTCCGCGACGGCGTCCCCGTCGTCGTGGACGGGGAGGCACAGAGGTGAGCGGGGAGAACGGTGCACCCAGCGAGGCGCTGTTGGTCCTGGCCGACGGCACGGTGTTCGAGGGGGAGGCCATCGGCGCCCCGTCCCCCGACGGCGTCCAGACCGGTGAGGTCGTGTTCAACACGGTGCTCTCCGGCTACCAGGAGGTCATCACGGACCCCTCCTACGCCGGCCAGGTGATCGCCTTCACCTACCCGCACATCGGGAACTACGGCGTCAACCCCGACGACCACGAGAGCCGCCGGCCGTTCTGCCGCGGCGTCGTCGTCCGCGACCTCGCCCGGCGCCACAGCAACTGGCGGGCCACCGGCGACCTCGACGGCCTGCTCCGCCGCCACGACATCCCCGGCATCGCCGGGGTCGACACCCGGCGGCTGACCCGGCACCTGCGCGACCTGGGCGCCATGCCGGGCGCCTTCGGAACGGCCGACGAGTCCACCCTGGCCCGGCTGGCCGCCGAGGCCCCGGGGACCGACGGCCTCGACCTGGCCGCCACGGTCACTTGCGACGAGCCCTACACGGCGGCGTCGACGGGCGGCTCCCGCCGCATCGTCGCCTACGACTTCGGCATCAAGTCCACCATCCTCCACCACCTCTCCGGCCTCGGCGAGGTGACCGTGGTGCCGGCCTCGACCTCTGCCGACGAGGTCCTGGCCCTCGGACCTGACGGCGTCTTCCTCTCGAACGGACCCGGCGACCCGGAGCCGCTGACCGGCGTCCGCGAGCAGATCACGGCCTTGCTGGGGGAGGTGCCGGTCTTCGGGATCTGCCTCGGCCACCAGTTGCTGGCGGGCACCCTCGGGGCCGAGACCTTCAAGCTCCCGTTCGGCCACCACGGTGGCAACCACCCGGTGCGCAACCTGGCCACCGGCGCCGTCGAGATCACCAGCCAGAACCACAACTACTGCGTGGCGGAGGGCTCGCTGTCCTCTGCGGACCTCACGCACGTGAACCTCAACGACCACACGGTCGAGGGCCTCGCCAGTCGGGAGGTCCCGGCCTTCAGCGTGCAGTACCACCCGGAGGCCGGTCCGGGACCGCACGACAGCCGGTACCTGTTCGACCGGTTCGAGGACCTCATGGCCGCCACCGGCGGGAAGGGACGCGGCTGATGCCCCGCCGGGACGACATCTCGAGCATCCTGCTCATCGGTTCTGGCCCGATCGTGATCGGCCAGGCCTGCGAGTTCGACTACTCGGGCACCCAGGCCTGCCGCGTCCTGCGCCAGGAGGGCTACCGGGTGATCCTCGCCAACTCGAACCCGGCGACGATCATGACCGACCCCGACTTCGCCGACGCCACCTACGTGGAGCCGCTGCGCCTGGACGTGCTGACCCGGATCATCGAGGTCGAGCGGCCCGACGCCCTGCTGCCGACCCTTGGCGGCCAGACCGCGCTGAACCTGGCCATGGAGCTGGTGGAGGCCGGCGTCCTCGAGGAGTACGACGTCGAGCTGATCGGCGCCGACGCCGAGGCCATCGCCACGGCCGAGGACCGGGAGCGCTTCAAGGTGGCCATGCAGGAGATCGGCCTCGATGTGCCGGCCTCGGGCGTCGCCCACGACATGGACGGTGCCCGGGAGGTGGTCGAGCGGGTCGGCCTGCCGGTCGTGATCCGCCCCGCCTACATCCTCGGCGGGCGCGGCACCGGCATCGCGGGCACGCCCGAGGAGTTCGAGCAGGTTGCCGCCACCGGACTGGCCGCCAGCCCCATCAGCGAGATCCTCATCGAGCGTTCCATCGCCGGCTGGAAGGAGTACGAACTCGAGGTCATGCGCGACCGTGCCGACAACTGCGTCGTGATCTGCTCGATCGAGAACCTCGACCCGATGGGCGTCCACACCGGCGACTCCATCACCGTGGCCCCGGCCCAGACCCTCACCGACGTCGAGTACCAGCGGATGCGCGATGGCGCCTTCGCCTGCCTGCGCCGGGTCGGCGTCGAGACGGGCGGGTCCAACGTGCAGTTCGCCGTCGACCCGCAGACCGGCCAGCAGGTCATCATCGAGATGAACCCGCGGGTGAGCCGCTCCTCGGCCCTGGCGTCCAAGGCCACCGGCTTCCCGATCGCCAAGATCGCCGCCCGCCTGGCCGTCGGCTACACGCTGGACGAGATCCCGAACGACATCACCGAGAAGACGCCGGCCGCCTTCGAGCCGACCATCGACTACGTGGTCACCAAGATCCCCCGTTGGGCCTTCGAGAAGTTCCCGGGGACCTCCGGGGTGCTGGGCACCTCCATGCAGTCGGTGGGCGAGGTGATGGCCATCGGCCGGACGTTCCCGGAGTCGCTCCAGAAGGGACTGCGCTCGCTCGAGAACGGGCGCCTGGGCCTCAATGCCGACCCGGCCGAGGCGACCCTCGACGACCTGTCGGACGCCGAGTTGGCAGCCGCCGCCGGGGTGGGGACGCCGGGGCGCATCTTCCAGGTCGAGGCGCTGTTGCGACGCGGTCTGACCGTCGAGCAGGTCCACGAGGCGACGCGGATCGATCCCTGGTTCCTCGACCAGATGCTGGCGATCACCGAGGAGCGGTGGGCGCTCGAGGCGACCACGCCGGACGACCTCGGACGGGCCGGTTGGCGGCGGGCCAAGCGCCTCGGCTTCTCCGACGCCCAGCTGGCGCACCTGTGGGGCATCGACCCCGAGGAGGCCCGGTCGCGCCGCGAAGCGGCCGGCGTCCGACCGACCTACAAGACGGTCGACACCTGCGGCGCCGAGTTCGCCGCCGAGACGCCCTACCACTACTCGGCGTGGGAGGAGGAGGACGAGGTCCGTCCCTCCGACCGTCCCAAGGTCATGATCCTCGGGTCCGGCCCCAACCGGATCGGTCAGGGCATCGAGTTCGACTACTGCTGCGTCCACGCCAGTTTCGCCCTGCGCGACGCCGGCTACGAGACGATCATGGTCAACTGCAACCCCGAGACCGTCTCCACCGACTATGACACCAGTGACCGCCTCTACTTCGAGCCACTGACGCCCGAGGACGTCGCCAACATCGTCGACGCCGAGCAGCCGGTCGCCGTGGTGGTGTCGCTGGGTGGCCAGACGCCGCTGAAGTTGGCCGCCTCGCTGCCCGAGGGGTTGGTGGCTGGCACGAGTCCGCGGTCCATCGACCTGGCCGAGGACCGCGAGCAGTGGAACGCCCTCTGTGCGGAGCTGGAGATCCCCCAGCCGCCCGGCGGTACCGCAGTGGACCTCGAGCAGGCCAGGTCGATCGTCGCCGAGGTCGGCTACCCGGTTCTGGTGCGACCCTCGTACGTCCTGGGCGGCCGGGCCATGGAGATCGTCTACGACGACGTCCAGCTGGCCCGGGCCATGGCCGAACTGAGCGGCTTCGGCAGCCTCGGCATCGAGGGTGGCCTGTCCGCCGAACGGCCGGTCCTCGTCGACCGGTTCCTCGAGGATGCCACCGAGGTCGACGTCGACGCCATCCGCGACGCCGGGGGCGACATCGTCATCGGGGCCGTCATGGAGCACGTCGAGGAGGCCGGCGTCCACAGCGGCGACAGCGCCTGCGTGATCCCGCCGCCCTACCTGCCGGACGCCGTGGTCGCCCGCATCGAGGAGGCCGCCTGCCGGATCGCCGAGGCCCTCGACGTCCGGGGACTCATCAACGTCCAGTTCGCCGTCAAGGACGACGAGGTGTACGTGATCGAGGCGAACCCGCGTGCCTCCCGGACGGTTCCCTTCGTGGCCAAGACCACGGGTGTGCCGCTGGCGAAGGTGGCCAGCCGCGTCATGCTGGGCGCCACGCTCGCCGAATTGCGCACCGAGGGCCTCCTGGTGGACCGGGTGGTCGGCGACCACGTGGCGGTCAAGGAGGCGGTGCTGCCGTTCAACCGGTTCCCGGAGGCCGACCCGGTCCTCGGTCCCGAGATGCGCTCCACCGGCGAGGTGATGGGCATCGACCTGACGCCCGGGCTGGCCTTCAACAAGTCGCAGATCGCCGCCGGCGGCGAGCTCCCGGAGACGGGCACGGTGTTCTTCTCGCTGGCCGACCGCGACAAGGCCGCCGGCCTCGAGGCGGCCAGTGGGCTCGTCGACCTGGGCCTGGACCTGGTGGCCACGAGCGGGACGGCGGCGCACCTCCGGGAGCACGGACTGCCGGTCGCCGACGTCGTCGCCAAGATCGGCGAGGACGGCACGGACGCCGTCGAGCTCATCCGCTCGGGTGCGGTGCAACTGGTCGTCAACAGTCCGCGGGGCCGCGGTCCCCGGGCCGACGGCGAGCACATCCGGGCGGCCGCCTCCACCGAGGGGATCCCGCTGCTCACGACCGCCTCGGCCGCACTGGCCGCAGCGCGCGGCCTCGCCGACTGGCGTCGCTATCCCCTCGAGGTCCGAACCCTCCAGGCGTACCACCGCGGCATCGTTCGCGACGCCGAGCCCGAGGCGGAGGCGCCGGTGTGATCCGTCGGACACCCACGGTCGACCTGGCCACGACGATCGGGTCCCTCCGGCTCCCCAACCCCGTCTGCACCGCCTCGGGCACCGCCGGACACGGCGACGAGCTGGCACGCCACCTGGACCCGGCAGGGTTGGGCGCCGTCGTCGTGAAGTCACTCCACGCCGGGCCGTGGCCGGGCAATCCGGCGCCACGGGTCCACGCCACGCCGGCCGGGATGCTCAACTCGGTCGGACTCCAGGGTCCGGGCGTGGAGGCCTGGCTCGAGCACGACCTGCCCCCGCTGGTCGCTACCGGCGCACGGGTCGTCGCCAGCATCTGGGGACGCACCGTCGAGGAGTTCGCCGCTGCGGCCTCCCTGCTGGCGGACGCGCCCCCCGAGGTCGTCGCCGTCGAGGTCAACGCCTCGTGTCCGAACCTGGAGGACCGGCGCAACCTGTTCGCCCATTCCACCACGGCCACCGGGGAGGTCGTCGATGCCGCGCGTGCCGCCGGTCGGCCACTGTGGGCGAAGCTCAGCCCCAACACGCCGGAGTTGCCCGAGATGGCCGGTGCGGCGTCCGGGGCGGGTGCCGAGGCGGTGACGGTGGCGAACACCCTGCTGGGCATGGTGATCGACGTCGAGGCCCGCCGTCCGCTGCTGGGTGCCGGCCGCGGCGGCCTCTCCGGACCCGCGATCCGCCCGGTGGCCGTCCGGGCGGTCTTCGACGTCCACGCCGCACACCCCGGGCTCCCGATCATCGGGGTGGGTGGAATCGCCAACGGCGAGGACGCCGTCCAGTTCCTGCTCGCCGGTGCCACGGCGGTACAGGTTGGGACGGCGACCTTCGCCGATCCGGCGGCTCCTGCGAGGGTGCTTGCCGATCTGGCAGGCTGGTGCGACCGCCACGGCGTCCGGGAGGTCGCCGAACTGGTCGGAGCCGCACATGTGGTCCAAGGAAGCGCTGACCGCGAGGAGAGTGGTTGACCGATGTCGGAAGCGGACGAGGAAGTACTGGACGCCGAGGCGGACCTGATCGCCGAGGAGGGCGAGGTGCCGGCGGAGATCCGCGATCGACTCGCCCTCGCCCTCGACGTCGACGACATCGTTGCCGCTCGCCGGCTGGCGGTCGACCTGGAGCCCTTCTTCGGGACCCTCAAGGTCGGTCTCGAGCTGTTCACCGGCGCAGGCCCAGACGCCGTCAGCGGCTTCGCAGCGGCCGGCTTCGACGTGTTCTGCGACCTCAAGCTCCACGACATCCCCACCACGGTCGGCCGTGCCGCACGCGTCGTCGGCTCACTGGGCGCCCGTTGGCTCACCGTGCACACCCAGGGCGGCGACGAGATGCTCCGGGCGGCGGTCGAGGGGGTGGCCGCCGGCGCCGAGGGGGTCGGCCTCGAGCCGCCGGGCATCCTCGGGGTCACGGTCCTCACCAGTGACGCCAGTGCCGACCGGGCCGACCTCGAGTCCCGCACGGCCCTGGCGGCCGAAGCGGGTTGTGCCGGGATCATCTGCGCCGCCACGGACCTCGAGGCAACGGCGCCATGGGCCGACCGGCTGGTGCGGGTGGTTCCGGGAACCCGGCTGCCCGGCGGGGAGACCCATGACCAGGCCAGGGTGACGACGCCTCGCGAGGCGATCGAGGGGGGTGCCGACCTGCTGGTGGTGGGCCGCGCCGTCACCGCCGCCGACGAGCCGATCCTGGCGGCCGCCGAGCTGGTCGGACACCTGCTGGATTGATGGCCGCTGGGCTGATGGCCGCTCGACTGAGGAGAATGTCGGCAGCGTCTCCCCCGACCCTGCGCGTTCGCTAGGGTCCATGCCCATGCTAGGACCTCCCCAACTCAGCGACGAGGAGCGCCGGCGGGCGCTCGCCAAGGCGGCGGAGGCACGGCGGGTTCGTGCTGACGTGAAGGAGCAGCTCAAGGCGGGGGCCCTCGACCTGGTCGACCTGCTGGACCGCGCCGCCGACGACCAGATCGTCGCCAAGATGAAGGTGCTCGCCGTCCTCGAGTCGCTGCCCCGAGTGGGCAAGGTCAAGGCTCGGCGGACGATGGACGAGATCGGCATCAGCGAGTCGCGTCGCCTCCGAGGGCTCGGCAGCCAGCAGCGGGCAGAGCTGCTCGCACGCTTCGGCTGACCGGCGGCCCCGTCCGCCGCGATGCTCGTCGTGCTGTCCGGTCCCGGCGGGGCCGGCAAGGGCACGATCGCCGATGCCCTGGTTGCCGCCGACGCTCACCTTTCCCTGAGCCGTTCGTGGACCACCCGGTCGCCGCGGGTCGACGATGCTCCAGACGCCTACGTGTTCGTCGACCGCGGTGAATTCGAGCGGCACCTCGAGGCGGGGGGCTTCCTCGAGTGGAACGAGTTCCTCGGGGAGCTCTACGGGACGCCCGTTCCGGAGGGCGAGGGCGACCTCCTCCTCGAGATCGACGTGTCTGGTGGCCGCCAGGTCGCCGAGCGGTTCCCCGATGCCATGCTGGTGTTCGTCGAGGCGCCAGACGAGGGCGAACTCCGGCGGCGGCTCGTGGACCGCGGCGATCCGCCCGATCGGGTCGAGGACCGGATCGTCGAGGCCCGGCGCGAGCGGGCCGCGGCTGCCGTACTGGGCTACACGACGGTCGTCAATGACGACCTTGAGCAGGCGGTCGCCGAGATCGCCGGACTGCTGGCGTCCCGACGCGCCTGACGGACCGCAAACGCCCTGCGGAGTCCACCACCCCCGACGAATCCGGGTGTCGCGCTGGTACCGTGGTGGGCCGTCCGAACGCCGACGGTACCGACGGCGATTCCCGTGTGATCCCCCCGAAGAGGTCCTCTGTGCAGCGTCACGACACCCACAGTTCGATGGTCAACCCCGCAATCGAGGGCCTGCTCGACCGGGCCGACTCCAAGTTCCGGCTGGTCACCCTCAGCGCCACCCGTGCCCGGCAGATCAATGCCTACTTCGGCCAGTTGGGCGAGGGGCTCGGCTCCTCGATTCCGCCGCAGGTGACCTCCACGGCCCGCAAGCCCCTCTCGATCGCCTTCGAGGAGATCTCGGCCGACAAGATCGAGGCGATCGAGCCGCCCGACGAGCCCGAGCCCACCGACGAGGAGTTGGCCGCCATCGAGGCCATGGAGTTGGCCGAGTTGGGGGAACAGGGCGAGGCTGGCGACGAGGCCCCCGACGAGGGCGCTTGATCCCTTGCCCACCGTGGGTGACCTCCACGGACGCCGAATCGTCCTCGGCGTCACCGGCGGCATCGCCGCCTACAAGGCGATCGAGGTATGCCGTCGCCTGGTCGACGCCGGCGCACACGTCGCCCCCGTCCTGACGAAGGGGGCGCTCCGCTTCGTCGGCGCCGCCACCTTCGATGCCCTGGCATCCGAGCCGGTCCAGACCTCCCTCTGGGACGAGGCGCACCCGATTCCCCACACCCGGCTGGGCCAGGGAGCGGACGTCGTCGTCGTGTGCCCCGCGACGGCCCGCCTGCTGGCCGACTACCGCACGGGACGTTCCGGGGACCTGCTCACCGCAACGCTGCTGGCAACCCGGGCACCCGTCGTGGTGTGCCCAGCGATGCACACCGAGATGTGGGAACAGCCGGCGGTCCAGGAGAACGTGCAGGTGCTGGCCGCACGCGGCATCGAGGTCGTGGGCCCCGAGGAGGGGCGACTCGCCGGTGGTGATGTCGGTGCCGGACGCCTCGCCGACCCTGATGCCGTCGTGGCCGCCGTCGAGCAGGTGTTAGCTGGGGGACGGCGCGACCTCGAGGGACGGACCGTGCTGGTGACCGCCGGCGGCACCCGCGAGCCCATCTGCCCGGTCCGCTACGTCGGCAACCGGTCGTCCGGCAAGCAGGGGCACGCCCTGGCGGCCGAGGCGGCCGCCCGCGGTGCCAAGGTCCACTGCGTCACGACGGTTCCGGAGGGTGCACCGACGGTGCCGGGTGTCGACGTCGTCACTGTCGAGACGGCGGCCGAGATGGCGTCCGCCGTCGCCCGACTGGCGCCTGCCGCCGACTACGTGTTCATGGCCGCCGCGGTCGCCGACTTCCGGCCCGTCGAAGTGGCCGACCAGAAGCTCAAGAAGGCCGACGGCCCGCCCGAGATCCAACTCGAGCCGACCGTCGACATCCTGGCCGAACTGGGCCGCAGGCGGTCGCCCGGACAGGTCGTCGTGGGATTCGCTGCCGAGACCTCCGATGTGCGCCAGAATGCGGCCGCAAAGTTGGCCGCCAAGGGGGCCGACCTGATCGTCGCCAACGACGTCGCCGCACCGGGTGTCGGGTTCGGACACGACACCAACGCCGTGGTGCTGCTCGACGCCGACGGGGGCGAGCGGGAGGTCGACCTGGGCAGCAAGCGACAGGTGGCACGAGCGGTGCTCGACGCAGCGGTGGAGCTTCGACACCGGCACGGAGCCGGAGAATGCGTGGACCCGTGAGCAGGAACTGGACCTTCACCTCGGAGTCGGTCACCGAGGGCCATCCCGACAAGATGGCCGACCAGATCTCCGACGCCATCCTCGACGCCATGCTCGACGAGGACCGCGACAGCCGTGTGGCCTGCGAGACGCTGGTGACGACGGGCCTGGTCGTGGTGGCCGGCGAGGTCACCTGCGACGGCTACGTCGACATCCCCAGGACCGTGCGGGACACGATCAAGGACATCGGGTACGACAACGAGGACTACGGGTTCGACGGCGCCACCTGCGGCGTCATGGTCGCCCTCGATGCCCAGTCGGCCGACATCGCCCAGGGCGTCGACGACTCCGAGGAGGTCCGCTCCGGGACCTCCGGCGAGGAGGACGACCTGGACCGCCAGGGTGCCGGCGACCAGGGGATGATGTTCGGCTACGCCTCCGACGAGACCGACGCCCTGATGCCCCTGCCGATCCACCTGGCGCACCGCATGGCCGAACGCCACGCCGAGGTCCGCAAGGCGGCGACGATCCCGTACCTCCGCCCTGACGCCAAGACCCAGGTGACCTTTGAGTACGAGGACGACCGTCCGGTCCGGCTCGAGACGGTGCTGGTCTCGACGCAGCACAACGACGGCATCGACCGGGACCGGATGATCCGACCCGACCTCATCGACCAGGTCATCACGCCTGTCATCCCCGAGCAGTTCGCCGACGACGACTACGAGGTCCATGTCAACCCGACCGGCCGGTTCGTCATCGGCGGGCCCGTGGGAGACGCCGGCCTGACGGGCCGCAAGATCATCGTCGACACCTACGGCGGCATGGCCCGCCACGGCGGCGGCGCCTTCTCGGGCAAGGATCCCAGCAAGGTCGACCGATCCGCCGCCTACGCCACCCGCTGGGTCGCCAAGAACCTGGTGGCGGCCGGCGCGGCACGCCGCTGCGAGGTACAGGTGGCGTACGCCATCGGCATGGCCCATCCGGTGTCGGTGCTCGTCGAGACGTTCGGGACCGAGACGGTCGACCCCGCCCGCATCTCGGACTGCGTGGCGGAGGTGTTCGACCTGCGGCCCGCGGCCATCATCCGCGACCTCGACCTCAAGCAGCCGATCTACCGGCCTACGGCCGCCTACGGGCACTTTGGGCGCGACGGCTTCCCGTGGGAGCAGACCACCCGGGCCGGCGACGTCCGGTCCTTCCTCGGCCTGGGCTGAGTCGATTCCGCGGGTGACCGGTCGAGCCGACGACCAGGGTCGCCTGCCCTTCATCGAGGCGCCTGCCGAGGCACCTGTCGAGGCGTCCGACGAGCAACCGGGGGGCCGTGTGGTGCGCGTCCTGCCCGATGTGGCGGCCATCGACCGGACCTTCGACTACCTCGTGCCGGTGGCGTGGGAGGAGGACGGCCGCGCCGACCTGGTGCGTCCGGGCAGCCAAGTGCGCGTGGTCCTGGGTGGACGCCGGGTCGGCGGCTGGGTCGTCGACGTCGACGTGGAGCCGCCGGACGGCGTGCCGTTGCGGCCGCTAGCGCACGTGGGCGGTCTGGGGCCGTCGCCGGAGGTGATCGACCTCGCCCGCTGGGCGGCGCACCGCTGGGCGGGCCGAACGGCCAACCTGTTGACGACCGCCTCACCACCGAACCGCGTCCGGGTGCTTCCGCCCCCGTCATCGACGGAGCCGGTCCCGAAGGGCCCGGACCGCTGGGCGGAGGGCGCCTTCGCCTCCCCGGTCTCGGTGCTCCGCCTGCCGCCCAATGCCGATCCGCTACCACTCGTCCTGGCCGGGGCCCGGCGTGGCGACACCCTCGTCGTGGCGCCGACGCTCGACGCCGTGGGCCGGCTGGCCGTTCGCCTGCGGCGAACGGGCGTGCCCGTGTCGGTGCTCCCACGGGAGTGGGCGCAGGCCGCGTCCGGTGGGGTCGTGCTGGGGGCCCGCGCGGCGGCCCTCGCCCCCGTGCGCGACCTGGCCGCGGCGATCGTGTTGGACGAGCACGACGAGTCGCTCCGGGAGGAGCGGGCCCCGACCTGGAACGCCAGGGACCTCGTCCTGGAACGGGCCCGCCGGGCCGGGGCGCCGTGCGTCCTGGTCTCACCCTGCCCGAGCCTCGAGGCACTTGCCGCCGGACCCGAGACGACGCCCTCGCGTGCCGTGGAGCGGGAAGGCTGGCCGGTGCTCGACATCCTCGACCGCCGGGACGAGGATCCGGTGCGGGGCGGCCTGCTCGGCGAGCGGCTGGTTCCGGTGCTGCGATCGGTCGGTGCCGGCGTCGGCGGCCCCGTGGTCTGCGTGCTCAACCGTCGTGGCCGTTCCCGGCTGTTGGCCTGCGACGGGTGCGGGGAGTTGGCCCGTTGTGAGGAGCACCGGGTGCCGCTGGTGCAGGCCGAGGAGGGAGCGCTCGACTGTCCGGTGGACGGCGTGCGTCGCCCGATGGTGTGCGACGCCTGCGGTGGGTTGCGGTTCCGCAACCTGCGTGCAGGAGTGGCCCGTGTCCGTGAGGAACTGGAGGCACTGACAGCCCGTCCGGTTTGCGAGGTCGATGCCGAGACCCCGGCCGCCGAGGTGGCTGCCGCCGACGTCCTGGTGGGAACCGAAGCGGTGCTCCACCGGGTGGATCGGGCGTCGCAGGTGGTGTTCCTCGACGTCGACCAGGAGCTGCTGGCGCCGAGGATGCGTGCTGCTGAGCAGGCGATGGCGCTCCTCGTGCGGGCCGCCCGCCTTGTGGGGCCGCGGTCGCGGGGTGGCCGCCTGGTGGTGCAGACCCGCCAGCCGGGGCACGAGGCGCTCCAGGCGGTCCTCCATGCCGACCCCGGTCGGCTGGTGGAGGCCGAGGCCGCCCGGCGCCGGTTGCTGGGCCTGCCGCCCTACGCAGCCCTGGCCCAGGTGTCGGGGGCGGCGGCCGCCGAGTTCGTCGATCGGCTGGGAGCGCCGGAGGGGGTGGACGTGCTGGGCCCCCGGGACGGCGCCTGGCTGGTTCGGGCCGGCGGTCCCGAGGCGCTGGCCGATGCGCTGGCGTCGGTGGAGCGGCCGGCAGGCCGGCTGCGCATCGAGGTGGATCCGGCGAGGGCCTGAGCCGCCTTTCGGCTCACCAGTGTCGTCGGTGGACCTCGTAGAGGGCGATGCCGGTGGCCGTGGCCACGTTGAGGCTCCCGACCCTCCCCAGTTGTGGGATGAAGACGACGGCGTCGGCGGCGTCGAGCACGGCGTCGCAGAGCCCCCGGTCCTCGTGGCCGACGGCCAGGCAGGTCCGTTCCGGCAGCGAGGCCCCGTGGATGGGCACGGCCCCGTCGGCCAACTCGACCCCGACCAGCCCGTAGCCGGCTGCCCGCACCGCCGCCACGGCCTCGGCCGGATCCTCGGTGGCGGTCCAGTCGAGGTAGCGGCCGGTCCCGAGGGCGGTCTTGGCGACCTTGGCATGGGTGGGGTCGGCGGTGGCGCCGGCCAGCCACAGGTGGGCCACCCGGTAGGCGGCGGCGGTCCGGAGGATGGCCCCCACGTTGTACGGGGTCTGGACGCTGTCCAGGAGCAGGGCCACGTCGGCCTCGGTGCGTCGCCGCCAGTCGCGGTGGAGCCGCTTGAGCCCGGTGCCGTCGAGGTTCTTCACGTCGCGACTTCCTGCGGCGTGCCGTCGGGGTACCTCATGGCCTTGTCTCCGGTGCGGTGGGTCGGGCGGCCACGTCGAGCAGCCGGTAGCCCTTGCGGGAGGCCCGACGCGTCGTGGCCCAACCCTGTTCGTCGAGCCAGCGAGCGAGGGAGTCGGCGCCGAGGTGTCGCTGGACGACGAGGTGGGCGCGGCCGTCGTCGGCCAGCCGATCCAGCCAGTGCGCCAGCAGTCCGTGGAGGGCGTCCTTGCCGATGCGGATGGGCGGGTTCGACCAGCAGGCGTCGAAGCGGACCTCCTCGGGGACCTCCTCGGGGGCCGCCACGGTCACGTTGTCGAGTCCGTTGGCGCCGGCGTTGGCCCGGCAGAGGTCGCGTGCCCGAGGGTTGACGTCGACCGCCCAGACCCGTGCCCCGGGGTGCCGGGCGGCGAGGGTCAGGGCGATGGGACCGTACCCGCAGCCCAGGTCGAGGAGCTCGGTGGCCGAGGCG
This sequence comes from Candidatus Neomicrothrix sp. UBA2983, assembly GCA_002346745.1. GTDB lineage: Bacteria > Actinomycetota > Acidimicrobiia > Acidimicrobiales > MedAcidi-G1 > S20-B6. Next base: position 28,692 of record DEAL01000035.1, on the reverse strand, counting down.
AGGGGATCGGGCCCCTCCAGGAGCAGGTAGCGGGTGCCACGGTCGACGGCCTCCCCGGCGAACACGCCCCGGTCCGTCGTCAGGTCGAGGTGCAGGTCGGGGAGGAGCAGCTCCACCTGCCGGGGACGCGACGGGAGATCGCTCGATCGGGTCCAGTAGTGGCCGGTGGCCGGCTCGCCGCTCGGGTGCTCCACGGCCCCGACGGTAGCCTTGCTCCCGTGGCAGCCCATGAGATCCGGGTGATCGGCGACCCCGTCCTGCGGACGCGGGCCAACGAGGTGACCGAAGTCGACGGCGCGCTCGTGCGCCTCACCGACGACATGTTCACGACGATGTACGACGCCGCCGGCATCGGCCTGGCCGCACCGCAGGTGGGGGTGCGGCAACGCTTCTTCGTCTACGACCATGGCGACGCCGCCGGCGTCATCCTTAATCCGCGGATCGTCGAGTCCGACGGCGAGTGGGCGTTCGACGAGGGTTGCCTGTCGATCCCGGACCTCTCGTTCGAGATCGTGCGCCCCAAGGAGATCCACCTGGTGGGCATCGACCTCGACGGCAACGAGGTCTCGATCGAGGCCGACGAGCTCGAGGCCCGGCTGTTCCAGCACGAACTCGACCACCTCGACGGCGTCCTGCTGGTCGACCACCTCGAGGAGGACCAGGAGCGCGAGGCCAAGCGGGTGCTGCGCGAGCGTGCCCTCGCCGCTGGAATGGCGGCGCCCTCGGGTGGGGGCCTGCGATTGACCTGATCGCACCGCCGTCGGGGACGCCCCGGCGGCTGGTGTACCTCGGTACCCCGGCGGTCGCCGTGCCGCCGCTGCTCGCCCTCTGCGAGGCAGGCTTCGAGGTCGTGCTCGTGGTCACCGGCGAGGACCGCCGGCGGGGTCGGGGCGGCGCGACGACGCCGTCGCCGGTGAAGTCGGTGGCGCTGGAACGGGGCATTCCGATCGCCCACGGCCTGGGGGCGCTCGACGGTGTCGAGGCGGACCTGGGGGTCGTGGTGGCCTACGGGGCGTTGCTTCCCGCCGACCTGCTGGAGCGCCTGCCGATGGTCAACCTGCACTTCTCGCTGCTTCCCCGGTGGCGGGGTGCGGCGCCCGTGGAGCGGGCCATCCTGGCCGGCGACGAGCGCACAGGGGTGTGTGTGATGGCGGTCGAGGAGGGACTCGATGCCGGCGGGGTGTACGCCCGGGCCGAGGTCGTCATCGGCGACGACACGGCGGACGCCCTGCGCGAGCGGTTGGCCGAGGCGGGATCTTCGCTGCTCGTCGAGACGCTTCGCTCCGGCCTCGGGAGTCCCGAGCCGCAGGACGGCGAGGCGACCTACGCCCACAAGTTGGGGCCGGACGACCGCCAACTCCACTGGGACGGGCCGGCCGAGCGGCTGGTCCGGGTGGTGCGGATTGGCGGTGCCTGGACCACGTTCCGGGGCGCCCGCCTCAAGGTGTGGTCGGCCGCGGTGGCCGGCGCGCCGGCGTCGGGGCCGGTCGGAGCCCTCGAAGGGGACGTCGTCGCCACCGGTGACGGCGGCCTGCGTCTGCTGGAGGTGCAGCCGGATGGTCGCCGGCGCATGGCGGCCGACGCCTGGCTGGCGGGCGTCCGGCCCGAGCCCGGCGAACTCCTGGGGTGAGCGCCGGATCGGAGGCACGACGCCTCGCCCTCGACGTGCTGCGCCGGATCGACGAGGACGGCGCCTATGCGAACCTGGCCCTTGGTGCGGCGCTCGACCGCTCCACACTCGACCGGCGGGACCGGGCCTTCTGCACCGACTTGGTCTACGGCACGACTCGGATGCGCCGGGCCTGCGACCACCTGCTGGACTCCTTCCTCCACGACGAGGTGGAGCCGGCGGTGCGTCGGGTCCTGCGCCTCGGGGCGTACCAGCTGTTCTGGGGCGGGGTGGCGCCGCACGCGGCGGTGTCGGCGACCGTCGCCGTCGCGCCTCGGCGGGTTCGGGGGTTGTGCAACGCGGTGCTGCGTCGCCTGGTGGGCCACACGCCGGACTGGCCGTCGCCGGCGGTCGAGTTGAGCCAGCCCGACTGGCTGGTCGACCGCCTGGTCGAGGACCTCGGCGAGGCGGAGGCGCTCGGTGCGCTGGCGGCCATGAACACGCCGGCGACGGCGGTCGCCCGTTCCGACGGCTACCAGCAGGACCGGGCCTCGCAACTGGTGGCCGAACTTGCCGTGGAGGACCTGACAACGGGCGAGTCGGTCCTCGACCTCTGCGCGGCACCCGGCGGCAAGGCCACCGCCATGGCAGGTGCCGGTGCCCGGGTGACGGCGATGGACCTGCGCTGGGGGCGGCTGGGCCTCGTCCGCTCGAACGCCACCGGCCTCGGGCTCGACCTGAGCCTGGTCGCCGCCGACGGCCTACGGCCGCCGTTCCGGCACGGCTCCTTCGACCGGGTGCTCGTGGACGCCCCGTGCTCCGGCCTCGGTGTCCTCCGCCGCCGCGCCGACGCCCGCTGGCGGGCGACACCGGAGGAGGTCCCCCGCCTGGCCGACCTGCAGGTGGGGCTGCTCGAGGCGGCCCTGCCGCTGCTGCGGCCGGGCGGCCTGCTCGTCTACAGCGTGTGCACGCTCACCGCGGCGGAGACCACCGGCGTGGACGGTCGCTTCCGACAGGCGGCCGGCGTCGAGGCCGAGCCGCTCGGGCCGCTCTGGCGGTCCCACGGCAGCGGCGGCCTGCTGCTGCCCCAGGACCTGGACAGCGAGGGAATGGCGGCCTTCCGCTACCGGGCCGGCTGACCCGGCGACTCAGTCGGGGAGCAGGCGCTCGGCCAGATGGCCGAGCACGGCGTCGAGAGCGTCCCGGGTGGGGTGCCCGGGCTCGTCCACCAGTTCCTCGGTCAGCACCGAGTGGGCCCGTGGGCCGATCCGGTGCGGGTTGCCCGGCGAGTTGTCGATCTCGATGCCGAGGAAGCCGTCGCCGAACTCCTCCCGGAGGCGTTCGAAGCGCTCGGCGGGCGCCATGGAGTCCCCGCTGAACCGCAGTCCCAGGACGCAGGCGCCGTCGGCCACCCGCTCCTTCGCGACCTCGAGGTCCTTGTCGGAGATGCCGAGGTCGCGGCGGCGCCGCTTTCCGATCGGCAGCGGCAGGGAGGGCTGGCTGAGCACCGGGGCCAGCAGCCGCTCGTCCAGGAGCATCCCGAGGGCGAAGCCGCCGGTGAAGCACATGCCGACGGCGCCGACGCCGGGGCCGCCGCAGCGGCCGTGCTCGTAGGCGGCCAGGGCGCGCAGCCAGTCGGTCACCCGCGAGGTGCGGCGCCGGAGCAGCGCCGTGAACTCCCGGGACACGCAGGCCCGGGTGAGGCTGGAGACGAGGTAGCCGGGCGAGGGTCGGCGACCCGGTGTTCCGAAGAGGGAGGGCAGGACGGCCGTGCAGCCGATCTCGGCTACGCGGCGACCGAAGTCGGCGACCCGTGGGGTGATCCCGGGAATCTCGGCCATGACGACCACGGCCGGCCCCTGGCCGGTGCGCAGCACGGTGCGGGACACCCCGCCGTGGGCGAACTCCTCGATCGCATAGCCGGCTAGGTCGTCGACGCCCATCGCCGCGACGCTAGTCGTGCCACGGGGCCCGTACCCATGTCACGTGCCACTCGTGGGCACGGGTGCGTCGGAATCCTGCCGCCGGGGCCTCCCCGGTACCCTCACGGCATGGAGGACGGCACCGCGCACCACCTCGACGCCAAGGTCCTGACCGTCTCGGACGGGGTCGTCCACGGCACGCGCGAGGACCGTTCCGGGGCGGCTCTGGAGGAACGCATGTTGGCCGAGGGCTGGCAGGTCGTCGAGCGGTCGGTGTGCGCCGACGGCGCCGACGAGGTGGCCTCGGCCCTGGCCCGCCTGGCGGACGGCTTCCACGGCCTGGTCGTGACCACCGGCGGGACGGGCTTCGGACCCCGTGACCGCACGCCGGAGGGAACCCGCGCCGTCCTCGACCGTGAGGCGCCGGGCCTCGCCGAAGCAATGCGGCTGGTCAACCCGCTCGGCAGGCTCTCCCGCGGCGTTGCCGGCACCATCGGGACGGCCCTGGTTCTGAACACACCGGGCTCCTCGAAGGGTTGCGTCGAGTGCCTCGAGGCCGTGGTCGACGTGGTGCCGCACGCGGTCCGGCTCCTCGTCGACAACGCCGATCCCCATCCGCACGGCGGCTGAGGCATGGGCGACGCCGACCGCGACCACATGCTGGCGGCCGTCGAGGCGGCCTCGGGATCGCGTCGCTCGACCTCCCCCAACCCGTGGGTGGGCGCCGTGGTCGTCGTCGACGGGGTGGTCGTGGGCACGGGGGCGAGCAGCCCACCCGGCGGCCCGCACGCCGAGGCCCACGCCCTCGCCGAGGCAGGAGAGGCGGCCCGGGGGGCGACCCTGTACGCCACCCTGGAACCGTGCGACCACACCGGTCGTACCGGTCCGTGCACCGAGGCGATCCTCGAGGCGGGTGTCGCCCGGGTGGTCATCGGGGTCGAGGATCCCGACCCGAACGTCCGTGGACGCGGCACCGCGCGGCTCCGCGAAGCCGGCGTCGAGGTCGAGGTCGGCGTGGCCGCCACCGAGGTCGCCGAGCAGCTGGCCCCGTACCTGCACCACCGCGCCACCGGGCGGCCCTACGTGGTCGTGAAGCTGGCCGTCACGCTGGACGGTCGCCTTGCGGCGCCCGACGGCACGAGTACGTGGATCACCGGGCCCGAGGCCCGCTCAGACGTCCACCGCCTGCGGGCCGAGTCCGACGCCGTCTGCGTCGGGGCAGGGACCGTGCGTGCCGACGACCCGGCGCTCACCGTCCGCGACTGGGCGCCCGACGACGGGGGACCGGTGGCCGATCCCCGTCGCATCATCCTGGGCGCCGTTCCGGATGGTGCCCGGGTCGCCCCCGCCGAGTCGTACGAGGGGCCCCTGGAGGGCCTCCTCGACCGGCTGGGCGACGAGGGCGTGCTCCAACTGCTCGTCGAGGGCGGCGCCGACGTGGCCGGGCGGTTCCACCGGGCCGGCCTGGTCGACCGCTACGTCGTCTACGTGGCCCCGGCGCTCCTCGGTGGCGACGACGGCCGGCCGGTCCTGGCCGGCGCCGGGGCGCCGACGATGGCCGACCTGTCCCGCGGCCGGTTCGCCTCGGTCAGGGCCCTCGGCGACGACCTGCGCCTCGACCTGGTGCTGGACCCCGACTGACCGTGGGGTCCGGAGAAATCTCCGACCGCTGCGGCGACCCCTCCCGCTAGGTTCGTTCCGTGCTGAAACTGGTCCTTCCCAAGGGTTCGCTCGAGAAGGCGACCCTCGAACTGTTCGAGGCCGCCGACCTGGCGGTGAGCCGCAGTTCGACGGTCGACTACCGGGCCTCCATCGAGGATCCCCGGGTCGACGAGGTCCGGATCCTGCGTCCACAGGAGATTCCCACCTACGTCGCCGACGGGCTGTTCGACCTCGGCATCACGGGCCGCGACTGGATCGAGGAGACCGGCAGCGACGTCGTGTCGCTGGGAGAGCTGCGCTACTCGAAGGCCACCTCCCGCCCTGTGCGGATCGTCGTGGCCGTCCAGGGCGATTCGCCCTGTGAGCGGGTCGCCGACCTGCCCGACGGCGTCCGTGTGTCGAGCGAGTACCCCGAGTTGACCCGCCGCTACTTTGCCGAGCAGGGCGTCGAGGCCGACATCCGGCTGTCCTACGGTGCAACCGAGGCCAAGGTGCCCGACATCGTGGACGTCGTCGTCGACATCACCGAGACCGGGCGGGCGTTGCGTGCGGCCGGCCTCAAGGTCATCGACACGATCCTCACCAGCTACACGGAGATCGTCGCCAACCCCGAGGCCTACGCCGAACCCGCCAAGCGCCACGCCATGGACCAACTGCTCACCCTGCTGCAGGGGGCGCTCGAGGCCCGCGGGAAGGTGCTGGTGAAGATGAACGTCCCCAGCGAGGCGCTGGACGAGGTCATCGATTTGATCCCCTCGATGAAGTCGCCGACGGTCAACGAGCTCTTCGGGGGTTCCGGCTACGCGGTCGAGACGGTGGTGGCCAAGACCGAGGTCAACGTGCTGATCCCCGCCCTGCGGGACGCCGGCGCCACCGACATCCTCGAGCTCCCGCTGGCCAAGATCGTCCACTGATGCAGGTCGGCGACTGATGCAGGTCGGCGACTGATGCAGGTCGGCGACTGATGGGGTCGGGCCGGACGTCGCGCCGGTCGGGGGCCGTCGCCGCCTTCGACGACGGGTCGGGCCTGGGCGAGGTGGTCGACGAGGCGGGCGACCGCTGGCCGTTCCACTGCACGGCCGTGGCCGACGGTTCACGCACGATCGCGGCCGGCACCGCCGTGGCGTTCACCCTGGTGCCCGGCCGGGCCGGGCGCTGGGAGGCGGCCGACCTGCGGTCCGCCTGACCACTCAGTCGACGTCGCCGCCGGCGTCGCCCCCCGGGGCCTCGGCGTCGCCCTGTGCCGCCATCTCCCGTTGGAGTCCGACGTACGCCATGCGGACCTCCTTCAGGTACTCCTTGATCGTTCCCTCGTCGTCGCCCAGCCGGCCCGACAGCCGGTCGACCACGGCACCGAGGGCGTCGATGGCGAGCGCCGCCGCCTCCAGGTTCGGCGGCTGCCGGGAGAGGTGGATGACGGCCAGGTTGAACAGGCCCATGAGGTGGTTGTTGACGTAGACCTCGGGCGCCGTGTTGGCGACCTCCTCCTGGACGGCGGCCATCTCCCGCACGATCTCTTCCGCCTTCTCCCGTTCCTCGGGTGGGAGATCGTCGAGGGAGAGGCCGTCGCCGTCGACCACGGGCTTGCCGTCGGCGGCGGCGGGATCGACGGGGCTTTCGCCCCCCGGGGTCCACAGTGTGCTCATGGTCGGTCCTGTCTGCCTGGGGTTCTTCTGCGGGCCGTCCGGCGGAAACGGGTGGTCGGGGTGCCCGGTTCCGTCTGGCGGGCGACCTTGGTACTCTAGGGGGCCACAACAGAGCGGAAAGCGGGGTTCTCCCCACCCGGCCACCCTCGGTGAGCCCGGGTCCTCAGCCACCGATCGTCCGGTGGCCGTCCGGCCTCCACGTCCCACCCCTCCGGGTGTCCGTGGCGTCCGTCGGCCCCGTGCCCGGCGGGTGTCGGCTTTCCGACACCCGCCTGCTTCGTTTTTCGGCCCCGTGCCGCTGTCGGGCAGGTAGCCCAGACCCCCACCCAGGAAGGAACCTGCGTGACGCACAGGAGCGACGAGCGATAGCCACGCCAGCCAACCAGGAGCCCCGGATCAACGACCGCATCCGCGCCCGCGAGGTGCGCCTGGTCGGACCCGACGGTGACCAGATCGGCATCCGCCCCCTCCCGGAGGCGATCGCCATGGCACGTGACCTCGGCCTCGACCTCGTGGAGGTGGCCGACAAGGCCGACCCACCGGTCTGCCGGATCATGGACTACGGGAAGTACAAGTACGAGCAGTCCCAGCGTGCCAAGGAGTCCCGAAAGAAGGCCACCCACATCTCCGTCAAGGAGATGAAGTACCGGCCCAAGATCGGACCCGGCGACTTCGCCACCAAGACCCGCAAGGTCGAGCAGTTCCTCGGTGAGGGCAGCAAGGTGAAGGTGACGATCATGTTCCGTGGCCGCGAGATGCAGCACCCCGAGCTGGGCCGCCGCATCCTGGACCAGGTTGCCGAGGCCGTCGAGCACGTCGGTCGTGTGGAGACCTACCCCAAGCAGGAGGGTCGCAACATGACGATGGTGCTCGGTCCCGGGCAGGCCACCCGCCGCCAGCGGGAGGAAGCCGCCGCCCGCGTGGCCGCCGAGGCCGAAGCCGCCGAGGCCGAAGCCGCCGAAGCCGCCGCTGCCGCCGAGGCCGCCGAGGCCGGCGAGGAACCCGCCGCCGAGGCCTCCTGAGCCCGACCCCACCGCACGCACGAAGGAGCACGACATGCCCAAGATGAAGACCCACCGTGGTGCCGCCAAGCGCTTCAAGGTGACCGGGACCGGTCGCCTCAAGCGGCGCAACGGCAACCTCAACCACATCCTGGAGAAGAAGTCCCCCAAGCGCAAGCGGCGCCTGTCCAACGAGAGCGACGTCCACCCGACGAACGCCAAGGCCGTCCGCAAGCAACTCGGGATCTAGCCCGACAGGCGGTTCCACCGCCGACCGTCCACACCCCACCCCGTTCCAACAAGGAGTACCGCGATGGCCAGGGTCAAGCGAGCCGTCCAGAGCAAGAAGAAGCACCGCGCCATCCTCGAGGAGGCCAAGGGCTATTACGGCAACAAGAGCCGTTCGTTCCGCGCCGCCAACGAGCAGGTCATGCACTCGGGGAACTACGCGTTCCGCGACCGCCGGGCCAAGAAGGGCCAGTTCCGCCGGCTCTGGATCCAGCGCATCAACGCCGCCTGCCGCCAGCACGGCACCACCTACAGCCGCTTCGTGGCGGGCCTGCGCGAGGCCGGCATCGAGGTCGACCGCAAGGTGCTGGCCGATCTGGCCGTGAACGAGCCGCAGGCGTTCGCCGCACTCGTCGAGGCGGCCGGCGGGTCGGCCGACGCCGCCTGATCCAGCCGGCCTCCGTCGCCGGAGACGACCGGTGACCGGACCGGTGGAGGGCACCGTGGGCGGGCGTAGCCCGTTGATCACCCGCGTCAGGCGACTTGCCCGCGAGCGCTCGCTGCGCCGCGAGGAGGGCGTCTACCTCGTCGAGGGTCCGACCCTCGTCGCCGACGCCCTGGCGGCGGGCCGTGAGGTCCTACAGGTCCTCGTCCCCGTCTCGGCAGCGGACGGTGGGGTCGTTGCCGCCGCCCAACGGGCGGGCGTCCCGTGCGGGATCGTCGACGACGGCCCCTTCGGGGGCCTGACCACGACCCGCAGCCCGCAGGCGGCCCTGGCGGTCGTCGCCACCCACGACGTCCCGACGGCCGAACTGCCCGACGGCCTGCTGGTCGTGCTGGCCGACCTGGCCGATCCCGGCAACGCCGGCACACTCGTGCGGTCCGCCGAGGCCTTCGGCGCCGCCGGGGTGGTCGTGGCCGGGGGCGTCGATCCGTACAACCCCAAGTGCGTCCGGGCCACCGCCGGGGCCCTCTTCCGGTTGCCCCTGGCGGTCCTCGAGGGCGACGACGCCGTGGGGCGGGCGCTCGACGAACTCGGCGATTTGGGACGTCCCTGCTGGGCCACGGTGGCCCGCGGTGGCGTCGACCCCACCGAGGTGCCGGCCGAACCGGCACCCGTTCTCGTCCTCGGCAATGAACCCCACGGCCTCCCCGACGAGGCCCTGGAGCGCTGCACGGGCCTCGTTACGGTGCCGACCACCGGTGCCGGCGACTCGCTGAACGTGGCGGTGGCCGGCTCGGTCCTGCTCTACGCCGTCGTCGACCGGTGAACCCGTCGGGCGCCGGCCGCAAACGGTCGTTCCTGACGGGGGCCGCCTGCTCTAGCCTCGCTGGCACCGCCCGAATGGCCGACACCCCTGTATGACCTGATGGAAGACCTCGCCGCCCAACTCGACGCCGCCGTAGCCGACGCTGCCGTCGCGGTGGCCGCGGCCGCCGACCTCGATGCCCTCGCCGTGCTCGACACCGACCTGCTGGGGAAGAAGTCGGTGGTGACGACGGTGCGCAGCCATCTGGGCGGCATCGACCCCGAGGGCCGCAAGGTCGTCGGGCGCCGGGTCAACGAGGTGCGCACCGAGATCGAGGTCCTCGTGGCCGCTCGCCGTGCCGAACTGGCTGCCGAGGCGAGGGCCGTGGTGCTCGAGGCCGAGCGCCTGGACCTGACGGAGTTCGACCGGGGCCGGCGCCTCGGCCACCGCCACGTGGTCACCCAGACGTGGGAGCGCCTTGAGGACCTCTTCGTCGGCATGGGCTACACGGTCGCCGAGGGCCCCGAGATCGAGGACGAGTGGCACAACTTCGGCGCCCTCAACTTCCCGCTCGACCACCCGGCCCGGGACATGTACGACACGCTCTACGTCGACCACGGTGAGCCGCAGAGCACACTGCTGCGCACCCACACCTCGCCGGTGCAGGTCCGGGTCATGGAGACCCAGGAGCCGCCGATCTATTCGATCATGCCGGGGCGGGTGTTCCGCAGTGACACGGCCGATGCCACCCACATGCCGGTGTTCCACCAGATCGAGGGTCTGGTCGTCGACCGGGGCATCACCTTCGGCGACCTCGCCGGCACCCTCGAGGCCTTCACCCGGGCCTACTTCGGGTCCGACTTCACCTCCCGGCTGCGGCCCTCGTATTTCCCGTTCACCGAGCCGTCGGCGGAGTTCGACATCCAGCGCCCCGACGGGTCTTGGCTGGAGTTGGCCGGCTGCGGGATGGTGCACCCCAACGTGCTGCGGGCCGGAGGCCTCGACCCGGAGGAGTGGTCGGGCTTCGCCTTCGGGTTCGGCCTCGACCGCCTGGCGTTGATGCGCCACGGCATCGACGACCTGCGTGAACTGTTCCGCAACGACCACCGCTTCCTGGAGCAGTTCTGATGGGGATGACGGAGGCAGGCGAATGAAGGTCCTCCTCTCCTGGTTGCGCGACTTCGCGCCGATCGAGGGTGACCCGGTCGCCATCGGCGACCAGTTGAGCGACCTGGGCCTCGCCGTCGAGGAGATGACGGCGGTCGGGGAGGGCCTCGACGGCATCGTCGTGGCTCGCGTGCTCGACCTGCGCCGGCACCCCGATGCCGACCGGATCCAGCTGGTCGACGTCGACGCCGGTGACGGCGAGGCACTGCAGATCTGCTGTGGTGCCTTCAACATGTCGGTCGGCGACCTGGTGCCGCTGGCCACGCTCGGGGCGGTCATGCCCGGCGGCCTCGAGATCGCCCGCCGCAAGCTCCGGGGCGAGTGGTCCAACGGCATGCTCTGCTCGCCGACCGAAATCGGCCTGGGTGACGACGCCGACGGCATCCTGTTGCTCGACGGTGAACCGACCCCCGGCACGCCGCTGACTGAGGCCCTCGACCTGCGGCCCGACGTGCTCTACGACCTCGAGGTCAACCCCAACCGCCCCGACGCCATGTCGGTGTCCGGCGTGGCCCGTGACCTGGCCGCCCGCCAGGGCGTGCCGTTCGCCATTCCCGAGCCGGCGGTGGCCGAGTCGGGCGACGGGGCTGCCGGGCGGGCGACCGTGGAGATCCTCGACGAGGACCTCTGCGGTCGCTTCGGCCTGCGGGTCCTCGACGGGGTCGTCGTCGGCACCTCGCCCCGCTGGCTGGCCAACCGGCTCACGGCACTCGGGCAACGGCCCATCAACAGCGTGGTCGACGTCTCCAACTACGTGATGCTCGAGCTCGGCCAGCCCAACCACACCTACGACCTGGACCGGGTTGCCGGCGCTGCCTTCCGGGTGCGGCGTGCCGCCGACGGCGAGGTCATCGAGACCCTCGACGGCGTCGAGCGCACGCTCACAGTGGCTGACGGCGTGATCGCCGACGGCGACGACACCGCCATCGGCATCGCCGGGATCATGGGCGGCGCCAACACCGAGATCGACGACTCGACCTCCTCGGTCGCCCTCGAGATGGCCTGGTGGGACCCGATGACGATCGCCACGAGCGGCCGCCGCCTGGGCCTGCGCAGCGAGGCCTCGGCCCGGTTCGAGCGGGGTTGCGACCCGGAGGTCGTGGACCTCGCCATGCGCCGCTTCGCCGAGCTGCTGGCCCCGTCGGGTGCCACGCTGGCCCCCGACCTGGTGGATGCACGGGGCAACCTGCCGGCCCGGGAGGCCATCCGGGTCCGCACCGGGCGCGTCAACGCCCTGCTGGGTACGGACCTGGGCCGGGGCCGCATCGCCGAGGTGCTGCAGTCGATCGGGTTCGGGGTCACCGAGGCCGGCGACGACCTTGAGGTGGTGGTTCCCAGCTTCCGGCCCGACAGCAGCACCGAGATCGACGTGGTCGAGGAGGTCGCCCGGATGCACGGCTACGGGCGCATCGAGCGCACGGTGCCCCGCTCGACGCTCACCGGCCACCTCACGCCGTACCAGCTGGACCGGCGGACGGTCCGCTCCACGATGGCCGGCCTCGGCCTCGACGAGGTCATGCCGGTGCCGTTCCTCGCTCCCGGTGACCTCGAGGCGGCGGGCCTGCCGGCCGATGGGGTCACGCTGGTGAACCCGCTCGTCGCCGAGGAGTCCGTGATGCGGGCGTCACTCCGCCCGGGGATCCTGCGGACGCTGGCCTACAACGCCTCGCACCGGATGACCGGCCTCGGCGTGTTCGAGGTCGGGCACGTCTACCGTCGGCCCGCCGAGCCGCAACCGCTGCCCGACGAGCGGGAACACCTGGCGGTCGCCCTGGCCGGCCGGGAGGCGGGCGAGGCGGTGTCGGTCTGGTCGGCGCTGGCCGACGCCCTGGCGGCCCGCGACTATGCCCTCGTGGCCGAGTCGGCCCCGGGCCTGCACCCCTCGCGGACCGCCCGCATCGAGGTGGGCGGCGTGTCCGTGGGCAACGTCGGCGAGGTCGATCCCGGGGTGCTCGAGGCCTTCGAGGTGCCCGAGCGGGTGGCCTGGCTGGAGGTCGACCTCGACACGCTCCTCGCCCTGCCGCACGGCGACAAGCCCTACGGGCGGGTCAGCCGCTACCCGTCCTCCGACATCGACCTGGCGTTCGCCGTCGACGAGGGCACGCCGGCGGCAGCCGTCGACGTCTGCCTGCGGGAGGCCGGGGGCGACCTGCTGGTGGACCTCTCGCTGTTCGACGTGTTCCGTGGCGACGTGGTCGGGGAGGGCCGGCGCAGCCTGGCCTTCACCCTGCGGCTCCAGGCTGGCGACCGCACGCTCACCGACGCCGAGGTCGCCGAGGTGCGCAGCCGCTGCATCTCCGCCGTCGAGGGCTCGCTGCCCGCAACGCTCCGCGGCTGAGGCTCCGTCGCTCCCGATCGGCGCCACGGCACCGTCCACGACTACGTTCGCCGGCATGCGCTGCTGGCAGGTCCACGAACTGGGTGAACCCATCGACCGCCTCGTCCTCGACGAGGTCGACCCACCCGAACCCGCCCCGGGGCGGCTGGTGCTCGACGTCGAGGCCGTGGGCCTGGCCTTCCCGAGCGTCCTGCAGTGCCGGGGTGAGTACCAGGTCAAGCCGCCACTGCCGTTCAGCCCGGCGGCCGAGGTGGTGGGCCGGGTGGCGGCAGTGGGGGAGGGGGTCGGCGGCTTCGAGGTCGGCCAGCGGGTCCTGAGCCTCGGCGGGGCGCTGGCCGACCGGGCGGTGGTCGGCACCGGCACGGCGGTCGCCGTGCCCGACGGCGTCGTCCCCGAGAAGGCCGCCGCCCTGCCGACCAACTACGGCACCACCTGGTTCGCCCTCCACGACCGGGCACGGCTCCAGCCGGGCGAGACCCTGCTGGTCACCGGCGCCTCGGGCGGCACCGGCTCGGCGGCCATCCAGCTGGGCCTGGCCGCCGGGGCGCGGGTGATCGCGGTGGCCGGCGGTCCGGAGAAGGTGGCGGCCTGCGAGGCCCTCGGTGTCGACGAGGTGGTCGACCACCGGTCGTTCCACGAACCCGGTGACCTGGTCGAACGGATTCGCGAGTTGACCGGCGGCGCCGGGGTGGACGTGGCCTACGACCCGGTGGGCGGCGACATGTTCCAGCAGGTGCGCCGCTGCATGGCGTGGGACGGCCGGCTGCTGGTGATCGGCTTCGTGGCCGGCATCCCCGAGATCGCCACCAACCACGTGCTGCTCAAGAACTACTCGGTGGTGGGGGTGCACTGGGGGGCGTCGTTGGCCCGCCGCCCCGAGTCGTTCGCCGGGCAGATGGGGGAGGTGCTGGCCCTGGCGGCCACGGGCGCCGTGGATCCCCTGCTGCACCCCGTCTACGGCTTCGACGAGGCGGCCCGCGCGCTCCAGGACATCGCCGACCGCAAGGTGGTGGGAAAGGTCGTCGTCGCCGCCTGATTCGAGGCCGCGAGTCTCATCCAAGGTCATGCATAAACATGTTGCATGATCATACGCTGCGCCGTATGCTTCCGGAATGGCTTCCGTCGGGATCATCGGGGCCTCGGGGTTCACCGGGGCCGAACTGCTGCGGCTCTGTGCCGCCCACCCGGACCTCGACGTGGTCGTGGCCACCGGCGACACGCAGGCCGGCACCGCCGTGGCGGACCTCTATCCCAGCCTGGCCGCCCACTACGGCGACCTGGCGTTCTCGGAGGTCGACGACGAGACCGCCGACGGCTGCGACCTCGTGTTCCTCGGCCTCCCGCACGGCGCCTCGCAGGCCCTCGTTCCGGACCTGGCGTCCCGGGTCGGCCACGTGCTCGACCTGTCGGCCGACTTCCGGCTGTCCGACGCCGCCCTCTACCCCGAGTGGTACGACGAGGCGCACACCGCCCACGAACTGCTCGACGGCTTCGCCTACGGGCTGCCCGAGCTCTACCGGCCGTCGCTGGTCGGGGCGCCGCTGGTCGCCGTCCCCGGCTGCTACCCGACCGCCGCCTCGCTCGCCCTGGCCCCGTTCACCTGGGGCGGCCACGTCGAGCCGTCGGGGATCGTGGTCGACGCCGCCAGTGGCGTGTCGGGCGCCGGCCGGCCCCCGAAGCCGCACACCACCTTCTGCGCCGCCGACGAGGACTTCACCGCCTACGGCCTCGTCGGCCACCGGCACACCCCCGAGATCGAGCAGGTCCTCGCCTCCCGGGCCGACGGCTCGGCCGTCGACGACGTGTCGGTGCTGTTCACCCCGCACCTGGCACCCATGAACCGGGGCATCCTCGCCACCTGCTACGCCCGGCCCACCGGGAACCTCGACAGCGAAGGGGCCCTGGGACTGCTGGCCGACTCCTACGCCGACGAGCCGTTCGTCGTCGTCGATGAGCGGTCGCCATCGACCAAGGCCACGCTCGGCTCCAACGCCGCCCACCTGACCGCCCGGGTCGACCCCCGGACGGGCCTGCTGGTGGTGCTGTGCGCCATCGACAACCTCGTCAAGGGGGCCTCCGGGCAGGCCGTGCAGTGCGCCAACCTGGCCCTGGGCCTCGACGAGGCCGCCGGCCTCTCCTCGATCGGCGTCTACCCGTGAGCGTCGAGTCGCCCTCGCTGGTGGGGGCACGGCCGTGAGCGTCACCAGCGTCCCGGGCTTCGTCGCCGCAGGCACCACCTGCGGGCTCAAGCCGTCGGGCGCCCCCGACCTGGCACTGGTCGCCACCGCCGACGGCGCCCCCGTCACCGCCGCCGGCGTCTTCACGTCCAACAAGATGACCGCCGCCCCGGTGCTGGCCTGCCGGGCGCACCTGGCCGCCACCGGCGGCCGGGCCGCTGCCGTGGTGCTCAACAGCGGTAACGCCAACGCCGCCACCGGCGTGCAGGGCCTCGCCGACGCCGGTGCGATGGCCGCCGCCACCGCCGCCGAGCTGGGCTGCGCCCCCGACGAGGTACTGGTCTGCTCGACCGGCTGGATCGGCTACCCGCTCCCGATGGACCTGCTTCTGGCCGGCATCCCCGAGGCCGTCGCCGCCCTCGCCGCCGACGGGGGCGCCGCCGCCGCCGAGGCGATCATGACCACCGACACCGTCGCCAAGACCACCGTCGTTTCCGGCGAGGGCTTCACCGTGGGCGGCATCGCCAAGGGGGCCGCCATGCTCGAGCCCAACATGGCGACCATGCTGGCCGTGCTCACCACCGACGCCGAGGTCGACCCCGCCACCGCCACCGACCTGCTGCGGGCGGCCGTGGGCACCAGCTTCAACTGCCTCACCGTCGACGGCGCCGAGTCCACCAACGACACCGTCCTGCTGCTCGCCAGCGGCACCGCCGGGCCCGTCGATGCCGACGCCCTCGGGACCGCCCTCGCCGACGCCTGCGCCTCGCTGGCCGTGCAGATGGCCGACGACGCCGAGGGCTCCACCAAGACCGTGTTCCTCGCCGTCACCGGCGCTGCCAGCGACGCCGAGGCCGCCAAGGGTGCCCGGGACACCGCCAACTGCCAGTTGGTCAAGTGCTCCTGGTACGGCGAGGACCCCTACTGGGGCCGGATCGCCGCCGAGATGGGCGCGGCCGGCATCGCCTTCGACCCCGACACGATCACCATCTCGTACGGCGGCCAGGCCGTGTACGCCGGCGGAGAGGCCCAGCCGGTCGACGAGGCCGCCCTGAGGGCCCACATGGCCGGACGGACCCTCGACCTCGACGTCGACCTGGGCCAGGGCGACGGTACGGCACGGATCGTCACGACCGACCTCAGCCATGCCTACGTCGACGAGAACATGCAGACCTCGTGAGGCCCGAGGACGAGGAGTACGAAATGAACCCCGGCACCGAGCAGTTCTCACCCGAGCGGCGGGCGGCCGTCCTGGTGGAGACCCTGCCGTACATCCAGCGGTTCGCCGGCTCGGTCGTGGTCGTCAAGTTCGGCGGCAACGCCATGGTCGACGCCGCCCTGGCCGCCCAGTTCGCCGAGGACGTCGTCCTCATGCACTCGGTCGGCATCCACCCGGTGGTCGTGCACGGCGGCGGACCCCAGATCGGCCAGCTCATGGACCGGCTGGGCCTCGAGCCCGAGTTCCGGGACGGGCTGCGGGTGACCGACGCCGACACCCTCGACGTGGCCCGCATGGTGCTCGTCGGCAAGGTCAACCGGGACATCGTCTCGGGCATCAACGTCCACGGTCCGCTCGCAGTCGGCCTCTCCGGTGAGGACGGGGGCCTCATCCGGGCCACCGCCCGAGACCCCGAGCTGGGGTTCGTCGGCGACGTCGAGGCCGTCAACCCCGCCATCGTCGAGCGGCTGCTCGCCGAGGACCTGATCCCCGTGGTCTCCACCATCGGCGCCGACGTGAGCGGCCAGTCGTACAACATCAACGCCGACACGGTTGCCGCCGCGCTCGCTGGAGCGCTGGGCGCCGAGCGGATCCTCTACCTGACCGACGTCGAGGGCCTGCGGGCCGACGCCGACGACCCCGACACGCTCATCTCCCGGCTGGACGTCGAGCAGCTCGGTGCGCTCGTGGCCGACGGCACGATCAGCGGCGGCATGATCCCCAAGGCGCAGGCCTGCCTCGACGCCGTCCACGCTGGCGTCGGCTCGGCACACATGGTCGACGGTCGGATCCCGCACGTGGTGCTCCTCGAGCTCTTCACCGATGCCGGCATCGGCACGATGGTCCATCCGGTCGGCGGCGGGCCCGACACGCCGCCCCGGGACGCCGACACCGCAGGCGGTGCGTCGTGAGCGGCCAGCGGCTCCTGATGGGCAACTACGGCGACCCGCCGGTCACGTTCGTCCGTGGCAGCGGCACCGAGCTCTTCGACGACACCGGGAAGCGGTACCTGGACTTCCTCTGCGGCCTGGCGGTCACGAGCCTCGGGCACAGCCACCCCAGAGTGGCGGCGGCACTGGCCGGGCAGGCCGGCACGCTGCTGCACGTGTCCAACCTGTTCGACACCGAGCCGCACCTCGAGGTGGCCGCCCGGCTGGACGCCCTCGTCCGGTCCGGCACCGGTGCCACCGGGCCCGGCCGGGTGCTGTTCCAGAACTCGGGTGCCGAGGCCAACGAGGCCGCCATCAAGCTGGCCCGCAAGCACCAGGGGAGGGGCCGGCACGTGGTCGTCTCGGCGATGCGCTCCTTCCACGGCCGGACGCTCGCCACCCTGGCCGCCACCGGTCAACCCGAGAAGCACGAGCCGTTCCAGCCGCTGCCAGAAGGGTTCCGGCACGCCGCCTGGAACGACCTGGCCGCCTTCGAGGCCGTCCTCGACCCGTCCGTGGGCGCCATACTCGTCGAGCCGCTCCAGGGCGAGGGCGGCGTCAACCCGGCCGACGTGGACTTCCTCGTCGGGCTGAGGCGGCTCTGCGACGAGCGGGGGATGCTGCTGATCCTCGACGAGATCCAGACCGGCCTCGGACGCACCGGCCGGTGGTTCGGGTTCCAGCACGCCGGCATCCGGCCCGACATCGTGACGGTCGCCAAGGCCCTCGGCAACGGCGTCCCGATCGGTGCCGTGTGGGCCGAGGCCGACGTTGCCGCCGCGTTCAGGCCCGGCGACCACGGCTCCACCTTCGGGGGGCAGCCGCTGGCCGCCTCGGCCGCCCGGGAGGTGCTCCGCGTCATGGAGGAGATCGACGCCCCGGCCTGCGCCGCCGCCCGGGGCGCCACGCTCACCGGCCTGCTCGAGGCACTGCCCGGCGTCTCCGGCGTGCGGGGTCTGGGGCTGCTGCTCGCCGCCGAACTCGATCCCACCGCCCTCGACGACCAGAAGGCCGCTGACGTGGCGCGGGCCTGCCTCGAGGCCGGCCTGGTGGTCAACGGCGTCACGCCGACCGCCCTGCGGCTGGCGCCGCCCCTGACGGTGACCGACGACGAACTGGCCGAGGGCGTGGCGATCCTCGGCGACGTACTGGCCGGCGATGCGGAGGTGGCGGCATGAGGCACCTGCTCGAGGTCGACGACCTCACGAGGGCCGAACTGGTTCGGGTCCTGGACCTGGCCGTCGACCCGTCACCCCCGCGGGTCCTCGAGGGCCGGGGCATGGGCCTGGTGTTCGAGAAGCCGTCGGCACGGACCCGCAACTCCATGGAGATGGCGGTCGTCCAGTTGGGTGGCCACCCCGTCTACATCCAGGCTTCCGAGGTCGGCCTCGACACCCGGGAGTCGGTCGAGGACGTGACCCGGACCCTGGCCTGCTACCACGCCGCCATCGGCGCCCGGGTGTTCGCCCACTCGACGGTCGAGCGGATGGCCGCCATGGACCTCGTGCCGATCGTCAACATGCTCTCCGACGGCGCCCATCCCCTCCAGGCCCTCGCCGACGTGCTCACCATGAGGCAACTCCTCGGCGACCTCGCCGGTCGGACCGTCGCCTACGTGGGCGACGCCAACAACGTCTTCCGGTCCCTCGGCCTGGCCGCCGGCATGCTCGGCATGGAGGTCCGGTTCGCCGGCCCGCCCGGCTACCGGCCGTCGGCGGTCGACGCCGACCGGATCGCCGCCGCCGGCGTCGAGGTCCACGAGTTCGAGCGGCCCGAGGAGGCCGTCGACGGCACCGACGTCGTCTACACCGACGTCTGGACCTCGATGGGCCAGGAGGAGGAGAGCGCCAAGCGGCTCCAGGACTTCGAGGGCTACCGGGTCGACGAGCGGCTGATGGCCGCCGCCGGCGACCGGGCCCTGCTCCTGCACTGCCTGCCGGCCCACCGGGGCGAGGAGGTGTCCGACGGCGTCGTCGACGGGCCCGCCAGCCGCGTCTGGCCCCAGGCCGAGAACCGGATGCACGCCGCCCGGGGCCTGTTGGCCTGGCTGCTGGGCGAGGCGGCCGGCGCCGAAACCGGAGGTGCGACATGAGCAAGGCACAACGGCAGCACCGGCTGGCCCGGATCCTGGCCGGGCAGCCCGTCACCAGCCAGGGCCATCTTGTCGAGCTGCTGGCCGAGGCCGGCATCACCGCCACCCAGGCCACCGTGTCCCGGGACCTCGGCGACCTCGGTGCCGTCAAGGTCCGATTGCCCGGCGGGGAGAGCGTCTACGCGATCCCCGAGCATCCCGCCGACCAGCTCGCCCCGGAGAGCCACCTGCGGCGGGTGATGGGCGAGTGGGTGGCCGACGTCGAGCACTCCGGCAACATCGTGGTGCTCCGCACACCGCCCGGCTCGGCCCACGTGGTCGCCTCGGCGATCGACCGGTCGGGCCACGACGAGATCCTCGGCACGGTCGCCGGCGACGACACGCTCCTCGTCGTGGCCGCCGAGGGGACCACCGGCAAGCGGCTGGCCGCCACCCTCCGGAGCCTGGCGGGCCTCTAGCCCGACGAACGAGACCCCCGAACGAGAAACGGAAACAAGACGTGAGCAACGCCCCCACGAACGTCGACAAGGTGGTGCTGGCCTACTCGGGTGGGCTCGACACCTCGATTATCCTCCGCTGGCTGGAGGAGAACTACGGCTGCGAGGTCGTGACCTTCACCGCCGACCTGGGCCAGGGCGAGGAGCTCGAGCCGGCCCGGGCCAAGGCCGAGGCCATGGGCGTGCAGAAGATCTACATCGAGGACCTCCGTGAGGAGTTTGTCCGGGACTACGTGTTCCCGATGTTCCGGGCCAACGCGATCTACGAGGGCGAGTACCTGCTCGGCACCTCCATCGCCCGGCCCCTGATCGCCAAGCGGCTGGTGGAGATCGCCGCCGAGACCGGGGCCGACGCCATCAGCCACGGCGCCACCGGCAAGGGCAACGACCAGGTCCGGTTCGAGCTGGGCGCCTATGCCCTGAACCCCGACATCCGGGTCATCGCCCCGTGGCGGGAGTGGGACCTGGGGTCCCGGCAGAGCCTGCTCGACTACGCCGAGCGGCACGGCATCCCCGTCGAGATGAAGCGGGGCACCAAGTCGCCGTACTCGATGGACGCCAACCTGCTCCACATCTCCTACGAGGGCGGCCCCCTAGAGGACCCGTGGAACGAGCCGACCTCGGAGATGTGGCGCTGGACGGTCAGCCCCGAGTTGGCCGCCGACGAGGCCACCTACGTCGACCTCACCTATGAGAAGGGCGACGTGGTCGCCGTCGACGGGAAGGCCATGACGCCGGCCCAGGTCCTCGCACACCTCAACCAGGTCGGTGGCGCCAACGGCGTGGGCCGGATCGACATCGTCGAGAACCGGTACGTCGGCATGAAGTCCCGGGGCGCCTATGAGACACCGGGCGGCACCATCCTGCTCAAGGCCCACCGGGCCATCGAGTCGATCACCCTCGACCGGGGCGTGGCCCACCTCAAGGACGAGCTGATGCCCCGGTACGCCGAGGTGATCTACAACGGCTACTGGTTCAGCCCCGAGCGGGAGATGCTCCAGGTGGCCATCGACCACAGCCAGGCCTTCGTGAACGGCCGGGTCCGGGTGCGGCTCTACAAGGGCAACGTCGAGGTCGTGGGCCGGGAGTCCGACGACACCCTGTTCGACGAGGCCATCGCCACGTTCGAGGAGGACGAGGGCGCCTACGACCAGGCCGACGCCGAGGGCTTCATCCGGCTGAGCGCCCTGCGGTTGCGGACCGTCGCCAGGCGGGCCGCGAGGGACAGGGGCTGACGCCGTGGCCACGCTCTGGCACGGCCGGTTCGTCGAGGGGCCCGCAGAGACCCTCCAGGCCCTCAACGACAGCCTGCCGTTCGACCAGCGGCTGTTCCGGGAGGACATCGCCGGCTCCCGGGCTCACGTCCGGATGCTGGCCCGGGTCGGGCTGCTCGACGAGGCCGACGCCGCAGCGGTGCTCGACGCCCTCGACGCCGTCGAGGCCGAGATGGCCGGCGGGACCTTCGAGTTCGCCCCCTCGGACGAGGACGTCCACACCGCCGTCGAGCGGCGGGTCACCGAGATCGCCGGCGACGCTGGCGCCAGGCTCCACACTGGCCGGAGCCGCAACGACCAGGTCGCCACCGACCTGCGGCTGTGGGTCCGCCGGGAGCTGGCCGAGCTGGCGGCCCTCGTGGGCGGCCTGCAGGCCACCCTGGCTGCCCGGGCCGACGACGCCGGTGGGGCGTACCTGCCGGGCTACACGCACCTCCAGCAGGCCCAGCCGGTGCTGTTGGCCCACCACCTGCTGGCCCATGGCTGGGCGCTGGCCCGGGACGTGGACCGGCTGCTCGACGCCCGGGACCGGGCCGACGTGTCGCCGCTTGGCGCCGGTGCGCTGGCGGGCTCCTCGCTGCCGCTCGACCCCGACGGCACGGCCGCCGAACTCGGGTTCGCCGCGCGGTTCGAGAACTCCCTCGATGCCGTGTCCGACCGGGACTTCGTGGCCGACGCCCTGTACGCCCTCGCGATGCTCGGCATCCACCTCTCGCGGCTGGGCGAGGAGCTGGTGCTCTGGTCCACCGACGAGTTCGGCTTCGTCGGCCTCGACGACGGCTTCTCCACGGGCTCGTCGATGCTGCCCCAGAAGAAGAACCCCGACGTGGCCGAGCTGGCCCGGGGCAAGGCGGGCCGCCTGATCGGCGACCTGACCGGCCTGCTGGCGTCCCTGAAGGGCCTGCCGCTGGCCTACAACAAGGACCTCCAGGAGGACAAGGAGCCCCTGTTCGACGCCTGCGACACCGTGCGCCTGACCCTCCTGGCCCTGGACGGCATGGTGGCGACGCTCGTGTTCCACACGGACCGGATGGCCGAGGCGGCCGACAGCCCGTACGCCGCTGCCACCGACCTGGCCGAGTTCCTGGTCGCCGCCGGCATGCCGTTCCGGGAGGCCCACGCCGTGGTCGGCACCCACGTCCGGGCGGCGCTCGCCGGCGAGGGCACCCTGGCCGACCTCGTCGCCGCCGACGAGCGGCTCGGGTCCGAGGCGGCAGCGCTGCTCGTTCCGGGAGCGACGGTCGTGCGCCGGACCACCCCCGGCGGGGCCGGGCCGGAGCCCGTGGCCGTCCAGCGGCACCGGTTCGCCGAACGACTGGCCGCCCAGGTGGCCCGGATTGGCGACTGAACGGCCCGTGTCCCACCACGCCAGCATCCGCATCCGCTACGGCGAGGTCGACCCCCAGGGGGTGGTGTTCAACGCCCACTACCTGGCGTACATCGACGATGTCTTCGACACCTGGCTGCGCGAGTTGACCCCGCGCTTCGAGGACCTGGGTTGGGAGGTCATGCTCAAGGCCGCCAGCCTCGAGTGGCACGGCCCCGCCGGCGTCGGCGACGTGCTCGACGTCACCGCCGAGGTCGTCCGCTGGGGCACCACCTCGCTGGACGTCGAGTTCGACCTGCGGGTCGGTGACCGGCAGGTCGTGACCGCCACGGTGACCTATGTGGGTGTGACCATCGGGGACCACCGGCCGATCTCGCCGCCCGACGAGGTCCGCGCCCACCTGGACGCATGAACCGCCTGCTCGGCGTCGGCGATCTGGCGGATCGGGTCGCTACCGACCCGCGGGCCCAGGTGGCAGCCGGTCCGCCCGGGCCCGAGCAGGACCGCATCCTGGCCCTGCTGGAGGGCCACGAGGACGCCCTGCTGCGGACGTGCCGGCCCGGCCACCTGACGGGGTCGGCGCTGGTCGTCGACCCCGACGACCGGCGGATCCTGTTGCTGTTCCACGCCAAGCTGCAGCGCTGGCTCCAGCCCGGTGGCCACGCCGATGGCGACGGCGACCTGGCCCGGGTGGCACTGCGGGAGGCGACCGAGGAGACGGGCATCGACGGCCTCCGGGTCAGTGAGCCGCCCGTCGACCTCGACGTGCATCCGGTCGACCCACCGGGTGAGGACGCCCACGAGCACCACGACGTGCGCTACCTCGTGGTGGCGCCGTCAGGCGCCGTGCCGGTGGGCAACCACGAGTCCGAGGCGCTGCGCTGGGTCGATAGCGGTGACCTGGGCGCACTCGGTGCCGACCCGGGGCTCCTGCGCCTGGCCGACGCGGCCCTGCGTCGCCTCGACGACCTGGGGGACTCGGTGGCCG
This sequence comes from Candidatus Neomicrothrix sp. UBA2983, assembly GCA_002346745.1. Classification (GTDB taxonomy): domain Bacteria; phylum Actinomycetota; class Acidimicrobiia; order Acidimicrobiales; family MedAcidi-G1; genus S20-B6. The sequence goes on along the minus strand of DEAL01000035.1, from coordinate 5,366 downwards.
CCGGCGGGGCCTAGAGGTCGCCGGGGTCGAGGCAGCTCTCCATGTCGTTGACCCGGGCGAAGCCGTTCATGCGCTCGACGTGACTGCCGGCCCCGGAGGGCAGCGCGGTCAGGTAGGGGCGGACGTCGCCTTCGGTGCGTAGCCGCTGGGCGTGCGTGGCCCGGTCGCCGAGGTAGACGGCCCAGTCGTCCAGCCACTTGACGACGAGGACCCGGTCGTCGTCGGTCCCGCCCGGCAGCAGCCCCAGGTCGTCGGCCAACTGGTCGAGGATCCCGGTCGCCTCGTCGATCACGTCGGCCCGGTGTCCGGGGGAGGGCGACTGCGAGGCTGCGGGCAGGTCGCCGATGGCGGCGACGGCCCGGGCGCAGCGCTGCTCGGCGGCCGCCGGCCAGGCCCGGTCCTCAAGGCGGTCGGGATTGCCGGGAGGCTCGTAGATGACGAACGCCCACGCCCAGAAGGCCAGCAGGGCCAGCACGAGCACGAGGATCGCCGTCCGGGCGACCCGGTCGCGGGTGCGGTTCACCGGCTGGTTCACGAGCCCTCACCTGCGTCACCGGCATCACCGGCGTCATCGGCTGGCGTGTCCACCCCGGCGTCCCCGGGTTCGGGCGCCGGCTCGGGTTCGGGCGCCGGCTCGGGTTCGGGCGCCGGCGGGGTGACCTGGAGTCGGACGACCGTCCCCTCGGGGACCTCCGTGCCGGGTGCCGGATCCTGGTGCCAGACGGTCTCGGCCGGGGCCGCGGGATCGTCGGGGTTGGCGACCTCGGTGACCTCCCAGCCGAGGATCGACTGGGCGAGGCGGGCGCCGGCATCGTCGGGGGACAGGCCCAGCACCTCGGGTACCGGGACCGGCGGTGGTTCGACGGCGACCTCGACGACCATGGAGGCCGAGGGCCGAATCGTCGTCCCCACGTCGGGCGACTGGCTGATGATGGTGCCCGGCGGGTGGTCGTTGGTGGCGATCTCGATGATCGTGGCGATCCGGATCGGTGGGAGGCCGGGAACCTCGGTTCCGTCGGAGCGCTTCACTGGCGTGCTGCCGGTGGCCTCGAGCAGCACCTGGGCCTTGTCCATCGTCAGGCCGACGAGGATGGGCGTGTCGAAGGCCTCCCGGGGCGGCTGGGTCGTGGTCGTGGTCGAAGACGGGGGTGGAGTGGGGAACTCCTCGGGCTCGAGGCCCAGGTGGGCGGCCTCCATGACGTCCTTCCAGATCATCGCCGGATAGGTGCCGCCGAAGACCTTGCGGTCCGTTGTCGGCGGCACCATCGGGATCTGGCCCTCGGGGAATCCCACCCAGACGCCCGCCGCCCGCTGCGGCGTGTAGCCCACGAACATGGCGTCGGCGTAGTTCTGCGTGGTTCCCGTCTTGCCGGCCGAGGTGCGGTCGTCCAGCTTGGCCCGGTGCCCGGTGCCGGCGGTCATGACCCCTTCGAGTACCCAGGTCAACTGGTCGGTGAGCCGGGGTTGGAGCACCGGCGTCTGTTCGCGGGTCCAGCGCCACAGCGTCGTGCCGTCGGCGTTGACGACCCGGGTGACGTAGGAGGGCGGGTTGTGGACGCCCCGGTTGGCGAACGTGCCGTAGGCGGTCGTCATGTCGAGCAGCGTCAAGTCGGACGTCCCGAGGATGTTGGAGTTGACCTCCTCGATGGGCGACTCGATGCCGAGCCGCCGGCCCATGTTGACCACCCGTTCGGCGCCCATCGTCATCGAGAGTTGGGCGTAGACGGTGTTGATCGAGCGGCGGGTGGCCTCGACCAGCGTCATCCACTCGGGCTCGGGCGGCTCCTCGCCCTCGGGGACCTCGGGCAGGTCGTAGCCGGTGGCGCCGCCGCGCACGTGCCAGACGCTGTTCTCCTCGGTGGCGCCGGGGATGTCGAATTCGATCTCGTTGGGTGCCGCATAGGAGGCCGTGACCCGCCAGCCGGCCTCCATGGCGGCGGCCAGTCCGACGGGTTTCATGGAGGAACCGGCCTGGCGGCCGTTGCCGACGGCCAGGTTGACCTTGGCGTCCTCGTCCTCGCCGAAGAAGTCGCGCCCGCCGACCATGGCGAGGATGTGGCCGTTCTGGGGATCCATGACGACGACGGAGGCGTCAGGGTGCCCCTGGCCGTCCGGCAGGTGTGCCTCGACGGCTGCCTCGGCGGCGAACTGGAGCCCGAGGTCGATGGTGGTCTCGATCCGCAGGCCGCCCTCGAAGAGCAGCTGCTCGCGCTGTGCCCGGCTGATCCCGAACGCCTCGTTGTCGAGGAACCAGCGGCGGACCTCCTCGACGAAGTGGCCGGCGGGATAGCGGGTGTGGAGCCGGTTGGAGTACTCCTCGAGTTGGGGTGGGGTGGCCTTGGCGTCGGCGTACTCGGCCTCGGTGATGAACTCGTTGGCCAGCATCCGGTCGAGGACCAGGTGGCTGCGCCGCAGGCCGTCGGCGTAGTTGCGGAGCGGGTTGAAGCGGCTGGGGGCCTGGATGAGGCCCGCCAGCATGGCGGCCTCGTTGACGGCGAGGTCCATGACGTCCTTGTTGAAGTACGTCTGGGCGGCGGCCTTGATGCCGTAGGCGCCGTGGCCGAAGTACACGGTGTTGAGGTACTGGAGGAGGATGAAGTCCTTGGTGTACTCGTCCTCGAGGCGCAGGGCGTACCAGAGTTCCTCGAGCTTCCGGGCGGCGGTCTTCTCGGTGTTCTCGATGATCGCCAACTTGACGTACTGCTGGGTGATCGTGGAACCGCCCTGGCTGATGCCGCCGGCCTCGAGGTTGGTGCGGGCGGCCCGGATGATGGCCTTCAGGTCGACGCCGTCGTGCTGGTAGAAGCGCTCGTCCTCGATGGCGATAACGGCGTTGCGGACCAGTTCGGGGATCTCGTCGAGGGTCCGGGCGCTGGTGCGGTTCTGCGGGGCGACCAGGGTGGTGATGAGCGAGCCGTTGCGGGCGACGACGACCGAGGACTCGGCGGTCTCGGGAATCGTGATCTCGAACGTGCGGGTCTCGTAGGAGTAGCAGCTGGTGGTCAGCACCGCCGTGGCCAGCAGCGCGCCGATGAGCCGCCGGGTCGGGTTGCGCCCGGGGAGGGAGCCCGTCAGCCGCCGGTCGGGAAGGAGCCGCCGTGGGGGCGTGGGGGTCGGTCGGCACTCGGCGGTCGGCACACGCACAGTCTGGCCGCCGCCGGTCGGGAAGGGGCGTCAGCCGAGACAGGTTCGCCGGACGAAAAGGTTGGTATCGGGCGCTCCCAGCGGCCAAGGTGAGGGGGTGAACGGTGCCGCCCTGCTCGTCGACCTCGCTGCCCGCGGCCTCCTCCAGGACACGACCGACCGGGAGGCCCTCCGCCAACGGCTGGACGAGGGACCGATCACGCTCTACTGCGGCTTCGATCCAACGGCGGACAGCCTCCACGTTGGCCACCTCACCCCGTTGCTGCTGCTGCGCCGCTTTCAGGACGCCGGACACCGGGCCATCGCCCTGGCGGGTGGCGCCACCGGGATGGTCGGTGACCCGAGCGGCCGCTCGGAGGAGCGCAACCTGCTCGACCAGGACACGCTGGACGCCAACGTGGCCGCGGTTGCCGGGCAGTTGCAATCGCTGCTGCGCTTCGAGGGCGATCCCGACCTCGTGGGCCCGCCGGCCCTCCTCGTCGACAACCGGGAGTGGACCGCCGGCATGGGCGTGCTCGAGTTCCTCCGGGACGTCGGCAAGCACGTCACGGTGGGCACGATGCTGGCCAAGGAGTCGGTGCGCAACCGCCTCGAGAGCGAGCAGGGGATCTCCTTCACCGAGTTCAGCTACATGCTCCTTCAGGCCAACGACTTCTTCGAACTCCACCGACGCCATGACTGCGAGCTCCAGGTCGGTGGTTCGGACCAGTGGGGGAACATCACGGCGGGCATCGACCTCATCCGGCGCCGCTCGGGGGCGCCGGCCCATGGCCTGACGCTGCCACTCCTCACGCGGTCCGATGGGGCCAAGTTCGGCAAGACCGCCGACGGCACGGTCTGGCTGGATCCGACCCGGACGCTTCCGTACGAGTTCCACCAGTACTTCCGGAACGTGGACGACCGGGACGTCGAGCAGTACCTCCTGCGCCTGACCCTCATCGAGGTGGACGAGGTCGCCGAGTTGATGGCGGCGCACGCGGCGTCGCCCGAGGAGCGCCGGGCGCAGCAACGCCTCGCCGACGAGGTCTGCACCCTGGTCCACGGTGCCGACGAGACCGCCAGGGCGCGCCTGGCGGCAGAGGGCCTCTTCGGCGCAGCAGCGCCGACGCCCGAGGTGCTCGATGCACTGCGGGGGATCGTCCCCGAGACCGGGGTCGCCGCCGGCGACCTCGAGGGAGACGAGTCCCTGGTCGACGTGCTCGTCGCCAGCGGCCTGTGCGACTCCCGGGGTGATGCCCGCCGGACTATCGGCGGCGGCGGGGTCTCCGTCAACGGGGTGCGCCAGGGCGAGGCGGTCGTGCAACTGCCTGCAGACGCCGTCGTGGGTGGCCGTTACGTCCTCCTGCAGAAGGGCCGGCGCTCCCGACACCTGCTCGTGGTCGACCCGGGCTGAGGCCTGCCGCCGTGCCGAGACGCGGGTCACCGGCTTTTCCGTGAAATCCGGGTGGGCGCGCGTTGGGGCGGCCACCGGTCAGCGCTAGCGTTGCCCTTCGCGCTGCGGCCTTGACCACCCGGTCAGCACGTCGTAGCGCTGCCAGTCGCCTCTCGACGACGCCCACACGGGCCCCATCGTGCGGCGGACCGGACCAGAGGGCACCAACGCCTCCCCCCGGGGAGACGTGTGCCGGGTGGCCCAGGTGCCACCAGGTGCTCCTTGAAAACGGAATAGAGGACGATGAATGCCAGTGCGGGCTGGCCACCGGCGATCACGAGTCGCCATTGGCCAGACCCTGACAATTCATATGCAAACGGACACGGGCGTCGAGCCGTCACCTGACGAATCGACGACCCCTGACCTGATGCCAACCGGATGGGACCTCGGTCCCGATCCGACCTCAAACTCGTGCCGGCACCGCCTTCGGGTGATGCCGGAACACTGATTTCGACGTCCTTGGGCGCTTCGGCACCCGGGACCGAGATTTTGACGGAGAGTTTGATCCTGGCTCAGGACGAACGCTGGCGGCGGGCCTAACACATGCAAGTCGAACGCAGTCGACCTTCGGGTCACATGACTGAGTGGCGAACGGGTGAGTAACACGTGAGGAACCTGCCCCGAAGACTGGAATAACCCGAGGAAACTCGGGCTAATACCGGATACCCCCAGGTGGTCGCATGGCCGCCTGAGGAAATGCTCCGGCGCTTCGGGAGGGTCTCGCGGCCTATCAGCTAGTTGGTGAGGTAACGGCTCACCAAGGCTCCGACGGGTAGCTGGTCTGAGAGGA
>DEAL01000030.1 GCA_002346745.1 Candidatus Neomicrothrix sp. UBA2983 | reverse complement strand
CTTCGGCGCCGTCGTCGCCGGCGCAGTGGTGGTCGTCATCACCGACTGCTTCGGCGGCGCCGTCGTCGCGCCGGGGCTCGAATCTCCGTCCCCGTCGCTTCCGCAGGCACTCGCGATCATCGCGAAACCGAGCAGCAGCGACATGAGAACACGCACACGCTTCAACATGATTGTCTCATCCTCCATCCAGACAATTAAAAGTCACGCCCCGGACCTGCCGCGCACCTACCCCTCCACGGGGATAACGAAAGACCACCCGAAGGTGTGACTGGCGGCACCCTAGCGAGCGCATCACCCGATGGAAAGATCCGTAACCAATTTGCCACATTGCGAAAACACCCCCGACGGCGTCGGGTCGGCCAGATTCCCCACCCCTGTGCCAGACTCGGCGATGGCCTGGATCCGAACCGTGCCCGACGAGCAGTGGGCGGAGGACGCCGACCTGGCCGGCCTCCACCCGGCCGTCGTCGACCCCGAACACGGACGGGTCGACCACATCATGGCCGCACACTCCCTGAACCCCCGTGGCCTCGCCGCCCACCAGGCCCTCTACACGTCGGCCATGGCCGGCACGAAGACGTTCCGCAAGGTCGACCGCGAACTCGTGGCCCTGGTGGTCAGCCTCCAGAACGACTGCCACTACTGAGTGACCCACCACCGGCGCGGTCTGCGCCGGCTCCTCCGCGACGACGACCTGGCGGACGCCATCGAAGCAGACTGGCGCACCGCCCCACTGTCCGACCGACGCCGGGCGATGCTCGACTTCGCCGTCCGGCTCACCACCGAGCCCGGCGCCGTCACGGAGGCGCACCTCGAGCCACTCCGCGCCGAGGGCCTCACCGACCGGGACGTCCTCGACCTCGTCGAGGTGACCGCCTACTACGCCTACGCCAACCGCATCGCCGACGGCCTCGGCCTGACGACGGAGCCTTGGATCCCCGACGAGTAGGAGGAGGGTCGTCCACCTCTCACTTGCACGTGGGCAGAGGCCCGTCCCCCTCTCACCTGCTCTGCGCGCTGGAGGGCGGCGTCGGGTGAGGAGGAGCGAGGCGTCAGTCGCCGAGCGGTCCGTGCCCGATGGCGTCCGTGCAGGGAAGGCTCAGAGCCTCAAGACCGAACCGTCGCTCCCGATGTGTACCCGCCCCCCCGTCGATAGCCCAGCCAACTCGTCGACAGAAACGAGCACCACGGGCACCCCCACCCCGTACAACTCGTCGGCAACGATCGCGCCCAGCGCCACGATGGCGTCGGGCTCCACCATCACGATCGCCAACGGCGCCGTCCCACAGCGCGCCGCCTCGGCGAGGACCGAGCTGCCGCTGCTGGACCCCCGCCCATGAGGCATCACCAGCACCCGGCCGGCGACCGAGGTGCCCGACTGCGGGTGGTGCCGGTCGATGACCTCGCCGGTCGCCGAATCGAGGCCACCCCAGAAGCTGAGTGGCTCGTCCAGGCGCAGCACCTCGCCCGTCACTCCGCCGTCCGGAACGGCAACCTGGACCAGGGGGACCTCAGCCATCGCCGAACCTCTCCCCAGCCGGTGCCCAGAGCAGTTCATCAAGGACGACACGTCCGGCAACCGCCGACTCGACGCACTCGGACGTGCTGGCGAAGACGACGCCCACCCCGAGGTTGCCCGGGGCGTAGTAGGCCCACTTTCCCGAATCGGTCATGGCGGTCCCGACCGTGTCGGCGAGGATCGGCGTCACGTACGTGCAGGTGTCGGTCACGACCTGTACCCCGGCCTCCTGCAGTTTCCCGGCCCAGCCCCGCTCCTCGACCTCCGCCAGCACCCCGCGTCCCGTCGACACGTACATGTCGACGTCGGGGTGCACGCGCCGGCCCCCCAATGCCTCGACGAGGCGGCCGAACTCCGCCACCGAGTAGTGCGGCGTGCCGAGGCTGACCGTCGCCAGGGTGTCACGGGCCGCGGTCGTGAGGTCGTCCCGTGCGCGACGCAGGTCGTCGAGGGTCACGACGACCTCCTCGACCGGTGGCCGTCCGCCCAGGGCAGCCTCCAGGGTCGGCGCCTCGGGTGTGGCGCCGACCACATGGAACATGCCCACGCTGCCCCGCGATGCTGCTGCGGCGCCGAGGGACTTGAGCCAATCTTCGCCCGGCGGCTCCTCGAGGCCGGCGACCACCGGGACCCGGGATCCCGTCCGGTGCCCGAGGAACGCCCCGAGCACCGGGGCCAGCACGTGGCTGTCGAGGAGGTCTGGCGGCAGGTCACCCAACCGGAACACGACCGTTGCCAGACGGTTCTCGTCCAGGTGCAACCCGGCCGCGGGGGCCCGGCCTGTGATCGCCGCACAGATGTCCACGAAGTCGCCGTACCGGTCGGTACGCGCGCCCAACACGGAGTTGGCGAAGGCGATGGCGTTCGACTCGGCCCAGGCCACCTGCTCGCCGAACGCCGGGCGCTCCTCCAGTTGGTACGGCGCACAGGTCCAGGTGGGACGGCACCCCATCGAAACGTAGGCATCCATGAGCCGAGCCGCGAGGCGTCCGTGCTCGGCGTCGCCACGGAACAGGTCCGGATGGAGCAGGTCCAGAGACGAGACGTTGAGGGTCGTGGGCACCGCCACCTCGGCCCCCTCCTCGACCAGGCGCTCGGCGAAGTCGAGCGATGCCCTGCCGTGGAACAGGCACGAGTCGATGTGCGCCCCGCTGACGTCGAGAAGCGACTCGGCGCCCAGTGCCTCGGCAAGCCGCACGACGATGCGCATGGCGGTCCGCATCGCCGGACCGCCACCACCGTCCAGTCGGTCCGCGTCCTCAGGACTGAGCCGCAGTGTCACGCCAGGTCGACCAGAGTTCAGTACAGGATCTTGTCGAAGAACGCCCGGGTGCGCTCGTGCTTCGGATTGGTGAAGACGTCCTCGGGCGGGCCCACCTCGACGATCTCGCCCTCGTCGATGAACACCAGTCGGTCGGCGGCCGCCTTGGCGAAACCCATCTCGTGGGTGACCACCACCATGGTCATGCCCTCCGAGGCCAACTCGAGCATGACGTCGAGCACCTCCTTGACCATCTCGGGATCGAGGGCCGACGTCGGCTCGTCGAAGAGCATCACCTTTGGGTCCATGGCCAGCGACCGGGCGATCGCCACCCGCTGCTGCTGGCCACCCGACAACTGCCGCGGGTAGGCGTCAACCTTCTCCGGGATCCCCACCCTGGCCAGTTGGCGGGTGGCGACCTCGGTCGCCTCGGCCCGGCTGCGGCCGCGGACCTTGCGCTGCGCCAGCGTGATGTTCTCGAGGACCGTCAGGTGCGGGAAGAGGTTGAACTGCTGGAACACCATCCCCACGTCGGCCCGTACGTGGTCGAGGTCCGTGCCGACGTCGGTCAGGGTGAAGCCGTCCACGACGACCTCGCCCTCGGTGGGGACCTCTAGCAGGTTGATGCAGCGCAGCACCGTGGACTTTCCCGACCCGCTGGGACCGACGATGACGACCACCTCGCCCTCGGCGATGTCGAGGTCGACGGTGCGCACGGCGTGGATCGTCTTGTCGAACGTCTTGGAGACACCCTGCAGGCTGACCATCGCCATCTCAGCGCTCCCCCTTCCGATCCCTGGTCATCCGGCGCTCGAGCACGCCCAGGAGGATCGACAGCACCAGCGTGAGAACGAGGTAGATGAACGCCACCACGAAGTAGCCCTCGCGGAACTTGAAGGTGCTGGCCGAGAACTGGCGACCCCGCTGGGTGATCTCGAGCACGCCGAGCACCGACAGCAGCGAGGTGTCCTTCAGGACCGCGATGAAGTCGTTGCCGAGCGGCGGGATGATCGCCCGCATAGCCTGTGGCAGGACCACCGACGACATGGTCTGGCGACGGGTGAGCCCCAGCGACCGGCCCGCCTCGGTCTGGCCGGGCGGGATCGACTGGATGCCGCCCCGGAAGATCTCGGCCATGTAGGCGCCGTAGATGAGGGCCAGGGTCACCGTCGCCCGCATCTGGAAGGAGAGCTCAAGGCCGATCCAGTCGGAGGTCTCGGGGACGACGATGAGCGCCACCGTGAAGATCAGCGGCAGCATCGGGATGCCGCGGATGAACTCGACGTAGGTGCGGGCCAGGTTGCGGACCACCACGTTTCGGGAGAGCTGCCCGATACCGGCGACGAGCCCGAGGACCAGCGCCATGGCGAACGCCTGGATCGTCGCCACGATCGTGATGCTGAGACCGGGGATGATGCGATCCCAGGCCAGTGCGTAGTCGTCGCTCTGGACGATCTGGAACGCCATCCAGGCGATCACCGCGCCAATGATGATGCCCCACCAGGGGAACGTGTCCCACCAGGGGCGTTCGTCACTCACCCTCGAGCGGTCACGTGCCGCCTTCACCACCGTCGTCCCCCCGGTCGTCACTCGAACACCGTGCCCCCGTGCGGAGGCGCGGTTCGCGACCCTAATGGCTGGTGGACGCCCCCGACGCCCGGACGCGAGGATGTGCCGGATGGAGCCCGACGCCGACACCGACGACGAAGCCGACATCGGAACCACCCGCGAAGCCGCCAAGTTCCTCCCGACCTCTTACGACCTCGAGACCTCGGAGCAGACGCTGGCCCACTACGAGGCGTGGGCCGCCACCTACGACGCCGAGATCGGCGACGAGAACCGGTATGCCCAGCCCGAACGGTGCGCCGCCGCGCTCCGCGCCACCGCCACCGGACCCGACGCCCGCATCCTCGACGTCGGCTGCGGCAGTGGGCTCTCCGGAGTGGCGCTGGCCGACGCCGGCTGGACCGACATCGACGGCTGCGACCTCTCCCCGGCGATGCTGGCGCTGGCAGCCGAGACCGGCGTCTACGCCGAACTCCTCGAGGCGGACCTCAACGCCGGACTCGACGTGGCCGACGCCGCCTACGACGCGGCGACAGCAGTGGGCGTGTTCTCATTCGGTCACATCCAGCCGGCGGCGCTGCGCGACGTGCTGCGCGTGGTGCGGCCGGGCGGTGCCGTGGTGGTCGGACTCAACGACCACTACTGGGACGAGGGCGCGATGCCAGCCGAACTCGACGCAATCGAGGCGGAGGGACTGGCCACGGTCACCGACCGGCAGCACGGCGAGCACCTCCCCGGAGCGGGAATCGAGGGCTGGGTGGTCACCCTCACCAAGGCGGGCCGCGGCGCCTGACCGACGGCCGCCGGCCTGTCCGTCAGCCGTCGGGCTGGGCGTGGCGCCAGCCGAACCGGCCCTTGATGCAGAGGTGGCCGTGCGTGACCGAGTGGTCCGCCGGTGACGTGACCTTGACGATGCGCTCGTCCTGGACGTGCAGTTCGAGGTTGCAGCCCACACCACAGAACGTGCACACGGTGGTCGAGACGTGCTGCGCCTCCTCGTCCCAGGTGCCCTCCTCTCGCATGTCGTGTTCGGTCTTGAACACGAGCGCCCCGGTTGGGCAGACGCCGATGCAGTTGCCGCAGTAGACGCACGCCGAGTCGGGCAGGCTCACGTCGAACTCGGTCGAGATGTGCGCCCCGAAGCCCCGGCCGGCGGTGGCGATGGCAAAGGTGTGCTGGGCGTCCTCGCCGCAGGCCTCAACGCACTTGTAGCAGAGGATGCAGCGCTCGTAGTCGCGGACGTACAAGTCGTCCTGGACCTTCGGTGGTTGCGCCACGGTGGCGATCTCGGCCTTGTCGCCCATCCGCGACGGATCGGCGCCGTAGTGCACCATCCAGTCCTTCACCTCGGCGCTGGCCCGGTCGAGTTCGACCGAGGAGGCCAGCAACTCGTACACCATCCGCCGGCTGGTGCGGACCCGTTCGGAGTCGGTCGACACGACCATGCCGTCCTCGGCCTGGCGGGCGCAGGACGGAACCAGCACCCGCGAGTTCTCGACCTCGACCACGCAGACCCGGCAGACGTTCACCGGGGTCAGGTTCTCGGCCCAGCAGAGGGTGGGGGTGTTGATGCCCTCCTGCCGGCAGGCGTCGAGGATCGTCGACCCCTCCGACACGCGGACGGTCTGTCCGTCGATGGTGAGCTCGACCAGCGGACGGGGCGCGGCAACCGGGACGTCGTTCATCGTGAACCCTCCAGCAGTCCGAGGTCGAGGGCGGAGCGCACGGCGCCGGCCGCGGTCTGGCCGAGGCCGCAGATGGAGGCGTCGCGCATCACGGCCGCGAGGTCGTCGAGCAGGTCGCGCTCGTCGTCGAGGGAGGCGTCGTCGCGGAGCCTGGCCAGGACCTCCTCCTGGCGGATCGTGCCGACCCGGCAGGGCACGCACTGACCGCACGACTCGTCGCGGAAGAACTCGGCGACCCGGCGGACCGTGTCGACCATGTCGTCCTCCTCGCCGAAGACCATCACGACGCCGGAGCCCAGCGACACGCCAGCGGCCCGTGTGTCCTCGAGGGTGAGCGGGAGGTCGAGCTGCTCGGAGCGCACGAAGAACCCGGCAGCGCCGCCCAGCAGCACGGCGTGCGGCTCGTCGGCGCCGACGACGCCGCCGGCCGCCTCGAGCACGCCGCGCAACGTGATCCCGAACTCGTGCTCGTAGACGCCCGGGCTGGCCACACGCCCGCTGAGGCAGAACAGTCGGGTGCCCGGCGACCGCTCCGTGCCGGTCGCCGCGTAGGCGGCGCCGCCACCGAGAACGATCGGCAGCACGTTGACCAGCGTCTCGACGTTGTTGATGGCGGTGGGCTCGCCGAACAGGCCGTGGGTGGTCGGGAAGGGAGGCTTGTTGCGCGGCTCACCGCGGAAGCCCTCGATCGAGTTGAACAGCGCCGTCTCCTCGCCGCAGATGTAGGCGCCGGCGCCGCTGCGCAGGTCGATGTCGAAGCGCCGCCCGGACCCGGCGACGTCGTCGCCGAGCAGGCCGGCGGCCCGGGCGGCGTCGATGGCGTTGCGCAGCCGGGCGGTGGCCACCGGGTACTCGCCGCGGATGTAGAGCCAGCCCTGCTCGGCGCCGATGGCCGTGCCGGCGATGGTCATGGCCTCCACCAGCGAGAAGGGGTCGCTCTCCATGACCACGCGGTCCTTGAAGGTGCCGGGCTCCGACTCGTCGGCGTTGCACACCAGGTGGCGGGGACGTCCCTGCTGGTCGGCCACGCCGCGCCACTTGAGGCCGGTCGGGAAGGCGGCACCGCCCCGGCCGGAGAGGCCCGCGGTGGTGACCTCCTCGATGACCCGGTCGGGACCCATAGCGAGCGCCGCCCCGAGCGCCGTGTAGCCGCCGTGCGCCCGGTAGTCGTCGAGGCTCTCGGGGTCGACGACGCCGACGCGGGCCAGCAGGGCGAGGTCCGGCGAACCCGCCTGTGGGGCCGGTGTCGACGGCGTCGAGTCGCGGGACGAGATCGCCACCGCGACCTCGTCCACGCCGCCCGGGGCGACCGTCAGGTCGGCGTCGCCGGTGCGCTGGACGAGCACGGCAGGGCCCCGCTCGCACTGCCCGAGGCAGGGGCTGGCCTTCGCGTGGTGGCCGGCGGCCCGGAGGTCGTCGATGAGGCCGACGGCGCCGAGGGGACGACAGGCCACGTCGTCGCAGACGTGGACGGTGTCGGCGGCCTCCGGGGGCTCGTGGGTGAAGAGGTGGTAGAAGGTCGCCACGCCCCAGGCCTCGGCGGGCGGCACCTCGAGCTGGCGGCAGGCGTAGTCGAGGCCACCGGGGCTGATCCACCCGGACGCCCGCTGGACGGCGTGCAGGGCGGGCAGCAGCAGGTGGCGCCGCTCACGGGTCCGCGAATGGCCCGCGTAGACGAGGCGCTCGCCCTCGGCGACCACGACCGGCCCGAGGTCGCCGACGACGGCATCGACCGCCTCGCGTTCCGCTGCGGTGGGCTCGGCGTCGCCGAACCGAAGGTCAGGCACGGGCACACACCTTCGGGTGGTCGGCAACCTCAGGCATCGACGAGGGTCTCCAGCTTGTCGACCCGGATGGCTGCCGCCTTGAACTCGGCGGTCCCGGCCTTGGGGTCGTGGGCGTCGCTGGTGAGCTTGTTGACGTCGGCCAGTTCGGGGAAGTGGAACGTCGTGAACGCCAGGCCCTTCTGGAGGGTGGCGTCGATGGCGACGGTCATCTCGATGGAGCCCCGGCGGGACGACACCTGGACGCGTTCGCCCGCTTCGACACCGAGTGCCGACGCGTCGGCGGCCGACATGTCGAGGGCCTCGCCGGTGCGGATCGGCGAGTTGTACTTGTCGGTCTGGACGCCGGTGTTGTACGAGTCGAGCGCCCGGCCGGTGGTGAGTCGCAGCGGGAACTCCTCGGACAGTTCGTCGACCGGCGGCTGCCACGGAATGCACGAGAACGGCGCCGGGCGGCCCCCCACGGGGTTCTCCCAGAGGCGCCCGTGCAGGAACGGACTGCCCGGGTGCTCCTCCTCGGGGCACGGCCACTGGATGCCGCCCTCCTCCTCGATACGCGCCCACGACATGCCGGTGTGCATCGGCGAGAGCGGCCGCAGTTCGTCCCAGAGTTCCTCGGCCGTCGGGCGGCCCCAGTCCGTGGCCCCCATGTGCTCGGCCAGGGCGGCGACGATGTCGATCTCCTGGCGGGCCTGGCCGGGCGGCGGGACGGCGGCCCGGGTGCGCTGGACGCGGCGTTCGCTGTTGGTGACGGTGCCGTCGGACTCGGCCCAGCCGAGGGCGGCGGGCAGGACGACGTCGGCCATCTCGGCGGTGCGGGTCATGAAGACGTCCTGGACGACCATGACGTCGAGCCGCTCCATGAGGGCACGGGCGTGGTTGGCGTCGGCCTCGGAGTCGACCGGGTTCTCGCCGATGACCCAGAGGGCCTTGAGTTCGTCGCGGCCCATGGCCTCGAACATCTGGGTGAGGTTCCAGCCGTTGGCGGCGGGAATCGACGTGCCCCAGGCCGCCTCGAACTTGGCCCTCGCCGCGTCGTCCTCGACGTCCTGGAAGCCGGGCAGCTTGTTGGGGAGGGCGCCCATGTCGCCGCCGCCCTGGACGTTGTTCTGGCCGCGCAGCGGGCAGAGGCCCGAGCCCCAGCGGCCCACGTGGCCGGTGAGCAGGGCCAGGTTGCAGAGCGACAGGACGTTGTCGACGCCGGTGTGGTGCTCGGTGATGCCGAGGGTCCAGAGGATCTGGGCGGTGGGCGCCGTGGCGTAGGCGTGTGCCATCTCGCGGATGGCGGCGGCGGGGACCCCGGTGACCTCTTCGGTGCGCTCGAGCGTCCACTCGTCGACGTAGTCGGCGAACTCGTCGAAGCCGGTGGTCGCCCGGTCGACGAACTCCCGATTGACGAGGCCGGCGGCGATGATCTCACGCGCCACCCCGTGGGCGAGGGCGATGTCGGTCCCGACGTCGATGCCCAGCCAGACGTCGGCGAACTTGGCCGAGGCCGAGCGGCGCGGATCGACCGCCCACATGCGGGCACCGTTGCCGATGCCCTGCAGGACGTGGTGGAAGAAGATGGGGTGTGCGGCGCGCGCGTTGGAGCCCCAGAGGAGGATGACGTCGGTCTCCTCGATCTCCTGATACGAGGAGGTGCCGCCGCCCGCTCCGAAGACCGTCGCCAGACCGACGACGCTGGGAGCGTGTCAAGTTCGATTGCAGCTGTCGATATTGTTCGAGCCGATGACCGTCCGGGCGAACCGCTGGACGGCGTAGTTCACCTCGTTGGTCGTCTTCGAGCAGCTGAAGATGCCGAAGGCCGTCGGTCCGTGGGCGTCGATCACGTTCTGGAACCCGGCGGCGGCCCGCTCGAGGGCCTCCTCCCAGGTCGCCTCGCGCAACCGCCCGTCCTCCCGGACCATCGGCGTCGTCAAACGCTGACCCATGCTCTCCCCCAGATGGTTGGTCGCCCCGCCGGATGGCGGGGCACCGGAAACCTAGCGCGGTCGCACCGGCTTCGGTTTCCTATTGGTGGTTCTACCGCCCCTGCCAGTGAGGGTCGCGTCCCTCGCTGAACGACCGGGGGCCCTCCTCGGCGTCCTCCGAGGACAGCATCCGCTCGTAGGCGGCCAGCCCACCGGACCGCAGGTGGGCGAACGCCCCGTCCAGCGGGAGGGCGCGGGTCTCGCGGTCGACCGCCATGACCGCCTCGACCGCCAGGGGCGCTGCCGCCACGATCCGCCCGGCCATCGCCCGCGCCTCCTCCAGCAGTCGGTCGGCGGGGACGACAGCGTTGACGAGCCCCCAGCGCAGGGCCTCGGCGGCGTCCATCCGGCGGCCGGCGTACAGCACCTCGTTGGCGATCGCCGGTGGCAGGATCCTCGGGAGCCGGATGGCACCGGCGTCCGGGATGATCCCCAGACCCGTCTCGGGGAGGAAGAAGGCGGCGTGCTCGGCGGCCACCACCAGGTCGGCGGCCATGGCGATCTCGAAGCCGCCCCCGACCGCCAGGCCGTTGACGGCACAGATGACCGGCTTGTAGCGCCCCGGCAGCTCGGGGAAGCCGCCGAAGCCGCCCTCCCCGTAGTCGGCCTCGAAATCCTCGCCCTCGGCGGCGGCGTTCAGGTCCCAGCCGGCCGAGAAGAACCGCTCACCGGCGCCGGTGAGGATCGCCACCCGCAGTGACGGATCGTCGCGGAAGTCGGCGAACACGCCGCTGAGCACCCGGCTGGTGGCGGCGTCGATGGCATTGGCCTTGGGGCGGTCCAGCAGGACCTCGAGGATCCCGTCGTGCGACGTGGTCGTCACCGGATTGCCCATTAGGCGCCTTCCTCCACTCCGGCGACCGTGACCAGGGCATCGGCCACGACCGCACCGTCCGGGCACGCCAGCAACGGGTTGACCTCGACCTCCACCAGGTCGGGACGGGACAGCACCAGGTCCTGCAGTCGCTCCACGACCCCGATGATCGCATCCACGTCGGCAGCGGGTCGACCACGGTGGCCGGCCAGCAGCGGGGCGACCGCCAGGTCCTCGAGGGCGCGGCGAACGTCGTCCGCATCGACAGGGAGGACGAGCGACCGGGTGTCGCGGAGCAACTCCACCAGGGTGCCGCCCACACCCAGCGTGAGCAGCCAGCCGACGGGGGGCTCCCGGCGCACGTCCAACAGCAGTTCGGCAACGGCATCGACGACCTGTGCCTCCACGAGGACCGTGCCGCCCAGCTCCCCGGCCGCCGCGGCGACCGCCGGACCGTCGGCCAGGTCGAGGACCACGCCACCAGATTCGCTCTTGTGGACGAGCCCGGTCGCCTTGACGACCACCGGGAAGCCGATCCGCGCCGCCACCGCGTCGGCCTCGGAGGCCGGAACCTCCTCCCCCGGTGGCACCGGAAGGCCGGCGTTGCCGAGGAGCCGTTTGGACGCCACCTCGTGCAGCACCTCGGGCGCACCAGGCGGCGCCGTGGCGGGGCTGGGGACGCCCCGGGGCTCGTGACGCCCCCACCGGGCAGCCGCCTCGATGCCCGCGAGGGCGGCGTCGATGCCCCGCACCGGAATCAGGCCCAGGTCGACCGCCGCCTGCTCGGCGGCGGCCGGTAGGTTCTCGGCCATCGAGCCCACCAGCAGCGCGGGCGTCCCGCTGGCCGCCCGGGCGGCGCCGAAGGCCCGCAGGGTCGGCCACCACGTCGCGTCGTCGAGTCCCACCGAGGGGAAGTCGAGCACCAGCAGCGAGGCGTCGAAGGCCCCGTCCAGCACCGTCGTGAAGCAGTTGCCGAGCGCCTCCTCGTCGCCCCAGATGAAGGTGTGGTAGTCGAGCGGGTTCGCGACCGACACGAACTCGGAGAGCGTCCCGGCGATCCGTCGGGCCTGCTCCTCCGGGAAGTCCGGGAAATCGAGGTCGAGACCCGCGGCCTGGTCGGCGACGACCGACGCCTCACCACCCGAGCAACTCAGGCTCACCACGCGGTTCCCGGACAGCGGCCCGAGCGAGGTCAGGACATGGAGCGCGTCGAGCAGTCCGGGGATCGAGTCGACGCGGTGCACGCCGAGGCGCCCGAACAGCGCCGAGTAGGCGACGTCGCTCCCGACCATCGACCCGGTGTGGGAGGCGGCGATCCGCGCACCGGCGTCCGAAGTTCCCGTCTTGAGCGCCACCACGGGCACCGCACGCTCGGCGGCGACGGCGCAGGCCGCCGAGAAGCGCCCGACGTCGTGGAGCGCCTCGATGTGGAGGCCGATGCCGGTCACCGCCGGGTCCGCGACCAGTGCCTCGAGGCAGTCCTCGATGCCGACGCCGGCCTGGTTGCCGAGCGTCAACAGGTGGGCGATCGACATGGGTCGGGTCTGCATGGTGAGGTTCAGGCCGATGTTGCCGCTCTGGGTGACAAGGGCGATCCCCCGGTCGGCGCGGCCGAGGCCCTGCTGGTCGGGCCACAGGGCCGCCCCGGCAACCGCCGAGACCGTGCCGTAGCAGTTGGGTCCGACCACCGGCATGTCCCCGGCGGCAGCCACCAGTTCCGCCTGCAGGCGGGCGCCCTCGGCCCCCACCTCGGCGAAGCCCGAGGCGTAGCAGACCGCCGCACCCGAATCCCGGGCCGCCAGGCAGCCAACCACGTCGATCGTGGCCTCCCGGTTGACTGCCACGAGCGCCGCATCCGGCGCCCCCGGCAGGTCGTCGACGCTCCGGTACGCGGGCAGGCCGCACACCTCGTCCCGCGTCGGGTGGACCGGCCAGAGGTCGCCCTCGAAGCCGAGGGCCAGGCACTGTTCGATGGCGGTCCGGGCGGGCGCACCGCCCACGAAGGCCAGCGACCGGGGAGCCAGCAGACGGGCGAGCGGGCGGACGACCACGTCGGGAACGCCGGCAGTCGGTCCGTCAGGCCCCGAGGGGGCGGAGCAGCTGGCGGCTGACGATGTGGCGCTGGATCTCGCTGGTGCCGTCCCAGATCCGGTCGACCCGGGCGTCGCGCCAGATTCGCTCCAGCGGCAGCTCGTCCATGAGCCCCATGCCGCCGAGGACCTGGATGGCCTCGTCCGACACGAACTGGAGCATCTCGGTGGCGGAGATCTTGGCCATGGCGGCGTCGCCGTCGGTCATGCGGTCCTGGTCCATGAGCCAGGCGGCCCGGTAGGTCATCAACTCGGCCTCGACCAGCTTGGTCTGCATGTCGGCCAGCTTGAACGAGACGGCCTGGAACTTGCCGATCTTCTGGCCGAACTGTTCCCGGTCCGCGGCCCACTCGAGTGCGACCGATAGGGCCCGGTCGGCCCGGCCGAGGGCGATCGCGGCCACCTGCAGGCGAGTGGCGCCCAGCCACTCGTTCGCCACCTCGAAGCCCCGATGCTCCTCCCCCAGGACCTTCGAGGCCGGCACCCGACAGTCGTCGAAGTTGAGGATCATGTTGTGGTAGCCGCGGTTCGAGACGCAGTTGTAGCCCGGCGCCACATCGAGCCCGGGCGTGTCGTGGTCGACCAGGAAGGAGGTGATGAGCTTCTTCGGGCCACGGGTCGTCTCCTCCTCGCCGGTGGCGGCAAACAGGATCGTGTAGTCGGCCAGGTCGGCGTGGCTGATGAAGTGCTTGGTGCCGTTGATGACGTAGTCGTCGCCGTCCCGCTCGGCGCGACAGGTCATGCCCCGCACGTCGGAGCCGGCGCCCGGCTCGCTCATCGCCAGGCAGTCCACCCGCTCGCCCCGGATGGTGGGCAGCAGGTACTCCTCGACCTGGTCGCCGACGCACGCCTGGAGGATGTTGGACGGTCGGGCGACGATGTAGTGGAGGGCGTACTGGGTCCAGCCGAATGCCCGGTCGACCATCGCCATGGTGAGGTTGTCGAGGCCGCCGCCGCCGAGATCAGCCGGCATGTTGGGGGCGTAGATCCCGGCGGCGAGCGCCGTGTGGCGGATCTGCTCGACGAGTTCCGGCGGAACGTCGCCGAGTCGCTCCACCTCGTCCTCGTGCGGGACCAGCTCCCGCTCGACGAAGGTGCGAACGGTGTCGACGATCATCTCCTGCTCGTCGGTCGGTGCGAAGTCCATTGGCGCTCCTGGGGCGGGTCGTGAAGGAAGGAAGTGAGGAGGTGTCGAGGATCGGGCCTCAACCCAGGGACATGACCCGCCCGACCTGGGGCGGGATGTCGAGGTCGGCGTGGGCGGCGGCGACCGCGGCCAGTGCCGCCGCCGGGCCCTCGAGGATCGGGGCGGTGCGTCCCGCCTTCATGTCGACGTGGAGCAGCATCTGCTCGGTCGTGGCCAGGGGCTCGCCGGTGACGGCGTGCGCCATGGCGTGGAAGAAGTGGAGGCGCTTGGCGTCGACGCCCAGGACCTGCGTGGTGACCCGCAGCGGCTCCCCCAGCGACGCCTCCCGCTGGTAGTTGATGTGGGTCTCGGCAGTGAAGAAGGAGTGCCCCGACGAGCGGTAGTCCTCGTCGATCCCGATGAAGCGGAAGAACTTGTCGGAGGCCCAGCCGAAGGCGGTCAGATAGGCCCACTCGGACATGTGACCGTTGTAATCGACCCAGTCGGGCTCGACCTCGCCCCGGTAGAGGTCCAACGGGGCGTCGATGGCGTCACCCGACGTCCACGGTGCCGCCAGTGACGCCTCGTGGATCCGGGCCTCCCGCTCGGCCACGATCCGTCCCGCACCCAGGTCGAGCGGCCGGAGTGCCCGCATCACGTTGATCACGTAGTCGTCCCGCAGTCGCTCGAGCTCGGCGATGGAACGCCCGTCGGCCTGTTCGAGGCACCCGTCGGCCATGGCCTCGACCAGTTCGTCGGTGAGTTCGGGGGCGACCAGCTTCGTCCACGGAAGCTTCAGGGTCGGACCGAACTGACGCAGCATGTGGCGCATGCCCTGCTCGCCGCCCGCCAGGTGGAAGGTGAGGTTGGATCCCATGCCGGCCCAGCGCAGGCCCGGGCCGTAGGCGACGGCGTCGTCCAGCTCCTGCGTGGAGGCCACGCCGTCGTTCACGAGATGGAGCACCTCCCGCCACAGCGCCTCCTGGAGGCGGTCCGAGAGGTAGCCCTCGATCTCGGTGCGCACCAGCAACGGGTGCATGACGAGATCGTCGTAGTGGGCGTGGGCGGCGTCCAGCGCCGCAGGCGACGTCTGCTCGCCGGCCACGATCTCGACGAGCGGCAACAGGTAGACGGGGTTGAACGGGTGGCCGATCAGGATCCGTTCGGGGTGGTCGCAGCCCTCCTGGAGCCGGGTCGGCAGCAGTCCCGAGGAACTTGAGGCGATGACGACGTCGGGGCCGGCGTTGGCAGCCAGCGTCCGAAGCAGCGGTCGCTTCACGTCTTCGTTCTCGGGGGCGCTCTCCTGGATCCAGTCGACCCTGCTGGCCAGTTCCTCGGCGCTGTCGGCGAACGAGAGCCGGGCCCGGTCGGCACCGGCAAAGAGTCCGAGCCGGGTGGCCGACGGCCAGGCCCGGTCGACCGCGTCCCTGAGTCGCTCCTCGGCGCCGGGGGCCGGGTCCCAGGCGACCACGTCGTGACCGCGGGCCAACACGCGCACCGACCAGCCGGCACCGATCACCCCGGTCCCGACCACGCCGATCGTGCGACGCTCGGATCGCTGCTCGCTCACGCCACCCTCCTCCGGTCGGGGTGCCGGATCAGCCGAGCTTGAGCGTCTGGCGGGCCTCGGCCGGCGTCTGGACCGACGCCCCCATGAGCTCCACGATCCGCGCGACCTTCTCGACCAGCTGGGCGTTGGTGGCCAGCACCCCGCGCTCCAGGTACAGGTTGTCCTCGAGGCCGACGCGGACGTGGCCACCCAACATGACCGACTGTGCCGCCATCGGCATCTGCATGGGGCCAAGGCCGAACGACGTGAACTCGGCCTCGTCGGGGAGCCGGTTCACCATGGCCTGCAGGATCCCGACGTCGAGCGGAGTGCCGTAGGGGATCGACAGGCAGAGCTGGATCCAGTAGGGAGCGTCGATGAGGCCCTCGTGGATCATGGTCTCGGCGAACCAGAGGTTTCCGGTGTCGAAGACCTCGAGTTCGGGACGGACGCCGAGCTCGCGGACCCGCTCGGCCATGATCCGCAACATGTCGGGGGTCGAGACATACACCTCGTTGTTGTTGCCGAAGTTCAGCGACCCGCAGTCCATCGAACAGATGTCGGGGCGGATGGCCTCGACGTGGGCCAGCCGCTCCAGCCCGCCGACCAGGTCGGTGCCCGCCTGCCAGGCCATCGGGTCGTCGTCGGGGCCGACAACCAGGTCACCGCCCATTCCGGCCGTGAGGTTGATGACCACCTCGTCGTCCTGCTCGCGGATCCGCTCGACCACCTCCTGGTAGAGGGCGACGGTCCGGGTGCCCTTGCCGGTCTCCGGATCGCGGACATGGCAGTGCACGATGGCCGCTCCCGCCCTGGCCGCCTCCAGCGCCGAGTCGGCGATCTGCTGTGGCGTCACCGGCACGTGTTCACTGCGTCCGGCGGTGTCGCCGGCACCGGTCACGGCACAGCTGATGATGACGTTCCGGTTCATTCCACGCACGGTCATCGTCGAACCTCCACTCCGTGGATCGGCCCCCGGCGCCTGCCAACCGGCCGTCGCCGGCACGAATGCCGCGACACCCCCGGGGTTCCACTCCATTGCCAGCCCGGGGCTTCCTGCGTAGGCTGCCCGACGGTCCGCGAAGGCTACCCCGCCGCCCGCAAACACGTTGCCGGCGCCGGCGTGCCGAAGGAGCAGACGACCATGAAGATCCTCTTTGCCGACACCCTCCCCGAGGAGTCGATCGACCAGTTACGCGCCCGGGGCGACGAGTGCGAGGTCCGTGCCGGCCTCGGTGCCGACGACCTGCCCGACGCCATCGCCGGCTTCGACGTCCTCGTCGTCCGGAGCACCAGGGTCACCGCCGACACCATCGCCGCCTCCGACCAGTTGGGGCTGATCGTCCGCTCAGGCGCCGGCACCAACACGATCGACATCGAGGCGGCCGCCGACTCCGGCATCTACGTCTGCAACGTGCCCGGCACCAACTCCCTGGCGGTCGCCGAACTCACGATGGGCCTCCTCCTGGCGCTCGACCGGCACATCGCCGACGCCACCGCCGACCTGCGCAACCGCACCTGGAACAAGAAGGCCTACAGCAGGGCCGACGGCGTCCACGGCAAGACCCTCGGCATCATCGGCCTCGGCGAGATCGGCCTGGCCGTCGCCGAGCGGGCCCGCGGCTTCGGCCTGACGGTCCTCGCCGAGCGGAAGCCGGACCGCCGACCCGACGTCGAGGCCCGCATCCGCGCCTCCGGCGTGCGGCTGGTCGACAGCCAGGACGAGTTGGTCAGCACCTCGGACATCGTCTCGATCCAC
This sequence comes from Candidatus Neomicrothrix sp. UBA2983, assembly GCA_002346745.1. Classification (GTDB taxonomy): domain Bacteria; phylum Actinomycetota; class Acidimicrobiia; order Acidimicrobiales; family MedAcidi-G1; genus S20-B6. The sequence goes on along the minus strand of DEAL01000030.1, from coordinate 57,032 downwards.
GTGCCCGGCGGCGCCAGCACCGCCGGCCTGGTCGACGCCGCCTTCCTCGACCGGATGCGGGACGGCGCCATCCTGCTCAACACCAGCCGCGGCGAGGTCGTCGACGAGGCCGCCCTGATCGCCGCCATGGACGCCAGGGGCATCCGTGCCGGCCTCGACGTGTTCTGCGACGAGCCCGGCGGCGGAACCGGCGAGTTCACCTCCGCCCTGGCGCAGCACCCCAACGTCGTGGGCACCCACCACATCGGCGCCTCGACCCAGCAGGCCCAGGAGGCCACGGCCGCCGGCACCATCGACGTGATCGAGGCCTACCGGGTTGGCGACCTGCTCAACTGCGTGAACGTCTCCCCGACCCGCACGGGTACGGCAACGATCATCCTGCGCCACTACGACCGCGTCGGCGTGCTGGCCAGCGCACTCGAGGTGCTGCGGTCCGCTGAGATCAACGTCCAGACGATGGAGAACCGGGTCTTCAAGGGCTCCAACGCCGCCATCGGCATCATCGACGTAATCGGGAACGTCTCCGAGGACCTCGTCCGCGATCTGGCCGGACTCAAGCACGTCATCCAGGTTCAGGCGTCGGAACGAGACGCATGAGCGCCAGCGAGATCCTCCGGCCCTTTCCCGGGCTGGTGGTGGATTCCGGCTGGGCCGAACGCGTCGTCTCGGGCCCCTACGACGCCTACACCCCTGCCCAGCGGGCCGCCATGGCCGCCGAGAACCCCTACAGCTTCCTGCACGTGACTCGGTCGCAGGAGGACATCCCGCCCGAGCAGCGCGACGACGTCGATGGACTCGTCGACTACTGCGCCGCCTCGATGCAGCGGCTGTACGACGCCGGCGCATACCTGGTGTACGACGCCCCGACGCTCTTCCTCTACCGGATGGGCATCGACACCCCCGAGGGCCGGCACGAGCAGACGGGGATCATGGGCCTCGTGCCCGTCACCGAGGACGGTGATTGCAGGGTCCTGCGCCACGAGGCCGTCCGACCGGGCCGCACCGACCTGCTGGCACGCCACCTGCTGGCGGTCGGCGCCTCGTCCAGCCCGATCTCGCTCACGTTCCGCTCCGACGACGACCTGGAGGCGGTCATCGCCCGGCATTGCGAGGGCACACCGGTACTCGACTCCCACCACGAGGGCGTCCACCAGGTGGTCTGGACGCTCGACGGTGCCGCCGCCGACGAGCTGGTGGCTGCGTTCGGACAGCGGACCCTGTACGTCACCGACGGCCACCACCGTCTGGCGGCGTCCGTCGACGCCCGCTCGCGTGTCACCGACCGGCCCGCCGACGGCCCGCTGGAGTGGATCCAGGCCGTGCTGTTCGCCGACGAGCAACTCCTCGTCCTGCCCTTCCATCGGCTGGTGGGCGACCGGGCGGGCCGCACCCCCGGCGAGGTGGTCGAGGCCCTCGGTGCCTGCGGGGCCCTGGCCCCCGCTACCGATGCCGCGGCGGCCCGCCCGACCTCGCCCGGCCTTGCCGGCGTGTACGTGGCCGGCGACTGGTGGACGCTCGAGTTGCCCGATGCCGCCGGTGACCGCGCCGTCGACGCCCTCGACGTCTCGCGGCTCCAGGACGGCGTCCTCGCACCGGTCTTCGGGATCACCGACCCCGGCAACGACCCGATGATCGACTACGTGCCGGACCCGGTCGGCGTCGAGGCCCTGGTCGAGCGCTGCGACGAGGACGGCCGCATCGGCTTCGTCCTCCACCACACCTCGGTAGCCGAGCTCATGGACGTCGCCGACGCCGGCGACCTCATGCCACCCAAGTCCTCCTACTTCGAGCCCAAGCCCCGCTCCGGCGTCTTCGTCCGGCGGCTCGAGCGCGAGGGCGCGGTGTCGGGAGCGCCCGACTCTTGACCCGCAGGCCCGGACACGTGCCGATCGGTGGCTGGATCCGGGTCGACCGCCGATCGACGCAGGGCGCGGCCCATCCACGGCCGTTGCCGATCGGTGGCAGGATCCGGGCATGAGCCGACCGGACGTCCGCCGTGCGCTGCTCCAGTACCCCCTCGGCGGCGACCGCCAGTGGGTCGCCTTCGACGCGCCGATCGACACCATCCTCGCCGACGAGTTGCGGGACGTCCCCGGCGCCATGCGCGCCGCCGAGCGGGCGGCGGCCGATGGCCACTGGGTGGTCGGCATGGTCTCGTACGACGCTGGCCCGGCCTTCGACGAGGCCATCCGCTCGGCCCGGGTCCGCCGCGTGCCCCTGGTCTCGTTCGGGGTGTTCGACGCCCCACTCCCGGCCACCCGGCCGGCCGCCAGTGGCGGCTACCACGTCGGACCGTGGGTGCCGAACCGCTCGCACCCCGCCTACCTGACCTCGATCCGGACGATCCGCGAGCTGATCGCCGCCGGCGAGACGTACCAGGTCAACCACACCCTCCGACTGCGCTCCCCCTTCAGCGGCGACCCGCTCGGCCTGTTCGCCGACCTGGTCCGGGCCCAGCGGGCCGACCATGCCGCCTACCTCGACCTCGGCGACCGGGCGGTGTGCTCGGCCTCGCCCGAGCTGTTCGTGTGGAAGCAGGGACGCTGGATCGTGTCGAAGCCCATGAAGGGCACCATCGGCCGGCACCCCGACCCCGAATGGGACGCCCTCGCCGCCCAGCACCTCTCCCGGTCCGAGAAGGACCTGGCCGAGAACACCATGATCGTCGACATGGTCCGCAACGACCTGGGGCGCATCGCCGACCCGGGATCGGTCCGGGTGACGGCGCTGCACACGGTCGAGACCTACCCCACGGTCCACACCATGACCTCGACGGTCGCGGCCGACGCCGACGTCGGCCTATGCGAGGTCTTCGACGCCCTGTTCCCCGGCGCCTCGATCACCGGCGCCCCCAAGGTCAGGACCTCGGAGATCATCGAGGCGCTGGAGGGTGACGGCCGCGGCGTCTACACGGGCGCCATCGGTGCAGTCGCCCCCGACGGTTCGATGGAATTCAACATCGCCATCCGGACGGTGTGGGTCGACCGCGAGCGCGGGCAGGCCGAGTACGGCGTGGGCGGTGGCATCGTCTGGGACTCCGACCCGCACGAGGAATGGCGCGAGGTCGAGCACAAGAGCCGCGTACTGGGGCGGGCCCGCTCGGACTTCCGACTCCTGGAGACGATGGCGTGGCGGCCCGGCACCGGCATCGATCGGCGAGCCCGGCACCTTGCCCGCCTCGCCACGTCCGCCGACCACTTCGACATCGGCCTCGACCTGGTGGCGCTCGAGGAACTCCTCGACGGCGTGGCAGCCGACGGGCCCCGTCGGCTCCGGCTCCTGGTGGCGCCCAACGGCCACGCCGAACTGCAGGTCCTCGACCTCCCCGACATCGGGTCCGAACCGTGGCGGGTCCCACTCGACACGGAGCCGGTCCCGAGCGAGCACGAGTTCCTGTTCCACAAGACCACGGTCCGCGAGGTCTACGACAACGCCGGGCACCGCTTTCCCGACGCGCCGGACGTGCTGCTCTGGAACGAGGTCGGCGAACTCACCGAGACGACCATCGGCAACCTGGTCCTCGAGTTGGACGGGCGCCTGGTGACGCCACCGGTCTCGTGCGGGCTGCTGCCCGGCACCTTCCGCGCCCACCTCCTCGACGAGGGGACCATCGCCGAACAGGTGCTGCGACGCGAGGACCTGGCACGGGCCACAGCCGCCTGGATGGTCAACGCCGTACGCGGCTGGGTCGAGATCGACGTGGACACCTCGCTGGAGCCCGCGGCGGCCCCCAGCCTGGAACAGCGAGGCTGACCCCGACGGAATCCAGGGAGGGGCCGCCTGGTTCAGCCCCGGCGGCGCCGGACCTCCTCGGTCACGGCGGGGATCACCTGGTGGAGGTCGCCGATCACGGCCCAGTCGGCCCGCGTCACCATGTTGGCTTCGGGGTCGGTGTTGATGGCCAGGATGTGCTTCGAGGCCATGGCGCCGACCCAGTGCTGGATGGCGCCGGAGATGCCGCTGGCGATGTAGACGACCGGCGCGATACGCGTGCCCGTCTGGCCGACCTGGTCCGAGTGCGGGCGCCAGCCGTTGTTGGTGACCGCACGCGAGCACCCGACCACGCCACCCAGCTCGGCGGCCAGCTCCTCCAGCGGTGCGAAGGCCTCCGCCGAGCCGACGCCCCGACCGCCGCCGACGACCACCGAAGCGGTCGAGAGCGTGATGCCCTGGGTGAGCACGACCCGGTCGGTGACGAGGGTCCGGGCCAGTGAGGGGTCGAGGTCCGGCGCGAACGGCGAGACCGTCCCGGCCGCCGGTGCCGCCGCCGGTGCCGCCTCGACGGCGTGGTGGGCGACGGAGACGACCTTGCGGCCGGCGGTGAGGGTGGCGTCCTCGAGCAGCGAGCCACCCCACTGGATGCGGGTCATCGACCATGAGTCGCCGCCGGGCTCGATCGAACGGCAGTTGGCGACGAACGGCTCGTCGAGGCGGGCCGCCACGTGGGCGAGGACCTCGTTGCCCCGGTCGGTCCCGCAGGCGGCGACGGCGACGGCGTCGACCGCCTCGGCCAGTTGCGCCAGCGTGGCGCCCCACGCCTCGGGGCCGTAGTCCGTGAGCAGGTCGTGTGCGGCCACGTGCACCGCCTCGGCGCCGTAGGCCGCCAGGTCGGCGGCAGCGGTGTCGGCGCCGTTGCCGATCACCACCGCCTCGCACGGTGCGCCGAGGCGTTCCGCCAGGTCACGGGCGAAGGTCAGCGCCTCGAGCGATGCCTCGGCGAGGACGCCCCGGTCGTGGTCGCAGAGGACGAGCAGTGCGCCGCTCATGCCAGCACCCCCAGCTCCTCGAGGACATCCACCACGGCGGCGGCGGCGTCCGGCCCCTCGCCCAGGATGACCGTCTCGCTGACCTGCTCGACCGGGCGGTGGAGCCGGACCCGGTCCTGGCCGCCGGCGTCGACGACCTGCTCGCTGGTCGTCAGCTCGGCCTTCTTGGAGGCGAGCCGGCCCTTCATGGTCGGGTAGCGGGGCAGGTTGATGCCCTCCTTGACGCCGAGCACCGCCGGCGTCGGAACCTCGTAGACCTCGAAGCCGCCGTCGATCTCGCGGCGGGCCGTGACGGGGCCGTCACCGACGTCGATGCCCTTGATGCCGTTGACGATCGGGCGACCGAGGGCGTGGGCCACCCGGACGCCGACCTGGAAGCCACCGGCGTCGGCCGACTCGTTGCCGAACAGCAGCAGGTCGAAAGCGCCGTCGGTGGCCTCGAGGTCACCGATGGCGGACGTCAGGGCCGCGGCGGTGCGCTGCGGGTCCCAGTCGACCTCCTCGATGGGCACGAGGACCAGCTTGTGGGCGCCGACACTGGCGGCGTACCGGAGCTGCTCCTCGGCGGCGACGGGGCCGAGGGTCAGCACGGTGACCTCGCCGCCGTACTGCTCGGTGACCTGGACGGCCTCCTCGAGGGCGCACTCCTCATGCGGACTCGTGGTGAAGCCGAGGTGCTGGGTGTCGACGGCCAGGCCGTCGGCGGTGACGTTGATCTTGGCGCCGGGAGCGGGGACGCGCTTGACGCAGACGAGGATCCTCATCGTCGACTCCTGTCTCGGGGGGTGTGCGACGGGCGGGGCCGACCCGGAGGTCAGGCCTTCATCCGCGTGTCGTCGGGGTCGAATATTGCGCCGGTCGAGGCGACCTCCACCGGGTACAGCTCGTTCATGTACATGACCTGCAGGCGGGTGCCGGGCACCGCCAGTTCGTTCGGGAGGTAGGCCATGAGAAGGTGCTTGCCGACCGACGGGCCCCAGCCCGCCGAGGTCGCCCGGCTGACGCGGCCGTGCGAGTCGGTGATCCGGTCGCCGTCGGTGGTCAGGATCGGCTCGTTGCCGCCCATCATGTAGCGCTTGCGGCCCTGGCCGTCGGTGAGGTCCTCGACGGTGAGGGTGCACATGACCACCTCGGGGGCGCCCCGCTCACGGGCAGCGAGGTAGGCCTCCTTGCCGATGAAGTCGGCGGCCTTTACCCTCGGGCGGGCGAGGCCTGCCTCGAGCGGGTTGTACTCGCTCTCCAACTCGGCACCCATGAGTCGGTAGCCCTTCTCGAGGCGACCGGACGACCCGTAGACGCCGCCGCCGGTGGGCCGGATGCCGAGGTCGGCGCCAGCCCGCATGAGGCTGTCCCAGAGGGCGGGGCCGTTGTCCCAGTCGGTGTAGACCTCCCAGCCGGTATCGCCGACGTAGGAGATGCGAAACAGCGAGACCGGCACGGGCGTGCCGCCACGGTCGAGCACCACGTCGAGGACCGAGCCGTAGGGCGAGCCCTCCTGGGTCAGGTCGTGGTCGGTGAGCTGGCCCAGAACCGCCGGGGCGTTGGGGCCCCAGAGGCCCAGCGTCGTGACGTCGCGTGTGATGTTGCGGTAGGTGACCGAGCCGTCGGCCGGCAGGTGGCGGCGCACCCAGAACGAGTCGCGGCCACCGTCGAAGACGCCCGTGACGATCCGCACCCGGTCCTCGCCGAGGCGCATCATGGTGAGGTCGGAGTGGAAGCCGCCGTCGGCGTTGAGCCACGGCGTGTAGATCGACCGGCCGACGGGCACGTCCACCTTGTTGACGGCGAGGCGGTCGGCGTACTCGACGGCGCCGGGGCCCTCGAGTTCGTAGACCTGGAACGCGCTCAGGTCGACGAGGCCGCAGTTCTCGCGCAGGTTGAGGTGCTCGCCGGTGGTGATCGGGCTCCACCAGCGGTTGTCCCACTCGACCTCTCGCTCCTCGAGGCCATAGCGCCCGACCAGGTCGGCGTTGGACTCGAACCACTGCGGCCGCTCCCAGGTGCGGGCCTGGAAGAACATGGCCCCCAACTCCTCCTGGCGCGAGAAGTAGGGACCCACGGACAGGTTGCGGCGTCCCTCCCACTGCTCGGCCGGGTGGACGATGCCATAGGTCTTGTTGAAGTGCTCGTCGGCCCGCGCCCAGATGTGTTCGTCGTTGCGCTCCTCGTCGTAGAAGCGGGCGACGTCGGCGCCATGGGCGTCGATGACGCGGGGGTACCCGTAGGTCATCCACTCGGCGACCACCTGGGCCATGCCGGGACCCTCCTTGACCCAGACGGCGGCCGCCGACCACAGATTGCGGACCTCGGCGGTCTCGCCGAGGCACGGCATGGTGTCGGGCGTCATGGAGAGGAGGCCGTTGATGGCGTACTTGATCTCGGCGTCGCCGAGCATGTCCATCAGTTCGATGGCGGTCTCCATCTGGGCGTCGAAGTCGTCCGGGGTGAACGGCATCTCGGTGGGCGAGAGCGCCGCCTCCTCGTTGGAGGGGATCTCGTCGGGGTGGTGGAGGATCGGCCGGTGGCCGTACGAACCGACCTCCATCGAGCCGGCCGACTGGCGCTCGTAGCAGAAGGTGTCCATGTCGCGGACGATCGGGTAGCCGATCTCGTTGTTGGTCTCGGCGAGGACGTCGAGGGGTCCGACGTCGGCCATCTGGTGGACGGCGGGCACCAGGGGGATGGTGGCGCCGGCCATGTTGGCGATCCGGTTGGACCAGACGCCGCAGGCGATGGCGACGTACTCGGCCTCGATGGTGCCCTTGTCGGTCACGACGCCGGTGACGGTGCGGTCGCCCTCATTCGGGCCGTCCTCGGTGAGGATGTCGAGCACCTCGGTGTTGGCGAACACCTGGCAGCCGGCCGTCTCAATGGCCTCCTTGCGCATGACGGTGCCGGTCTCGAGCGAGTCAACGACCGAGACGGTCGGGCTGTAGAAGCCGCCGAGGATGACCTCCTCGTTGACGAACGGGACGAGTTCCTTGACTTGTGCCGGAGTGAGGAGATGGGCCTCGATGCCCCAGGCCTTGGCCGAGGTCATGCGCCGGGTGAGTTCGTGCATGCGCTCCTCGGTGCGGGCGACCTCGATGCCGCCCGAGTCGACCGAGAGGCCCAGGTCCCGGAACTGGTTGGCGCTCTGCTCGCCGAGCAGGGCCATCTCCTTGTTGTGGTCGACCGGGAAGATGAAGTTGGAGGCGTGGCCCGTGGAACCACCGGGGTTCGGGAGCGGGCCCTTGTCCAGGAGGACGAGGTCGGTCCAGCCGAGGCGGGCGAGGTGGCCGACGAGGCAGTTGCCCACGATGCCGGCTCCGATCACGACGACCTTGGCGCGTTCGGGGAAATCACTCATGGAGGTGCTCCATATCGCAACGACGGCCGGCACGATGGCCGGCACGGACGGGACAGGGTGGCAGCGGTGCGACCGTAGACCACGGTGGGCGACTGCGCACGTGCGAGGCTATCCACGCACCGGGAAAGCCCTCCGCATCGCGAGATGGTTCCGCGACCCGGGAACGTTCCGCGACCCGGAAACCCGATTCCGAATCAGGTACGGAACGTGGTGCGCAGCGACTCGAGGCCCCCATCCACCGCGATCACCTGTCCGTTGACGTGGCGGGCCGCCGGCGAGGCCAGGAACACCGCCATCGCCGCGATGTCGCGGCCCTCCACGAACGTACGCATCGAGACCTGGTCCTCGTACCGGCCGCGGACGGCCTCCTCGCCGATGCCGAGCGCCGCCGCCTCCGCCGCGATCACCCGGTCCATGCGGTCGCCACCGACCGAACCCGGGCAGAGGGTGTTGGTGCGGATCCCGAACTCGCCCAGCTCCATCGCCAGGGTCGCCCCCAGGCCCACCACCGCCCACTTCGAGGCGGCGTACGGCGACCGCAGCGGATACCCGACCTGGCCGGCGGTCGACGAGGTGTTGATGACCGATCCCCCGCCGGCGGCGCGCATCAACGGCACCGCCCGCCGGCAGCACAGGAACATGGACCGCACGTTGACGGCCATCGTCTCGTCCCAACCGGCGACCTCGAGGTCCTCGACCGGGCCGGTCGGCCCGGCGATGCCGACGTTGTTGCAGAGCACGTCGACCGAACCCATGACGGCGACGGCCTCGCCGAACAGTCGGTCCACGTCGTCCGGGTCCGACACGTCGCCACCGGTGAAACCAATCCCGTCGGGCAGGTCGCCGCCGTGGCCGGGGAGGTCGGCCACGTGGACGCGTGCCCCCACCTCGAGAAAGGCGTCGACCATGGCGCGCCCGATGCCCGAGGCGCCGGCCGTGACGACGACGCGCGGCGGCCAGACGGGGGAACCGGCGGGAGTGTCCACGGTCGCGGAACCTACTCCCTGCCCCCCGGACGGCCGCGCCCGACCCTCACCCCGCGACCAACTGCCCACGACCTCGTCGCCCATGCCTCCACACGTGCCGGCACCCCCCTCACCCCGCCACGAGCAGGCCCACGGCGGTGACCGAGCCACACAGGCCCAGCACCTGCCACCACCAGAGGCGCTCGCCACGGAAGAGGATCCCGCAGACGACCGTCACGGCCGCGTACTGCGTTCCGGTCACGGCGATCGGCGCCAGGTCGCCGTGCTGGACGCCATAGACGAACGACAGGGCACCGAGGCCGGCGACCGCCGCCCCCAGGGACGCCGTCCGGAGCACGGGGCCGGACGGGAGGATCCGCTCCCGGACGACGAGGCAAGCGATCGCCATGCAGCCGAAGGCGACCAGCCGCTGGACGACAACCGGCCAGAAGCCGCTCTCGGGGCTGAGTTGGTCGAGGACGATGAAGAGCGACCCGTAGCCGAGTCCGGCGAACACGCTGAAGAAGAGGCCCCTTCGGACGTTGCCGCCGAAGAGGGGCGCGTAGGAGATGGCCAGCACCGACGCCACCCCGATGCCGACGCCGGCGACCACACGCGCTTCCGGCATCCCCTCGGTCGCGAAGTCGACCGCCACCGGGAGGAGGACCGCCACGACCGCCGCCGGCGGCCCGACCACGCCCGCGGTGGCCGAGGCGTACCCCAGGTAGAGGCAGACCAGGGCCACCACGGCGAGGAGGCCGGTGAGCGCACCGAGCAGCATGTCGTCACCACGCCACTCGCTCCCGAGCAGGAGTGCGCCGACGACCGAGACCGGCGCCGAGACGAGGAAGACGACGCACAGGGTCTGGCGCAGGCCGCCGCGCTCGGCAGCACCGCGCGACAGGTGGTCGCCGATCCCGATCCCGAGGGAGGCGGCGACGCCGTAGCCGGCGGACATGGGCGACGGGCGACCGGTAGTGGCTAGTGCGGCCCGCTCAGACCATGTGGCCGAGGGCCTCGGACACCGACGCCGCCGTGGCGACGACCCGGCCGGTGATGATGTCCCGGAGGGCCTCGTCGGGGAAGCGGTACGCCGGGCCGTGGCTGTGGAGCGCCCCGATCACGGACCCGGTGCCGTTGAACAGTGGGGCGGCGACCGAGTTGATCCCCTCGGAGAACTCCTCCAGGACCCAGGCGTAGCCGTCGGCGCGGATGTGCTCGAGCCGCGCTCGCAGCTGGTCCGGGTCGACCATGGTCTCAGGCGTGTAGCGCTCGAGAGTCCGGGCGAGGAAGCGTTCGACGGCCGCCTCGGGCCAGTGGGCCAGAATCACCAGGCCCGAGGGCACGACGTGCATCGGGAGGCTGGTCCCGGTCCAGTCGCGGACCTGGACCGGGTTGACGCAGTCGATCTGCCCAATGTAGTGGACGTCGTAGCCGACGGGGACGGCGAGCCCGACCGCCTCGGCAACCAGGTCGACCAGGTCGAGCATGTGCGGCTGGGCAACAGCCAGGAGGCTCTGGGTGGGATCGACGCTGGTGGCCATGGTGACGATCGCCGGGCCGATGCGGTAGCTGGTGCCATCCGGATCGCGCTCGACGGCTCCGCACCCCTCAAGCGTGGACAGGAGGCGGGCGACCGTGCTCGTCGGCAGGTCGACCGCGCGTGCAAGGTCGCTGATGCCCCCCGGTTCACGGGCAACGGACTCGAGGAGAACGAAGGCCCGGTCGATGCTCTGTACGGCTCCCACTGGTCCTCCTTTCGAGGCGTCGACCCGGCCGCGGAATTTCGCGGGTTGGGTTGGTGGTCGCAGATCCGCTGGACGCTAGTCTTTCACCATACAGGCTCTTCCCGCATCTCGGGAAAGTTTCCCCGTATCCCATTCGGTGGAACCATCCCGACTCGTGGGAGCCACTACGTTGTCCTGGTCAACGGAGATCCGGACCCCGAACCGCAATGGAGCGTGTGACGATGGCCGAGGAACTGCACGACCAGGACGTCGTACTGGCCGAACTGTCCGACGACGACCTAACCGCCCAGATGCACGACGACCTCTACGACGGCCTGGCCGACGAGATCGTCGAGGGCACCGAGATCCTGCTCGAACGCGGCTGGGACGCCTCCAAGGTCCTCAACGACGCCCTCGTCGAGGGCATGCGGATCGTCGGCATCGACTTCCGCGACGGCATCCTCTTCGTCCCCGAGGTGCTCCTTGCCGCCAACGCCATGAAGGCCGGCATGGCCATCCTGCGGCCGCTGCTCGCCGAGACCGGCGCCAAGCCGATCGGCACGATCGTCATAGGCACCGTCAAGGGCGACATCCACGACATCGGCAAGAACCTGGTCGGCATGATGCTCGAGGGAGCCGGCTTCGAGGTCATCGACCTGGGCATCAACACCGACGTCGAGGAGTTCCTCGCCGCCCTCGACGAGCACAAGCCCGACCTGCTCGGCATGTCGGCCCTGCTGACGACGACCATGCCCTACATGAAGGTCGTCATCGACACCCTGATCGAGAAGAGCCTCCGCGACGAGTTCCAGGTGATCGTCGGCGGCGCCCCGCTGAACGAGGAGTTCGGCGAGGCCATCGGTGCCGACGCCTACTGCCGCGACGCCGCCGTCGCCGCCGAGACCGCCTCCCGCCTCGTCGCCGAGCGCCGAAACGCCGCCTAGGCCCCACATGACCAGCCGCGTCGACGCCCCGGCGTCCGAACGGCGGGTCCTCGTCGTCGCCTGCGGGGCCCTCGCCCGGGAGCTCCTGGAGGTCGTCCGCAACAACCGCCTGGACGGCATCGACGTCGAGTGCCTTCCCGCCTCGTACCACAACACCCCCGACCTCATCCCCGACGCCGTCGCCGCGCGTGTCCGGGCGGCACGGGACGACTACGACGAGGTGTACGTCGGGTACGCCGACTGCGGCACCGGCGGACGGCTCGACGCCGTCTGCGAGGAACTCGGCGTCGAACGCCTTCCCGGCGCCCACTGCTACGAGTTCTTCGCAGGCAGTGCAGCCTTCGCCGAGCTCCAGGACGCCGAACTGGGCACCTTCTACCTCACGGACTTCCTGGTGAAGCACTTCGACCGCCTCGTCATCGACGCCCTCGGCCTCGACCGTCATCCCGAACTCCGCGACGACTACTTCGGCAACTACACCCGGGTCGTCCACCTCGCCCAGGTCGACGACCCCGATCTCACCGCCCGAGCCGCCGCCGCCGCCGAACGGCTGGGCCTCCGCTTCGAACAGCAGGTCACGGGCTACGGCGAACTGGCCCCGAGTATCGTTCGGCTCGTCGAGGCCCCCGCCCCAACCCGTCCGCTCCCCAGTCCCTGAGCCATGGCCGCCCAACTCGTCACCATCTACTGGCGCGACATCCCCGCCCAGGTCACCGCCCAGCGGGGCCGCACCAGGGAGAAGGCCCTGCTCGACGCCCGCTTCCAGCACGCCATCGACCGAGCCGCCATGGTCGCCGGCTGCACCGACACCGACAGCTACGTGGCCGAGTGGCGACGCGAGTCGGCTGCCTGCGACTCCGATCTGGCGGCGTCCGTCGCCGCCGAGGCCGCCCGGATCGACGCCGAGTACAGCGCCGAGCACCTCGAACGCCTCGTGCGCACCGGCGGCGTCGACGACGCCGCCTGACGCGCACGCCCGTCACCACACCGACCACCAACCCCGCCCCATCAGGAGACCGCCCCATGACCGACACCGTGCTCAGCTCCGCCTCCAAGGAGGTGGCCATCGGCTTCGGCCGGCCGTTCGTGATGATCGGCGAGCGCATCAACCCGACCGGCCGCAACCTGCTCGCCGAGGAGATGAAGAACGGCGACTTCAGCCGGGTCGAGTCAGACGCCATCGCCCAGGTGAAGGCGGGTGCCCAGATGCTGGACGTCAACGCCGGCATCCCGCTGGCTGACGAACCCGCCCTGCTGGCCCAGGCCATCCGGCTCGTGCAATCCGTCACCGACGTGCCGCTGGCCATCGACTCCTCCATCATCGAGGCCCTCGAGGCCGGCCTCGCCGCCTACGAGGGCAAGCCCCTCGTCAACTCCGTCACCGGCGAGGAGGAGGTCATGGAGCGGGTCCTGCCCCTCGTGGCCCGGCACGGGGCGGCCGTCGTCGCCATCTCCAACGACGACACCGGAATCTCCGAGGACCCCGACGTGCGCTTCTCGGTGGCCAAGCGCATCGTCGAGCGCGCCGCCGACCACGGCATCCCGGCAGCCGACGTCGTCGTGGACCCGCTCGTGATGCCGATCGGCGCCATGGGCACCGCCGGCCAGCAGGTCTTCGCCCTCGTCCGACGCCTGCGCGAGGAACTCGGCGTCAACACGACCTGCGGCGCCTCCAACGTCAGCTTCGGCCTCCCCAACCGGCACCACGTGACCGGCACCTTCCTGGCCATGGCCATCGGCGCCGGCATGACCTCGGCGATCATGAGCCCCCTCCACGATGAGGTGAGGACGGCCATCCAGGCCGCCGACGTGCTGGCTGGCCACGACACCGACTGCGCCGCCTGGATCCGCGCGCACCGCGACCCGACCATCGGTGCCGACCGCGAGCGCCGTGGCCGTCGACACCGGCCCCAGGCCTGACTCGACCGTCTGCCGTCCCACGCCCGGTGACCCGATGACCGACGACCAGCACCTCGTGGTCTTCACGCCCTCGGGCCGACGCGGCCTGGTCGCCGACGGCACGTCGGTGCTCGACGCCGCCCGACACCTCGGTGTCGACATCGACTCGGTGTGCGGCGGCCGTGGCATCTGCGGACGCTGCCAGGTCGAGCCGATGTTCGGGGAGTTCGCCAAGCACGGGATCACCGCCGACGCCACCCACCTCTCGGCGCCCGGCGCCGTCGAATCCGACTACAGCGGCCGGCGCCCCCTCCCGGAGCACCGCCGGCTGAGTTGCTCGGCCACGGTCTGCGGCGACCTCGTCGTGGACGTGCCCGCCGAGAGCCAGGTTCACCAGCAGGTGGTGCGCAAGGACGTCGACCTGGGCGACCTCGAGCTCGACCCGGTGCTGGTCCTCCGGCTGCTCGAGTTCGGTGACGGCGACGACCTGGCCGCCGCCCTCCACGGGCAATGGGGCCTCACCGGCCTCGACCTGGCCGACGGCCTCGAGCCGATCTCCGACGACGCCGGCCTGCTCACCGTCGCCGTCCGGGACGACCGCCACGTCGTCGCCGCCTGGCCCGGGCTGCGCGACCGCGCCCTGGGCGTCGCCGTCGACGTCGGCTCGACCACACTGGCCGGCCACCTGTTCGACCTGGCCACCGGCCGGGCCCTGTCCACGGCGGGCACCATGAACCCCCAGATCCGATTCGGCGAGGACCTCATGAGCCGGGTCTCCTACGTGATGATGAACCCCGGCGGCGAGGTCGAGTTGACCGCCGCCGTCCGAGAGGCACTCGACGGGCTCCTGGGCCGACTCTGCGAAGAAGGCGAAGCCGACCGCGACGAGATCCTCGAACTGGTCCTCGTCGGCAACCCCGTCATGCACCACCTGCTGCTCGGACTCGACCCCACGCCGCTGGGGCAGGCCCCGTTCACGCTCGACGTCGCCGATGCCGTGGACCTGGCCGCCGCCGACCTCGGACTCGACGCCCACCCCTCCGCCCGGGCCCACGTCCTGCCGTGCATCGCCGGCCACGTCGGCGCCGACACGGCCGGCGTCGTCCTCGCCACCCGGCCGGACCTGGCCGACGACGTCCGACTGGTGGTCGACGTCGGCACCAACGCCGAGATCGTCCTGGCCGGCGGCGGCCGCATCCTCGCCGCCTCCAGCCCCACCGGCCCCGCCTTCGAGGGCGCCCAGATCACCGCCGGCCAGCGCGCCACGCCCGGCGCCATCGAGCGGGTCCGGATCGACCCCGACAACGGCGAGCCCCGCATCCGGGTGCTCGGCGCCGAGCCCTGGTCGGACGAGCCGGGCTTCGCCGAGGCCGTGGCGGCCACGGGCGTCACCGGCATCTGCGGCTCGGGCATCATCGAGGTCGTCGCCGAACTGTTCCTCGCCGGCCTCATGGACGCCGACGGCGTGATCGGCGGACCCGACACCAGCCCGTCAGACCGCATCCAGCCCGACGGGCGCACCTTCTCCTACCTGCTCCACGAGGGCGCCGACGGCACGGGGATCCTCGTCACCCAGAACGACATCCGCGCCATCCAGCTCGCCAAGGCCGCGCTCTACGCCGGCGTCCGGCTGCTGATGGACCACCTCGGGGTCGACCGCGTGGACGGGATCGCCCTGGCCGGTGCCTTCGGCAGCCACATCGACACCGTGCGGGCCACGGTCCTCGGCCTCATCCCCGACTGCGCACCCGACGAGGTGGCAGCGGTGGGGAACGCCGCCGGCGCCGGGGCCGCCATCGCCCTGCTCTCCGGAACCGAGCGCTGGCGCATCCAGCAACTGGTCGACGGGATCGAGAAGGTCGAGACCGCCACGGAGCCCGCCTTCCAGGCGCACTTCGTGGACGCCATGGCCGTTCCCCACCGCACCGCCGACTACCCGGGACTGTCCACCGTCCTGACCCTGCCGGCGCGCCCCGAGGCCGCGCCGGGATCCGGCGGTGACCGACGCCGACGCCGACGCCGTCCGACCAGAGAGGAAGCCCCCCAGTGAGCGACGCACCCCGCCGCCGGTCCGGAGGCCGTGCCGCCCGTCAGGCCGCACGCGCCGAGTCCGCTGCCGACGCCGTCCATCCCTACCTCGTCCGGGACATCCCCCCGTTCGAGGTCGTCGACGAGGAGGGCCTGGCCCTCATCGAGCACAACGCCGACACGATCCTCGAGGAGGTCGGCATCGACTTCCGCGACCACCCGGGCTCCCTCGAGCTCCTGAAGGCGGCCGGCGCCGAGGTCGACGGCGAGCGGGTGCGGTTCCCGCGGGGCATGTGCCGGGAGATCGTGACCACCAGCGCCCCGGCCACCTTCACCCACCACGCCCGGAACCCGCAGCGCAGCGTCCAGGTGGGCGGGAACGCCACCGTGTTCGTCCCCGCCTACGGCTCGCCCTTCGTGCACGACCTGGACCAGGGCCGCCGCTACGCCACCCTCGAGGACTTCCACAACTTCGTGAAGTTGGCGTACCAGAGCCGCCACATGCACCTGTCGGGCGGCACGGTGTGCGAGCCGGTCGACATCCCGGTGGCCAAGCGGCACCTCGACATGGTGTACGCCCACCTGCGGTACAGCGACAAGCCGTTCATGGGGTCGGTGACGTCGGGCCAGCGGGCCCAGGACTCGGTCGACCTGGCGGGCCTCGTCGTGGGCGAGGACTTCGTCACCTCCAACACCGTGATGACCAGCCTGATCAACGCCTCGTCGCCGATGGCCTGGGACAGCACGATGCTCGACGCCACCGAGGTGTACGCCCGCAACATGCAGGCGGTGGTCATCAGCCCGTTCATCCTGGCGGGGGCCATGGCCCCGGTCACGGTCGCCGGCGTGGCCGCCCAGACGCTGGCCGAGGCCCTGGCGGGCATGACCTTCGTGCAGCTGGTCCGACCGGGCGCCCCCATGGTCTTCGGCTCGTTCGCCTCGTCGATGTCGATGCAGACGGGCGCCCCGACGTTCGGCACGCCGGAGCCGGCGCTGGTGCTCTTCATCGTCGGTGCGCTGGCCCGGCGGCTCGGGGTGCCGTTCCGATCGGGTGGGAACCTGTGCGCCTCGAAGGTCCCCGACGCCCAGGCGGCGTCCGAGAGCATGGCCACCCTCATGCCGGCGCTGATGGCCGGCGTCAACTTCATGCTGCACTCGGCCGGCTGGCTCGAGGGCGGCCTCGCCATGGGCTACGAGAAGTTCGTGATGGACGCCGACCAGTGCGGGCTCATGTCGAAGCTGGTAGCCGGCGTTGACCTGTCGGAGAACGGCCAGGCCATGGACGCCGTCCGCGAGGTCGGCCCGGGCCAGCACTTCCTCGGCACGGCGCACACCTACGCCAACTTCGAGACCGCCTTCGCCCGTTCGGAGGTGGCCAACAACGACAGCTTCGAGCAGTGGGACGAGGAGGGCCGCCTCGACGCCGCCCAACGGGCCAACGGCATCTGGAAGCGGATGCTGGCCGACTACGCCGAGCCCGGCCTCGACGAGTCCATCGACGAGGCCCTGACGGACTTCATCGCCCGACGCAAGGCCGACCTGCCCGACGGCATCGCGTAGCCGGTACGGCGACCCCGAAACCGCCCATGACACGGGCGCTTGTCCACTGACGGTGGGCAGGCTCCCGGGCATCACTACACTGCCCCCGATCCCGGCGGGCAGGCCGACCACGACCGCCGACCACGACCAGAGAAGAGCCCACGATGAGCTTCCCCTCCGACCTCGAGATCGCCCGCCAGGCGACGATCCAGCCCCTGACCGAGATCGCCGACGCCGCCGGCATCCCCCTCGAGCACCTCGAGCCCTACGGCGACGGCGCCGCCAAGGTCAAGCTCGACGCCATCGACGCCATGGCCGACCGGCCCAAGGCCCACTACGTCGTCGTCTCGGCCATCACCCCCACGCCGCTGGGCGAGGGCAAGACCACCACCACCGTCGGCCTCGGCCAGGGCTTCAGCCACATCGGCAGGAAGGCCACCATCGCCATCCGCCAGCCCTCGATGGGTCCGACCTTCGGCATCAAGGGTGGCGCCGCCGGCGGCGGCTACAGCCAGGTCGTCCCGATGGAACTCTTCAACCTCCACCTGACCGGCGACATGCACGCCGTCACCGCCGCCCACAACATGTGCTCGGCGATGCTCGACGCCCACCTCTTCCACGGCAACGAGCTCGACCTCGACCTCCACAACATCACGTGGCGCCGGGTGCTCGACATCAACGAGCGGGCACTGCGCAACATCACCATCGGCCTCGGCGGCCGCCTCGACGGCATCCCCCGCGAGACCGGCTTCGACATCACCGCCGCCTCCGAGGTCATGGCCGCCCTGGCGCTGTGCACCAGCCTCCAGGACCTGCGCGAGCGCATGGGCCGCATCGTCGTCGGCTACAGCAAGGCCGGCACGCCGGTCACCGCCGAGGACCTCCAGGTCGCCGGCTCCATGACCGTCATCCTCCGCGAGGCCATCAAGCCCAACCTCATGCAGACCCTCGAGGGCACCCCCGCCCTCGTCCACTGCGGACCGTTCGGCAACATCGCCACGGGCAACTCCTCGATCGTCGCCGACCAGATCGGCATCCACACCGGCGACTTCCTCCTCACCGAGGCCGGCTTCGGCGCCGACATGGGCGCCGAGCGCTTCTTCAACATCAAGTGCCGCACCTCGGGCATCGCCCCCGACGCCGCCGTGCTCGTGGCGACCGTCCGCGGCCTCAAGGCCCACTCCGGCAACCACAAGATCGTTGCCGGCAAGCCGCTGCCAGAGGCGCTCCTCGCCGAGAACCCCGACGAGGTCCACCAGGGCGGCGACAACCTCCGCAAGCAGCTCCAGAACATGCAGGTCCACGGCGTGTCGCCCGTGGTCGCCATCAACGTGTTCCCCGGCGACCACGACGCCGACATCCAGGCCATCCACGAGATCGCCGAGGAGTACGGCGCCCGGGCGGCGGTGACCACCCACTTCGCCGACGGCGGCTCCGGCGCCGCCGAGCTGGCCGAGGCCGTCGCCGAGGCGGCCGAGGAGCCCTCCGACTTCCAGGTCCTGTACCCGGACGACATGTCCCTGCGCGACAAGATCCGCACCGTGGCCGACAAGGTCTACGGCGCCGACGGCGTCGACTTCTCGCCGGCCGCCAACAAGCAGATCGACACCTACGAGGCCAACGGCTTCGGCGACCTGCCGGTCTGCATCGCCAAGACCCACCTCTCCATCTCGTCGAACCCGGCCCTCAAGGGTGCCCCGACCGGCTGGACCCTCCCGGTTCGGGAGGTCCGGGCCTCGGTCGGCGCCGGTTTCGTGTACCCGATCTGTGGCAACATGCGCACCATGCCGGGCCTCGGCAAGGCGCCGGGCGCCGCCGGCATCGACATCGACGAGAACGGCGAGATCGTCGGCCTGAGCTGACCCGGTCGGCCGGGACACGCGAACCGGCCGACTCCACATCCTGCACTTCGGACGGTCGGCAGCCCGCCATCCGTCCCCGGCGCCGAAAGGAGGTTGCACCACGATGAGCGATGCCGACGCATCCGCCCCCGGTCGTCCCGGCCGGCGCAGGTCCGGCCGCACGACGGCGAAGCGGGCCACCCACCGCCGGCTGCTCGAGGGCATGACCTACGAGCTGATTCCGCTCAAGAACGTCCACGAGCAGGCGGCCTTCCTGCCTGCCGGCTCGACGGTCTCGGTGACGTGCTCGCCGGCCAAGACGGTCGACGACACGCTGGACCTCTGTGCCACCTTCGCCGGACAGGGCCACACGACGATCCCCCACATCGCCGCCCGCATGGTCGAAGGCGAGGAGCACGTCGACACCATCGTGCGCCGGGTCAACGAGCAGGGGATTCGCAGGGTGTTCGTGGTCGGCGGCGACGCCGACCCGAGGGGACCGTTCACCGACGCCGCCGGATTCCTGCGCTCCTTCCTCGACCGCCGGCCCGACATCGACGTGGTCGGCGTCGGCTCCTACCCGGACGGGCACAGCGCCATCCCCGAGCAGGCCCTGGTCGACGCCCAACTCGAGAAGCAGGAGATGATCCGCGAGGCCGGCCTCGAGGGATACATGGCCACCCAGATGTGCTTCGACGCCGACACGATCCGGGAGTGGCTGGTACGCCGCCGGGAGGCCGGGTTCACGCTGCCCTGCCACCTCGGCGTCCCGGGCGCCGTCGACCGCACCAAGCTGCTCACCATCTCGATCCGGCTCGGCATCGGCCACTCGGCCCGCTACCTGAAGAAGAACCGGACGTCGGTGATCCGCCTGCTCTCGCCCGGCGGCTACAACCCGAACAAGCTGGTCGCCCCCCTGGCCAGCGTCGCCGAGGAACTCGACATCGCCGGCATCCACTGCTTCACCTTCAACGCCGTCGACACCACCGAGGACTGGCGACGGAAGAGCCTCAAGAAACTCGCCTGACCCGGCCTGGTCCCCGTGGGCGGGCGACCGCACACCACCCGCCGCAGTGGGCGACCTGACGGTCCGTCAGGCATGATGGCGGCATGCCCGAGTCGTTCCCTCAACTCCTCGCGCCAGGACGAATCGGGCCGATGGAGGTGCGAAACCGCATCGTCCTGCCGGCGATGGACCAGAACAACTGCACCGAGGAGGGCCTCGTCACCGACGAGACCATCGCCCACTACGAGGCCCGGGCCCGGGGCGGCGCCGGCCTCCTGATCGTCGAGACCTCGGCGGTCTCCTACCCGCGCGGGGCGACCGCCCGCCACCAGCCGGCGCTCTCCCACGACGGCGTGGTCCCCGGCCTGCGCCGGCTGGCCGAGGCCGTCCACGCCCACGGGGCCCGGCTGGTCGTCCAGGCCTGCCACCACGGCAAGACCTCCAGCGTCGACGTGTCCGAGGGCAGGCCGGCCCTGATCCCCTCGGTCCCGCCACCGCCTTCGGACCCCAGAGGGATGATGGCCGACACCTCGATGGACGAGTTGCTTCGCATGGCGACGCTGACCGGCGGCCAGATGCCGACCTACGCCGAGGCCACCGTCGAGCAGTTGGCCGGCATCGTGGCCGACTTCGCCGACGCCGCCGCACGCGTCCAGGCGGCCGGCTGCGACGGCATCGAGGTCCACGCCGCCCACGGCTACCTGCTCTCCACGTTCCTGTCACCCGCCTGGAACCGCCGGGAGGACGAGTACGGGGGGTCGACCGGAAACCGCGCCCGGCTGCTCGTCGAGGTGGTCACCGCCATCCGGGAACGCTGCGGCCCCGACTTCGCCGTCCTCGTCAGGCTCGACGGCCACGAATACGGCGTCGAGGGCGGCACCACCGTCGACCTGGCCGCCGAGCACGCCCGGGCCGCGGTGGCGGCCGGCGCCGACGCCATCCATGTCTCGGCGACCTCGTCGGCGGGTACCGGG
This sequence comes from Candidatus Neomicrothrix sp. UBA2983, assembly GCA_002346745.1. GTDB lineage: Bacteria > Actinomycetota > Acidimicrobiia > Acidimicrobiales > MedAcidi-G1 > S20-B6. The sequence goes on along the minus strand of DEAL01000030.1, from coordinate 35,994 downwards.
GTGGGCTTCACCGACGCCCCCCTGCCCTGGCAGCCCAACCAGTACGAGCACCTGGCCCGCACCGTAAAGGCCGCTGTCGACGTACCGGTGATCGCCGTCGGACGCATCCGCCCAAGCGAGGGCGAGCGCATCCTGGCCGACGGCGGCGCCGACCTGGTCTCGCTGGGCCGCCAGTTGCTGGCCGACCCCGACCTCCCCAACCGACTGGCCGACGAGCGCCCGGACCTGGTCCGGCCCTGCATCAACTGCTTCGTCTGCGTCGCCCAGAACTTCTGGAGTGGCAAGCCGGTCTGCGCCGTCAACGCCCGGCTGGGCCACTACGACGTGCCGGACCCGGCGCCGACCGTGCAAGCGCGCCACGTCGTCGTGGTCGGCGGCGGCCCCGGCGGCATGGAATGCGCCCGGGTGGCCGCAGGACGCGGCCACCGGGTCACGCTGCTCGAGGCCGGCGACCGGCTGGGCGGCACCGCCCGCTTCTCGTCGCTGACGACACCACTCAACGGCGAGTTCGTCGACTACCTCGCCACCGCCATCCGCGAAGCCGGCGTCGAGGTGCGAACCGGCGTGCGTACCGATGCCGACTCCGTCGCCGCCCTCGCTCCCGATGTCGTGGTCGTTGCCACCGGCGCCCGACGCGACCGCCCGGACCTGCCGGGCGCCGACCTCCCCCACGTCCATTCCGGCGACGACCTGCGCTCCCTCCTGACCGGGTCCTGGGAACCCGGCACCCGGCAGCCCGGGGCCCTCGTACGGCTGCTGCTCGGCACCGGCCGGCTGCTCGGCCTCATGGCCGACATGGCCCGGGTCCGTTCCCTGTCCCGGCTCTGGATGCCGCTGGGCCGGCGGGTCGTCGTCGTCCACGGCGGCCTGGTCGGCGTCGAGCTCGCCCACTTCCTCGCCGAACGGGGGCGGGACGTCACCGTGCTCGAGCCCGGGACGCTGCCGGCCGAGGCCATGGCCCATCCCCGCCGCTGGCGGGCCCTCCACGAGTCGCGCGAGGAGGGCGTCGTGTTCCACACCGAGGCCGAGGTCCTCGCCATCACAACCGACCACGTCGAGTACCGGCAGGGCGACGACACGCACCGCGTCCCCGCCGACGACGTCGTGATCGCCGGCGGGGTCCATGCCGACCGCTCGCTGGCCGATTTCCTCGCCGACGCCGGCCACGAGGTGCACGTCGTCGGCGACGCCGCCGAGGAGTGGTACATCGAGGGCGCCGTACGCAGCGGCCACCGGGTGGCGGCCGCCCTCTGAGCCCCGCCTCGCCCCACGGGGGACCGCGTCGGTAGCGTCCGCTCCATGACCGACCTCGTCGACGCCCCGGTCTGGAACCCGTTCGACCCCGAGTTCCTGCTCGACCCCTACCCGGTCTATGCCCGACTGCGCGAGGAGGACCCGGTCCACCGGACGCCGATCGGGACCCTCATCGTCTCTCGCTACAACGACGTCCACCGGGTGCTGCGCGACACCGAGTCGTCGGTCCAGCGCTTCGAGACCAACGTCGACCTGCCCGAGCACATGCTGCGGCTCCGCCAGCGCAGCCTCGAGCGGGCGCCCTCCATCCTCGGCCTCGACCCGCCCGACCACACCCGCCTGCGGGGACTCGTGCAGCGCACGTTCACGCCTCGAGCCGTCGGCCGGATGCGCGAGCAGACCACCGCCATCGTCGATGACCTGCTCGACGACCTGGCCGGTCGGGACGAGATCGACCTGATCTCCGACTACGCCTTCGTCATCCCGTTCGCCGTCATCCATTCGATGCTCGGCCTACCGGACACCGACATGGCCATGGTGCGCGGCTGGTCTCACGCCCTGACCCAGACGCTCGAGCCGTACCTCTCCCCCGAGCAGGTGGATGCCGCCATGGACGGCGGCGAGCACATGGACGCCTACCTGCGGGACGCCGTCGCCCAGAAGCGCCGCAACCAGGCCGACGACCTGCTCACCCAGCTGGTCGAGGTCGAGGAGGCCGGCGACCGCATGACCGAGGACGAGTTGCTGTCGATGGTGTCGCTGCTGTTCGTGGCCGGCCACGAGACGACCGTCAACCTGATCGGCAACGGCACCCACGCCCTGCTCGACCACCCCGACCAGTTGGCGCTGGTCCGCAACGACCCGGCGGTCGACGACTCCGTCGTCGACGAACTGCTGCGCTGGGACAGCCCGGTACAGACCTCGGGTCGCCGCCTCCTCCACGACGCCGTCATCTCGGGTGTCGAGGTGGCCGACGGCGAGATGGTGCTGACGGCCCTCGGAAGCGCCAACCGGGACCAGAGGTTCTGGGGCGACACGGCTGGCACCCTCGACGTGACCCGTGCCGACGCGGCCCGCCACGTGTCGTTCGGCAGCGGCGTCCACCACTGCCTGGGCGCGGCACTGGCCCGCATGGAGGGCGAGATCGCCGTGACCCGGCTGGTGCGACGGTTCCCCGGCCTCGCCCTGTCCGGCGAGCCCACCTTCAACGCCCGGATCATCCTTCGGGGCCGCGAATCCCTCCCGGTCAGCCTCGGCACCCCCGCCTGACCCCAAGTGGGAGGGGACGGACCCCTTCTCACGTGCCGAGTGGGGAGGGGATGGGGCCCCTTCTCACTTGCCGAATGGGAGCGGACGGATCTCCCGTCACCCGCGGGGCCGCCGCGGCGGGCAGGCCGCGGCGCAAAAGAGGCTGCCGGCGAACATGAGGCCGGCCAGCACCGTCCAGGTCCGGTCGAAGGCCACCAGCGGACCGAGCGGCAGGGCCGCGTCGAATACGGCCACGCCAAGGGCCACGCCGACGGCGAACCCCATCGTCGAGGTCGTCCGCAACGTAGCGCTGGCCGTGCCGAAGCGGGCGGGTGACACCTCGCGCAGGCCCAGCGAGCCGAACGTGGCGAACGTGCACGACACGCCGACGCCGAGGAACAGTTGTGCCGGCAGGAAGTCGGCGACGTAGTTCCCGTCGGCGCCGATCCTCCACAACAGCCAGGTCGGCGCCATCCCCGCCATCGCACACCCGAACACGAGCAGGTTGCGGTGGCCGACGCGGTCGGCGATCGAGCCGACCGGACCTCCCAGGAGCGAGGCGAGGGCCGGGCCCGGTACCACGCCGAAGCCGGCGGCCAGCGGCCTCCAGCCCCAGTACTCCTGGAGGACCAGCGAGTTGAACAGGATGATGGCGATGAACGAGGTGGTGAAGAACACCTGTCCCGACGCCGCCGACCAGAACGACCGGATCCGGAAGAGTTCGAGGTCGAGCAGCGGCTCCGGGTGGCGCATCGACCGCACGACCAGCAGCACGATGAGGAGGAAGCCGGCAACGGCCGAGGCGACCGTCGCCGACGACCCGTAGCCCCAGTCGCCGCCCTGCACGATCGCCACCAGCACCAGGGCCACGCCGAGGGTTCCGGCCGGAAGCCCGACGACGTCGAAGCGGCCCGTTGCATCCGGGTCACGCGTCTCCCGGACATACCTCGGCGTCAGGGCCAGCAGCGCCAGCCCGATCGGCACGTTCACGAGGAACACCCACCGCCAGGACAGGTATTCGAGGAGCACTGCCCCAACCGAGGGGCCGAGAGCCGCGCCGAGGGCCGCCGACGCCCCCCAGATGCCCAGCACCATGGAGCGACGGCTGGCCGGGAACTCCGGGAGGACCATGGACAGCGAGGTCGGACCGATCACCGAGCTGCCGATGCCCTGGAGCACGCGGGAGGCGATCAGCAGGCCCGTGGAGGTGGCCAGGCCGCAGAGCAGCGAGGCGGCCACGAAGACGCCCACGCCGAGGAGGAACATGCGGCGGCGACCCCGCTTGTCGGCCAGCCGCCCGGCGACGAGCAGGAACGCCCCAACCGCCACCGAGTAGCCCGACAGCACCCACGAGAGTCCGGTCTCGGAGGCGCCGAGGTCCCGGCGGATGGACGGGAACGCCACGTTGACGATCGAGATGTCGATGACCGTCAGCAGCGCCGCAAGCGTCGACACGCCCAGCGCCAGCCATGCCCGCCGCGGAACCGCTTCGACGGCATCGGGGGCCATGCCGGTCCCGCCCGGCTCCCGGACCGCCTCCGCCTCACTCATCCCGCGACGCTAGGTCACACGCCCCACGTGGCCCCCACCAGCCGACGGCTCAGGACCGGCGGTACACCACCCCGCCGGGCTCCGGCCAGCCCGCCCAGACCCGATGCTGGAGGCGATGCAGCGACGGACCCACGAGGAGCGCGAAGACGACCGTCCCGAGGCCAACGGAACCGCCCAGCAGCAGGCCGGCCGCGAGGACGGTGACCTCGAGGAGGGTGCGCGCCGCGCGTGTCGAGAGGCCGGCGTCGACCAATGCGGTCATGAGCCCGTCGCGCGGCCCGACGCCTATGCCGGCACCCAGGTACACCATCGACCCGAGGGCGACCAGCAGCGGTGCCGCCACCACCAGTACGAGCCGGAGGGGCATCGCAGAGGGTGTGTCGGCCACCGCCAGCAACAGGTTGACCGTGTTGCCGATGACCAGGACGTTGCAGACCGTCGCGGGCCCGATGGGCTGTCGGAAGACGACCAGCAGGCCGACGATCACGGTGCCCAGGCCGACGATCACGGTACCCGGTGCCCGGTCCAGCCTTCCGGCCAGGCCGTCGTGGAACACGTCCCAGGGGCCGACCCCGAGGTCTGCGAGGAACAGGCAGCCGATCCCGACGCCGAAGCAGACCTGACCCGCCGCCACCACCAGGAGTCGGAGCGTCAGGGGCCGCATCGTCGGGCACCGTGCGTCCCCCCGGGTTGCGGCCGTGCGGCCGGGGCGCCACCCCACGGCCGGCCCGACGCCGAAGCGTCGAACCGGCCGTGTCTGGGGGTCCGCCAGGGCGCTGTGGCTACTCGCCGCCCGGGTTGAGCGTGACGCTCACCCGCTGCCAGTTCTTGCCAGTCGTGTCCATGCCGCGACCGTTGAGGATCTTGAGGGCCGCCTCGGCGTACTCGGTGGTGTACGCCCCGGCGTCGGGCGCCGCGCTCAGGATCGGCTGGCTGGTGGCGACGTCGACCGTCTGCGCCCAGAGGCCGCCGTCCATCATGCCGACGCCGTCCGACGATGGCCAGATGAGGCCGTTGATCTCGTTCATCTGCCATGCCTGGTGCGACGCGCCCAGCGCCGAGCCGTTGTCGAGGACGATGTCGACGCACTTGCCGCCGTTGTCCCGGCAGTACGCCCAACCCTCCAGCGAGCCGGCCACGAACCGGGTGGTCAGGTCCTGATAGTCCTCGTTGGCCAATCGGGCCCCGTCCGCCCAGATGGCGTCCTGGAGCATGGCGGTGCCTTCGTCGTTCCAGTCGATGACCGACAGGTCGTCCTCGGTGTAGAGCGACCCGGTGTCGGGGTTGACGGCCTCGAGCACCTGGGCGTACTCGTTGTAGATCATCGCCTGGGCGGCGTCGATCTCCCCGGTCAACAGGGCCAGCATGTCGAAGCTCTGGCCGACCAGCTCAAAGTCGCTGGAAGGATCGAGGCCCGCCTGGTGGGCGCCGGCCAGGAGTTCGAACTCGTTGCCCCAACCCCAGTTGCCGACCACCTTGCCGGCCAGGTCTGCCGGGCCGTTAATGCCACTGTCAGCCCAGGACACCTGCAGGGTGCCGGACCGCTGGAACACCTGGGCCACGTTGACGATGTCGGCGCCCTCCTCCCGGGAGACCAGCGCCTTGGGGACCCACGAGACGGCGAAGTCGACTGCGCCGGAAGCCAACTGCTGCTGCGGCACGATGTCGACGCCACCCTCGAGGATGGTCACGTCCAGGCAGTACTTGTCGTAGATGCCCTGGTCGACGGCTGCGTAGTAGCCGGCGAACTGGGCCTGGGTGACCCACTGCAACTGCAGGCTGGCGCTGTCGACCGTGTCGCAGTCGCCGGTCCCGACGACGGGGTCGTCGGAGCCGCAGGCACCGGCGAGCAGCGCCACTGCGGTCACGGACGCCGCCAACTTGGCAAGGATTCTCATTGTCATCTCTTTCCCCCTCAGGGTCAGTTTTCGGTCTCACCGTAGCCCTCGGTGAGACGCCAGGGCATGCTCAGACGCTCCACCAGCAGGGCTGTGGCGAACAGTGCCAGGCCCACCGCCGAGGCCACGGCGATGGCCGCCCAGGCGGCGTCGTAGCGGGCGAAGCCGGCGTTGGACGTGATGACGTTCCCGATGCGGTCCTGGGGCCCACCGAAGTACTCCGCCACGATGGCCGCGATGACCGACAACGGCGCCACCAGCCGCAGGGCGTTGGCGAAGAAGGGCAGGGCATTGGGGATACGGACCTCCCGCAGGATGGTCCACTCGCCTGCCGCGTAGGAACGCATGAGTTCGATCTCGTCGGGGTGCACCTCGGTGAGCCCCTTGGCGGTGTTGATGAAGACCGGGAAGAACACCACTGCCACCACGACGGCCTGATTGCTGAGCGACCCGGTGATGCCGAACCAGGCGTTGAAGATGGGTGCCAGGGCGATGATGGGCGTGGCGTTGACGGCCACGGCCAGCGGGGTGAGCCCCTCCTGGAGCGTGCGGAAGCGCGTCGCGCCGACGGCCAGCAGGACCCCGGCGAGGATGCCGACGACGAGGCCGCTGACCGCGATGCGTCCGGTCTCCCAGCCAGCGTGACGGAGCGTCGGCCACTGGTCGACCAGCTGTTCCCAGATGGAGGACGGCTTGGGCAGCAGGAACTCCCGGATGCCGAAACCGCGCACGGTCAACTCCCAGGCACCCAGGAACAGGACCCCGGCGACCAGTGGCGGCGCCAGTGCCCCGGGGCGGAACTTCACGACCCGTCCTCCACCGCTCGCAGGGCTTCGCGAATCCGGGTGGCGGCTGCGAAGAACTCCGGGTCCTCCCGGGTCTCCTCGGTGCGCTCACCCAGGTCAACATCCACGATGGTGTGGATGCGCCCGGGACGGGGGGACAGCACCACCACCCGGTTCGAGAGGAACGCCGCCTCCGGGATGGAATGCGTGACGAACATCACCGTCGTTCCGGTCTCCCGCCAGATCCGCAGAAGCTCGCCCTGCATGTGCTCTCGGGTCATCTCGTCCAGCGCGCCGAACGGCTCGTCCATGAGCAGCAGCCGGGGTTCGAAGGACAGGGCCCGTGCGATCGAGACACGCTGCTGCATCCCTCCCGACAGCTGGCGCGGGTAGTGCCTGCTGAAGTCCGGCAACTTCACCAGATCCAGCATCTCCCGCGAGCGCCGGGACCGGTCGGCCTTCGACCAGCCCTTGAGTTCGAGTGGTAGTTCGATGTTGGCGGCCACACGGCGCCAGTCGAACAGGCCCGCATGCTGGAAGACCATGCCGTAGTCCTGGTCCAGGCGGGCCTGGTGGGCCGACTTGTCGAACACCGTCACGGTGCCACCGGTGGGCTCGATGAGGTCGGCGACCAGCCGGAGCAGCGTCGACTTGCCGCATCCCGAGGGTCCGATCAGCGAGACGAACTCACCGTCCTGGACCATCAGGTCGATGCCCGACAGTGCTGCCACCTCGGCATCGGTACCGCGGCCGAACACCTTGTCCAGGCCGCTCGCCACCACGGCGACACTCATGTCACCACCCCCCGCTTCCTGCCCTCGAGCCATCGTTCGGCCAGGTTGACCAGTCCGAACACGGCCAGGCCCAGCACCGCCGACCCGATCACGGCCGCATAGAGCCGCTCGGGGAACACGGCGTAGCGCTGGGCGAACTCCAGGATGGCGCGACCCAGGCCCGTCTTGGTCCCGATCGAGATCTCGCCCACGATCGCCCCGACCACGCTCAACGTGGCCGCCACCTTGAGCGCCGGGAAGAGGAACGCCCGAGCGGCCGGAAGGCGCAACTTGACGAGCGTGGTGCCCCAGGATGCGGCGTAGCTGCGCATCAACTCGACGTGTGCGGCATCGGGCGACTTGAGGCCGCGCAGGGCACTGACCGCCACCGGGAAGAAGGTGAGGTAGGTGGCGATGAGCGAGATGCTGAACAGGTCGGGCAGGTCCTGCTGGCGACCCCACGTGACCACGATCGGGGCGAGGGCGATGAGGGGCACGGTCTGGGACACGTTGACCCACGGCAGGAGGCCGCGCTCGACCACCCGCCAGCGCAGCATCACCACGGCCAGCGCGAGCCCGATCACCAGGCCGAGCGTGAACCCGATGGCAGCCTCCTGGAGCGTGAACCAGGCCTTCTTGAGCAGGTACAGCGTCATGGGCAGCGTGCTGCGTCCGTCGCGCACGTCGCCAGCCAGTTCGCCGACGATGTCGAGGGCGTGGGGCATCGTGAGGTCATCGGTGGAGACCGGGAGTTCGATGCCGGTACCGGGCACCAGGTCGTTGGTCTGCTGGCCGAACCACTTGTAGCCCTCCCAGATTGCGACGAGGAGGCAGATCGTCACGACGACGGTCACGACGACGCGCACTGCCCTGTTGCGGCCCGCCATCAGGCTCCGGCCCCCGGCCTCACGGCATCCCTGCCCCGTCCCCTCCCGGGTTCACCCGCGGTGCACGCCCGCCGGGATCCGGCGTTGCTGTTCACGAGTGCTCCGACGGGGCCGTGGGAACATCCCGCGGAGCGAACTGTCGTTGTCGCTCCATCAGGCTGCACCAGTCCCAGGCCGCGCCGCCCATGGCGTCCACGTCGGCGAGAAACTGGCCGACCAGAGCCGTGACCGGCAGGGACACGCCCATGGTGGATGCCTGGTCCAACACCAGTCCCACGTCCTTGCGCATGAGGGACGTGGAGAAGCCGAAGTCGTACTCACCGGCCAGCATCCTGTCAGCACGATTCTCCATCTGCCAGGAGGTCGACGAGCCCTGCAACATGGCCTCCACCACCTTCTCGACGTCGAGGCCGGCCCTGGAGGCGAAGTCGAGGCCCTCGGCAAGCGCCTGGCAGAGTCCCACCACGCAGATCTGATTGGTCATCTTCGTCAACTGCCCGGCGCCCGACGGACCCATGTGCCGCACCCGTCCGGCATACGTCCCCATCAACGGCTCAGCCCTGGCGAATGCGTCCTCGTCGCCACCCACCATCACCGAGAGCGTTCCCTGCCGGGCGCCGTCCACGCCACCGGACACCGGGCCGTCCAGGAAGTGGCCACCCTGAGCCGCGGTGCGTTCGCCCAACTCCCGGGCGATGGCCGCCGAGGTGGTCGAGTGGTCGATCCAGATCGCCCCCCGACCCAGCACCGGCAGCGCCTCCTGCGAAACCTCCGCCAGTTCCCGATCGGAGGGCAACGACGTGACCACGAACGCCGAACCGTCGACTGCGGCCGCCACCGTGTCGGCGAAGGCGCCCCGGTGCTCTCGAGCCCAACGGTCCCCGAGTCCCTCAACCACGTCGAAGACCACGACCTCGTGTGCCTCGTCGGCGGCCGCCACGTGGCCGGCCATGTGCCAACCCATCCTCCCGAGACCCAGGCAGGCGATCCTCACAGCGGCACTCCCGGCTGGCCGCGGTCGTTGAGCATGAAGCCCCCGGCGAGGCGGGCGTTGGTCCTCCCGCCGATCGACATGGCAAGGATCAGGACCAACTCGTCGGGTCGCGGCGCATCGGGTACACCCACCTCGATGGCGTCGTAGTGGCTGCCCACGTAGGACCATTCGAGGTGGGTCAGTGGCACGTCGAGGCGCGCGCCCAGCGGCCCGACCTTCTTGGTGGACGGCACGATCGCCTCGCCCTTGCCCAGTGCGGTGCGCATACCGCCACCGCCGGGAATGTGCCACATGGCCCCGTGTTCGATCTCGCCGTTCGAGCCGACGATCGCACCCTTTCCGTAGCCGTCGATGGCCTCCGATGAACCGCCGAGGTGGCCGATCAGCAGTTCGCCCAACTCTTGGCCGAGTTGCCGCAGTTCCTCTGCGGCGGGGCTGAGGTCCTCCACGTAGTCGCCAACGTACGGATTGCCTACGACCGCGGCGGCGGCACCCTTGAGGGTGGGCCGGTCCGGCGCCGGACCGAAGTCGTGCATGGTCTGCTCCACCACGATGTGGATCTTTCGTCGATCGAACAGCACCTTGGTCACGCTCTCCCCTGCCTCTCCTCTGAGCGGCGTCGCACGGTCGTCGGTTGCCGAGGGTGGTCAGCCGGCCATGGCCGGGATGATCCTCTGGCCGTAGGCGTTCAGGGTCTCGTCCTTCTGGTCGTGCATCAGGTAGATGGCGAACTGGTCCACGCCGAGGTCCCGGAGTTCTCCCAGTCGGGCGACGTGGTTGGCCTCGTCGCCCAGGATGCAGAAGCGGTCGATGATCTCGTCCGGCACGAAGTCGGTGTGCTCGTTGCCGGCCCGGCCGTGCTCGGCGTAGTCGTAGCCCTTGCGACCCTCGATGTAGTCGGTGAGGGCCTGCGGGACGGCGGTGCCGTCGGCGCCGTAGCGGGCGACCAGGTCGGCCACGTGGTTGCCGACCATGCCGCCGAACCAGCGCACCTGGTCGCGCTGGTGGGCGACGTCGTCACCGACGTAGGCGGGGGCGACGACGCAGATCGTGAGCGAGTCGGGGTCGCGGCCGGCCTCCTCGGCGGCCCGTCGCACGGCCCCGATGGTCCACTCGGCGATCTGCGGGTCGGCCAGCTGGAGGACGAAGCCGTCGGCCACCCGTCCGCACAGCGCCAGCGCCTTCGGCCCGTACGCCGCCATCCAGATCGGCAGCGACCCACCGTGGCGCCACGGAAACGTCTGGCGGGTGCCGTTGTAGTCGACCTCACCGCCCTCGGCGAGGCCCCTGATGACGCCCATCGACTCCTCGAGCGTAGCCAGGTTGCACGAGGGGTAGCCGATGACGCGCATGGCGGAGTCGCCGCGCCCGATGGCGCACACCGTGCGCTCGCCGTACATGTCGTTGAGGGTGGCGAACACCGAGGCCGTGACGGTCCAGTCCCGAGTGCCCGGGTTCGTGACCATGGGGCCGACCGTCAGCGTGTGGGTGGCCGCCAGCATCGCCGAGTGGATGACGTACGGCTCCTGCCACAGGACGTGGCTGTCGAAGGTGTACGCGTGCGTGAAGCCCAGCGCCTCGGCCTTCCTGGCGAACTCGACGACCCGCCACGCCGGGGGGTCCGTCTGCAGCACCACTCCGAAGTCCATCCCGCCCTCGCTTTCTCGCTCGTCTGTCTCGTGCCGGCCCGGTCAGTCGTTGCGTGGGAACCCGAGGTCGACACTGCTCGTCGACGGGTCGGGCCATCGACTCGTGACGACCTTGGGCCGCGTGTAGAACCGCAGCCCCTCGGGGCCGTACATGGTCGTGTCGCCGAAGATCGAGTCGTTCCATCCGCCGAACGAGTGGTAGCCGACCGGCACCGGGATCGGCACGTTGATGCCGACCATGCCGGCCTCGGCGTCCTGCTGGAACTGCCGTGCCGCCCCGCCGTCGCGGGTGAAGATGGCGGTGCCGTTGCCGTAGGGGTTGTCAGCGATCATCTGCACGGCGTCGTGGTAGGCGTCGGAGCGCACGACCGACAGGACCGGCCCGAAGATCTCGTCCCGGTACACCTGCATGTCGGTGGTGACGTGGTCGAGCAGCGACACGCCGAGGAAGTAGCCGTCGCCGTCGAAGTGCTGCTGGCGGCCGTCGACAACGACGGTGGCGCCCTCGTCGGCGCCGATGTCGAGGTAGCCGGCCACCCGGTCGCGGTGCTCCCGGGTGATCAGCGGCCCCATCTCGGAGGCCGGGTCGTCGCCGGGGCCGATCACGAGCTTGTCCATCCGCACCCGGATCCGCTCGACCAGGTCGTCGGCGATGTCGCCGACGGCGACGACCACCGAGATCGCCATGCAGCGCTCGCCGGCCGAGCCGTAGGCGGCCGACACGGCGGCGTCGGCGGCCAGGTCCAGGTCGGCGTCAGGCAGGACGACCATGTGGTTCTTGGCGCCGCCCAGCGCCTGGACGCGCTTGCCGTTGGCGGAGCCGGTGGCGTACACGTAGCGGGCGATCGGGGTGGAGCCGACGAAGCTCACCGCGGCCACGTCGGGATGGTCCAGCAGCCGGTCGACCGCCACCTTGTCGCCGTTGACAACGTTGACGACGCCCGGTGGAAAGCCGGCCTCCTGTGCCAGTTCGGCGATAAAGCGGGCCGACGACGGGTCGCGCTCGGACGGCTTCAGGATGAACGCGTTGCCGCAGGCGACGGCGTTCGGGAGCATCCACAGCGGGACCATGGCCGGGAAGTTGAACGGTGTGATCCCGACCGTGACGCCGAGCGGCTGGCGGACCGTGTAGACGTCGACGCCGGTCGAGGCCTGCTCGCTGTAGGTGCCCTTGAGTGCGTTGGCCAGGCCGCAGGCGAACTCGATGTTCTCGATGCCGCGGGCCACCTCGCCACGGGCGTCGTCCCGGACCTTGCCGTGTTCGGCGGTCAGGAGGGCGGCGACGCCGTCGGCGTTGGCGAGCACCAGGTTGCGGTAGTCGTGCAGCAGGTTGGTGCGCCGGGCGATGGAGGTGGTGCGCCATTCGGCGAAGGCGGCCTTGGCCGAGGCAACGACGCGGTCGACCTCCTCGACGGAGGCGAAGCCGACCTCTCCGGTCTGCTCGCCGGTCGCCGGGTTGAACACCGGCCCGGACCGGCCGGAGGTCGTGGCGACGGCCTCACCGTCGATCAGGTGGTGGATCTGCTGCATCGCTGCTCCGGGAGGGTGGGGTCCGGGCCGGGCTGGCCCGGACCGGGGGTCACGTCAGGTAGGACGTCATGTCAGGTCGTCGGGTCACGTCAGGTAGGTGGAGAGGCCGCGGCGCAGGTAGGCCCCGTCGCCCTTGGCCCCGTGGTAAGCGCCGTCCTCGATGAGGACCTTGCCCTTCGAGATCACCGTGTCGACCTTGCCGTCGATGTCGATGCCCTCGTAGGCCGAGTAGTCCATGCTCATGTGGTGCGTGTCGACCGAGAGGTGGGTCGTCGCGTTCGGGTCGTACAGCACGATGTCGGCGTCCGAGCCGGGCGAGATGGTGCCCTTCTGCGGGTACAGGCCGAACATGCGGGCCGGCGTGGTCGAGCAGGTCTCGACCCAGCGCTCGAGCGTGAGTTCGCCCATCACCACGCCCTGGTAGATCAGGTCCATGCGGTGCTCGACGCCCCCGATGCCGTTGGGGATGGCCCGGAAGTCGTCGCGGCCTAACTCCTTCTGGTCCTTCATGCAGAAGGGGCAGTGGTCGGTGGAGACGATGGCCAGATCGTTGGTCCGCAGGCCCTGCCACAGGTCGGCATGGTGGTGCTCGTGCTTGGTGCGCAGCGGCGGCGAGCAGACATAGCCGGCGCCGGCGAAGCCCGGGGCCCCGAGGTGGTCCTCGAGGTTGAGGTACAGGTACTGCGGGCAGGTCTCGGCGAACACGTTGTGCCCCTGGTCGCGGGCCTCGGCGACCCGTTCGAGGGCCTCGCTGGCCGAGAGGTGCACGAAGTAGACGGGGGCGCCGGCGACCAGGGCCAGCTGGATGGCCCGGTTGGTGGCCTCGCCCTCGAAGCGGGGGTGGCGGGTGATCCCGTGGTAGATCGGGTCGGTCTGGCCGCGGGCGGCGGCCTGTTCGCCCAGCACGTCGATGGCGATGCCGTTCTCGGCGTGCATGCAGATCATGGCGCCGTTGTCGGCGGCGACCTGCATGGCCCGGAAGATCTGAGCGTCGTCGCTGTAGAAGACGCCCGGATACGCCATGAACAACTTGAAGCTGGTGATGCCCTCGTTGACGAGCGAGTCCATCTCCTTGAGGGCGGCGTCGTCGACGCCACCCATGATCATGTGGAAGGCATAGTCGACGGCGCACTCGCCCTCGGCCTTGGCGAACCACTGCTCGAGGCAGTCGCGGACGTTCTCGCCGGTCTTCTGGACGGCGAAGTCGATGATGGTGGTGGTGCCGCCCCAGGCAGCCGCCCGGGTGCCGATCTCGAAGGTGTCCGACGCGAAGGTGCCGCCGAACGGCAGCTCCATGTGGGTGTGGCAGTCGATGCCGCCCGGCACGACGTACTTGCCGGTGGCGTCGATGATGCGCTCGGCGCCGGCCGCGGCCGAGGCGGCGGCGTCGCTGCCGGGCATCAGCACCGCGGCGATGGTGGTGCCGTCGACCAGTACGTCGGCGGCGTGGCGGCCCGTGGCCGTCACCACGGTCCCGTTCTGGATCAGCGTCGTCATGGCGACCCCCTTGTCCCTTCTCGTGTCCCCTCTTGCCTGTCGATTCTGCGGGCCTTCGCCCGCTCAGTCCAGCCGCTCGATGATCACAGTGGCCAGGTACTCAGTCCAGCCGCTCGATGATCCCGGCGAGGATCCCGCCGGCCTCGTCGACCTCCTCCTCGGTCACGGTCATGGGCGGGGCGATGCGCAGCACGTTGCCGTACAGGCCGCCCTTGCCGATGAGGAGGCCGGCGGCCCGGGCCTCCTCCATGATCCGGACCGCTGCGCCGGCGTTGGGTTCGAGGCTGCCGGGCTGGACGGTCTCGAGGGCCTGCATCAGGCCCTTCCCGCGGAGTTCCGCGACGGTCTCGGAGGCGTCGACGGCAGGCCGGAGGTGGCCCGCCAGTCGATCGCCCATCCGCTGCGCGTTGCCCTGGAGGTCGTGATCCAGCAGGTACCGGATCGTCGCCAGGGCGCCCGCGCTACTCAGCGGGTTCCCACCGAACGTGGAGAGCGAGTTCCCCGGCAGCGAGTCGAGCAGCTCGGCCGAGGCGACCACGCCACCGAGGGCGAGGCCGTTGCCGACCCCCTTGGCGAAGGTCATGAGGTCGGGGGTGATGCCGTGGGCCTGGTAGCCCCAGAAGTGCTCGCCGGTACGGCCCCAGCCGGTCTGGACCTCGTCGGAGATGAAGAGGACGCCGCGGTTGTCGAGTTCCTTCTTCAGGGCGCCGAAGAAGCCGTCGGGCGGGGTGGCGAAGCCGCCGACGCCCTGGATGGGCTCGGCGATCATGGCGGCCACGTCGCCCGAGGTCATCATGTCGAAGACCTGCTCGAGGTCTGCAACGCAGGCAGCGGTGTAGGCGTCGTCGTCCAGGTCGCGGAACGGGCTGCGCAGGCGGTAGCCGCCGTGCACGTAGTTGACGGACAGGCCGCTGACCGACGTGGGCGACCAGGATCGCTGTGCCGTGATCGCGATCGTGGTGAACGATCGGCCGTGGTAGCTGTTGCGCAGGGCCAGGACCTGGTTGGAGCGGCGGGAGGTCGTTGCCAGCAGCAGCGCCGCATCGTTGGCCTCGGTGCCCGACGTGGTGAAGAACACCTTGGCGTCCGGGATCCCGGAGAGTTCGCAGATGAGCTCGGCCAACTCGACCATCGGCTCCGAGAGGTAGAGCGTCGAGGAGTGCAGGACCTTGCCGGCCTGCTCGCGCACCGCGGCGGTCACCTCGGGGATGTCGTAGCCGAGGCTAGTGGTCAGGATGCCGCCGAAGAAGTCGAGGTATCGGTTGCCCTCGACGTCGTAGACGTGGCGCCCCTCGCCACGGTCGAGCGAGATCGGCGGGTCGTAGTACAGCACCAGCCACGAGGGAAGCACCGCCCGGTGCCGCTCGAGAAGGTCGGCGTTGGTCGTCATGGTCGCTCCGGTGCTGGTCGGTACGGCCCTAGGGGGCCACGATGCCGTCGTACATGTCGGGACGCCGGTCCCGGTAGAAGGCCCACTGGTTGCGGACCTCGTCGATGCGGTCGAGGTCGAGGTCGCGCACGATCAGCTCCTCCTCCCGGTCCGAGCAGACGTCGCCGACGAACTGGCCGCGGGGGTCGACGAAGTAGGTGCTGCCGTAGAAGTCGTTGTCGCCGAGGTCCTCGACGCCGACCCGGTTGATGGCACCGACGTAGTACATGTTGGCGACGGCGGAGGCGGGCTGCTCAAGCTTCCACAGGTAGGAGGAGAGGCCGCGGCTGGTGGCGGAGGGGTTGAACACGATCTGGGCACCGTTGAGGCCCAGGGCCCGCCAGCCCTCAGGGAAGTGGCGGTCGTAGCAGATGTAGACGCCGACCTTGCCGACGGCGGTGTCGAACACCGGGTACCCGAGGTTGCCGGGCCGGAAGTAGAACTTCTCCCAGAAGCCCTTGACCTGGGGGATGTGGGTCTTGCGGTACTTGCCGAGGTAGGTGCCGTCGGCGTCGATGACCGCCGCCGTGTTGTAGAGGAAGCCCTCCTTCTCCTTCTCGTACATGGGGAGGACGAGGACCATCTCGTGCTTGGCGGCCAACTCCTGGAAGCGCCTGGTGGTGGGGCCGTCGGGGATGGCCTCGGTGTAGCTGTAGAACTCGGCGTCCTGGACCTGGCAGAAGTAGGGGCCGTAGAAGAGTTCCTGGAAGCACATGACCCGGGCGCCGGCGGCAGCCGCCTCCGACAGGTACTTCTCGTGGAGTTCGATCATCGACTCCTTGTCGCCCGTCCATGCCGTCTGGACCATCGCCGCCCGTACCTCGCCCATCGGAATCCCTCCGCTCGTCGTGCTGTCGTGTCGCCCGGTCGCGCACGGGGCCGCGCCGGCGTGGCTCGGGTCGGCCGATCAGGTGTTGCCGGACCCCTCCGGGCGCGACGATAATGTCCGCCGGCTGTACGGCACAATCCCCCGATTGTGACAATCAAAACTTTTGCGATGCCCCAGACCCATCTCGCCACTGTCGTCGGCTCCGTCGATGACCGCAGCCCTGCCGGCATCGCTACCGCCGTGGGCCGCCTGGTGAGCGACGGCACCCTCCCCGCAGAGTCCCGCCTCCCCACCGTGCGCTCGCTGGCGCGGGAACTCAACGTCAGCCCCTCGACGGTGACCGACGCCTGGCGTCGCCTCCAGCACGCCGGCCTCGTGGTCACCGACGGCCGCAGGGGCTCCTTCGTGCGGGCACGGCGGCGTCCCGACGAGCCCGAACGCTTCTGGCAGGTGCCCGTCGACCCCGACGCCTACCGGCTGGACCTCAGCCTCGGCACGCCCGACCCGCGGCTGCTGCCGCCGATCGGCTCCGCCCTCACGGGCCAGCATGACGACGACCCGGTCACGAGCTACCTCGCCGATCCCACCATCCCGGAGTTGACCCGCCTGCTCCACGGCACCTGGCCGTTCCCGCCGGGTGCCCTCACCGTGGTCGACGGGGCCATGGACGCCCTCGACCGCCTCATCGCCGAGACCGTCACCTTCGGTGACCGCGTCGTCGTCGAGGACCCCGGCTTCCCGCCGGCGCTCGACATGCTCGACCTGGCCGGGGCCGAGATGCTTCCCGTTCCCATGGTCGAGGGTGGACCCGACCCCGATGCCTTCGCCGCCGCCCTGGCACACCGTCCCGTTGCCGTCCTCCTCCAGCCGCGGGCCCACAACCCGACCGGCTGGAACCTCTCACCCGGACGGGCCGACCGGCTGGCCGAATTCCTCGACGGCACCGGCATCCTCGTGATCGAGGACGACCACTCCGGCGACGTCTCCGGCGTCCCCCTCGAGAGCCTCGGCACCCGACTCCCCGACCAGGTCGTCCACGTCCGCAGCTACTCCAAGGGCTACGGCCCCGACCTGCGCCTGGCGGCCGTCGGTGGCCGGCGCGACGTCATCGACCGACTCGTGCACCGGCGCCAACTCGGGCCCGGCTGGAGCAGCCGCCTGCTGCAGCGGGTCCTCCTGCACCTCCTCGAGGACCCGGTCGTCGCGACCTCGGTGGCCCAGGCCGCCGAGGCCTATCGCCACCGCCGCACGACACTCGTCGACCTCCTCGCCGACCGCGGGATCCGGGTGCCCGGCGTTTCGGGGTTCAACCTGTGGATGGAGGTCGCCGACGAGACCACGGCACTCGTCTCCCTCGCTGCGCAGGGAATCGGTGCTGCGCCCGGCAGCCCGTTCCGGGTCGCCCCCGACGACCGACACCACCTGCGGCTCACGATCAGTGCCGTCAACCGCGACTTCGCGGCACTGGCCGACACCCTGGCAGACGCCTCCCGGGCGCCGGGCCGCAGGCGAGGCCGAGCATGATGCACCCGTGCTGACCCGGCGCCGCTTCCTCACCGCCGCCGGTGCCACGGGGCTGCTGCTCGGCCTCGGATGCGCATCCGGCCCCCGAACCCCGACTGCGCCGGCCGCGCGGTCGATCCCCGACCCGGTCGATTGGCGGATCACCCGCTGGGGTGCCGATCCGCTCACCCGCGGCGCCTACTCGTACCTGCCCACCGGGACCTCCGCCCGCTTCCGGCGGGACCTGGCCCGACCCGTCGACGACCGGGTGTTCATCGCCGGCGAGGCGACGGACGAGGACTTCCCGGCGTCCGTCCACGGGGCCTACCAGTCCGGGCTCCGCGCTGCGGGACAGGTGCTGGAGGCACACCAGGGCGGCACGGTGCTCGTCATCGGCGCCGGCGCCGCAGGACTCGGAGCCGCCGGCCGCCTGCAGGAGAATGGCGTCGGCGTCACCGTCCTCGAGGCCCGCGATCGGATCGGCGGCCGGGCCTGGACCATCGACCTCGGCGGCGCCCCCGTCGACCTCGGCGGGTCGTGGCTGCACAGCGTCGCCACCAACCCCCTCGCCGACCTGGCGGTCGACCTGGGCATCACCATCGTCCCCACCGACTACGACAACTCGATCCTCCACGACACCGACGGCTCACGGCTGCCCTGGAGCCGTCTCGACCACCTCTACGAGGCCGTCGAGGAGGCCGTGCTCGGCAACGGCTCGACGCGGTCGATGGGTTCCGAGCTGGCACCCATCCGTGCAGGCCTGTCCGGGGATGAGCAGCGCTGGTTCGACTACGTCGTCGTCTCCGAGGTCGAGCACTGGTATCCGGCCCATGTCGACGACCTGGCCCTCGCCACCGCCTACGAGGGAGCGATGCCGCGAGGTGGCGACTCGGTGCCCGCCACCGGCTATGCCCCGATCATCGCCGACCTGGCCGAGGGCCTCGACATCCGCCTCGGGACCCGGGTGCGCGAGGTTGGGCGCTCCGCCACCGGCGTCGTACTCCAGACCGACCAGGGCGAGCACGCCGCCGACGCCGTCGTCGTCACCCTGCCGCTCGGCGTGCTGCAGGCCGACGACGTGGCGTTCGCTCCCGCGCTGCCCCACTCGCACCTGGCGGCCATCCAGAAGTTGGGCATGGGGAACATGGAGAAGGTGGTCCTGCGCTTCGCCGAGCCCTTCTGGGACACCGATGTCGATCTCATCTCCTACGTCCCGGCCGAACGCGGCCGATTCGCGGAGTGGTACAACGCCGTGCCCTGGACGGGCGAGCCGATCCTCGTCGGCTTCAACGCCGGCCGGACCGCACGGGACCTCCTTGCCTGGAGCGACGACGGGATCCTCGAGGCGGCGCTCGGCACCCTCGACCTGATGTACGGGTGACCGGACGACCATCCCCGACCGTTGCCGCCAGACTGGAGCCGTGAGCGAATCCCCACCTCTCGGCGACCGGCCCCTCGACGGCTGGCGGGTCGGCATCACGGCCGACCGGCGTTCCGACGCCCAGCTCGACCTGCTCGAGCGCCGTGGTGCCGTACCGGTCCACGGCTGCACGATGCGCACGGTGAACCTGACCCAGGACGCCCGGCTTCTCGCAGTGTCGCGTGCGCTCGTCTCCGACCCCCCACAGACGCTGGTGCTCGAGACCGGCATGGGCCTGACCATGTGGCTGGAGGCCATGGACCAGGTCGGCGTCGGCGCCGACCTGCGGGCCGCACTCGCCGACTGCGAGGTGGTCGCCCGGGGGCCGAAGGCGGTGAGTGCCGCCAGACGGGCCGGCCTGGAGGTGGCCTGGTCGGCCCCGAACGAACTGTTCGCCGAGGTCGCCGACCACGTGGCGTCCACCGGGGGCCGCGGCCGGGTGGCCGTACAGCTCGACGGGGCCGAGGAGGAGGTGCTGGTGGACCCGCTGGCCGCCTCCTGCGGCGAGGTCGTGGCCGTCCCGGTCTACCGCTGGGCGCTCCCCGAGGACCTCGGACCGGCGCGTGCCCTGGTCGACGCGGTCTGCGAGGGCGGGGTCGATGCCGTGACGTTCACGACCAAGCAGGCGGCGGTGCACCTGGTCGACGTGGCCGAGGCACAGGGGAGGCGGGACGAGTTGGTCGCCGCCCTCGACGGCGAGCGGGTGGTGCCGGTCTCGGTCGGTCCGGTCTGCTCGGCCCGCATGCGGGACCTGGGAATGACCGGCCTCGTCGAGCCGGTGCGGGCCAGGTTGGTGGCGATGGTCGACGCGCTCGCCGACCACGCGAGGGAACGATCCGCCTGACCGCTCGAGACGGCGGCAACGGCGTCTTCAAGGCCCTCTAGGACGAGCGCCTGATCCCGCTACTCCTGGAGAAGGCGGAGGGTGGTGACCTGTCGGCCGCGCCCGCCATCGCCGCCCGTGGAACCGACCAACTCAGTGGGATGGTCGACGGTTCCAGCCCCTGTGCCATGGCCATCGGACTGGCCTTCCTCGGCGACGGCCACGCCCCGCTCGACACCTCCTGCACCGCAGACAAGCCCGGCGGGGACTTCTCGATCCTCGGGGAACTCCCCTGCTGGAGCCCTCGGGGCCCGGAACGGCCTGGTCAGTCCCCCGCCCGGGCCACCAGTGCCGAGATGGCCTCGACGATCGGACCGTGGACCTCGACGGGGAGGTCGTGGCCCATGCCCTCGAACACGAGCAACTCGGCGCCCGGAACCGCGGCGGCCGTCTCCTCGCCTCCCTGCGGAACGACCAGCCGATCCGCGTCACCGTGCACGACGAGCGTGGGCACGGCGACGCCACCCAGGGCCTCCGTGCGGTCGCCGTCCGCGATGATCGCCGCCATCTGCCGGGCGGTGCCCTCCGGGTGCCAGGCCCGGTCGACCGTGGCCTCCGCGAGAGCCCGCGAGCGGTCCTCGTCGAAGAACTCGCCGCTGATCAGCCGGGAACCCTCGACGCCGGCGGCGATGCGGCCCTCCCGGGTCCCGGGGTCGGGTGCCATCAACGCACCGGTCACCTCCGAATCGCCGACGATGAAGCGGGGCATCGACATGATCGAACACAGCGACCGGGTCCGGTCCGGGTGGTGGATGGCGATCCGCTGGGCGATCATGCCGCCCATCGAGGCCCCCACGATGTGGGCCGAGCCGATGCCGAGCGCATCGAGCACGCCGACGGCGTCGTCGGCCATGTCGGCCAGCGAGTACGGCGAGTCGACCGGCTCGCCGGCCAGCGCCGCCTCGAAGAGTGCCATCATGTCCGGCACCCCGAGATCGTCAAGCCAGGTCGACAGGCCCACGTCCCGGTTGTCGAACCGGATGACCCGGTGGCCGGCGTCGGCCAGCGAACGGCAGAGGTCGTCGGGCCAGACGATCATCTGTGCGCCCAGCCCCATGACGAGCAGCACCGGCGGATCCGACGGGTCGCCGAACTCCTCGACCTCGATGTTGATTCCGTTGGCCTCGACCTGCCGCAAGGCATGCCTCCTTGTTCCGTCCTCCCGTCGGCCTCTAGGTTTGCACGATGGGCCAAGAGATATGGCAGCGGACAGCAACCGAACTCGCTGCCCTGATCGCCTCGGGGGAGGCCTCGAGTAGGGAGGTGGTCGACGCCCACCTCGGACGCATCGACGAGGTCAACGGCCACTGCAACGCCGTCGTCCGCGTGCTCGTCGACGAGGCACGTGCCGAAGCCGACGCCGCCGATGCCGCGATGGCCGCCGGCGACGACCTGGGGCCCTTCCACGGCGTGCCCTTCACAGTGAAGGAGAACCTGGACGTGGCAGGGACCCCCACGACGCAGGGACTTCCGGTGTTCGCCGACCTGGTCGCCCCGACCGACGCCCCGATCGTCGAACGCATGCGATCCGCCGGGGGCATCCCGATCGGCCGCACCAACCTGCCCGAACTCGGACTACGTGTCAGCACCGACAACCCGTTGCACGGCCTGACCCGCAACCCCTGGCACCCGGACCTCTGCGCCGGCGGGTCGTCGGGCGGCGAGGGGTCGGCGATAGCGACCGGCATGTCGCCGCTGGGCCTCGGCAACGACATCGGAGGATCGGTCCGGAATCCGGCCTTCTGCTGCGGGATCACCTCGCTCAAGCCCAGCCACGGACGCCTCCCGTCGTTCAGCGCCTTCGAGCACGACCAGAACCCGCCGCTCTCGTCACAGGTGATGCTGACGGACGGCCCGATGGCCCGGTCCGTGGCCGACCTGCGCACGGCACTCGGGGTGCTCCATGGACGCGACCCCCGCGACCCCCGATCGGTGACCGTTCCGCTCGAAGGACCGGAGGCCCCCCGACGTGCAGCGGTGGTCCGCCAGGTGCCGGGGATCGACCTGCACCCCTCGGCGATCGACGGGGTGGACCGTGCAGCCGACGCCTTGGCTGCCGCGGGCTGGGACGTCGACGACGCCGTCCCGCCGGAACTGGAACGCTGCAGCGACATCTGGGCGCACCTGCTCGCCAACGACATCGGCGTCCTCATGGAGGCGGCACGACCGATCCTGAGCGACGAACTGGGTGCGTTGCTGGACGGGATGGCCGCCGAGTACTCCACGGAGGCCCTTGCCCCGACCGTCGTCCAGGCCGAGTACATGCGCCTCGCCCGGGAATGGGGCCTCTTCTTCGTCGACCTCCCGGTCCTGGTCATGCCGGCCTGGACCCAGCCGCCGTTCCCGCACGGCGCCGACCTCTCGGGCGATGTCGAGATGGCAGAACTTTCAGAACTCCTGCGCTGCATCATCCCCGGCAACGTTCTGGCCCTGCCCGTCGTGGCAGTCCCGGTCGGCGTCTCCGACGGGCTCCCGCTCGGCGTGCAGTGCTACGCCGACCGCTGGCGCGAGGACCTCTGCCTGTCGGCGGCGGGCGACATCGAGGCGGCCCTCGGAGCGATCACCCCCATCGACCCGATAACCGGCTGACCTCTGCTCACCCGGCGGGCCTGGTCGCCCGGATCAGCTTGACGGGGACGCCGGCGGCCTCGGTCTTCTCACCGGCGGCCTCGAGTCCACGGGCCCGCAACGCCGCCTCGATGGCCACGACGTCCACGATCGTCGTCTCCTGCTCGTGGTCGTGGTGGGTGGCGTGCTTCGGGTGGTCCGGATGCGTGAAGTCCTCGTCCATCAGCACGATCCGGCCGCCGGGGGCGAGCACCCGCGCCAGTTCGTCGAATGCCGCCTCGAGGTCGACCCAGTGGTGGACGGCGTTGACGGTCCAGAGCACGTCGACCGAACCGTCGGGCACCGGCAGTGACTCGGCCACACCGTCCGCCACCGTTATACGGGAACGGGCCCGTTGAAAGGGGCGCCGCACCGACAGGATCGTGCGCATGAAGCGGGAGGGTTCGACGGCGGTGACCCGGGCACCCCGACGGGCGGCCAACACGGTCGCCGGACCCATGCCGGCACCCACGTCGACGGCGTGCTCGCCCGCGGCCGGTGCCGCCATGGCGAACACCTCGCGGTTGACGTCGGACTGCCAGAAGTTGCGGATCTGGAGCAGCCAGTGGAGCTTCGTCCGCAACCCCTTGTCGTGCTCATGGCGATGGTGGTCGTGGCCCATCACCGGATCCTGCCACGGCCGGGAATCTCGCTGCGAACCCTCGCCGTGCGAGACTGGCGCCCGAGCAGCGCCGATCCGACCATCGAAGCGACCATGTCAGACGCCACAAACCCCCAGCCACTGGGTGGCAACGAGATGCCCCGCTTCGGCGGCATCGCCACATTCATGCGACTCCCCGGCACCAGCGGGCCGGCCGACCTGGACGTCGCCGTGGTCGGCGTGCCGCTCGACATCGGCACCTCCAACCGTCCCGGCGCCCGCTTCGGCCCCCGGGGAATCCGCGACGAGTCGGTCCTGCTGCGCCCCTACAACATGGCGACGAAGGCCGCCCCGTTCGACAGCCTCCGGATCGACGACACCGGCGACGTGGCCACCAGCCCCTACGACCTGCTGACCGCCGTCGACGCCATCGAGAGCCACTTCGACGGCCTCCTCGAACACGGGGTCGCCACCGCGGCGATGGGCGGGGACCACACGATCGTGCTGCCGATCCTGAAGGCCATGGCAAAACGGCACGGCCCCGTCGGGCTGGTCCACGTCGACGCCCACACCGACATCAACGACACCATGTTCGGCTCCAAGGTCGCCCACGGCACACCGTTCCGACGGGCCGTCGAGGCCGGGGTCCTCGACTGCGACCGGGTCGTCCAGATCGGCGTACGCGGCACCGGCTACGCCGCCGACGACTTCGACTGGTCCCGCCAGCAGGGCTTCCGGGTCGTGCAGGCCGAGGAGTGCTGGCACCGCAGCCTCGAACCCCTCATGGCCGAGGTGCGCGAGCAGGTGGGCGGCGGCCCCGTCTATCTCAGCTTCGACATCGACGGCCTCGACCCGGCCTTCGCGCCCGGCACCGGCACCCCCGAGGTGGGCGGCCTCACCATGCCCCAGGCCCTCGAGGTCATCCGAGGCTGCCGGAGGCTCGACCTGGTCGGCTGCGACGTCGTCGAGATCGCCCCCATCTACGACACCAGCGGGATGACCAGCCTCGTCGGCGCCAACCTGCTCTACGAGATGCTCTGCGTGCTGCCCGGTGTCCAGTACCGCGACTGACGCGCCGGACACGGCGGAGAGCAGGACGAGGCTCCTCCCGTACTTCCTGATCCTGTTCGGGATGTCGGCGGGCCTGGCGTCGATCATGACGCTGCTGGCCGAACTGCGGTCGGAACTGGGGTTCTCGGAGGCGGGAATCGGCCTCGCCATCGGGGCGGGCTTCGGCGCCGCCTTCGTGGCCACCCTTGTCATGGCCCCGCGGGCCGACCGGGGCCACGCGCCGCTCCTGCTGCGCGTCGGCATCCTCCTCGGCATCGCCGCGATGGTGCTGCTCGCCGTCGGCGACCAACTGTGGCACTTCGTGTGCGGACGCCTGGTCCTCGGCTTCGCCCTCGGGACGGCCGGCCCCGGTGCCCGCCGCACCGTGATCGTCGCCGACCCCGACAACCTGGGGCGCAACATGGGCCGCCTCGGGGCGTGGGACGTCGGCGGGTTCGTGGTCGGCCCGATGATCGCCGCCGGCCTCAACGCGGTCGGCGGGTTCCGCCTGACGTTCTGGGTGATGGCTGGCCTGCTGATCCTCCTGCTCCCGGCCTCCTTCCACGCACAACCGGACCAGGGCGTCCAGGACACCGAGGGTCGCGGCCTCAGGGGCCTGATGCGCATCCGCCGGCTGGTCGGCGCCTTCTTCGTCGTCGCCGCCTACTTCGTCTTCATCGGCGCCATGGAGGCCGTCTGGATCCTGGAGCTCGACACCCGCGGCGCCTCGAGCACCGCCATCGGCCTGGGGCTCACCCTGGCGGCACTGCCGATCCCCCTGCTGTCCCCCTGGGGTGGGATCCTGGCCCAGCGCTACGGCGCCAGGCGCTGGGCGATCGGCAGCCTCTCGGCGGTCAGTCTGGCGGTCGTCTTCTACGGCCTCGTCCCCGGCGTCGTGGGCCTGCTGCTCGTCACCATGCTCACATCGGCACTGGAGGGATTCGGCTTCCCGTCGGCGCCGATGCTGGTCGCCGCCGCCGTGCCCGAGGACCGGCAGGCATCCGCACAGGGGCTCATGGGTGCGGTCGAGCTGGCGACCGGTGCCGTCGCCGCCATCGTCTTCGCCGCCCTCTACGACGCCACCGACGACACGACCGTCTGGAGCACGGTCGCCGTCGTGATGGCGATCCTGCTGGCGGTCGGTGCGATCCTCACCCGTCCCCCGGATGGGCAACCAGTGCGCCCCGGCGTACCCTTCGGCCTGATCAGGAGGCTCTTTCGATGACCAACGCGATGCTGCACGCCTTCGCCCCACCGGCTAAGCCCGAGTCCGACTTCGTCAACATCGTCCGTGGCGAGGGGTCACTCGTCTTCGACGACACCGGCAAGGACTACGTCGACGGGCTCGGCAGTCTCTGGTACTGCCAGGTCGGCCACGGCCGGACCGAGATCATCGACGCCGTCGCCGACCAGATGCGGAAGATCGAGGCGTACAACACGTTCGACCCGTTCACGAACGAGCCGGCGGCACGGGTCGCCGAGATGATCGTCGAGCGCTCCCCGTTCGCCGAGGGGCGCGTCTTCCTCGGCTGCTCGGGCTCCGAGGCGGTCGACACCGCCCTCAAGTTGGCCCGCCAGGCCATGCAGCGCCGTGGCCAGCCCGAACGGCAGGTCGTCGTGCGCCGCACCAACGGCTACCACGGCACCAACTTCGGCGGTACCTCCGCCCAGGGCATCGCCCCCAACCGGGAGGGCTGGGGCGACCTGGTCCCCCACTTCGTCGAGGTCCCCAACGACGACCTCGAGGCCATGGCCCAGGTGTTCGCCGACCAGGGCGACCGCATCGCGGCGGTCATCAGCGAGCCCGTGCAGGGCGCCGGCGGCGTGTTCCCGCCGGCCGACGGCTACCTGGCCGGCCTGCGCCGCCTGTGCGACGACCACGGAGCGTTGCTGATCTTCGACGAGGTGATCTGTGGCTTCGGTCGGACCGGCGAGTGGTTCGGCGCGCAGACCTTCGGCGTCACCCCCGACCTGATCACCTTCGCCAAGGCGGTGACCTCGGGCTACCAACCCCTGTCGGGCGTGCTCGTCTCGCGAGCCGTGGCCGCCGAGTTCGAGGAGCCCGGCTTCCTGCTGCGCACCGGCTACACCTACTCGGGCCACCCGGCGGCGTGCGCAGCGGGCATCGCCAACCTCGAGCTCATGGAGGCCGAGGACCTGGTGGTGCGTGGCCGGCATGTCGGCGAGCAACTCCGCAACGGCCTCGAGGCGCTGGCCGGTGACGGCCTGATCGAGTCGTGGCGGGGGGTCGGCGCCGTCTACGCCGCCGAACTGGGTCGGGACAGCATTCCGGTCCGCAACGAGATCCTCGCCAACGGGGTGATCGTGCGACCGATCGGCACCTGCCTCGCCATCTGCCCGCCGCTCGTCATCACCGACGACGAGGTGGGCCGCATCATCGACACCATGGCGGCCGCCCTGAAGTAGCGGCGGGGACTTCGGCTCAGCCGGTGCCCCAGGAGAAGACGAGCTTCTCCATCTTGAGGATCGGGGAAACCTCGGTGGAAGCCACGCCGTCGATGGCGCGGATTCGGTCGTTGACGAGCGTCAGCAGGGCGTCATTGTCCTCGCAGATCAACTCGGCCAGGACGTCGTAGCGGCCGGCGGTGATCAGCACATACTCGGACTCGTCCATGGCCGCCACGGCGGCGGCCACGGCACGCACGTCGCCCGACACGGTGATGCCGACCATCGCCTGACAGGTCAGCCCAAGGCTGAGCGGGTCCGAAATGGCGACGATCTGCACCACCTCGCGCTCCAGGAGGCGATTGACGCGCTGGCGCACTGCCGCCTGCGACAGGCCGACCTTGGGGGCCAGTTGGGCATAGGCCATGCGCCCGTCGACCTGGAGTTCGCGGATGATCGCCTTGTCGAGGTCGTCGAGGGCGAAGACCTCGCTGCGCGGCTCCGACATGGCGATCAGGCCCCCTGCTCGATCGTCGCCCGGCGGACCACGGTCACACCCTCATCTCGGCCATGGCCTCGGTGAGCGCCGTGCGGAGTTTGGCGTTGATCTCCTCGAACTGCTCCGGGCCGGCGATGAGCGGCGGTGACAACTGGATGACCGGTTCGCCCCGGTCGTCGGCACGGCAGATGAGGCCCAGTTCGAGCAGCCGGTTGGAGAGGAAGCCGCGCAGCAGGTGCTCGCGCTCGTCGGCGGTGAACGACTCGCGGGAGTCCCGGTCGCGGACCAGCTCGATGCCGTAGAAGTAGCCCTCGCCTCGGATGTCGCCGACGATCGGCAGGTCGGCGAGGTCGGTAAGGGCGGCCCGGAAGGCGGCCTCGTTGGCCTGGACATTCCCGACGATGTCCTCCTCCTCGAAGATCCGCAGGTTGGCCAGCGCCACCGCGCAGCTCACCGGGTGGCCGGCGAACGTGATGCCGTGGAGGAACGCCTCGCCGGTGCCGACGAACGGCTCGGCGACGCGGTCGCTCACGAGCATGGCGCCCAGCGGGGCGTAGCCGGAGGTGAGGCCCTTGGCGGAGGTGATGATGTCGGGCTGGTAGCCGTAGCGCTCGCAGCCGAACATCCGGCCGATCCGACCGTAGGCACAGATGACCTCGTCCGAGACCAGCAACACGCCGTGGCGGTCGCAGATGTCCCGGACCCGGGCGAAGTAGCCGGGCGGCGGGACGAAGCAGCCTCCGGCGTTCTGCACGGGCTCGAGGAACACGGCCGCCACGGTCTCGGGACCCTCCCGCAGGATGGCCTCCTCGATCGCCTCGGCGGCGTGCAGAGAGCAGTGCGGCTGGTCCTGGCAGGTCGGACACCGGTAGTGGTTGGTCTCGGGCACCTTGACCGCGCCGGGCACGAGGGGCTCGAAAACGGTCTTGATCGACTCGAGCCCGGTGATCGACAACGCTCCCATGGTGGTCCCGTGGTAGGCCAGGTTGCGGCTGATGACCTTGATGCGGTCGGGCTGGCCCAACTGCTTGAAGTACTGGCGGGCCAGCTTCCAGGCCGACTCGACGGCCTCGGAGCCGCCCGTGGTGAAGAACACCCGGTTCAGGTCGCCGGGTGCCAGCTCGGCCAGCTTGGCGGCCAGTTCCACCGCGTTGGGGTGGGCGTAGGTCCAGATCGGGAAGTACCCGAGCGTCGCCGCCTGGTCGCCGGCGGCGCGGGCCAGTTCGGGGCGGCCGTGCCCCAGTTGGCTCACGAACAGGCCGGCCAGGCCGTCCAGGTACCGGTTGCCCCGGGCGTCCCAGACGTAGCAGCCGTCGCCCCGTTCCATGATGTGCATGCCGTCGACGTCGTTCTTCAGCACGCTGAAGTGGCCCCAGAGGTGCTTCTCGGCCAGCCCTGCCAACCGCTGGTGCTCGTCGCTCATGGTGTCGTCCTCGTGTTCGTGTCTCGCGACGGTCGGTGGTCGTACGCCCCGACCGGGAGCCGCCGTCCCCGGGGCACATGGCCCCGGGGACGGCACCCCGGAGGGGGAAGGAGGATCAGCTCCGGGCCCGGGAGAGGGCGTCGGTGTACTCGATCTCGAAGTCGCCCGTGTCCGCGATGAACTCCAACTTCGACATGTCCGTCGGATAGATGATCGGATTGTCGAGGACTTCCTGGTCGATGTGGGGCTCGGCAGCACCGTTCGGGCTGGCGTACCAGTTGTAGTTGGTGAGCTGGGCGCCGTTCTGGGCGTCGAGCAGGAAGTTCATGAAGGCGAACGCCGTACACGGGTGCGGGGCGTCGGCCAGGACGGCCATGTTGTCCACCCAGATCGTTCCGCCCTCGTCCGGCACGAAGTAGTCGTAGGTGCTCTCGCCCTCCTCGAAGTCCCAGAGGAAGTTGCCGCTGTAGCCGTGGCCGACGATGGTCTCGCCCAGCACGACCAACTCGCTGTACTGGTCCGAGTCGAAGGCAGCCACGCGACCGACGGCGTCGGCGATGACGGCCTCGGCCTCGGCCAGTTCGGTCTTGCTGGTGGAGTTCAAGGAGTAGCCCAGGTACTTGAGGGCGGCGCCCATCGTCTCGCGCGGGTCGTCCAGCAACGAGATCTTGCCCGAGAGGCCGTACTGCTCAGCCAGGTCGGCGTCGAAGAGCAGACCCCAGGTCTTCGGGACGTCGCCGCCGGCGGCGCCCAGGTCGACGCCCACGCCGGTGGTGCCCCACTGATAGGCAGCCGAGTAGACCGCGCCCGGATCGTATGGCGGGTTGGCGAAGCGTTCGGCGACGTTGCCCTTGTTGGGCACTGCCGCCTCCTGCACCGGCTGGATCAACCCGTCGGCGATGAGGATCGAGACCATGTAATCGGAGGGGACGATCAGGTCGTAACCCGAGTTGCCCACGCCGACCTTGCCGTGCATCTCCTCGTTGGACGGGTAGAAGTCCTCGGTGACCGTGACCCCGTGCTGATCCTGGAATGCCGTGATCAGATCGGGGTCCATGTACTCGGACCAGTTGTAGAAGTTCAGGTCGCCGTCGGTCTCGCCTTCGGCACACTGCTTGAACGACGAGGTCTCCTCGTCACTGCCGCAGCCGGCGGCCACGGCCATCAGACTGAACGCACCGAAAAGTGCGACCAGCCGCATCCACTTGCTCATCGGGTATTCCTCCCCTTGTTCCGGGTGCCCCGGCGGTCGCCGAGTCACTCTTCCTCCGGTCCCTTCGGCGAGTTGGTCACCCGCTCGAGGACCAGCGACGCGATGACCAGGGCCATCGACGCCGCGAGGATCACGACGGACACCGCGTTGATGAGGGGGCTGACCCCCTTGCGCAGCATCCCGAACACGTAGACCGAGACGGGCGTGGCGCCCACGGCCGAGACGAAGCTGGAGACGACCACGTCGTCCAGCGAGAGCGTGACCGCCAGCAGGGCGCCGCCCAGCACGCCCGGCATGATCTGCGGAAGCGTGACCCGGCGGAAGGTCTGCCAGCGGTTGGCGTAGAGGTCGGCGGCGGCCTCCTCCATGGTGGCGTCGAGGTTGGTCAGCCGTGCGCGCACGACGACCGACACGAACGAGATGTTGAACGCCACGTGCGAGAGCACCAGCTTCTCGAGGCCCTCGCTGAGGTCGACGCCGGGGATGACGTTGAACCACTCGGCGGTCTCGGAGAAGAAGACCATCAGCATCACGGCCATGGTGACGTCGGGGATGATGATGGGCAGGTAGAGCACGGCGTCGAACGCCTTCTGGCCCCACCAACGGAAGCGCTCGATGGAAAGGGCGGCGAGGGTGCCGAGCACCACCGAGATGAGCGTCGAGGCGATGCAGACCTTCACCGACACCCAGATGGACTGCTGGACGTTGTCGTTCTCGAGGAAGTCCCCGTACCAGCGCATCGAGAAGCCGGTCCAGCGGCCGACGATCTGGCTCTCGTTGAACGAATAGAAGGTGAGGACGGCGATCGGCGCGTAGAAGAACGCATAGACGAGCGCCGAGTGGCCGCGCAACAGCCACTTCGACCACCCCATCGGCTCCGCAGTGGAGCGGGCGACACCCTTGGCCATCAGCCCCGGCTCCCGATTCGTGGCGTCCGGCTCACAGGTTCCTCCCGCCCTGGCGGAAGTAGACCAGGGTGCCGATGAGCATGACGGCCAGCACCATCACCGAGAGCGAGGCACCCAGCGGGCCGTTTCGGGCATCCATGAACTGGTCGACGATGTAGCTGCCGACCAGGCCCTTCTTGTTGCCGCCGAGGATGGCGGGCGTGACGTAGGCGCCGAAGGAGGGCACGAAGACGAGGATCGAGCCGGCGATCACGCCGGGCTTCGACAGCGGCCACACCACCCGGCGGAAGGCCGCCCAGCCGCTGGCGTAGAGGTCGCGGGCGCCCTCCACGAGGCTCCAGTCGATGCGCTCGATGGCGGCGTAGAGGGGCAGCACCATGAATGGCAGGTAGCCGTAGACGAGTCCCAGGATGACGGCCTTGTTGGTGAACAGGATGCGGCCGTCGCCGAACCCGACCTCGGCGGCGACCCGCGTGAAGAGGCCGTCGCTGTCGAGCAGCACACGCCAGGCGTAGGTGCGGATCAGGAAGTTGGACCAGAACGGGATCATGACGGCGACCAGCAGCAGGTTGCGGGTGGCGGGCTTCCGGGTCGAGATGAAGTAGGCCAGCGGATACGCCAGGGCCAGGCAGATCAGCGTCGAGGCGACGGCGATCCAGAGCGAGCGGAACGCCACGGCCCGGACCACGGACTCGCCGAGCCGTTCGTAGGCCTCGAGGTTCCAGTCGCGGAGCTCGGTGCGGCCGGTGCGGGTGCGCGTGGCGAACGAGTAGGCGATGACGATCCCGAGCGGGATGACGAAGAAGACGACCAGGTAGACGACGGCCGGCAGGCCGAGCAGGAAGCCGCGGCGGGACTCAGCCCGCTCGGCCTGGAGCTCGAGGCCCGGCGTCGCCACCTCGGTCATCAGCCGAGCCCCTCCAATGTCTTCGGGGCCGCCATCAGCCGACGACGACCGAGGCGTGCTCGGGCTCGAACGAGACGGTGACATCGTCGCCGGCGGACCTCCGGTGGCCTGCCAGCGTCGCCGGGCACCGCACCTCCAGGCGCATCCAGTCGATCGAGATCGTGTAGATGATGGCGTTCCCGAGGTAGACGGCCGACTCCAAGACACCGTCGATCCGGTGCTGGTCATCGGGAGCCTGGCCCCGGCCGTGCACGGTCAGGCGCTCCGGCCGGACCGTGACCGCCACGGCCGTCCCGTCGGCGTGGTCGGAGGAGAGGCGCAGGCGGTCGCCATTGGCCAGCACGACCTCGTCGCGTCCTGCCACGGTGGCTTCCAGGAAGTTGGTGCGCCCGATGAAGTCCGCGACGAAGCGGGTGGTCGGACGCTCGTAGATGGCCTCCGGCGTGTCGACCTGAAGGAGGCGTCCCTCGTGCATCACCCCGATGCGGTCGCTCATCGTGACTGCCTCCTCCTGGTCGTGGGTGACGTAGACGAAGGTGATGCCGACCTCGCGCTGGAGGTTCTTGAGTTCGGTCTGCATCTGCTGGCGGAGCTTGAGGTCGAGGGCGCCGAGCGGCTCGTCCAGCAGGAGGACCTCGGGCCGGTTGACGAGTGCCCGGGCGAGTGCGACGCGCTGCTGCTGGCCGCCCGAGAGCTGTCCGGGCTTGCGGTGGCCCATGCCGCCCATCTCGACGAGGTCGATGGCCCAGGCGATCTGTTCGTCCCGCTCGGCCTTGTCGACCTTGCGCATCTCGAGGCCGAAGCCGACGTTGGCGCGCACGTCCATGTGGGGGAAGAGGGCGTAGCTCTGGAAGACGGTGTTGACGGGACGCTTGTTGGGCGGACGCAGGCCCATCTCCTCGCCGTGGATCTTCACCGAACCCTGCGTGGGCAGTTCGAGGCCCGCGATCATCCGCAGCGTCGTGGTCTTGCCACAGCCGGACGGGCCGAGCAGCGAGAAGAACTCGCCGTCGGTGATAGAGAGGTCGAGGTCGTCGACGGCGACGACGTCGCCGAAGCGCTTGGTGACGCCGGAGAGCTGGACGGCGTTGGACGTCGCGGTGGCAGCACCAGTCGGGTCGGTGATGGTGTCGGCCATGGTGTGGGCGTCCCCCTGTTCTGGTGCCTCACGGATCGACGGTCGGGGACACAGTAATGATTTGGTTGTGTGAGCGCAAGATGGCAACGGAATCACTCTTCCACTAGGTTCTGTGCAACCGATCCTGTGGCCCCGACCCCCTATCCACCGGAGCCCACGTGCACCCGTCCCTCGCCGACACCCGCGCCGCCGTCTTCTGGCTGGACCGGGAGGACGCCCCCACCGACGCCCCGGCGCTGGCCGCCGACCGGCGGGCCGACCTCGTCGTCGTCGGTGCCGGCTTTACCGGACTCTGGACCGCACTCCAGGCCGCCGAGTCCGACCCCGGGCGGCGGATCGTCGTCCTCGAGGCCGCCACCACGGCCTTGGGCGCCAGCGGCCGCAACGGGGGCTTCTGCGAGGCGTCGCTGACCCACGGCCTCGGCAACGGACTCGCCCACTGGCCCGACGAGCTGCCCACGCTGCTGCGGCTCGGCGACGAGAACCTCGACGACATCCTCGCCACCCTCGACCGGCACCACATCGACTGTGCAGCCGAACGCACCGGCGCCATGGACGTGGCCGTCGAACCCTGGCAGGTCGACGAGCTCCACGAACTCGCGGAGGCTTCCGAACGGTTGGGCGTCGAGGTCGAGTTCCTCGACCAGGACGCCGTCCGTGCCCAGGTCGACTCCCCCACCTATCTGGCCGGCCTCTGGTCCCGCCACAGCGCCGCAATGGTCGACCCGGCACGCCTGGCCTGGGGACTCCGCGCCGCCGCCGGATCGCTGGGCGTCGAGTTCCACGACCACTCCCCCGTCCGGTCGCTGCGACGTTCCGGTGCCGGGGTCGAGGCCCGGACCGACGGTGGGCGGGTCACGGCCGACCGGGCCGTGGTGGCCACCAACGCCTACCGGCGCCCCCTGACCCGGATCCGACGGCACGTGATCCCCGTCTACGACCATGTCCTCGTCACCGAACCGCTCTCGGCGGAACAGTGGGTGGCGGTCGGCTGGGAAGGACGCCAGGGCATGTCCGACTCGGGCAACCAGTTCCACTACTACCGGCGGACCGCCGACGGCCGGATCCTGTGGGGCGGCTGGGACGTCCGCTACCACTTCGGCGGCCGGGTGGGCCCCGCCGTCGAGCACCACGACCCCACCACCCAGACGCTGGCCCGTCACTTCTTCGCCACGTTCCCCCAACTCGAGGGGCTGCGGTTCACCCACCGCTGGAGCGGTCCGATCGCCTCGACCACACGGTTCACCTGCGCCTGGGGAACCATCCACGGAGGCCGGACGGCCTGGGCTGCGGGCTACACCGGACTCGGTGTGGGTGCCAGCCGGTTCGGTGCCCGGGTCGCGCTCGACCTCGTCGACGGCGTCACCAGCGAGTGGACCGAATTGTCGATGGTGCGGCGGCGGCCCTTCCCCTTCCCACCCGAACCGGCACGCTGGCTGGCCGTCCAGGCCACCCGTGCCGCCATCATGCGATCCGACCGGCGGGGTGGGCGGCCCGGCCCCTGGCTCCGGATGCTCGACCGGTTCGGCGTCGGCCTCGACAGTTAGCGTGACGCCCGTGAACGAGGCGTACCGCTCCCTGTCTTTCTGGCACGACACCGTTCCCGGCCCACTCGACCCCCGACCGCCCCTGCCCGGCGACCTCGACATCGACGTGGCCATCATCGGCGCCGGCTACACCGGCCTCTGGACCGCCTACCATCTCGCCCGGCTGGATCCCTCGGTGCGGATCGTCGTCCTCGAGCGCGAGATCGCCGGCTTCGGTGCCTCCGGCCGCAACGGCGGCTGGGCACTCGGCGAGTACGGGATCAGCCCGATGGCGTTCGCCGAGGCCTCGTCGCCTGAACTCGCCGTCCGCCAGGCGCGTGCCCTCTACGACGCCATCGACGACATCGGCCGGGTCGCCGACGCCGAGGGGATCGACTGCCACTACGCCAAGGGCGGCTGGGTCACCTGGGCCCGAAACCGCGCCCAGCTCGCACGGGTCGAGGCTGGCGTCCGGGCGCGCCACGACCTGGGCCTCACCGGGGACGAGGTCCGCCTCCTCGGTCCCGACGAGGCCCGGGGCATCGGCAACGCCAGTCGGGTGCTGGGCGGCAAGTTCTTCGCCAACGTGGCCGCCATCCACCCCTCCCGGCTGGTCCGCGGCCTGGCCGAGGCCTGCGAACAACTCGGCGTCGTGGTCCACGAGGGCACGACCTGCACCGGACTCGAGCCCGGCGTCGTCCGCACCGACCGCGGCACGGTGCGGGCCGAGGTCATCGTCCGAGCCACCGAGGGCTACACCCGCGACCTCGCCGGCCACCGCCGCACCCTCGCCCCCGTCTACTCCCTCATGGTCGCCACCGCCCCGCTGCCCGACGAGGTCTGGGCGGAGATCGGCCTCCACCGGCGCCCCACCTTCCAGGACGGGCGAAACCTCACCATCTACGGGCAGCGCACTGCCGATGGCCGATTCGCCTTCGGCGGCCGCGGCGCCCCGTACCGGTTCGGGTCGCGGATCGACCCGGCCGTCGAGCGGTCCGGCCGCATCCACGACGGCCTCGTCGAGACGCTGCGGGACCTGTTCCCGGTGCTCGGCGACGTGGAGGTGACCCACCGGTGGGGCGGCGTGCTGGGGATGCCCAGGGACTGGTCGCCGAGCGTCCGCCTGGATCGGCAGACCGGGCTGGCGACCGCCGGCGGCTACGTCGGCGACGGCGTGGCCGCCGCCAAGCTGGCGGGCCACACACTGGCCGAGTTGATCGCCGACGTCGAGAGCGAGCGCACCGACCTGCCGTGGGTCGGCCACGAGTCGCCCCGCTGGGAGCCGGAGCCCCTGCGCTGGCTGGGGGTAAACGCCGGCCTCCGGATGGCCGGCGCCGCCGACCGCGCCGAGGATCGCCGGGACCGGACGACCTGGCACAGCGCGGTGCTGCACCGCCTGGTGGGCTGAACGCCGAGCACGCCGCCCGGGCGTCCGCGACGATGGTGGGGTGAGTCGTGCGTCCCCCCTGTCCCTCGTCCTGCTCCTGCTGACCGCGGCCTGCGCCGGATCCCAGACGACGCCTGCGCCCACGACCACCCCAGCCACGACCACCCCAGCCACCACTACCCCAGCCACGACCACCCCA
>DEAL01000008.1 GCA_002346745.1 Candidatus Neomicrothrix sp. UBA2983 | reverse complement strand
ACAACCACCACGCCTCCCGCCACCCCGATCCACTTCGCCGACGGGGAGGCCGTCCGCATCGTCGTCACCGGCGACTCGGTGACCGTGCAGTGGCTCCCCCATCTCTCCGACCTGCTCGGCCCGGCGGCCGACGTCGTCCGCCGGGCCCACGGGGGCACGGCCCTCTGCGACTGGTTCGAGCGCCACGGCAACGACCTCGGCTTCGAGCACCTCGCCGACTGGCAGCCGCACGTCTTCGTCCTCGACCACGGCGGCAACAGCCTCACGAACTGCATGGGCGGCGCCGAGGGCGACGCCTACCACGAGAAGAACCGCCAGGACCTCGACTACCTCATCGGGCTGGCCGAGGAGTTCGGCGCCCGCATGCTCCTCATCGCCCAGCCGATCAGTCGCGACGGTGAACGGGTCGGCACCCACGAGCTCTACGAGACCGCACCGAACGACCACGCCGACGGCACCGTCCGCTTCGTCAGCACGTGGCCCGTCCTCTCACCGGACGGCGAGTTCCTACAGGAGGCGCCCTGCAACGACACCGAGCCCGGCTGCGTGGACGGCACCGGCCTGCTCCGTTCCCCGCCACCCGGTGGCCACCTCGAGCCCTTGGGCTCCTGGCGCTACGCCAGCGTCGTCGCCGAGGCCCTGGACGCCCTCGGCTGGCTCCCGGAGGGCGCCCTCAGCCGGTGATCCAACCGCTGGCCGCTATCGCCCCCCGTGCGGCCTCCGCTCCCTCCACCAGGAGCGCCTCGGTCTCACCGAAGTCCAGGTCAAGACCGCTGCTCGCCACCGGCAGCTCGACATGGAGCACCTCGATGCTCTCGGGCACATCGAGCCACTCCTGGCGGGTCAGCTCCGTGGTGGCCGCCCGGAACCCGGTGAGCATGCTGGTGAGCGCCGTCTGCTTCTCGGCCGGGAGGAAGTCGGCGGCCACGTCCAGCACCACGAGCCGGGTGGCCCCCAGCGACACGGCATAGCGCAGCGGCAGGTTCGAGAGCACCCCGCCGTCGAGGTGGTGGTCGCCATCAGGCAACGGCACGGAGGGGAACACGCCCGGGATCGCCGCCGAGGCGCACAGGATGTCGACCGACGGCCCGTCACGCCACCAGCACAGCGACCCGGTGGATGCGGCAGTCGTCCCGACGTGGATCGGGACCAGGGTGTCGCCCAGGTCGGTCACCGGCGCGTACTCCTCGATCAGTTCCCGCAGACGCTCACCGGTGTCGAACCCCGGTCGACCGCGCAGGATCGAGACCCAGGTCCGCAGGGCCCCGCTGCGGACCGGGGGACGCGCCGCCACCTCCCGCCAGATCTCCTCCAGCAGGTCGACCTGCTCGAGCGTGGGGTCGTTGGCCACCGGCAGGCCGTTGAGGGCTCCGGCCGACACCGCCACCACGGCGTCCGGAACGAGTCCGGCACCGAGCAGCTCTCGCAACATCCCCACCTGGGCCGCGCCGCGGACCGCGCCACCGGAAAGCACGAACACGGTGTGCTGCCGGCGGGTACGGCGACGGAACCTGGGCCACAGGGACATCCCGGAAGTCTGGCACGCGCACCGGTCCGGCTACGTTCCGGTCCGTGGGCGTCGAGCACCTGGACCCGGTCCATCCGGTCGCGACATCGGACCGCTATTCCGGCTCGAACCACCCGATGCGCGCCGTCACCCGCTCGATCGCCTTCGAGGACGGGTGGGGCCCGGAGCGGGCCGATTTCGTCCGCGGGGTCTTCGACGGTCTCGCCGAGGAGTGGACCGCCACCCGTGGCGGCCCCGGCCGCACCCTCCAACTCGGCGACGCCCTCGACCGGGGCGGCGTCGGCGGCGGCACCGCCGTCGAGCTCGGCTCAGGCACCGGCCTCGTCTCCCACCTGCTGGCGCAGCACTTCGACCGCGTCGTCGCCGTGGACCTCTCGCTCGAGATGCTGCGCCACGCCGTCGACGACGCGCCGGCGGTCAACGCCGACGCCGCACGACTGCCCCTGCCCGACGGCGTCGCCGACGCCCTCGTGCTCATGAACATGTTCCTCTTCCCGACGGAGGTCGACCGCTGCCTCGCCCCGGACGGGGCACTCGTCTGGGTCAGCAGCCGGGCCGAGGACACGCCGATCCACCTCGCCCCCGAGGAGGTCGTGCGGGCGCTCGCCGAGGCCGGCTGTGGCGACTGGTCCGGAACCGCCTGCCGAGCCGGCGAGGGCTCCTGGTGTGTGCTGCGCCGAACCTGACATCGGACCACTAACGGTGGTCCCGGCCCAGACGCCCGTTAGCCTGCCGTCGTTCCGGTCAACCGGTCGGTACGAAGAATCCAGAAAGCAGTCCAGCAATGCCTACCGGCACCGTCAAGTTCTTCAACAACGAGAAGGGGTACGGGTTCATCTCCCGTGAGGGCGAGGAAGACGTCTTCGTCCACTACTCCAACATCGAGGGCAGCGGCTTCCGCAGCCTCGACGAGGGCCAGGCCGTCGAGTTCGAGGTCGGCCCCGGCCGCAAGGGCCCCGAGGCCCTGAACGTCCGCAAGGTCTGACCGGACCCTCCCGGTTCAGCCGGGAACACCGGCGCCCGCCGGCGCCGACAACCTCCGGAACGCCACGAGCGCTCCGAACCCGCTCCCCGAGCTGGGATCAACGCGCCCCGGTGGCCGGCAACCATCCGCGCCACCTATGGTCCGCGTCATGCCCGCGCCCACCGTCTGGCCGACGCTGCGCTGTGACGACGCCCGTGCGCTGATCGCCTTCCTCGTCGACGCCTTCGGCTTCGAGGAGTCCCTGGTCGTGCCCGGGCCCGGTGGCGAGGTGCTGCACGCCCAGTTGACCTGGCCGCTGGGGGGCGGCGTCATGCTCGGCGACGCCGACAGCGGCGACGCCGGCCACCTGGAGCTCCCGCGGGGACCGATCAGCGTCTACGTCGTCACGGACGAGCCCGACGCCCTCCACGACCGGGCCCTCGACGGCGGCGCCCACGTCGTCCGTGGGCTGCGCGACGAGGAGTACGGCTCCCGGGGCTTCACCTGCCTCGACCCCGAGGACAACGTCTGGACCTTCGGCACCTACTCGGGCGAGTAGGACGCCGTCCCGGGGGCTTGGCCCCCACGACTGCCTGCTGCCAGAGTGGGCGGATGCCCAGCACGGACCTCCAACGACTGCGCGACCTCTGGGACGACTTCCTCGACGGCCTCAAGGCCGGCGCCGACCACGTTCTCGACCCGGACCGACCCGGCGACGAGGACGACCGCGTCGAGGGCCTGCGACACCTGCTCCGCTCCGTCGCCCGCGGCGTCTCGACGAACCTGGAGGGCGGCGGCCTCTCGCACCCGGAGCTGGCGTGGATGCATCCCTTCAAGTCCGGGCAGGACAACCCCGACGGCCTCTACCAGGGAGCGGCCCTGGACCTGGCCAATACCTACCGGCTGTCCGGCAACTTGGGGTCCGTCCGGTACCTCGCAGTCACGCTGATGGACTTCGATTTCGGCGGGGGACCCATCCAGCAGCACCTCAACCTCAACAGCGACGGACTCGGCGCCGACGACAACGGCGACTTCAGCGCCGTCTTCTCGTCGGCACCGCCCCCCGAGGGTGGTGCCGACACATGGTTCCAACTCCCCGCCGTGCACACCACCCTGTTCGTCCGCCAGTTCTTCGCCGACTGGGAGCACGAGGAGCCGGCGGACCTCCACCTCGAGTGCCTCGACCCCGGCCCCGCCACCAGCCGCCTCGACGCCGACGGCCTCGAGGCCGCACTCGGTCGCCTCACCCACATCGGGACCGCCCTGCCGGCCTTCTGGGCGGACTTCGGCCAGGCCCACCTGAGGCGCGACGAGGTCAACACCTTCGCCCACGTGGCACCCGGGCCGCGATCCACCCTCAGCCAGGGCGGTAGCCCCGACCAGGCCTACGGCCAGTGCTGGTGGCGGGTGGCGGAGGACGAAGCGCTGCTGTACGAGGTACCGGTCCCCGAGTGCCACTACTGGGGGGTGCAGCTGGGCGACGTCTGGTTCCAGTCCCTGGACTGGGTGAACCGACAGTCCAGCCTCAACGACCACCAGGCGGTGGTCGACGCCGACGGCGTGTTCCGGGCGGTCATCGCCCACCGGGACCCGGGCGTCGCCAACTGGCTCGACACCGGCGGCGCCTCGGAGGGCTGCATCACCTACCGGTGGAACCAGTTCGAGTCAGCCCCGGTGCCCGACGTGCGACTGGTCCCCTTCGACGAGGTCGACCACCACCTCCCAGACGGCACCACCCGGGTCACCCCCGGTGAGCGCGCCGAGGTGCTCCGGCGGCGTCGGCGCGGCGCCCTCCGGAGGTTCCGTCGGTGAGTCGACCCACCCTCTCGGTCCAGGCGATCACCTTCGCCGCCGAGGACCCCGGCGAGTGGACGAACCTGCTCGACCGCGCCGTTGCCGCCGACGCCGCAGGCGTGGACCGCCTCGTGGTGTCCGACCACGTCGCCTTCGGGGAGAACCTGGGCGCCTACGCCGACCCGGCCCTCGGCGGGACCGCCGGCGGGCGACAGCCGACCGGTCCCGACGGACACTGGCTGGAGCCGCTCACCGTCCTGTCGCACCTCGCCGCCCTCACCGGACGCATCCGCCTCGGCACCGGAATCCTGTTGGCGGCACTCCGTCGCCCCGTCGTCCTCGCCAAGACGGCGGCCACCCTCGACGTGCTCTCCGGCGGACGCCTCGACCTGGGCGTGGGCGTCGGCTGGCAGGAGGAGGAGTACGGCGCCGCCGGCCTCGACTTCCACCGCCGCGGCCGCCTGCTCGACCACACGCTCGAGGTGTGCCGAGCGCTCTGGACCGAGGACCGGGCCGACTACGCCGCCGCCGAACTGGCCTTCACCGGCATCCACGCCATGCCCAAGCCCCGCCAGGCCGGCGGCGTTCCGATCTGGGTGAGTGGAACGACCAACCCCCGGGTGGCCCGCCGCCTCGCCACCTACGGCACCGGCTGGATCCCCTGGGGACCCGACGCCGACGACCCCGCCACCGGGATCACCCGGATGCGCCGGCTGCTGGAGGACCTGGGCCACGACCCGGCCGGCCTCCAGGTCACCGGCACCGTGCCTGCCGTACGCAGCGACGACGGCATCGACCTCGACGCCACCGTCGCCGCGGTACCAGCGCTGCTCGAGGCCGGCGTCACCGACTGCCGCATCAACCTGCCGATGCCCGCCGGTCGGGAGGCGGCCATCGGGGTCCTGACGGGCCTCGTCGAGGCGTTCGACGGCGTGACCGGGAGGAGAACGACATGAGGGCTGGGGCGTGAAGGTCGGCTTGTTCGGGATCAACATGGGCGGCCACGCCGACCCCGAGACGATGGTCCGCATCGCCGTCGCCGCCGAGGAGGCCGGCTTCGAGTCGGTGTGGACCGGCGAGCACCTCGTCGCCGCCAGCCCACAGGCGCCGCCGTCGCCGGTTCGTCCCGACACCCACTTCGTCGACCAGGTTGCGTCGTTGGCGTTCCTCGCCGGCCACACCAACACCCTCCGCCTCGGCACCGGCATCGTGATCCTGCCGCAGCGTTCCCCGGCCGTGCTCGCCAAGGAGCTGGCCTCGGTCGACGTCCTGTCCGGCGGCCGGCTCGAGTTCGGGATCGGCGTCGGCTACGTACCGGTCGAGTTCGAGGCCGTGGGCGTCCCGATCGAGGAACGTGGCGCCCGGACCGACGAGCACCTCGACGCCCTCCGTGCGCTGTGGCGCGGCGACCTCGAGTTCGAGGGTCGCTTCACCTCCTGGCACGGGGCCGAGGCACATCCACGACCGGTCCAGGCCGGCGGCCCACCCGTCCACGTCGGCGGCGGCTCGACGGCCACCTGGCGGCGCGCCGTCACCAAGGGGCACGGCTGGTACGGCTTCGCCGCCACCCCGGAGTTCACCGCCAAGGCCATCAACCGCCTCGCCGACGCCGCCGAGCAGCACGAGCGACCAGCGGAGCTGGGCGACCTACAGGTCAGCATCTCGCCCGCCGCCCCGGTCGACCGCGATTCCTACCGCCGCTTCGAGGACCTCGGCGTCGACCGGCTGATCGTGGTCCAGGACTACCGGGCGATCTCCGGCGGCCCCGACCCGGCGGCCGGTGACCGTTCCGTGGATGGCCTCCGCGACCTCTCTGCCGAACTCGACCTGGGCTGACCCCTCACCCGAAGCGGTGTCGGTTGGCCGCCACCCACCGGTAGGCCGGCCCACCCAGCCACGAGAACGGCGGGACGGCCAGCAGACGACCGGCCAGCCCCCAGGCGCCGCCCAGCTCGCCCAACACACGGGCGACCGCCCGGTGCCCCGACAGGCGCTCTCCCTCCTCGACCCACCAGGCGCTGGACGCCGCCTCCTCGGCGGTCAGGCCCAGGTTCGCGAGGTCGACCTCGGCGGACGCGGCCATCGGCACCTCGCCCCGGACGGCCACCCAGTCGGCACAACGCCGGCAAAACCCGCAGTCCCCGTCGAACACCAGCACGTCTGGATGATCGCACGCCCCTGTGCTTGACTCGTCCCTTCGACGGTGGACGACGAAGGGGACCACGCCATGTCCGATGACTACTCCAAGGTGCTGCTCGACGAATCCGAGATGCCGACGCAGTGGTACAACGTCATCCCCGACCTGCCGGCGCCGCCGCCACCACCGCTGCACCCCGGCACGCTCGAGCCGATCGGCCCGGACGACCTGGCGCCCCTGTTCCCGATGGCACTGATCCTCCAGGAGGTCAGTGGCGATTCGTACATCGACATCCCCGGCGAGGTGCTCGACGTGTACCGGCTCTGGCGGCCCAGCCCCCTGCTGCGGGCCCGCCGCCTCGAGCAGGAGCTCGACACCCCCGCCAAGATCTTCCTCAAGTACGAGGGTGTCAGTCCGGCAGGCTCGCACAAGCCCAACACCGCCGTACCGCAGGCCTACTACAACGCCCAGGAGGGCGTTACCCGGCTGACGACGGAGACCGGCGCCGGCCAGTGGGGCTCGGCGCTTGCCTTCGCCACCGCCCAGTACGGCCTCGAGTGCGAGGTCTGGCAGGTTCGGGCCTCCTACGACCAGAAGCCCTACCGGCGCACGATGATGGAGGTCTGGGGCGCCCGGGTGCACCCCAGCCCCTCCGACCTGACCGAGTCCGGCCGCGCCGTCCTGGCTGCCGAGCCCTCCAGCCCCGGCAGCCTCGGGATCGCCATCTCCGAGGCGGTCGAACAGGCCGCCCAACGGGAGGACACCCGCTATGCCCTCGGCAGCGTCCTCAACCACGTGCTGCTGCACCAGACGATCATCGGCGAGGAGGCGCTCCTCCAGTTGGCCAAGGTCGGTGAGACGCCCGACGTGCTCGTGGGCTGCACCGGCGGCGGCTCCAATTTCGGTGGCCTCTCCTTCCCGTTCCTGCGGGAGAAGCTGGCCGGCCGCATGGACCCGGTCATCCGTTGCGTCGAGCCCGCCTCC
The DNA here is from genome assembly GCA_002346745.1 of Candidatus Neomicrothrix sp. UBA2983. Classification (GTDB taxonomy): domain Bacteria; phylum Actinomycetota; class Acidimicrobiia; order Acidimicrobiales; family MedAcidi-G1; genus S20-B6. Next base: position 86,761 of record DEAL01000008.1, on the reverse strand, counting down.
TGCCCGTCGCTGACCCGCGGCGAGTACCGGTACGACTTCGGCGACACCGGGCAGCTCACGCCGCTGGTCAAGATGCACACCCTCGGACACTCGTTCATTCCGGATCCGATCCACGCCGGCGGCCTGCGCTACCACGGCATGTCTCCGTTGGTCAGCCACCTCTACGAGTTGGGCCTGGTCGAGGCGGAGTCGATCCACCAGAACGAGTGCTTCGCCGCCGCCCTGAGGTTCGCCCGCACCGAAGGCATCCTGCCGGCCCCGGAACCGACACATGCCATCGCCGCAGCCGTCCGCGAGGCACTGCGCTGCAAGGAGTCAGGCGAGGAGAAGGTGATCCTGACCGCCCTGTGCGGCCACGGACACCTCGACCTGGCGGCCTACGAGAAGTACCTGGCCGGTGAACTGGTCGACTACGACTACCCGGAGGAGAAGATCGCCGAGGCGATGGCGAACGTGCCCGTCCTGGCGTAGGGCGGACCGCCCACCGGCGGAACCCCTAGAGCACCACCACCGAGCGGATCACCTCGCCGCGTTCCATGCGGTGGAACGCCTCCTCGACCTCGTCGAGGACGATGGTCTCGCTCACGAAGCGGTCCAGGTCCAGTCGGCCCTGCAGGTAGAGGTCGATCAGCATCGGGAAGTCGCGCTCGGGCAGGCAGTCGCCGTACCACGAGGACTTCAGCGAGCCGCCGCGCCCGAAGACCTCGATCATCGGAAGGTCGACGCGCATGGTCGGATTCGGCACGCCCACCAGCACCACCGTGCCGGCGAGGTCACGTGCGAAGAAGGCCTGCTCGTAGACCTCCGGTCGACCGACGGCCTCGATGGCCACGTCGACCCCGTTGCCGTCGGTCAGGGCCCGGACGGCTTCCACCGGGTCCTCGCTGCTCGAGTCGATCGTGTGGGTGGCGCCGAACTCCCGTGCCAGTTCCAACTTCCCGGCGTCGATGTCGATCCCGATGATGGTGTGGGCACCCGCCAGGCGGGCCCCGGCGATGGCGGCGTTGCCGACGCCGCCGCAACCGAACACCGCCACCGAGTCGCCGCGTCCGACACCACCCGTGTTCATGGCGGCACCGAGGCCGGCCATCACGCCGCAGCCGATCAGGCCGGCAGCCTCCGGACTGGCCGACGGGTCCACCTTCGTGGCCTGGCCCGCAGCAACGAGGGTCTTCTCCGCGAAGGCGCCGATGCCGAGGGCCGGCGAGAGTTCCACCCCGTCGAGGGTCATCTTCTGCGTGGCGTTGTGGGTGGCGAAGCAGTACCACGGTCGTCCCCGCTTGCAGGAACGGCACTCGCCACAGACTGCCCGCCAGTTCAGGATGACGAAGTCGCCGGGCGCCACGTTGGTCACGTCGTTGCCGACGGCCTCGACGATGCCCGCCGCCTCGTGGCCGAGGAGGAACGGGAACTCGTCGTTGATGGCACCCTCCCGGTAGTGCAGGTCGGTGTGGCACACCCCGCAGGCCTTGACGGCCACGAGGGCTTCGCCCGGACCCGGGTCCGGCACCTCGATCGTCTCGATCGAGACGGGCTCACCCTGGGCCCTGGCGATTACGGCCCGAACACTGTGCGGCATCGTGCTGCTCCCTGACTCGTCACTGGATGCGCTGCCTGCTGGCGGTCCGCACGCTAACACCCCCGCTCCGGGCGGCTCAGACCTCGGCGAAGCGCTCCCGGGTCGCCGCCCGATCCACCTTGCCGCTGGAGTTGCGGGGCAGGTCGTCGAAGACCACGCGACGGGGGTAGGCGAAGCGGGCGAGGTGGTCCCGAGCCAGGCGTCGCAGCTGGCCGACCAGCAGGGCGCTCTCCTCCCAGCCCCGTCCCAACTCGATCACGGCGACCGGCCGGTCTCCCAGCACCTCGTCGGGTTCGGAGAAGACGCAAACCTCGGCCACGCAGGGGTGGGCACGCAGGATGGCCTCCACCTCCTCTGGGCCGACCACCTGCCCCGAGACCTTCATGGCCTGCCCCATCCGGCCCCGGTACCAGAGGTAGCCGGCCTCGTCGAGCACGCCACGGTCGCCGGTGAGGCACCAGCCGTCGACGAGGCGCTCGGCGGTGGCCTCGGGGCGCCCCCAGTAGCCCAGCATCGTGATGGGGTCCTCGGCCGACGAGGCGATCTGGCCCTCCTCGCCCGGAGGCACGGGACGCAGGTCCGCGTCGAGGACCGCCACCCGGCGACCCGGGACCTGGCGACCGATGGCTCCCTCGGGCGTCGAATACAGGGCGTTGCAGCCTGCGGCGATGTGGCTGGTCTCGGTAAGCCCGTAGTCGTCGTTGACACCGACGCCGAACAGGTCGGCGACGCGCTCGCCGAAGCCGGGAGGCAGGGGATCGCCACCGGTGCAGATCACCCGAAGCCGGTGGGCCGGCGGGTCCGTGGGCGGATCCAGGACGAGGCGGCGCAACACGGCGGTGGCCAGGAAGGCCCGGGTGATCCCGGTGGCGGCCAGGGTGGCGTGGACCCGATCGTCTGAGTAGCGGCCGGGCGTGGCCACCACCGGGCAGCCGAAGTACAGGGCCGGCAGGACCAGGTCCCCCAGGGAGCCCTGCCAGGCCCAGACCGAGGGCGTCCAGTAGACGTCGTCCTCGTCGGGGGCCAGGTCGAACATGATCTGGAAGCCCGGGAGGTGGCCGAGGAGAACCCTATGGCCGTGCAGCACGCCCTTGGGCGGCCCGGTGGAGCCCGAGGTGTAGAAGATCAGCGCCGGATCGTCCGGTGACGTGGCCGCCGGTGCGGCCGGTGCCGCCGAGGTCAAGACGGAGGGGAGTTCGCCGACCGCGTTCAGGGCCAGCAGGTGTCCGACGGCGTCCGCGAGGTCTGCGATGTCGTCGCCCTCGGCCACGAGAACCCGGGCCCCGCTGTCCTCGAGCCGATAGGCCACGGCGTCGGTGGCGAAGGCCGGTGGGATCGGGACCGCGATGCCACCCAGCCGAAGCGTGGCGAGCAGCACCGCCAGCGACGGTACGCCCTGGTCCAGCCGGGCGGCGACCCGGTCGCCACGTTCGACGCCGAGGCCGGCCAGGCCGCCCGCGACCCTCCCCACGAGGTCGTCGAGGCCGGCGAAGGTGACCGTCGTCGTCGGCCCGTCCTCGGGGCTGACAAAGACCGCCGGACGGTCGGGCCGCTCCCGGGCGTGCCGGCCGCACGTGGCCTCGGTGATGTTGAACGCTTCGGGGAGGTCCCAGTGGAAGGCACCGCGTAGGGCTTCCCAGTCGGTGACAGCCCTGGCGTCGAGCAGTCAGTGTCGGCGCCAGCGCTCGGCCCAGTGGGCCAATCCCAACATCACGCCGCCGACGAGGAGCAGAAAGCCCACGCCGGCGACGTTCAGCACGCCCGTGACGACGAGGACGGCGATGCCGACGATGACGAACGTCGTTGGCAGGCAGCCCACGGGCGCATCCTCGCGCGGCTCACGGGGTCACGCTGCAACCCGCGGTTCCTTCAGATCGGGTTTGTAGATAAGAATGAGTCTCATTACAATCGATGCATGCTTTCACCGTCACGTGCCTCCATCCGCACCCTGTCCGTCCTCCTCGCCGCCCTCCTGACGTTGGTGCCTGCCGCCTGCGGCGACACGGAGGAGGGAGCGGGCATCCTCGCCGGCACACCGCTCTGGGCAGCGGTCACCTCCGATCTGGCCTGTGGCGAGGCGGTCGATGCCCTGATCCCCCTCGGTGCCGATCACCACGCCTATGAGCCGTCCCTTGCCGACCGCGGACGCATCGACGAGGCCCGACTGGTGGTGGTGAACGGGGGCGGAGTCGAGGGAACGCTGCAGGACACGTTGAAGGCGTCACCCACAGCCATCCACCGCATCCACCGGGGCGACGGCGATCCCCACCTGTGGCTGGACCCGTTGGCGGTCGCCGACGCCCTCCCGGCCCTTGCCGAGGCACTCGTCCAGGTTGCAGGCCTCGATGCCAACGAGGTGGAGGCATGCCGACGCGACCTCGATGGCGAACTCCGTTCTCTTGACGTCGAGTTGGCCGACATGATCGGGACCATCCCCGAGGAACACCGGGTGCTCGTCACCGACCACGAGGCCCTCGGCCGGTACGTCGAACGCTACGACCTGACGGTGCTCGACACCGTCGTGCACTCGCACTCGTCGATGGAGGAGCCCAGCGCCCACGACCTCGAGCATCTGGTCGAGGAGATGCTGGCGGAGGGGGTCCGACTGGTCGCCGCCGAGGAGGACGGCCACGACGACGCTGCCCGGCGTCTGGCCGAGATGACGGGCGCCACCTTCGTGGAGCTGCCGCTCCGACTGGGCCCGGCGCAGTCCCCCACCGGCACGCACGCCGGGATGCTGCGGACCCTCACGGATCGCCTGGTCGACGCCTTCGGAGACCACAGCGACCACGACAGTGGCCACAGCGACCACAGCGGCCACAGCGGCCACAGCGACCACGACAGCGGCCACGACAGCGACGACGACAGCGACCACGACAGCGACCACAGCGGCCACAGCGGCCACAGCGACCACGACAGCGACGACGAAAGCGACCACGACAGCGACCACGACAGCGACCACGACAGCGACGACGAAAGCGACCACGACAGCGACCACGACAGCGACCGCGACAGCGGCGACCACGGCTGACCCCGATGCCATCGGCGGCTACCCTCCGCCGCAGACCAGGAAGGGGGGCACGCATGGATGTCGCCATCACCGGCGGAACCGGTTTCATCGGCTCGCACTGCGTCTCCCGGGCACTGGCAGCGGGCCACGGGGTCCGGATGCTCGTGCGGAACCCGGTCAAGGCCGCCTCGGCACTCGCCCTCCACGGAATCGATCCGGCATCCGTCGAGGTCGTCACAGCCGACCTCGACGATCACCCCGCCCTCCGGGCCGGCCTCGAGGGCGTGGATGCCGTGGTTCACGTTGCGGCGGTGTTCAGCTTCAAGGCATCCGACGGCGGCGCCATGCTCAGGACCAATCCCTCCAGCACCAGCGCCATCCTCGATGCCGCCGCCGAATTCGACATCGACCCGGTCGTCCACGTGTCCACGGTGGGCGTCTTCCTCCCCCAGCAGGCTCCGGGTCTCGCCCCCGACAACGACGTCTCGACGGGCTGCGGCCCCTACACGAAGAGCAAGATCGGCGCCGAGTTGGTCGCCCGCCGGCATCAGGCCGCCGGCCGGCCGGTGACCTGTGTCTACCCGGGCGGCGTGATCGGCCCGACGGATCCGAGCCCCGAGTTGACCGACTCGATGGCGACGACCCGCGACCTGCTGAAGGGCTCGGTGGTGCCGTTCCCGCGGGACGTCAACATGAGCTGGGTGGACGTCCGCGACGTGGCCCGGGTGTGCATCGGCGCTCTGGATCCCGGCCGCGGGCCGCGCCGCTACCTCGTCTCCGGGCCGCTCATCACCATGGGCGAGTTCACCGACGCGTTCTCACGGCTGACCGGCCGACGCATGCGCCACCTGTCGCCACCCGTGCCACTCATGCTCGGCATGGGCAAGGCCTTCGAGGCGACCGGTCGACTCCTGAGGCGGCGCCTGCCCCTGAACGCCGAGATCGCCCGCCTCTTCGCCGAGTCGGTGCGATCCGGCGGATGGTCGAACGTCGACGAATCCGCTGCAGCCGAGTTCGGGTACCCGGCCCATGACTTCGAGGACACCCTGGCCACCACGATCCGCTGGTTGCACGAGGCCGGCCACTTCTCCGACCGGCACGCCGGTCACCTGGCCGACTGAGCCTCCCCCTCCGGCGACACCGTCCGGATCCCCCGGACCGCCATCACGGCGAAGCACTCCACTACCGCCACCAGAGCCATGGTGGCACTGGCCGCCGTGTCGTGGTGGTAGCTGACGAGGGCGCCGACGACCACAGCCACCACGCCGAGCGCCACGGCGACGGCCATCACCAACGGGATCCGGCGCACCAGCAGCACGGCGGCGGCTGGCGGCGCCACGAGGAAGGCGAACACGAGCAGGCTGCCGACCGCCTCGAAGGACGCGACAACCGAGACCGCCACCAGCCCCATGAGCACCAGATGGGCCAGTCGGGGCCGCAGGCCCAGCAGCTCGGCCTGGGTCTCGTCGAAGGTGAACACGAGGAATGCCCGGTGGAACACCACCGCCCCGCCCACCGCCACAGCGGCCACCACGGCCTGCCGCCAGAGGTCGGCCACCTCGAGGCCCGTGACCGAGCCGAACAGCACCCGGTGCAAATCGCCGGCGTCCGCCGCCGCCCCCGCCGAGACGATCACCACTGCCAGGGCCAGCATCCCGACGAAGAGCAGGCCGATCGAGACGTCCTCCGGGAGTGGCGAGTGCCGGCGGACCACGTGAACGCCGCCGACCATCACCGCCGCCGCGGCCAGCGCCCCGAGCGTGGGGCTGACGCCGACCACGACGGCGAGGGCGATCCCCGGCAGAACGCCATGGGCCAGGGCGTCACCGAGGAACGTCAGCCCCCGCAACACCACCCAGGTGCCGACCACCGAGGTGGCGAGCACCGCCAGCAGCCCGGCAAGGAGGGCGCGCCGCATGAAGGGGTTGGCGGTGAACGGCTCGATCCACCAGCTCCAGGGATCGGTCAGGAATTCCACGGGTGCGGTGCGGCCTCCCGCCCCATCCGAGGCTCGGGAATCGGGGCTGTAACGAGAACGAGTCTCGATTCTAGCCAAGCTGCTGTTCGCCCTCCGAGCACGACCAGCCGTCCTCGGGGACCACGAGGTCGAGAAGGTAGGCGGCCACCACGTCCGTGACGCAGAACGAGTTCGAGAGGAAGGCGGTGTGCCCCTCCCCGTCGGAGGTGATGAGCACGGCGTCGCCGATCGAGTCGGCGAGCGCCCGGGCCCACGCCATCGGCGTCGCCGGATCGCCCTCCATGGCGATCACCACGGCGGGGACGCCGAGGTCGGCCGGCGCCACGTGCAGTGGGTCGACCGCCGGCGGGAGCCCGCCACAGCCGTGGAACGCCCGGAACACGTCACCGAAGTGGGGCAGCGTGTCGGCCACGGCGTCGGCTGCGGCGAACTGCGTCTCCGGATCGGGCCGCTCCGGGTCATCGGCACAGTTCACCAACCAGTTCACATCCTGGGAACCGTCGTAGGTGCCGTCCTCGTTGCGCCCCATCATCAGGTCGGCGAGCCCCTGGAACGCGGTGCCGTCCCCCGAGTCGAGAACCTCGACGAAGGCGCCCTCGAGTTCCACCCAGGTGTAGGGCGAATAGAGCGCCATCGCCACCCCGAGGAGGAACTCGCCGCGGGTCAGGATGCGGTCGCCGGCGGGCAGGTCGCCCTCCCGGAGCAGGTCGTCCACGGCGAAGAAGGCCGCCTCGGCCCCCCCGTGGGCGGCGAGGAGGCAACTCGGGTTGGCGTCGCAGGCGGCCGCGAAGTTGCCCCACGCCAACTCGAAACCCTCCCCCTGCACGGGGCTGACGTCGCTGATGTGCTCCTCGGGGTCGACGGGGCCGTCGAGCACCATGGCCCGGACCCGGTCGGGGAACAGGGCGGCGTAGACGGCGCCGATCCGCGACCCGTAGGAATAGCCGAGGAAGGTGATCTGCTCCTCGCCGAGCGCCTCCCGGAGCAGGTCCATGTCGCGGGCGACGTTGTTGGTCCCGACATGGAGGGCCAGGTCGCCGGAGTTGGCGAGGCAGGCGGCCAACATCTCGCGTTCGAAGGCGAGGATCTCCGCCGTGTCTCCACCCTTCTCGAGGGCCGGGACCGTGTCGTCGAGGTCCTCGAGGCACACCACCCGGGTGCTACCCCCGACGCCACGAGGGTCGAAGCCGACCACGTCGAAGCCGGGGACCACCACGTCGATCAGCCATGCGAATTCCACGACGGTGTCGACACCGGAGCCGCCCGGCCCGCCCGGGTTGACGAGGAGGACCCCGATCCGCTCCCGCGCCGAGGTCTGATACCGGTTGGCGGCGATCCGGATGTCCCCCTTCGACGGGTCGCCGTGGACCATCGGCACCGTGAGCGTGGTGCACTCGAGGCCGTCGCCGCAGGGTCGCCACTTCAGGGCCTCACCCCGGCCGTTCGACGCGGGCGGTGCCGTCGTGGTGGGCGGTGCTGTCGTGGTGGGCGGTGCTGTCGTGGTGCTCGACGAGCTCCCCGGCGGGTTGGTCGTGGTCGAGCTCGCCGTCGTGCTCGTCGTGGACACCACCTGCACCGAGTCCACGACCCGGGAAGGTCCGTCGGACGAACCGCAGGCGCCCGCAACGAGGGTCGCCGCCAACAGCGCTGCCAGCCGCCACATGCAGTCAGCCTCGCACACGCGACAAGCCGCCGTCCGTCGGATCAGGCCGGCCAGTTCTCCCGCAACTTCGACCAGGACTCGACGAGCGCCTCCGGCAGGACCCGGATGCCGGCAGCGGCGGTCATGAAGTTCGTGTCTCCCGACCAGCGGGCCACGCAGTGGACGTGCAGGTGCTCGGGGATGCCCGCGCCTGCCGCCCGGCCCTGATTGAGGCCCACGTTGACGCCACCCGGGCCATAGGCGGCCTCGATGGCAGCGACGGCGTCACGGACCATCGACCAGAGCTCGGCGTGCTCGACCTCGCTGAGATCGCCCAGCCGGCCGACCGGCCGAAGGGGCAGGACCATGGTGTGGCCCGAGGTGTACGGGTAGATGTTGAGCATCGCGAAGCAGGTCTCACCCCGGTGCAGCACGAACGACTCGTCGTCGGGAAGGCCGCTCTGCTCGATGGCGCTGAACAGGGACCCGCCCTCGGGGACCTCGAGGGCGTCGGTGAGTCGCCCGTCCTCGCCGGTCCCCTCGAGGTAGGCCTGCCGCCAGCCCGCCCAGAGCTGCTCGAGCCGGCTCACCGCCGCTCGGCCACCGTGGCTGCCAGGCGGTCGACGAACTCCTCCAGCGGGAGGTCCCGCTCGGGGGCCTCGGCGCCCCGGGCGTTGTCGCCCACGGTTCCGTTGGCCACGTCGTCGTCGCCGACGACCAGCACATGGGGAACCTTGGCGGTCTTGCCGGAACGGACCCGCTTGCCCAGCGGTTCGTCGGCCGGGTCGACCGTCGCCCGGAAGCCCCCGGCGGCGAGCCGGGCCTCGACCTGCTCGGCGTAGGCCTGGTGTTCGTCTGCCACGGGCAGGACCCGGACCTGCTCGGGCGCCAGCCAGGCCGGAAAAGCACCCGCATAGTGCTCGAGCAGCACCCCGAAGAAGCGCTCGATCGACCCCATCAGGGCCCGGTGGATCATCACCGGCCGGTGCCGGCCACCGTCGGCGCCCACGTACTCGAGCTCGAAGCGCTCCGGCAGGTTGAAGTCCAGCTGGATCGTCGACAGCTGCCAGGGCCGCCCGATCGCGTCCGTGACGTCGACGTCGATCTTGGGTCCGTAGAAGGCGCCGCCGCCCTCCTCCACGACGAAGTCCAGCCCGGCCGTTCCCAGCGCCGCCCGCAGTCCCTCCGTGGCCAGCTCCCAGAGTTCGTCCTCGCCGACCGACTTCTCGGCGGGCCGGGTCGAGAGCTTGGCCTGGAAGTCCTCGAAGCCGAAGGCCTTCAGCACCGACAGCGTGAAGTCCAGCAACGACGCCAGTTCGTCGGGCACCTGCTCACGGGTGCAGAAGATGTGGGCATCGTCCTGGGTGAAGCCCCGGCTGCGCAGCAAGCCGTGCACCGCGCCGGAGAGCTCGTAGCGGTAGACCGCGCCGAGTTCGAAGTACCGCTTGGGCAGATCCCGGTAGCTGCGCTGGCCGCTTTCGAAGACCGTGACGTGGAACGGGCAGTTCATTGGCTTCGGGTAGTAGGCGGCGCCGTCCATCTCCATCGGCGGGTACATGCCGTCGGCGTAGAAGTCGAGGTGGCCGCTCGTCTCCCACAGCACCGACTTGGCGATGTGGGGGCTGAAAACGAAGTCGTAGCCACCGGCCTCGTGGCGGCTGCGGCTGTAGTCCTCGATGAACTTGCGGACCAGCGCCCCCCTCGGGTGCCAGACGGCAAGACCCGGTCCGAGCGCCTCGGGCCACGACACCAGGTCCAGCTCGGCGGCGAGGCGGCGGTGGTCGCGCTTCTCCGCCTCGGCGAGGCGGTGCAGGTGCACCTTGAGCTCCTTGGCCGTCGACCAGGCGGTGCCGTAGATGCGCTGGAGCATCGGGCGGCGCTCGTCGCCCCGCCAGTACGCCCCGGCCACCTTCTGGAGGGCGAAGTGGCCGAGGCGGCCGGTGGAGGGCACGTGCGGGCCCCGGCAGAGGTCGAGGAAGTCGTCGCCGTTGCGGTAGTAGCTCACGGCGCCACCGGCGTCGGCCTCGTCGACCAGCTCGCCGTCGGCCTCGCCGGACGCCACCCGCTCGATGATCTCGCACTTGTAAGCGTGCCCGGCAAACAGTTCGAGCGCCTCGGCGACGGTCGCCTCCACCCGTTCGAACTCCTGGTCGGCGGCGATGATCTCGCGCATGCGCGCGTCGATGGCCTCGAGGTCCTCCGGGCCGAAGGTGGCCCCGTCGGGAAGCTCGAAGTCGTAGTAGAAGCCGTTCTCGATCGGCGGGCCGATGGCGAACGTCGAGCCGGGCCACAGGCCCAGCACAGCCTGGGCCAGCACGTGGGCGGTGGAGTGGCGCAGCGTCTCGAGGCCGCGGTCGCTGCCAGGGGTGACGATCTCGACGGTGGCACCCTCGGGGAGCCCGACGACCAGGTCGCGCTCCTCGCCGTCGACCACGGCGGCAATGGCGTCCCGGGCGAGTCCGGCGCCGATGTCCGCGGCCAGGTCGGCGGCAGTGGCCCCCGCAGCGAGGGTGCGCGCCGAGCCGTCGGGCAGCGAGACGGTGATGTCGGCCATGACTCCCGAGGCTAGCGACCGTCGCCGCGGGCAGTACCCCCGAAAGCCCCGGACGGCGGTCGATGCCGGTCAGTCGTCGATGCCGGTGAAGCGGACCGCGACCCGGGTCCCGTACCGGGTGTTGAGCTGGAGCAGCACGGCGGTGAAGGCCTCGATGGCGGTGGCGTTCGACAACCGGCCCGCGTCGAGGGGGCGGGCGCCAGGGATCCGCTCGACGAGCCGGGAAACCGTCTCGATCGCCCACGGGTGGTCGGAGCAGATGAGGACGTCGCTCTGCACCTCCTCGTCGATCGCCGCCAGTTCCGTAGCGGGAACGTGGTGCATCGCGGCGGCGACGTAGGCGTCGGGGACCACTGCCTGCACGTTGGCCGACACCGAACCGCGGGGCGGAACCAGGGGCTGGAACTCCCCCGCCACCCGGGCGAGGGCGTTCGACATGCAGACGACGACCTTGCGACCGAGGTGGCCGGCGACCGTGGAGGCGACCTCCGGGGCGACATCCCACGGCGTGGCGATGATGACGAGGTCGCAGGCGGCGGCCTCGGCGTTGTCGCCGCTGCGGATCGACAAGTCACGGTCGGGGTGGCGTTCCAGGAGTTGCGCCACGACCTCGGCGGCCCGGCCGGCCGAGCGTGAGCCCACCACCACGTCGATGCCCACCGCCGCCAGGCGCAGTGCCATCGCCCGCCCGGCCGGTCCGGTGGCACCCAGCAGCCCGATCTCCATGCGCTGAGACTACGGCCCCGGGCGTCGGTGGCCCGGTTCACGGGCGGCGGCCCGGCCGGACGGTACGGTGCCCACCAGCGAACCGGCCGGGGGACCGCCCCGGGCCGGTCCGGGACGGATACGAGACGGACACCGGGCGAGCACCGGGCGAGTACGAGGGAGGACGATCCGTGGGGATCCTCGACGGGAAGCGACTGCTGATCACCGGCGTCCTCACGGACGCCTCCCTGGCGTTCGGCGTGGCCCGACTGGCGCAGGAGGAGGGCGCCGAGATCGTCCTGACGGGCGCCGGACGCGGCATGCGACTGACCGAGCGCACGGCCCGCAAACTGCCGGTGGCACCCGAGGTGCTGGAGTTCGACGTGACATCGGCTGAGCAGGCCGCCGCCGTCCGCGACCAGCTGGGGTCGACATGGGGACGGGTCGACGGAGCCCTGCACGCCATCGGCTTCGCCCCCGAGGTGTGCCTCGGCGAGGACTTCATGGCTGCCCAGTGGGAGGACGTGTCGGTCGCCGTCGAGATCTCCGCCTACTCACTCAAGACCGTCGCCGAGGTGGTGGCGCCGCTCATGTCCGACGGTGGCTCGATCGTCGGCCTCGACTTCGACGCCCGCTTCGCCTGGCCCGCCTACAACTGGATGGGGGTGGCCAAGGCGGCCCTCGAGTCGGCGTCCCGCTACCTGGCCCGCTCGCTCGGCGGGGACGGCATCCGGGTCAACATGGTGGCCGCCGGCCCGATCCGCACGATCGCCGCCAAGAGCATCCCCGGCTTTGCCGAGTTCGAGGACGCCTGGGGCACCCGGGCGCCGCTGGGCTGGGACGTGCACGACACCGAGCCCGTGGCGAAGGCATGCGTGGCACTGCTGTCCGACTGGTTCCCGGCCACGACGGGCGAGATGCTCCACGTCGACGGGGGGTACCACGCCATCGGGGCGTAAGGCCCGGCCCCGACGCGGGGGCCGTTGACGACCCGTCGACTCAGCGGCAGTGGGCGTCGACCAGGAAGAACGGGTTGATGCTGTTGCCCTTGCCGCCCGGGTGGTACTCGAAGTGCAGGTGGTACCCGGCGGCGTTGCCGGTGCGTCCGACGTAGCCGATCACCTCGCCGGCCTCGACCTCACCCTCGGTGCCGTAGGACCGCAGGTGGGTACCGAAGTAGTAGTCGCCGTCGGCGGTGACCAGGTCGAAGGAGCGGCCGCCGATGGTGTCCCATCGGAAGGAGACCGTGCCGGCCTCCGGGGCGACCACCGGGGTACGGGAACGGGCGACGATGTCGATGCCGTCGTGCTTCCGGCCGCCCGAGCGGGGCTCGCCCCAGGAGTCGCGGTAGGACATCTCGCCGTCCACCGGGCAGACCCAGTCGTCGTCCGCCACCTTGCGGATCATCGTGGAAGTGCCACGACGGACGTCGGCCTCGTCCTCGAGGCGGTCGCGGTCGCGGTCGTCCAGGCCGGCGAGGACGGCGGCGTACTCGTCGCGCAGTTCGTCCGCACCCGCCACCTGCTCGGCAACGAGGAGGTTGGCCTCGGCCACGGCGTCGGCCGCCGTGTCCACGCGGAGTCGGTAGCCCGCGAGGACTTCGCTGGTGGCAGCGATGCGGTCCTCAACGATGGTGAGGCCGTCGGCGACGGACTGCAGGGTGCCCCGTGCGGGGGCACCGGGCGCAGCGCCGGCGACAGCCGGAACGGCCGCGAAGGCGAGCAGGAGCGCCGCAGAGGCGGCGGTCAGCCGGGGCATCGCTTCAGGCTAGCGGACTGACCCCTGGAAACGTTGACACCTTCGACCACGTGACGCGCGTAGTCACGCGCGGGGAGCGTCGGATTCGTCCTCGATCTCCCCCACCATCTCCTCGAGCACGTCCTCCATCGTCAGCACGCCGAGGGTGCGGCCCGTGGCGTCGCGGACGACCGCCAGGTGGTTGCGGGTGCCGCGCATGCGGACGAGCACCTCCTCGAGGGGCAGGTCCGGCGACACCACCAGCATCGCCCGGATCACCTCCAGTGGCACGGGCTCCTGCTGGGCCTCGACGGGGAGCCGCAGCAGGTCCTTGGCAAGCAGCACGCCCAGCAGGTCGTCGGCCCCCACGGCGGCGACCGGCAACCGGGAGTGGCCGCTCTCCACGATCACGCGCTCCACCTCCGCAAGGGTCATTCGCCGATTCACCGTGATGACCTGCGATCGGGGGATCATCACCACCGCCGCCGGGCGGCTGCCCAGGTCCAGGGCCCCCGCCAGCAGTTCGTGCTCGAACGGCTCGAGCAGGCCCGCCTGCCAGGAGGCATCGAACATGACGGCCAGCTCGGCCTCGCCGGTCTCGTGGTCGATGCGGTCGACCGGCGTGTTGCCCGTGAGGCGGACCAGCCCCACGGAGATCCGGTCCAGCAGCCAGATCGCTGGTCCCAGGACGAGCACGAAGCCGGCATGCACCGCGATCAGCGCACGCAGGGTGCGCTCGGGGTCGGCGATCGCGACGTTCTTGGGGACCAGCTCGCCGAGCAGCATCTGCACCACGGCGGCGACGGCCAGGGCGACGATCCAGCCGGTGGTCGTCGCCACGCCCTCGGGCACGCCGAAGGCCTCGAGGACGGGAGCCAGAAGCCGGCCGATGGCCGGCTCGGCGAGGATGCCGAGGGCGACGCTGCTGGCGGTAATGCCGAGTTGGGCGCCGGAGAGCTGGCGGCGGAGGTCCCGCCGGGCGGCGACCGCCCGGGCCGCGCCCCGACGGCCGTCATCGGCATCCGCCTCGAGGCGAGAGTCGCGTGAGGCCAACAGGGCGAACTCGACGGCAACGAAGAGGGCGTTGACGGCCACCAGCAGGACCGCCAGGAGCAGTGCGACGACGGTCACGACGACGGCTCCGGTTCCTCGAGTGCGACCACCCTCAGGGTGGCGATGCGGCGACCCGCCACGGCGACCACCTCGACCCGCCAGCCGGCCTCCTCGACCATCTCGCCGGGCTGCGGCAGGTGCCCCAGCCGGGCGAGGAGGTACCCGGCCAGGGTCTCGTACGGACCCTCGGGCACCTCGAAGCCGGTCGCCCCGTACACCTCGTCCAGGTTGAGGCGACCCGGAACCACGAAACTGCCGGGCTCCTCGACACGGGTGCGCGCCACCGGGCGGTCGTGCTCGTCGTCGATGTCCCCGACGATCTCCTCGAGCAGGTCCTCCATGGTGAGGATCCCCGAGGTGCCCCCGTGCTCGTCCACGACGACCGCCAGCTGGCCGCTTCCCGACCGGAGGTCGGTGAACAGGTCGTTCAGGGGGCGGGTCTCGGGCACGAACGGGACGGCCCGCATCAGGTCGGTGACCGGGGTGTCCGGGCGGTGCTCGGCGGGCACGCGGTACACAGCCTTGACGTGGACGACGCCGAGTACGTCGTCGAGGTCATCGCCGACGACGAGGAAGCGGGAACGGCCGGTGGCCAACGACCGCTGGGCGAGCGTGGCGGCGGTGTCGTCCCGGCCCAGCACGACGAGGTCGACCCGCGGCACGAGGCAGTCGACGGCGGTCTTGTCGCCGAAGCGGATCGACCGCCACAGCAGGTCCGCCTCCTCCCGCTCGAGGCCGCCCTCGTCGCCGGACTGGCGGATCAGGTCCTCGAGCTCGTCCCGGGTGCGGGAGGGGGTGATCTGGTCGCGTGTCTCGACGCCGAGGCGGCGGGCCACGGCGTTGGCCGAGCGGTTGAGGCCCTCGACCAGCGGGCGGGTGACGGTGCTGTAGGCGATGAGGGGTGGCGCCAGCCGGTGGGCGGTGACCTCGGGGACGGCGATGGCGAGGTACTTGGGGACCTGTTCGCCGACCACCAGGTGCAGGACGGTGGCGGCACCGATGGCGGCGACGACGCTGAGGCCCGTCGGGTGCGCCTCGCCGGTGAGGAGCCGGGCGACGGTCGGCTCGGCCACGAAGCCCAGCAGCAGCGCCGCCGCCGTGATGCCGAACTGGCAGCCGGACATGGTCGGGGTGAGGCGCCGAAGCAGGCCGCGGATTCGGGCATCGCCGCGGTGCCCGGCCTCGGCCGAGGCTTCGATGCGGGCACGGTCGACGGCGACAAGGCTGAACTCGGCGGCCACGAAGAAGGCGTTGGCGCCCAGCAACAGGACCACGGCCGCCAGGCCAGGGAGGAGTGCCATCGGGCCACCGAGCCTAGCCCCGGGGCCCCGTATGGCCGCTCAGCAGGATCCGTCCTGGTCGGAAACGGGGTTCGTATGGCGCCACCGGCCGCCGCCGCCCCCGGTGGGAGCCGCAGTGGGGCCCTTCGGTACCCTCAGCCGATGGCCGCCGACCCGCACCCTCGGAGCGTGGTGGCCGCCCGGGCCGCTGCCCGCCTGGCCCGCTTCGTGACCGTCGGCCTGGCCAAGGTCGACCTCAGCCTCCCCCAGTACCGGCTGCTTGCCTTCCTCGACGAGGACGGCACCGCCCACGCCGACCTCCAGCAGCGCCTCACCGTCAGCGGCCCCTCGGTGACCGCCCTCGTCGACGGGCTCGTCTCCCGCGGCTTCGTCGAGCGCCGCCGGGACCCTGACGACGGCCGCCGCACCGCCTTCCACATCACCAGCGAGGGCCACCGAGCCCTCGAGGACGCCGACGCGGCCGTGGCCGCCTGCCTGGCCGAACTGGGCAGCCACCTCGACGCCGACGAGGCCGAGGCGGCGGTCCGCGGCCTCGAAGTGGCCGACAAGGCGATCCGGCGGCACCGCGAAGCCGGCGTCCGGTGACCCGGGCCACCACTGTCGAACCCGACGCCGACCCCGCCGACGGCTACGAGCCCTGCGGCATCGAGGACCGGTACGCCCCGCCCGCCGCCGTCCCCGACCCC
The DNA here is from genome assembly GCA_002346745.1 of Candidatus Neomicrothrix sp. UBA2983. Classification (GTDB taxonomy): domain Bacteria; phylum Actinomycetota; class Acidimicrobiia; order Acidimicrobiales; family MedAcidi-G1; genus S20-B6. The sequence continues at coordinate 70,456 of DEAL01000008.1, read as the reverse complement.
GACCGGGACAAGGGCTGGTTCCGGCGGCTGCTCCCACTCCTGCTCGCCCGCCGCCTCGCCTTCGCCGCCACGCTGGTGTGCGGCGTGGCCGGCCTCACCCTCCAGGTGTCGGTGCCGATGGTGCTTCGACGCGCCGTCGACACGGCCCTCGACGGCCGCACCGGCAGCCTCGAGGCCCATGTCTGGGCGCTGGTCGGCATAGCCGTCGCCGCCTTCGGGCTGCGGTTCGCCTACCGCTACCTGCTGTTCTGGGCCGCCTACCGCATCGAGACCGACCTGCGCTCCACCATCTACGGCCACCTCACCCGGCTCTCCTTCTCCTTCTACGACCGGGTCGCCGCCGGCGAGGTGATCTCCCGGGCCAACTCCGACATCCGCTCCATCCAGCTGCTGCTGGCATTCGGCCCGCTGGCGGGCCTGTCGATGCTGAGCTTCGTGCTGGCCGTCGGGTTCATGCTCACCATCCACGTGCCGCTGACCCTCGTGGCAGTCTCGACCATGCCGTTCGTGTTCGTGCTGGGCCAGCGGATGCGCGACCGGGTGTTCCCCCTGTCCTGGGTCACCCAGGGCCGCATGGCCGAGGTGGCGATGGTCGTGGACGAGAACCTCAGCGGCACCCGCGTGGTCAAGTCGTTCGCCGCCGAGGCGGAGCAGATCACCCAGCTGTCCCGGGCCGCACAGCGCCTGCGCTGGTCGGCAACCGCCCTCGTCGACGCCCGGGCCCGCTTCAACCCGCTCATCGAGGCCCTCCCCCGCCTCGGCATGGCCCTCATCCTGCTCTACGGCGGCTGGCTGGCCATCGAGGGCGACATCGGCGTCGGCGCCCTGCTGGCCTTCAGCAGCTACGTGGTCATGATCGCCGTCCCGTTCCGGATGCTGGGCTTCGTGCTGCTCCAGGCGCAGCGTGCGGCGGCCTCGTCGCAGCGCATCTTCGAGATCCTCGACGAGGCGCCGGCCATCGCTGACCGTCCCGGCGCCCGGCACCTCGTCGACCCGGCCGGGCGGCTCGAGTTCCGGGGTGTGCGGTTCTCGTACCCCGGCGCCGACCCGGATGCCCCGCCGGTGCTCGACGGCCTCGACCTCGTCATCGAGCCCGGGGAGACCGTGGCGCTCGTCGGGCGCACCGGCTGCGGCAAGACCACCGTCGCCCGCCTGCTGTGCCGCTTCTACGACGTCGACGCCGGTGCCGTGCTGGTCGACGACAACGACGTCCGGGACCTCACGCTGACCAGCCTGCGACACCACGCCAACCAGGTCACCGACGAGCCGTTCCTGTTCTCCGAGTCGATCCACGACAACATCGCCTTCGGCCGACCCGACGCCCCGCACGAGGACGTGGTCCGGGCCGCCGTGGCGGCGCAGGCCGACACCTTCGTCGGCGAACTGGCGGACGGCTGGGACGAGGTCGTCGGCGAACGCGGCTACACGCTCTCCGGCGGCCAGCGCCAGCGCATCGCCCTCGCCCGATCTCTGCTCGCCAACCCCCGCATCCTCGTCCTCGACGACGCCACCAGCGCCGTCGACGTGCGCGTCGAGGAGGCCATCCACGCCGCCCTGCGGGACCTGCTGGCCGACCGGACCACGATCGTGATCGCCCACCGCCTGTCCACCATCGCCCTCGCCGACCGGGTGGTGCTGCTCGAGGGCGGCCGCATCACGGCCTCGGGCACCCACGCCGAGCTGCTGGCCACCTCGCCCGCCTACGCCGCGATCCTCGCCTCGGGTGGGAACGGCCACGACGACCCGGACGGGCAGGAGGCCATCTGATGGGCTTCGGGCACCCCGGCGGGCGCGTCACCATCGGACCGACGTCGATACAGGCAAACGCCGACGCCGGCCTGCCGTTCGCCGACGTTCCCGGGGACCTCGCCGACCGCGTCGATGCGGTGCTGGCCCACGAGCCCGAGCATCCGGACCCGGTCGTCGACTTCTCGCACAGCCGCTGGGACCGCCGCCCCTTCGGGTTGCGGACATTCCTGCGGCCCCACGCCGCTGGCCTGGCGCTCGCCGTCCTGCTGGTCGTTGCCGAGACTGCGCTCCTCCACCTCGGCCCGCTGCTGGTCCAGGTCGGCATCGACCGCGGCGTGCTCGAGCGAGACACCGACGTGCTCGTCGCCGTGGCGCTGGCCTTCGTCGCCTCGGTCCTGCTGGCCGCCCTAGCCTCCTCGCTCCGCACCGCCTTCACCGGTCGGATCGGCGAGCGACTCGTCTACGAGCTCCGCGTCCGGGTGTTCAGCCACTTCCAGCGCCAGTCGCTGGGCTTCTTCACCGCCGAGCGGTCGGGCGTGCTCATGACCCGGATGACCAGCGACATCGAGTCGCTGACCGTGCTGTTCCAGGAGGGGCTGGTCCAGTTCGTGGTGCAGGGCATGACCCTCCTCGTCGTCACCGCCTACCTGCTGTTCCTGAACCCCGGGCTGGCGCTGGTCTGCCTCGCGCTGGTGGTCCCCGTCAACGTGCTGCTCACGCTCTGGTTCCGGCGGGTGTCCGCGGCCGGCTACCTGCGGGTCCGGGACCGCATCGCCGACGTGCTGGCCGACCTCTCCGAGAGCCTCGACGGCATCCGGCTCATCACCGCCTTCAACCGGCGGCGCCACAACGCCGCCCGCCACCACAACATCGTCGGCGCCCACCTCGACGCCAACCTGGCCACCAGTCGAGCCCAGGCACTCTACGGGCCCGGCACCGAGGCGCTGGGCATCGTCTCCCAGGCGGTCGTACTGCTCGTCGGCGGCCGCATGGTGCTGCGCGGCGACCTGACCATCGGCGAGATGGTCGCCTTCCTCCTGTTCCTGACCTCGTTCTTCGCCCCGATCCAGACGCTGGTCCAGCTGTTCAACCAGTACCAGCAAGGCAGCGCCGCCATCACGAAGCTTCGGGGGGTGCTGGCCACCGAGCCGTCCGTGCCCGAGGCCCCTGACGCCCACGAGTTGCCGGCCGCCGACGGCCACCTGGTCCTCGAGTCGGTGACGTTCGGCTACGACCCCGACCACCTCGTGCTGCGCGAGGTCGACCTCGAGGTGGCGCCCGGCGAGGTCCTGGCCGTGGTCGGGGCGACCGGCGCCGGCAAGTCCACGGTGGCCAAGCTGGTGACCCGCTTCTACGACCCCGACTTCGGCCACGTCCGCCTCGACGGCCACGACCTGCGCGACGTCACCCTCGCCTCGCTGCGACGCCAGGTGGGCGTGGTGCCCCAGGAGCCGTTCCTGTTCAACGGCAGCATCCGCCAGAACGTGGCGTTCGCCCGACCCGACGCCTCGGAGGAGGAGGTCCTCGCCGCCTGCGCCGCCGTCGGGCTGGACCGCCTGCTCGCCCGCCTCCCTGCCGGGGTCGACGCGCCGGTCCACGAACGCGGCGCCTCGCTGTCCGCCGGCGAGCGGCAGCTCCTGGCGCTGGCCCGGGTGTTCCTCGCCCGGCCCCGGATGCTGGTACTGGACGAGGCCACCTCGAACCTGGACCTGCAGTCGGAGGCCGTCATCGAACGGGCCCTCGACACGGTCCTCGAGGGCCGCACGGCGGTGATCATCGCCCACCGTCTCGCCACCGTGCTCCGGGCCGACCGCGTCGCCGTCGTCGACGGCGGGCGCATCGTGGAACTCGGAATCCACGAGGAACTGGTGGCCCTCGGTGGGCAGTACGCGGAGATGCACGGGACCTGGGTGGCACAGACGGCGGGTGCTGCCGGCGTCGCCGGCGGGAGCCCGGCGTGACCCCCCTCGAGACGGCCATCGGGATCCTCGTCTACCTCGTCGGGTCCACGATCCAGGGCGCCATCGGGTTCGGAGCCAACCTGTTCGCCGTCCCGATCCTGGCCCTCGTCAACCCCGAGTACGTGCCCGGCCCGGTCCTGATGATCAACCCGGTGCTCACCTCCGTGCTGACCTGGCGCGAGCGGGGGAACGTCGACGGCCAGGCCCTGGGCTGGACCATTCTCGGACGGCTGCCCGGCATCGCCATCGGCGTGTTCGCCCTGTCGCTGGTCTCCGAGGAGCGCCTGGGGGTGCTGTTCGGGGTGTTGCTGCTCAGCGCCGTGGCACTCAAGGCCGGTGGCCTCCACCTGCCCCGCAGCCGCGGCACCCTGCTGGCCGCCGGGGGCACGAGCGGCTTCATGGGGACCACCGTGGGCGTCGGCGGCCCGCCCGTCGCCATCGTCCTCTTGGACCTGCCCGGGCCCGCCTTCCGGGCGACCATGTCCCCGTACTTCCTGGTCGGGACCACACTCTCGCTCGCGGCCCTCGCCCTGGGCGGGCACTTCGACCTCGACGACCTCGTGGCCGGCCTCTGGCTGCTGCCCGGCGTGCTGGTCGGGGCGGTCCTCTCCGGGCCGCTGCGCCGCCACGTCGACGCCGGCCGCACGGCGAAGGCCGTCTACGTCCTCTCCACGGCCGCTGCCGTCGCCCTCCTCGTCCGGTCGCTGACCTGAGGCGCTGACACCTAGGGTTTCACCCGTGAGTGGGCCCGTGCTGCACCTGGAGGGCGTGTCGGTACGCCGGGACGGGACCCTGCTGCTCGACGGCATCGACTGGCGGGTCGAGCCCGGGCAGCACTGGGTGGTGCTCGGGCCCAACGGCTCCGGCAAGAGCACCCTGCTGCGCCTCGCCGCCCTGCACCTGCACCCGTCGGCGGGCCGGGTCCACATCCTCGGCATGGCCGTCGGCAGCTTCGACTCTCGGCGGCACCGCCACCGCATCGGCTACGCCGCCGCTGCACTGGCTGACTCGCTGCGACCCGGCATCGACGCCGCCGACGTGGTGATGACCGCCCTCCACGGCGCCCTCGAGCCCTGGTGGCACGACTACGACGACGCCGACCGGAGCCGGGCACGGGAGCTGCTCAAGCGCCTGGGGTGCGGCGACCGGGCCGACCACGCCTTCGGCACGCTCTCGTCCGGCGAACGGCAACGGGTGCTGCTGGCCCGCACGCTGATGACCGACCCCGACGTGCTGCTGCTCGACGAGCCGACCGCCGCCCTCGACCTCGGCGGCCGCGAGGAGCTGGTCGGCGCCCTGGCAGGGCTCGCCGCCGACGCCGGCACGCCCCCGATGGCCCTCGTCACCCACCACGTCGAGGAGATCCCGCCCGGGTTCACCCACTGCCTGATGCTGGCCGGCGGGCGCGTGGCCGCCAGCGGGCCACTCGAGGAGGTGCTCACCGGGGAGTCCCTCTCCGAGTGCTACGGCCTCGACCTCCGGCTCAGCAGCGAGGACGGCCGATGGACCGTCCGGGTGGTGCCGGGGTGAGCGCACGGCACGCCCTCGTCGTCACCGGCGGCCCCTCGCCCGCCGGGCTGGCCGACCTGCCGGCACGCGAGCTCGTCATCGCCGCCGACCGCGGCGCCGAGCACGCCCTCGCCCTCGGGCTCGAAGTCGACCTGGTCGTCGGCGACCTCGACTCGATCGATCCCGATACCCTCGCCCGGCTCCAGGAGGGTGGCACCCGGGTCGAGCACCACCCCGCCGACAAGGACGAGACCGACCTCGAGTTGGCGCTGGCCGCCGCCCTCGAGGCGGGCGCCACCTCGGCGACCATCGTGGGTTCGGCGTCGGGGCGCCTCGACCACGCCCTCGGGATCCTGCTGGCTGGCGCCGGCGACCGCTGGGCCGGCCTGCGCATCGACCTGCGCATCGACGCCGCCCGGGCCTGGATCGTCCGGGACCGCCTCGAGGTCCACGGCGAGCCCGACACCGTCGTCAGCCTGTTGGCCGTCGGCGGTCCGGCCACCGGCGTCACCACCACCGGCCTGCGCTGGCGCCTCGCCGACGCCGTCATGTCGCCCGGCATCGCCGTGGGGCTCTCGAACCTCATGACCGGTCCGACGGCCACCGTCACGGTCGGAACGGGCACCCTCCTCGTCGTCCAGCCCGGCCGCGAGGCGGCCTGACCGGACCCCAGGACCTCGCACGCCCGCGAATCCCCGAGTCCAACGGGGATCGCGCAACTTCCGGATTCGGCGTTTCACGCCACGCACGGCAGCTGGTCGCGAGCAGCCACGACGACACCCGCTCCCGTCGATGCGACGAGGCCAGCCGGCGCCGTTCGGCCCCCTGCCCAGCGTGCCGGCCCCCAACTCCGGGCCGGGACCCAACGCCGCTCAGCCCACGTCCCAGGCGGCGTGGACGGCCTCGGGGGCGCGCAGGGTGGTGGAGACCGGATCGATCCCGGTCGGGTCCCCGAGGTGGAGGCCCGGGAGCCGCTCCAGGAGCACGTCGAGGCCGGTGAGCAGCTCGCGGCGGGCCAGGTGCGAGCCCGGGCAGAAGTGCGGCCCCGAACCGAAGCTGATGAGCCCCACGGGCTCCCGGTCGACGTCGAACTCGTCCGGTCGTCCGTGGACAGCGGGGTCGCGGTTGGCGGCGGCGATCCCGAACAGCAGGATCGATCCGGCGGGGATGTGCACACCCTGCCACTCGGCGTCCAGCGTGGCGATCCGGGGCAGGGCGCCCAACGGCGGCTCGAAGCGCAGCAACTCCTCGACGATCGCCGGGCGCCGCTGCGGCTCGGCGACCGCTGTGGCCAGCACCTCGGGACGCGTCAGGAGCACGGAGAGCAGGTTGCCGAGGGCGTGGTAGGTCGTGGCGGCACCGGCGGCGAAGAACATACGGACGTGGGCGACGACCTCCTCGTCGTCCAGCCGGCGGCCGTCCACCTCGTGGTGCAACAGCGCCGACAGCACGTCGCCGGTCGGCTCCCGGCGCCGCTCCCCGATCGCCGGCGCCAGGTGCTCGTCGAACTCGTCGCGGGCACGCTGCGCCGGCTCCGGGTCGCGGAGGAAGCCGAGCAGGTCGAAGGACCAGCGGCGGAGGCACTCGTCACTGGCCGGCGGCAGGCCCAGCTTCCGGCTGATGACCCAGAACGGGAAGACGGCGCAGAACTCGCCCATGAGTTCGGCCCGCCCCGGCTCGGCGAAGCCGTCCACGACCTCGTGCGCCGTGGCCGCCAGGCCGCCGGCGTCGAAGCGCTCGATGGCCCGGGAACGGAAGGCCGGCTGCGCCAGTTGTCGGTAGAGGTTGTGCTCATCGCCGTCCATGCTCTCGAAGGTGCGGCCCTGGACAGGTTCGATGACGATCTCGTAGTGGGCGCCGGCGGGGAACCGCTCGTTGTCGCGGAAGGCACCGACCACGTCGTCGTACCGGGTGAGCATGAGGGCGGTACCCCCGAAGTACGGCACCTCGACGACGGGCCCCAGGTCGCGCACCGCGGCGCAGGCCCGGTGGAAGGCCTCACCCGGCAGCGGGTCGACGCCGAAGTCTGGCAGTGCGGAAACCACGACCCCATGTTGACACGGCCCGATCAGGCGAGTGTCGTCGGTGTCCGGCATGGAGGACCGGACGCCCGACCGTCATCTCCAACGTGCACGGCGGGCACTCCAGCCAGCGGACGGGCGGCACGCGTCGTGCTACCCATTTGAGGGCGGACAGGAGGCAGACGAGGAGGTCAGCGTGTCACGCAACTGGAAGCGGTTGATCCTGGTCGGCCTCGCCGTGCCCAACGTCCTGTCGGGGTGCTGGGCCGTGTTCGCCCCCGCCGACTGGTACGAGGACTTCCCCGGCTGGTCCCCTCGGCTGGTATCGGCGCTGCCGCCCTTCAACGAGCACCTCGCCGCCGATGCCGGGGCCGGGCTCCTCGCCACCGGACTGCTGGTGCTCATCGCCGGGCTGTACCTACGCCGCGACATGACGATCATCGCCACGGTGGGCTACCTGGCCTTCTCCCTGCCACACGCGGTCTTTCACCTCCGACATCCCGGAGATGGGATGTCGACGGCCGAGAACGCCTTGAACGTCACCGCACTCTGGCTCGCCGTGGTGCTGGCCGGGATCGTCCTCATCGACGAACTCAGGCGGAGGGCCGATTCCTGAACGGGTCAGCGCTCCCTCCGGCACCAGACGAGATCAGGGGGCCGACGATCGGAGCGGTGGACCGTACTGGACTCGAACCAGTGACCTCCCGCGTGTGAGGCGGGCGCTCTAGCCAACTGAGCTAACGGTCCGTCGGCCGAGGAGGGTATCCAGCCGTCGGCCCGGTGCACTCCCGTCGAGGGGGACGGACCACCGGGCCTACGCCTCGAGGACGGTCACGACCCCGGTCTCGCCGTTCACCTCGACGAGGGCCCCGTCGGGGATCCGCTTCGTGGCGTCGGTCGCCGACACCACGCACGGGATCCCGAGTTCGCGGCTGACGATGATGGCGTGGCTCAGGGGCGCCCCCACGTCGACCACGACGCCCGAGGCGGGCACGAACAAAGGCGTCCACGACGGGTCGGTGAGTGGCGCCACGAGCACCTCGCCCGGCTCCAGGCCGGTCGGGTCGTGGCTGTCGAGCACCACCCGGGCGCGACCCCGCGACACGCCCGTACAGCCGGGCACGCCCACGATCGACTCCCCCAAGCCGAGGGGCTCCACCTCGACGGCATCGCGTCGCGGCCACTCGGACAGCGGCGGCGCCTCGCCGAACACCACGAACGGCTCCTGGAGGTCCCGGACCGCGTCGAAGACCGCCTGGCGCTCCTCGACCACCTCGCGCCACCCGGTGGGGTCGGCGGCCACCTGTTGCGACTCGGCGAACGTGAACATCCCGTAGCTGGTCGCCTCGGGGAATGTCCCCCGCTCCACCATCCGGCGCCCGAACTCGAGCAGCGCCATGCGCACCTCGTGGATGAGCTTGATGCAGTTGGTCTTGGTGCGCTCCCGGCCCGGCATGAACACGCCGGCCGCGCGCAGCGCCGCCCCGAACTGCCCCTGCGCCTCCGGGTCAGCGGCCAGCATCCCGTACATCTCGGCGCCCAGGCGCTCCCGGTCGGCGGCCATGCGGGCCTGGTTGCCCGCGGGGGCGGCTGCTTCCGGCGAGATGCGCATCCGATCGATGGCCGCCAGGGCCAGGTCCGGCTCGGTCTCCCAGGTCGGACAGCGGGTCTCCCACTCGTTGGGCCCGCGGCTCCCGTACGCCACGAGGAACTCCCCGAACGAGGCCCGGAACGCGTCGACCGCCCCACCCTCGAGGTCACGGAGCCGGTCGCCGAGGCCGTCCGGCCCGACATCGAAGGCCGCCGTCAGGACCTCGCAGGCCGCCGCCTGCCGGCCCAGCTCCCACATGGCGTGTGATGGCGCCGCCGACGCCACGTCGCCCAGCCCCGACAACAGCTTGAGGGCGTCCTGGGGTCGGCCCAGTGCCGTGCAGACGTCCGTGATGATGCCGGCGGGCAGCGTGGCCAGCATCGTGACGAACAGGTGCTGGCTGAACAGGTGTCGGAAGTGGCGGTCCAGCACCCCCTCGCCCCACTCCAGCAGCTCGCCGTCACCCATCGTCCCGAAGTCGGGACGTTCTGCCCGCAGGGCGTCGACCGTGGCCTCGTCGGCGAGGACCTCGTGGAGGGCGTCGGTCGTGAGCGCCCAGCCGAACGTCTCGGCCAGGGCGGCCGTGGCCTCCGGACTGGCGTCGTCGGGGTGTGGCTCGTAGTCGGGGATGCCCGGCTGGACGCCGAAGAACTGGGCGTCGATGTCGGCCGCCGAGAGGCCCGGCGCCCGCTCGCCGAAGATCCGCATGACCGAGGCGTTCAGGTACGCGTAGCCGCCGAAGACGCCGAGGATCACGTTCTGGTCCGCGTCGAACTCGTCGTGGCTGAACGCACCGAGGCGCACATAGGCGTCCCGCCAACCCAGTTCGGCGTGGCGGATCCCGTCGGCGTTGCAGAAGGCGAAGTCGAACGAGCTCATCGCCACTGGATCGGGGAAGACCTCGCCCACGTTGGCCCGTGTCCAGAGCGGATAGCGCTCCGACGTGTCGGTCTCCACGAAGTACTGCTCGACCATGATGGCTCCCCCATCCCCCTGCACCGACTGCCGGCACTCCGACGAGGATGCCATACCCGATCCGTGCGTTCAGCCCCCGGGCGGCCGGACGCAGACCTGCTCAGTGCGGGTGGGCAGCACCACGGCCACCGCACCGGTCGGGCAGGAGGTCCCGGCCACGCCACGTGCCACGATCCTCGGCTCGGCCCCGGTGCACGGCACGACCTCCATGCCGTACTCCTCGACGAGCACGCAGTCGCCGACGTCGAAGCCCGTCGGACTGTCGCCACCGCCGGTCATGAGCGCCGTGACCACCAGGATGCCGAGGAGGACCCCGGCCAGGAGGACGATCGGCCCGAGGCGGAGGGCGCAGCCCGCCGCCGGCGACACCTCGACCTCCTGGAAGGCGTCCGAGACGTGGACGGGCTCCGGTGTGGGACGTGGCCGGGGCGGCGGTGGCCGGCGGGACTCGTCGTACTCCGCACGACGGACGGGGTCGCCGAGCACGTGCCAGGCGGCGTTGACACTCGCCATGCGTCGCTCGGCCCGTCGGCGTTCGGTGGGGTCGGTGACGAGGTCGGGGTGGTGGCGGCGGGCCAGCGCACGGTGGGCGTCGCGTACCTCGTCGGCGGTCGCATCGGGCGCCACGCCCAGCGTGCGGTAGTGGTCCGGGCCGGCTGGCACCATCCGCCAACCCTACGGGCGTGGCTACGGTTGCTCCCGATGCGCCTGATCGAGTGCCCCGGCTGCGGGGAGGACGAGGACCTGGCCGGCGTCCGGCAGGGCGAGTCGGGCGACGAGACCATCACGGTCACCTGCGGCCGCTGCGGCCTCGTCTGGGACCGGGACCTCACGCCCCGCTGCCCCACCTGCGGCTCCGACGACGTGCGGGCGGCCCTGCGGTCGATCGTCGACAAGTCGCGGGGCACCCAGTTGTCCATCCAGTCGATGCAGGTGGTGCACCTCTGTCGGACCTGCGACGCCGACGAGCTGGCCGTGTGGAACCGCTCCAACACGCCACTGGCGCCGGCCGAGCTGCCCGTCGACGGGGACTGAGGTCCGGCGGCGGGGCCGGTCAGCCCTCCAGCAGGCTCTCGGCGAGCACCTCGAGGCCAGCCACCCGGCTGCCCTTGACCAGCACGGCGTCCGTTCCACCGAGGTCGAGCGCAGCGCCGGCCGCCTCCACGTCGGCCAGCGGTTCGACGCCGTAGAGGTCCGTGCCGACGGCCATCAGTTCGATGCCGAGTTCGGCCACCCGGGCGGCGACTGCCAGGTGCTCCTCGACGGCCAGGTCGCCCAGCTCGGCCATCAGCCCCAGCACCGCCACCCGCCGCCCGTCCACCGGGAGTGCGGCCAGCGCCTCGAGGGCCGCCGAGGTCGAGGCGGGGTTGGCGTTGTAGGCGTCGTTGAGGACCCGCAGGCCTGAGGGCGCCGTGCCGAGCGCCATGCGCCAGGCCGAGGCCGGCCCCTCTGCGAGTCCGGCGGCCACCTCGGCCAGCGGCACGTCAAGCACGAGGCCAACAGCCGCTGCGGCGAGGGCGTTGGGGACCATGTGGGCGCCGTGGACGGCAAGGCGCACGTCGATCCGCCCCCACGGCGACTCCAGCCGGAACGAGGCCCGCAGGTCGTCGTCGACGGTGACGTCGCGGGCCCGGACCTCGCCCGCGTCCCCGAAGGAGAGCCGCTGCGAGCGCGCACGGCCGGCCTGTTCGACGACCGCCGACACATCGGCGTTGTAGACGGCGCAGCCGTCACTCGGGAGGGCGTCGAACAGCTCGCCCTTCGTGCGGGTCACCGCATCGAGCGACCCGAACTCGCCGGTGTGGGCGACCGCCACCGTGGTCAGCACGCCCACGTCCGGGCGGGCCACCCCGCAGAGCGACGCTATGTCGCCGACGTGGCGGGCCCCCAGTTCCACGACCACGGGCCCGTGGGCCGGGGCGTTCAGCAGCGTGAGCGGCATGCCGATCTCGTTGTTGAACGACCGCTCGCTGGCGTGGACCGGGCCGACCCTCGCCAGCACGGCCCGGGTGAGGTCCTTCACCGAGGTCTTGCCCACCGAGCCGGTGATGCCGACCACCGGGCCGTCCAGCGAGTCCCTCGCTGCAGCGCCGAGGGCCAGCAGCGCCGCCCCCGTGTCGGCCACCCGGACGGCGGTGCCCGACCCGGGGTCGCGTGCCGTCAGATGGGCACCAGCCCCGGCCGACATGGCCGCCTCGACGAACTCATGGCCGTCCCGCTCGGCGAGAAGCGGCACGAACAGGGAGCCGGACGCGACCTCTCGCGAGTCCTGTGTGGCACCGTCCAGCCACACGTCGTCGCCGACCAGCTCGCCGCCCACGGCGATGGCCACCTGTGAGGCCCGGAAGCGCATGGGTGGGAGTCTCCCAGTCCCGGCGCCCCGAGCGGTGCCACCCCGGACCGGTGGCCCGACCGTACGATCTGGCCATGGCATCCACCGACGACGCCACCCCGAGGCGCACGCTCGTCCTGCTGTTCGGGGGACGCAGCGCCGAACACGACGTGTCGTGCGTGTCGGCCCGGCACGTGCTGGCCGCCGTGGACACGGCGCACCTGGACATCGTGCCGGTCGGCATCGACCGCGAGGGCTCCTGGTCGCTGGCCGAGGCGGCCGCCGACGCCCACGCCGCCGGTGACCTCCCCGATGCCCTCGATCCCTCCGGGCCAGCCTGGGACCCGCTCCCCCGGCTCGCCGAACTGGCCGCCGCCGGACCAGTGGTCGTGTTCCCCCTGCTGCACGGCCCCCTCGGCGAGGACGGCACCGTCCAGGGCCTACTCGAGGTGGCCGACGTGCCCTACGTAGGCGCCGGCGTGCTGGGCTCCGCGCTGGCCATGGACAAGCTGGCCGCCAGGGAGGTGCTGGCCCAGCACGGACTCCCCCAGGCCAGGTACCGGGGGCTGCACGTTGAGGACCTGGGCGCCCCGGGCACCGACACGCTCGCCGCCCTCGTCGAGTCGCTGCTCGCCGACCTCGGACCGACGGTCTTCGTCAAGCCCGCCAACCTGGGCTCCTCCATCGGGGTGTCGAGGGCCACCGACGCCGCCACCCTCGAGGTGGCCCTCAAGGCCGCCGCCGCCTACGACGAGTGGCTGGTCGTGGAGGAGGCGATCGTCGGCCGTGAGATCGAACTGTCGGTGCTGGGCGACCGGGTACCGCAGGTGTCGGGACCCGGCGAGATCCGGCCCGGCGCCGAGTTCTACGACTACGCCGACAAGTACGAGACCGACGCCGCCGAGCTGCTCGACGACCCGGACCTCGACGCCGAGACCGTCGTCCGCTTCCAGGAGTTGGCCGCCCGGGCGTTCCAGGCGCTGCGCTGCTCGGGGATGGCCCGGGTCGACTTCTTCCTCCCCGATGACGACCGCGGCCCCGTGCTCAACGAGGTCAACACCATCCCGGGCTTCACGCCGATCTCGATGTACCCGCGGCTCTGGCAGAAGGCCGGCCTCGACTACCCGGCGCTCATCGACCGCCTGGTCGACCTGGCCGTGGAGCGCCACGCCCGGCGGCGCCGCAACACCCGCCACTGAGCGACGGGGCGTTCCCGACCGGGTCAGCGCTGGGGATCGAGCGAGGTGCGCAGGAAACGCAGCAGTTCGCGGCGCCGCGTGACGACGGTGCGCGCGGTGGGCTCGAGGCCGGCGGCCCGCAGCACCTCGATCTCGGTGGCGAGGCCCACGACCGTCGAGTAGGCGCTGAGCAGAACCAGCTGCGGGTCGGTGCGGCGCATCCGGCCGGTCTCCATCTCGCGGTTCATCCAGGCCATGGCCCGGTCGAGCAGCGGCCCCATCGTGCTGCGCAGCCGGGGGGCGGCCGGCGAGCCCGGTCGGGAGACCTCGCGCAGCAGGCCCAGCAGCAGCGGCTGCTCCAGGGCCACGCGGAACACCGTGCGCACCAGGGCCTCGACCCGCTGCCAGTCGGTGGCCTCCTCCTCGAGCACCTCGAGGAGGGCGGCGGTCAGGTCGCCGGCGCTGCGGTCGACGACGGCGCCGAGCAGCCCCCGCTTGTTGACGTAGTGGTAGAGGATCGTCTGCTTGCGGATGCCGAGGCCGGCGGCCAGGTCGTCCAGCGAGGTGCCGTCGTAGCCGATCGTGCCGAACGATTCGAGGGCGGCGTCGAGGATGCGCTCCCTCGTCTCGGCGCCGCGGCCGGTCGTGCGGCCGGCGCTCCGCACCGTCTCCCGGACGGTGTCGCGGACCGTTTCGCGCACCGTCTCCCGAAGCCGTGTCGTCTCGACCATGCACGCACCGTAGTCCAGTTCCTGACCATCTGGTAAGTCCCTCTACCATCTGGTAGAAAGTCCGCCATGATCGCCGAGTCGCTGGCGGGGCGCCGCATCGCCATCACGGGAAGCACCGGCTTTCTCGGCACCGCGCTCGTCGAGCGGCTCCTGCGCCGCGTCCCCGACTGCGAACTGGTCCTCATCGTGCGGCCCGGCCGCCGGGGCGCCCAGCGCCGGGTCGACCGGGACATCCTCCACAACGACGCCTTCGACCGCCTCCGCAACGAACTCGGCAGCGAGGCGTTCGCCGCCATGGCGGACCGGCGCATCACCGCCGTGGCCGGCGACGTCACCGCGGACGGCCTCGGCCTCGACGACGACGGACGGGCCGTCCTGGCAACCTGCGACCTGTTCATCCACTCCGCCGCTGCCGTCAGCTTCGACTCCCCCCTCGACCAGGCCGTCGAGATCAACCTGCTCGGCGCCGCCCGCATCGCCGAGACCCTCCACGACCTCGGCACCACCCCCCACCTCGTCGCCGTCTCCACCTGCTACGTGGCCGGCAGCCGCCGCGGCGCAGCCCCCGAGGAACCCGTCGACCAGAGCCCCTTCTTCGTCGACGTCGACTGGCGCACCGAGGTCGACAGTGCCCGGCGCATCCGCACCGAGACCGAGACCGCCAGCCGCACCCCTGAGAAGCTGGCAGAGTTCCGCGAGGCCGCCCACAAGGAGATCGGCGCCGCCGGCACGCCCGCCCTCGCCGCCAAGACCGAGCAGCTCCGCACCCGCTGGGTCGACGACCGCATGGCCGAGGCGGGGCGCTCCCGGGCCTCCTCGCTCGGCTTCCCCGACGCCTACGCCTACACCAAGGCCCTCGGCGAGGTCGCCCTCACCGAGATCGCCGGCGACATCCCGGTCAGCATCGTCCGACCGTCCATCATCGAGTCGGCCCTCGCCGAGCCGGTCCCCGGCTGGATCCGCGGCTTCCGCATGGCCGAGCCGGTGATCATCTCCTACGCCCGCGGCCTCCTGAAGGAGTTTCCCGGCGTCCCCGAGGGCACCATCGACGTCATCCCCGTCGACCTCGTCGTCGCCGCCATCTGCGCCGTCGCCGGCCGCGGCCCCGACGCCGACGCCCCCCGGGGCGGCGACATCGTCCAGGTCGCCTCCGGCGCCGTCAACCCGCTGCGCTACGGCAAGCTCGTCGACCTCGTCCGGGAGTGGTTCACCGAGCACCCCATCTACGACGAGCACGGCCAACCCATCTCCGTGCCGCAGTGGTCGTTCCCGGGCCGGGGCCGGGTCAAGCAGCAGCTCGAACGGGCCGGGTCGGCGCTCGACAAGGCCCAGAAGGCCTTCGACGTGCTGCCCGTGCGGGGCCGCCACGCCGAGACCGCCGCCAGGCTCGAGGAGAAGCGCGACCTCGTCGACCGGGCGATGGGCTATGTCGACCTCTACGGCGCCTATGCCGAGTGTGAGGCCGTCTACGGCCTGGACCGCCTCCTCGCCCTCTGGGACGGCCTCGACGAGGCCGACCGGGCCGCCTTCGCCTTCGACCCCCGGGTCGTCGACTGGGACCGCTACGCCCCCGAGGTCCACCTGCCGTCGGTCGTCAAGGCCGCCAGGGCGCCCATGCGGCCACCCACCCGGGGCGGCCAGAGCCGCTCCCAACGACTGCGTGGCCAGATCCTCTCCCCCGACCGGCACCTCGCCGCCTTCGACCTCGAGAACACGCTGATCGCCTCCAACGTGGTGGCGTCCTACTCGTGGCTGGCCAGCCGGCGGCTGGACAGCCGCGACCGCCTCCGGTTCGTGCTCAAGACGGTCGCCGAGGCGCCCCGCCTGCTGGCCCTCGACCGCAAGGACCGCAGCGACTTCCTGCGCTACTTCTACCGCCGCTATGACGGCGCCCCGGTCGACCAGATCGCCGAGGATGCCCTCGAGCACGTCAGCGAGCTGCTCCTCGCCAAGTCCTTCCCGGCAGCCATCCGCCGCGTCCGGGAGCACCGTGCGCTCGGCCACCGCACCGTGCTCATCACCGGCGCCCTCGACTTCGTCATCGAGCCCCTCCGGCCGCTCTTCGACGACGTCGTTTGCGCGCGCCTCGGCACCGCCGACGGTGCCTACGACGGGCAGCTCACCGCCGTCCCGCCCACCGGCGAGGCCCGCTACCAGGCCCTCGTCGACCTGGCCGACGAGTACGGCCACGACCTGCGCGAGTCCATCGCCTACGCCGACTCGGCCAGCGACCTCCCCATGCTCGAGACGGTCGGCTTCCCCGTCGCCGTCAACCCCGAGACCCGCCTCGCCGCCATCGCCCGCAAGCGGGGGTGGCTGGTGGAGGACTTCCGCAAGTCACCGGGCATGCACCGCAACCCCCTCCCACTCGCCCCGCCGAAGGCCCGGGCACGATGAAGGCGCTCCAGTTCCGGCGCAACCTGCCCCGCTACGCCGCCGCACGGCTGGCCGGCAGCCTCACGCCCGGCGGCGGTGCCGGCGTGGGCCCGCTCCGGCTGGCCGACCTCGAACCGCCGGCGCCGCCCGGTCCCGACTGGGTCAGGGTCCTACCCCGGCTGTCCGGCATCTGCGGCTCCGACCTGGCCACCATCGACGGCCGCTCCGCCCGCTACTTCGAACCACTCGTGTCGTTCCCGTTCGTGCCCGGCCACGAGGTCGTCGGCGACCGGGAGGACGGCACACGCGTCGTGCTCGAACCCGTGCTGGGCTGCGTCAGCCGCAACCTCGCCCCCACCTGTCGTTCCTGCGCCGACGGACGGCTCGGCAACTGCGAACACACCACGTTCGGCGACCTCGAGCCCGGCATCCAGACCGGCTCCTGCCACGACACCGGCGGCGGCTGGGCCACGGCCTTCTCCGCCCACTCCAGTCAGCTCCACCCGGTCGACGACGCCCTCGACGACGAGGCAGCCGTGATGGTCGAGCCAACCGCCTGCGCCGTCCACGCCGCCCTCCTCGCCGACATCCCCGACGACGCCGTCGTCACCGTGCTGGGTTCGGGCACGCTCGGCCTGCTCACCATCGCCGCCGCCCGGGCGTTCGCCGCACCCCGCACGATCGTGGCCACCGCCAAGTACCCGACCCAGCGCCGTCTGGCCGCCGAACTCGGCGCCGACCTGGTCGTCGGCCCGGGCGAGGTCCGGCGGGCGGTCCGGCGGGCCGCCGGCACCCGGGCCGTCAGCACGTCCGGCGACGACGGCGCCGTCGACCGGCTCAGCGGCGGCGCCGACGTGGTCGTCGACTGCGTCGGCTCCTCAGCCAGCCTCACCGATGCCCTCGCCGTCACCCGGCCCCGTGGCCGGATCGTGCTCGTCGGGATGCCCGGCTCGGTCAGCCTCGAGCTCACCCCCCTGTGGCACCGCGAGGTCGAACTGGTCGGTGCCTACACCTATGGCACCGAGACCCTGCCCGACGGCACCACCGCCCGCACCTTCGACCTGGCGACCGGACTCGTGCAGGAGGCCGGCCTGGGGCGACTGGTGTCGGCCACCTACCCCCTGAGCCGATACCGGGAAGCCCTCGAGCACGCCGCCGCCGCCGGGCCCCGGGGAGCCGTCAAGGTCGCCTTCGACCTGCGCGGCGAGAAGGAACGCGAACGCCTGATGGAGGGCACGCCATGAGCAACGGCCACCTGGCCCCCCGACCCGGATTCGTCCTCGACGTCGACCGGACCAGCCCCCCGATCGTGTTCCACCACGGCGAGGGCTTCCGGCTCGAGAAGCTGCCGGCCGACCGCTCGAGGGTCATCTACCCGGCCGAGCCGCTGGAGGGGCTTGCCGACCCCGACGGCGCCATCCAGCACGCCCTCCACAACCCGCTGGGCGACTCCGAGCCGCTGCCCGCCCTGCTGCGGCCCGGCATGAAGCTCACCATCGCCTTTGACGACATCTCGCTCCCGCTGCCGCCCATGCGCCGACCCGACATCCGCCAGCGGATCATCGAGACCGTCCTAGACCAGGCCGCCGAGGCCGGCGTCGACGACGTCCACCTCATCGCCGCGCTCGCCATCCACCGCCGCATGACCGAGGACGAGTTGCGCCACGCCGTCGGCGACCGCGTCTACGACGCCTTCGCCCCGTCCGGGCGCCTCTACAACCACGACGCCGAGGACCCCGACGGCATGGTCGTCCTCGGCCAGACCCCGCACGGCGAGGACGTGCAGTTCAGCCGCCGGGCCGCCGAGAGCGACCTCGTCGTCTACGTCAACATCAACCTCGTCTCGATGGACGGCGGCCACAAGAGCACCGCCACCGGCCTCTCCGGCTACACCGGCCTCCGGCACCACCACAACGTCCACACCATGCACAACTCGAAGTCCTTCATGGACCGCGAGAACTCGGCGCTGCACGCCTCCAACTGGCGCATGGGCAAGGTCATCCGCGACGCCGGCGTGAAGATCTTCCAGATCGAGACCACCGTCAACAACAACACCTTCGGACGCGAGGGTCCGATGGCGATGCTCCAGAAGCGCGAGTGGGAGTGGAGCGCCAAGGACCGGGCGGCGTTCCTGGGCATGCAGCAGGGACTCAAGCTGTTGCCCACGTCGGCCAAGCGCAAGGCGTTCTCGTCGTGGCTGGCCCCCTACGAACTCACCTCCGTGCAGGCCGGCGAGGTCGAGGCCGTCCACGAGGTCACCACCGCCAACGTCTACCGGCAGCACCTCGTCCCCGTCGAGGGCCAGACCGACGTCCTCACCATGGGACTGCCCTACATCTGCCCCTACAACGTCAACTCGATCATGAACCCGATCCTCGTGATGTGCCTCGGGCTCGGGTACTTCTTCAACCTGTACCGCGGGCGGCCCCTGGTGCGGGAGGGCGGCGTCGTGATCATGGGACACCCCACACCGTGGGAGTTCCACCCCGTCCACCACCCCAGCTACATCGACTTCTTCGAGCAGGTCCTGGCCGACACCACCGACCCGGCCGAGATCGAGAAGAAGTGGGAGAAGCAGTTCGCCGAGGACGAGTGGTACATCCACCTGTACCGCACCTCGTACGCCTACCACGGCGTGCACCCCTTCTACATGTGGTACTGGGGGGCGCACGCCATGCAGCACGTCGGCCGGGTCATGATCGTCGGCGGCGACACCGCGGCGGTACGGCGGATGGGCTTCCAGCCGGCCTCAACCCTCCAGGACGCCCTCGAGATGGCGACCGACGTCGTCGGCCCGCAGCCCACGATCACCCACCTCAAGAACCCGCCGATCCTGATGGCGGACGTGACGTGAGCACGGTGGGCCCATGAACCACGTGCGCCTGCAGGTGGCCAAGGCCCGCGCCCGGGTGGCCCGGCTGGGCTTCCCGCTGCGCGCCGCCCCGGTGCCCAACGGCGTCGAGCCCCCGCCGCCGGTCCGGCGGACCGGCGCCGACTTCGACACGGACTGGGCGCGTTCACAGCCGGCACGGGTCGCCCGCCTGGCACTCGTCGAGGGCGTGATGCGCCCCGCCATGTCGGCGATCGCCTCACCGTCGGTCAAGGGCCTCGACCGGCTCGACCGGGTCGACGGGCCGGTCATCTTCGTCGCCAACCACCACAGCCACGCCGACACGCCGCTGCTGCTCACCACCGTCCCCGAGCCGTGGCGGCACCGCCTCGTCGTCGGTGCCGCCGCCGACTACTTCTTCCGCTCCAGGGTCGGCGGTTCGATCGCCGCACTCGCCATGGGGGCCATCCCGATCGAACGCACCAAGGTGGGCCGCCAGTCCGCCTCGCTGGCCACCGACCTCATCGCCGAGGACTGGAGCCTGCTGATCTTCCCCGAGGGCGGCCGCAGCCCCGACGGCTGGGGGCAGCCGTTCCGCGGCGGCGCCGCCTACCTGGCGATCCGCTGCGGCGTCCCCCTCGTCCCTGTCCACCTGCAGGGCACCGGCCGGATCCTGCGCAAGGGGAAGAAGCTGCCGCAGCCGTCGCACACCACCGTCACGTTCGGCGATCCCCTGCTGCCGGGCGAGGACGAGCAGTCCCGGGCCTTCGCCACCCGCCTCGAGGCCGCCGTGGCCGCCCTCGCCGACGAGGCCACCTCGGACTGGTGGCAGGCCCGCCGCCGCGCCCACGCCGGCACGTCGCCCGACCTGACCGGGCCCGACGTGGGTGCCTGGCGCCGCGTCTGGGCCCTCGGCGACCGCGACCGGCGCTCCCGCCGCACCAGGCGCCGCTGGCCCGAGCTGTAGCGCCACCAACCGGGAGGGGACGGGCACGGCACCTGTAGCCTCGGAACCGGACACCGGCGTCCGCCTCCGGCCCGGCCCCCGCCGGACACCCCCGGTCCCGACCAACCTCCGAAGACAGGAACCCCTTCCCCCATGCCCGTCGCCGCCTCCACGCCCATCGAACTCATCCGGGGCGTCTACGCCACCCTCGACGAGCGGATCGCCACCGGCCGCGCCCGCCTCGACCGTGCGCTCACCCTGGCCGAGAAGATCCTCGTCAACCACCTCGACGACCCGGCCGGCGCCGGCCTCGAGCGGGGCGAGTCGTACGTCGACATGCGGCCCAACCGCGTCGCCATGCAGGACGCCACCGCCCAGATGGCCTGGCTGCAGTTCATGACCGCCGGCCTCGACGAGGTCCAGGTGCCCACCACCACCCACTGCGACCACCTCATCCAGGCCCGCGACGACGCCAAGCTCGACCTGCAGGCCGCCGTCGACGGCAACGCCGAGGTCTACGCCTTCCTCGAGTCGGTCTGCGCCCGCTACGGCGCCGGCTTCTGGAAGCCCGGTTCGGGCATCATCCACCAGGTCGTGCTCGAGCAGTACGCCTTCCCCGGCGGGATGATGATCGGCACCGACAGCCACACCCCCAATGCGGGCGGCCTCGGCATGGTCGCCATCGGCGTGGGCGGCGCCGACGCCGTCGACGTCATGACCGGCTTCCCGTGGAACGTCAAGTGGCCCAAGCTCACCGGCGTGCACCTGACCGGTGCACTGGACGGCTGGGCCGCGCCCAAGGACGTGATCCTCAAGGTCGCCGACATCCTCACCGTCAAGGGCGGCACCGGCGCCATCGTCGAGTACTTCGGCCCCGGCGCCCGCAGCCTGTCGGCCACCGGCAAGGCCACCATCTGCAACATGGGCGCCGAGATCGGCGCCACCACCTCGTTGTTCGCCTACGACGACGCCATCGGCCGGTACCTCAAGGCCACCGGACGGGAGGCCGTCGCCGACGCCGCCGATGCCGTCGCCCACCACCTGCGTGCCGACGACGACGTCGAGGCCAACCCGGCCGACTACTTCGACCAGGTCATCGAGATCGACCTGTCCACGCTGTCGCCGCACATCAACGGCCCCCACACCCCCGACCTGGCCCGCCCGGTCGCCGACCTGGGCGCCGAAGCGACCGCCAAAGGCTGGCCCCTCGAGGTCAGCGCCGGCCTGATCGGCTCGTGCACCAATTCCTCGTACGAGGACATCACCCGGGCCGCCGGCATCGCCCGCGACGCCGTCGCCAAGGGCATCACCTGCAAGGTGCCGCTGCTCATCACCCCCGGCTCCGAGCAGGTCCGGGCCACGATCGAGCGGGACGGCCTGCTGGCCGACTTCGAGGCCCTCGGCGCCACCGTGCTGGCCAACGCCTGCGGCCCGTGCATCGGCCAGTGGGACCGCCAGGACGTCGAGGACGGCGTCCCCAACTCCATCGTCACCAGCTACAACCGCAACTTCCCGAAGCGCAATGACGGCTACGCCACCACCCACGCCTTCGTGACCTCGCCCGAGACGGTCATCGCCCTCACGTTGGCCGGACGCCTCGACTTCGACCCGGCCAACGACACCATCACCAACGACGACGGCGAGGAGGTCCGCCTCGCTATCGGGCCCGGCGAGGAACTGCCCGCCGCCGGCTTCGACCCCGGTTCCGACACCTTCCAGGCCCCGCCCGAGGACGGCAGCGGCGTCGAGGTCGTGGTGTCGCCCACCAGCGACCGCCTCCAGGTCCTCACCCCGTTCCCGGCCTGGGACGGCGAGGACCTCGCCGACCTGCCGGTGCTCGTCAAGGCGCAGGGCAAATGCACCACCGACCACATCTCGATGGCCGGCCCCTGGCTGCGCTACCGCGGCCACCTCGAGAACATCTCCGGCAACGTCTACATGGGCGCCGTCAACGCCCACGGCGGCGAGGTCGGTGTCGGCCTCGACGTCACGGACGGCGAGCGCCGTCCCTACCCCGAGATCGCCAAGCGCTACCACGAGGCCGGCATCCAGTGGGTCGCCGTCGGTGACGAGAACATGGGCGAGGGCTCGTCCCGCGAGCACGCCGCCATGGAGCCCCGCTTCCGTGGCGCCCGGGCCGTCATCGCCCGCTCGTTCGCCCGGATCCACGAGACCAACCTCAAGAAGCAGGGCGTCCTGCCGCTGACGTTCGCCGATCCGGCCGACTACGACCTGATCGGCGAACGGGACCGGATCAGCGTGAACGGCCTGGCCGACCTGGCGCCCGGCCGGCCAGTCGAGGTCGTGATCGCCCACGTGGACGGCACCAGCAGCACCATCAGCACGAACCACACCTTCTCGGACGACCAGATCGAGTGGTTCCGCGCCGGCAGCGCGCTCAACCTCATTCGAGCCCAGACCCGGGGTTGAGATCCAGGTCCTGCGCGGCCCTCACCACGCCGGGACTCAGACCAACCGCGCGTCCACGCCGATCTCGCCGGTCCAGGCCCACAAGAGCACGCACGGCGGGTCCAGGTCGGGATCCGGTTCCGGAACCCCGGACCTTCCCCCGAACCAGAGCTCATGTGGCTCGTCCGGCGCGTTGTGGGCGAATTCGCCGGGTGAGTACCCCGGTGGCACGGGGACCAGTTCCACCCTGGTCCCGTCCGCGCCGCGGAAGCCGACGTTGCCCGCTAGCACGTGGTACGCCTCCTCGGCGGGGTGGGCGTGTCGGGGATAGTGCAGCCCCGCCCCCCAAACGCCCACGCCGACGGCCACCCGGTCGCTGCGCAGCACCGCTCCCTCGGCGGGACCGACGAGGCGCACGTAGCCGTAGTTGCGGACGAACGTCGGTGGGAGGGTGTCCAGATAGGCCCGGGTCTGCGTCCAGGGCAGGTGCGGGGCGAGGTCCAGGAAACGCGTCAGAAGGGAATCCGGTTCGCCGTCCGTCTCCAGCCGCTCCAGGAGGCCGGCAACCGGCAGCGGGTCGGGAGACGGCGATCCGACGGGGCCCTCGAGGACGGTTGCGAGTTCCTCGGCGACGGTTGCGAACATCGCGGGTCCGTCGAGGGCACGCTCCGCATAGAACCGTCTCAGGTCGTGGATGAACCCGCGGAGTGCGTCACCCACCGGGTCGGACCGGTTCAGACCTGTTCGAGCCGGTAGCCGCGGTTGCGGGCCTCGGCCAGGGTGTCGGGCCCGAAGCAGAGGTACGCGTCGCTGGCCATCAGTTCGTCGAGCAGGATGGCCATGGCCTCCTCGTCGAGGACCTCGTCGAGGTCGTAGACCTGCTGGGTGCGCTTGTCGCCGAGGAAGCGGTGGTGGGCGAAGGCGGAGGGACGGGAGGCGGCGCTCATGGATCGGAGCGTACCCGGCGGCCCGCCGCAGCCCGGGACGCCACCAGAGTACGGATTCGTACTCTCCTGGTCCGCGCAACTAGGTTGCAGCCGTGGGTTCCCCCTCTCCGACCGCCATCTACCCCGCCGCGGCCGTCCACACGCTCGACCCCTCCCGGCCGACCGCCGAGGCGGTCGCCGTGCGGGACGGGCGGTTCCTCGCCGTCGGCACGGTCGACGACCTCCTCCGCATCGACGGCGCCACCGTCGACGGGTCCCTCGAACGGTCCGTGCTGATGCCGGGCTTCGTCGAGGCGCACAGCCACACCATGGCGGGCGGCATGTGGCTCCACACCTACTGCGGGCGCTTCGACCGCCGCGGCCCGGACGGCCACGTCTGGCCGGGCTGCACCGACCTGGAGGCCGTCATCCAGCGGCTCCGCGAGGCCGAGGCCGACCTCTCGGCCGCCGGCGCCGGTCCCGACGAGCCGCTGCTGGCCTGGGGCCTCGACCCCATCTACTACCCGGGCGAACGCCTGGTGGCCCGCCACCTGGACCTCGTCTCGACGACCAGGCCGATCTTCGTGATGCACGCCAGTTGCCACCTGGCGACCGTCAACACGGCACTCATGGAGTTCGACGGCATCGGTCCCGACACCGACATGGAGGGCCTCCCCAAGGACGGCTCCGGCTGGCCGATCGGCGAACTCCAGGAGCCCGCCGCCATGTTCCTCGCCGACTCCGCCTTCCGGAAGTTCTGGGAGCGCATGCGCGCCGAGGAGTCCCTCTGGAACTTCGGCGGGAAGGCCCGCAACACCGGCACCACCACGCTGACCGACCTCGGCAACCGGTCCTCGACCGATCCGGCCGAGATCGAGCGCTTCCGGAAGGCCGTTGACCACGACGACTTCCCCGCCCGCCTCTCGGTCTTCCACATGCCGACCCCGGGCACCCCGGAGGCCCTCGAGGAGGCCGCGGCCGCCGTCGTCGCCACGAGGGCCGAGTCCAGCGACAAGCTGCGGTTCGGGCACGTCAAGCTCGTCGTCGACGGCTCCATCCAGGGCTTCACGGCCCGGTTGCGCTGGCCCGGCTACCTCAAGGGGGGCAACGGCATCTGGGTCGTGCCGCCCGAGCAGGTCGCCGACATCCTGCGCCCCTACCACCGGGCGGGCCTGTTGATCCACGTGCACTGCAACGGCGACGAGGCGGTTGACGTGTACCTCGAGGCCGTCGAGGACCTGCTCACCGAGCATCCCCGGTTCGACCACCGCCACACCGTCCAGCACTGCCAGCTCACCAGTCCCAGCCAGTACCGGCGCATGGCCAGCCTCGGCATGTGCGCCAACGTCTTCGCCAACCACACCTGGTTCTGGGGCGACCAGCACGCCAGCGAGACGGTCGGACCGGACCGGGCCGCCCGGATGAACTCGGCGCGCACCGCCCTCGACCTCGGGGTGCCGCTCTCGATGCACTCGGACGCCCCCGTCACGCCGCTCGGCGGCCTGCACGTGGCTTGGTGCGCCGTGAACCGCCTGACCCCCAGCGGCACCGTCCTCGGCCCCGAGGAGCGCATCTCCGTGGCCGAGGCCCTCCACGCCATCACGATGGGTGCGGCCCACCAGCTCGATATGGAGGACGAGGTCGGCAGCATCTCGCCCCGCAAGCACGCCGACCTCGCCATCCTCGAGGCCGACCCCTTCACCATCGACCCGGTCGAACTCCGGGACATCCCGGTCCGCGGCACGATGCTCGGCGGTAGGATCTTCGAGGCCGGCTGAGGGCCGCACGGGCCCCCTGTCCCCGCCAGACTGGGCGCATGACCGCCGGCAGCACGCGCCTCCCACTGACCGTGGTCGGGGGCTACCTCGGGGCGGGCAAGACCACCCTCGTCAACCGGCTCCTCGCCGACCCACGTGGACAGCGCATCGCGGTCCTCGTCAACGACTTCGGCGAGATCGGCATCGACGAGGTGCTCATCGGCGAGGCCGCCGACGATCCCAGCATCCTGTCGCTGGCCAACGGCTGCGTGTGCTGTTCGCTGGCCGAGGGCTTCGCCAAGACCCTCGGCAAGGTCCGCGGGATGGCACATCGCCTCGACCGGGTGGTCGTGGAGGTCAGCGGCGTGGGCGAGCCGGCCAAGGTTGCCAGATGGTCGCGCACCCCGGGCTTCAGCCCGGACGGCGTCGTCGTGGTCGTCGACGGCTCCCGGATCGGCGAGCAGTTGGAGGACCGCCGCATCGGCGAGACGGTCGCCGCCCAGGTGGCCGATGCCGACCTGCTGCTGCTCACCAGGGCCGACCTGCTCGACGACGAGGCGCTCGCTGCCGCCGAGGCGGTGCTCCAGCCCCACTCCTCGGCGCCGACTCTGCGCGCCCCCGCCGACCCGGCGCTGCTGTTCGGCCTGGAGCCCGTCGCCGGTGGCTCCGACGCCGACGAGCACGAACCCCGCGACTCCGCCCATGCCGAACACGTCTCCTGCTCACGAGTCCTCAGGGAGCCGATCCACCGGGACACGCTCGACCTCTGGTTCCAGGTCCGACCGCGTGGCGTCGTGCGCGCCAAGGGGATCCTCCGGATGGACGGGTCACCCGACATGCGCAGCGTCGTCCAGGTGGCCGGCAACCACACCTCGGTCACGACCTCGGGCGCCTGGAGCGGCGACGAACCCGGCGGTGAGGCCGGGGCCGGCGCCGTCGTGGCCATCGCCATGCCCGGCACTCCCCGTGCGGCGCTCGTGAAGTGGCTGGGGATGCTCGACTCCTGACCGGGGACAGCCCCGGCCAACCGGAAACCAGGCCCTCAGCCGCGCAGGTCCCGCTGCCGCGTCACCGCCTCGACGGCCAGCCGGTCGGCCTCGTCGTTCCAGCGGTCGCCCGAATGGCCCTTCACCCAGCGAAACGTCACGTCGGAACCGCTGCCCTCCCGGGACCTGACCAGGTCGATCAGGGGCTCCCAGAGGTCCCGGTTCTTGACCGGCTGCCGGGACGAGTTCCTCCAGCCGCGTCGGAGCCAGGCCTTCCACCAGCCCTCCTCGAAGCACTTCACGACGTAGGTGGAGTCGCTCACCACCAGGACCGGCCCGTCGAGCACCCGCAACGCCTCGAGCACCGCCGCCACCTCCATGCGCTGGTTGGTGGTCCGCGGCTCGTAGCCGGCGGCGAACGGCCCGTCGGGCACCACCCACGCCCAACCCCCGGGCCCGGGGTTTCCCGAGCAGGCGCCATCCGTGTACACGTGGAGCCGGTCGCTCGCCGGAGGGGGGCCGTCCCCGCCGGGTTCGGGCGCAGCCACGGGATCCGGGTCGAAGAGGCTCACGGAGGGCGACCCTAGCCAGAGGCCGCTTGCGCCCCCGGGCACCCCGGAAATCGGCGGGACCCAGACGCCCAAATCTCTGTCAAGATGAACGGGTGATCGACGGATTCACCCACCAGTTGCCGGACGCCGACCCGGACGAGACGAAGGAATGGCTGGACTCCTTCGACGCCCTCGTCGACCGGTCCGGACGTCGACGGGCCCGCTTCATGCTGGCCAAGCTGATGGAACGGGCCGGCGAACTCAACGTCGGCAACGCCCCGCCCAGCTGGACCCCCTACGTCAACACCATCGCCACCGAGGACCAGCCCTGGTTCCCCGGCGACGAGTTCATCGAGCGACGCATCCGGGCGTTCATCCGGTGGAACGCCGCCGCCATGGTGATCAACGCCAACAAGACCGCCGAGGGCATCGGCGGGCACCTCTCCACCTTCGCCTCGTCGGCGTCGCTCTACGAGGTCGGCTTCAACTGGTTCTTCCGCGGCAAGGACGACGGCCAGCCCGGCGACCACGTCTACTTCCAGGGCCACGCCGCCCCCGGCGTGTACGCCCGGGCGTTCCTCGAACGGCGCCTCGACGAGGCCCACCTCGACCGCTTCCGGATGGAGATCGGCGGCGGCGGGCTGTCCAGCTACCCGCATCCCCGCCTGATGCCGGACTTCTGGGAGTTCCCAACGGTCTCCATGGGACTCGGTCCCATCAACTCCATCTACCACGCCCGCTTCGACCGGTACCTCCAGAACCGTCGCATCGACGAGACCGCCGACTCGCGGGTGTTCTGCTTCCTCGGCGACGGCGAATGCGATGAGCCCGAGACCCTCGGCGCCATCTCGCTGGCCGGCCGCTCCGGCCTCGGCAACCTCATCTGGGTCGTCAACTGCAACCTGCAGCGCCTCGACGGACCGGTACGAGGCAACGGCCAGATCATCCAGGAACTCGAGGGCGTCTTCCGGGGCGCCGGCTGGAACGTCGTCAAGGTCATCTGGGGCTCGCAGTGGGACGAGCTCATCCACGCCGACGTGGACGGGATCCTGCTCAACAAGTTCAACACGACCGTGGACGGCGAGTACCAGCGACTGGCCATCGATTCCGGCGAGTACATCCGGGAGAACTTCTTCGGCCCCGATCCCCGCCTGCGGGCCATGGTCGAGCACCTCTCGGACGAGCAACTCGAGGCGCTCCCCCGCGGCGGCCACGACTACCAGAAGCTGTACGCCGCCTTCCGGGCGGCCACCGAGGAGAACGAGGCTCCCACGGTGATCCTCGCCAAGACGATCAAGGGCTGGACCCTCGGCGAGGGCTTCGAGGCCCGAAACGCCACGCACCAGATCAAGAAGATGACCAAGGACGAGCTGCTGGCCCTGCGCGAGCGGCTCCACCTCACCGAGGAGATCCCCGAGGAACTGCTCGAGGGCGGGCGTGCCCCCTACTTCCGACCCGACGAGGACAGCGACGAGTACCGCTACATGGTGCAGCGCCGGCGCGCCCTCGGCGGGTCGATCCCGAAGCGGCGAATCCGGGACCGGCGGCCACTCACCCTCCCCGACCCCTCCGTCTTCGACGGCCTCTCGAAGGGCTCCGAGGGGCGGGCGGTCTCGACCACGATGGCGATGACGACGTTGCTGCGCGACCTGATGCGCGACGAGGCGTTCGGCCCGCGGGTCGTGCCGATCGTCCCCGACGAGGCCCGCACCTTCGGCATGGACTCGCTGTTCCGCGAGTTCGGGATCTACGCCCCCTTCGGCCAGCTCTACGAGCCCGTCGACCACGAGCTGCTGCTCTCCTACAGCGAGAGCACCGACGGGCAGCTCATCGAGGAGGGCATCACCGAGTGCGGCTCGCTGTCCAGCTTCATCGCCGCCGGCACCACCTATGCCAACCGGGGCGTCCCGATGGTGCCCTTCTTCACCTTCTACTCGATGTTCGGCTTCCAGCGGGTGGGCGACTCGATCTGGTCGGCCGCCGACTCGAGGGCCCGGGGCTTCCTGCTGGGCGCCACCGCCGGCCGCACGACCCTGGCCGGCGAGGGGCTCCAGCACCAGGACGGCCACAGCCTCCTGCTGGCCGCCACGGTCCCGGCCTGCCAGGCGTTCGACACCGCCTTCGCCTACGAGTTGGCCGCCGTCATCGACGACGGGCTCCAGCGCATGTACGGCCACGACGACCCGCTGCGTAACGAGGACGTCTTCTACTACGTGGCGCTCTACAACGAGGCCTACGAGATGCCGCCGCGACCCGACCACGTGACGCCCGAGGACGTGGTCGGCGGGCTGTACCAGTGGGCGGATCCACCCGACCCGCCCGACGGCGCCGGGCATTCGGCCCTGGCGACTCTCGTGTTCTCCGGACCGGCGCACGTCGCCGCAAGGGCGGCCGCCGCCGAACTGTCCGAGCGCTGGGGGGTCGGCGTCGACCTCTGGAGCGCCACGTCGTACAAGCGGCTCCGCGAGGAGGCCCTCGCCGTCGAACGCCACAACCGCCTCCACCCCGACCAGCCCGCCGAGGTCCCACTCGTCACGCGCCTGCTGGCCGAGGGCGAGGGGCCGGTTGTCGCCGTCACCGACTTCCAGAAGCTGGTGCCCGGACAGGTCGCCCGCTGGGTGCAGCGCCCCTACCACACCCTGGGCACCGACGGCTTCGGCCGCAGCGACACCCGGGAGGCGCTGCGCCGGTTCTTCGAGGTCGACACCGGACATGTCGTCGTGGCCGTGCTCCATGCCCTCGCCCGCGAGGGCACGATCGATCCGGCCCTGGTCGTCGAGGCCATCGCCCACCACGGCCTCGACCCTGAGGCCGACGACCCGGGTCGACACGACAACGTGCCCGCTCCCGGCGAGGGCGTCGGCCGGGAGGACTGAGCACCGGAGTGCTGCCCGCCGTTGCTAGGTTCGTCCGATGCCACCCCACGCCGACTTCGCACCCGGCACGCTCGCCATCACCGGCGATGCCGATGCCGACCTCCTCCTCAACACGGACCCCCTCGCCCTGCTGATCGGCATGCTGCTCGACCAGCAGGTTCCCATGGAGTGGGCCTTCAACGGACCGGCCACGCTCCGCACCCGCCTCGGCGCCCTCGATGCCGCAGCCATCGCCGCCATGGACCCCGAGGCCTTCGAGGCGGCCTGTCGCGAGAAGCCGGCCGTCCACCGCTTCCCGGCCTCCATGGCCAAGCGCATCCAGGCGCTCTGCCAGGCGGTCCTCGAGGACCACGGCGGCGACGCCGGGAGCATCTGGTCGGACGGTGCCGCCGGTTCCGAGGTGGCGGCCAGGCTGCGGGCCCTCCCCGGCTACGGGCCGGAGAAGACCATGATCTTCATGGCGATCCTGGCCAAGCGGTTCGGGGTCCGCCCCGAGGGCTGGGAGGCGGCCGCCGGCCCCTTCGCCGACGCCACGCCCCGCTCGGTCGCCGACATCGACGGACCCGAGGCGCTGGCGACCGTGCGGGCCTGGAAGAAGTCGCAGAAGGCCAAGGGTCGCTCCAAGCAGGAGTAGAGGGGGCAGGCTCCGGCCCTCCTGATCCCCTGGCCTGATCCCCTGGCCTGATCCCACTGCCCGGCCGGATCGCCGGGCGGGACTAGTGCCGCACGGTGCCGTCGGCGAGGGCCTGCCGGTACCAGGCGTAGGTGCCGGCGAGGCCCTCCTCGAGGGGGATGCTCGCCTGCCAGCCGAGGGCGGTGAGCTTCGACACGTCCAGCACCTTGCGGGGCATGCCGTCCGGCTTCGACGTGTCGAACTCGATCGCCGCATCCGGATGGACGAGGTCACGCACCGCCTCGGCCAACTCGCGGATCGTGCCGTCCACCCCCGTCCCCACGTTGACGTGGCCGGCATCGGAATAGTGGTCCATCAGGAACACGCAGGCGTCGGCCAGGTCGTCGACGTGCAGGAACTCACGGCGCGGCGCTCCGGTCCCCCAGACGGCGACCGTGCCGGCGCTGGCCTCCCTGGCCTCGTGGAAGCGGCGCATCAGGGCCGGGAGCACGTGGCCGCCCTCGAGGTCGAAGTTGTCGCCCGGTCCGTACAGGTTGGTCGGCATGGCCGAGATGAAGTCGCAGCCGTACTGGCGCCGGTAGGTCTCGCAGAGCTTGATGCCGGCGATCTTGGCGAGGGCGTAGCCCTCGTTGGTCGGCTCGAGTGGGCCGCCCAGCAGGGCCTCCTCGGTGATCGGCTGTTCGGCGTGCCGCGGGTAGATGCAGGAACTTCCCAGGTACAGCAGTTTCTCGACCCCGACCCGGTGGCTGGCGTGCACGACGGTCCCGTGGATCATCAGGTTGTCGTAGAGGAACTCGGCCGGCCGGGTGCTGTTGGCGAGGATCCCGCCGACCGTGCCGGCCACGAGGAACACGTGGCGGGGCCGCTCGGCGTCGAACCAGGCGTCGACCGCCGACTGGTCCCGCAGGTCCAGCTCCTCCCGTCCGGCGGTGCGCAGGTCCGAGAAGCCGTCGGCCTCCAGGCGTCGCAGGATCGCCGAGCCAACGAGGCCGCGATGGCCCGCCACGAAGACCGGTGCGTCCCGGTCGATCATGCGCCCACCTCCCCGCCGGCCTGCGCCTCGGCGCCGATGGCGCCCAGTTCCGTGAGGTAGACGACCAGCAGGTCGAGCACGACGACGACCGCCACGGCGTCGAGCGGCCCACCCTCGTCGTCGGGCACCTCGAGGGCTCGGGCCACGACGTGGTCGACGGCGGCGTCCTGCTCGGCGGTGGCCCCGTCGGCGGCGGCGTCGCTGCCGCCCAGTTCCTGCCCGTGCCTGCTGGCGAGGCCGGCGTCGCCGACGAACTCCAGCCACCAGCCGACCACCCGGACGACGTCGCCGGGTGTGAGCCGTGATGCCGCCTCCTCCGGGAGGCGCTCGGCGATCCAGTCGACGGCGTCGTGGACCTCGAACACGACGGGCGGCAGGTCGACCTCGGTGCGCCGCACGGCGCCACCCACGGCCAGCAGGCCAACGGCCACCACAAGGAGCGCGCCGAGCGCGGCGAGCAGCCAGATCATGGGTGCAGTGTTACAGGTGGCGAACGCCAGTCGGGCGCTCCCCCGGGAATCAGGTCACGGTCCCCGGATCGACGTGCCCGAGCCGCTCAGATCCCGATGCGCTGGGCGAGCAGCTCGCGGTGGTAGGTGGGGTCGCCGAACAGCAACTCGGAGCTCTTGGCCCGCTTGAAGTACAGGTGGGCCGGGTGCTCCCACGTGAAGCCGATGCCGCCGTGGATCTGGATGTTCTCGGCGGTCGTGTGGAAGTAGGCCTCCGAGCAGTAGGCCTTGGCCAGCGACGCCACCGACGGCAGCTCGTCGTTGAGTTCGGCCGCGCACCAGCCGGCGTAGTACGCCGCAGACTTCGCCGACTCGACCTCGAGCAGCATGTCGGCGCACTTGTGCTTGATGGCCTGGAAGGAGCCGATGGGCCGGCCGAACTGGATGCGGTCCTTGGCGTACTGGACGGCCGTATCGAGGCAGACCTGCGCCCCGCCGACCTGCTCTGCAGCCAGCGCCACGGCGGCCAGGTCGAGCACCCGCTCGATGACGGGCCAGGCGCCACCCTCGGTGCCGACCAGTGTGGCGGACACACCGTCGAAGTCGAGGCGGGCCTGCTTGCGGGTGAGGTCCATGGTGGCCAGTGCGGTGCGGGTGAG
This sequence comes from Candidatus Neomicrothrix sp. UBA2983, assembly GCA_002346745.1. Taxonomy (GTDB): domain Bacteria; phylum Actinomycetota; class Acidimicrobiia; order Acidimicrobiales; family MedAcidi-G1; genus S20-B6. Next base: position 37,977 of record DEAL01000008.1, on the reverse strand, counting down.
GCCGTCGGCGTCGCCGGCGACCTCGAACAACGAGACGCCGCCAGGGGTGCGTGCCGCCACGAGGACGACGTCGGCGAGGTGGCCGTCGAGGACGTACGTCTTGGTGCCGCTGAGGGTCCAGCCGTCGCCGTCGGCGGCGGCCTCCATGGTGATGCCACCCTCGTCCCAGCGGCCGCTCTCCTCGGTGAAGGCCAGGGTGGCGATGGTCTCGCCGGAGGCGACGCCGGGCAGGACCCGGGCGGCGGCATCGTCGTCGCCGGCGTGGATGAGGGTGTTGGCGGCCAGCACGACCGTCGAGAAGAACGGGGCGCACAGGAGCACCCGGCCCATCTCCTCGAGCACGACGATGAGTTCGACGTAGCCGAAGCCCTGGCCGCCGTGCTCCTCGGGGATGATGAGGCTCTGGAGGCCCAGCTGCTCGGCCATCATCGACCAGGTGTCGGGGTCGTAGCCCTGGTCGGTCTCCATCAACTCGCGGACCGTCGTCTCCGACGAGTAGTTCTCGAGGAACTGGCGGACGAAGTCGCGCAACTGCTCCTGTTCCTCGCTGAAGGCGAAGTTCACGTGGTGCTCCCGTCTCGAGTTCGGCCCGGCGGCCGCTGCGGCGGACCCGTTTCTACCAGCGGGTAACCAGCGCCTCCACACCGGGGCAGGGTCGTGGAGGGGTCGCATTTCCCGCATGTCCCGAATCTCCCCGAATCTGCGCCATGATTCCCCCATGAGCGACACGCCCCCTCCCGCCCCCACCGGCGAGCACCACGCCTGCGGCCACGACGACCATCCCGGCACCGGCGTGCCCGGCGTCTCGCTGCACTGGTGCGACAGCCAGGCCGAGATCCACCGGATCGTGGTCGGCGACTGGGACAACAACGTCTTCGTGCTGCGGTGCCGCGAGACCGGCGAGGCGGTCCTGATCGACGCCGCCAACGAGCACGACAAGCTGCTCGAGATGTGCCGGTCCCTGGACGTGCGCACCGTGCTCGAGACCCACGGCCACTGGGACCACATCGGTGCCGTGCCCGCCGTCCGGGAGGCCGGCTACGAGGTCGGCGTCACCGCCGAGGACGCCTCGATGCTGGACGCCTACGACTACCTGCTCGAGGACGAGTCGGTGATCGAGGTCGGCCGCCTTCGGCTCCACACGATCTGCACGCCCGGCCACACGCCGGGCTCGATCTGCTTCCGCCTCGAGGACGCCCCGATCGTGTTCGTGGGCGACACCCTGTTCCCCGGCGGGGTGGGCGCCACGCACTTCGAGGGCGGCGACTTCGAGACGCTGATCGGCTCCGTCGACCGGCGACTCTTCGCCGCCCTGCCCGCCGACACGATCGTGTTGCCGGGCCACGGCGGCGACACCCTGATCGGCAACGAGTCGCCGAACCTCGACGAGTGGGTGGCACGCGGCTGGTGAGCCACCCGGACGACGTCGGTCGGCCCGACACCCCGCCGCTGCCTGCCGACCTGCGCCCCTTCGACGACACGCCGGTCCACACGGCCGACCTGCCGCCGACGCCGATCCGCGACCGCAACGTCCCGGCCGAGGCCTGGGTCGAGGCACCCGAGGCGCTGCTCCGCTCCGCCGACGACCTGGCGCCTCCCGGCGGCGAGCCTCCCCGCATCGCCTACAAGCGGCGCCTCGGCGACTGGCTGCTGTGGCGGGCCGGCCCGGCCAAGGGGGCCGACGCCCGCTACGTGGCGGTCCTGGCCGGCGACCTCGACGTCTCCGTGACGTTCCGCCTGTTCCCCGACGGCACGGGAACCGGCACCGGCGCCGACGGCGCCACCCACGACCGCTTCCGCTCCTGGAAGCAGAGCCTGCTCGCTGCTTCCTGATTCGGCGTCGCGCCTGATGCCGGGCGGTTCGGCCCCTCCGCCATTACCACTATCCCCATAGTGCTAATCCCCCCTGCTCCCTAGACTTCGGGGCGTGAACGCCCCCGCTTCCCCCGAGACACCGCTCTTCGAGGTCGTCGACCTGCACGTCTCCAGCGACGAGGGCGTCGAGATCCTCCACGGCGTGGACCTCACGGTCCGCCCCGGCGAGGTCCACGCCCTGATGGGACCGAACGGCTCGGGCAAGTCCACGCTGGCCTCGGTGCTGCTGGGCAGCCCCGAGTACGTCGTGACGCAAGGCAGCATCCGCTTCCGGGGCGACGACATCACCGACTGGTCGCCCGACGTCCGCGGCAAGGCCGGCCTGTTCCTGGCCTTCCAGTACCCCCAGGAGGTTGCCGGGGTCTCGGTCATCAACTTCCTGCGCCAGGCCCTGTCGGCCAGGCGGGGCATCGAGCTCTCGGTCCTCGAGTTGCGCCTGGCGATCATGGACTGGATGGACCGGCTCGGCATGGACCCCTCGTTCGCCGACCGCTACCTCAACGAGGGCTTCTCCGGCGGTGAGAAGAAGCGCAACGAGATCCTCCAGATGGCCATCCTCGAGCCCGAGGTGGCGATCCTCGACGAGACCGACTCGGGCCTCGACATCGACGCTCTGCGCATCGTCGCCGACGGCGTGGCCGAGGTCCGCACGGACCGCCCCGACCTGGGCATCGTCACCATCACGCACTACCGGCGACTGCTCGAGTACCTCCAGCCCGACGTCGTCCACATCCTCATGGACGGCCGGGTCGTCGAACGCGACGGTCCCGAACTCGCCGACCGACTCGAGGCCGGCGGCTTCGACCAGTTCCGCCCCTTCGCCAGCGCTGAGGCTACGCCATGAGCACCGCCACGCTCGACGCCGCTGCCGTCAAGGCCGACTTCCCGCTCCTGGCGCGCGAGGTCCACGGCACCCCGATCGTCTACCTCGACTCCGGCGCCACCTCCCAGAAGCCCCGGGCCGTCCTCGATGCCATGGACCGCTACTACGAGGAGATCAACGCCAACGTCCACCGGGGCGCCTACCACATCGCCGAGCGGGCCACGACGGCCTCCGAGGACGCCCGCCGCTCGGTCGCCCGCTTCATCGGCGCCACCGACGAGCACGAGGTCGTCTTCACCAAGAACGCCACCGAGGCAGTAAACCTGGTTGCCCACGCCTGGGGGCGCTCCAACCTGGCCGAGGGCGACGTGGTGCTCGTCAGCCTGCTCGAGCACCACGCCAACATCGTCCCCTGGCACCAGTTGGCCGCCGAACGCGGGATCGAGGTGCGCTGGATCCCCACCACCGACGACGGGCGGCTGAACCTCGGCGCCCTCGACCACCTGCTCGAGGGCGTGCGGCTGGTCGCCGTCACCGCCGCCTCGAACGTCACCGGCGACCTGCCGCCCGTGCGGCGACTCGCCGACGCCGCCCATTCGGTCGGCGCCCTCTGCCTCGTGGACGCCAGCCAGTACGTCCCGCACCGGGCCACCGACGTGGCCGATCTGGGCTGCGACTTCCTCGCCTTCACCGGCCACAAGATGTGCGGACCGACGGGCATCGGCGTGCTCTGGGGTCGACGCGAACTGCTCGATGCCATGCCGCCCTTCCTCGGCGGCGGGGAGATGATCCTCGACGTCCGTCGTGACGGCTTCACACCCAACGAGGTGCCGTGGCGCTTCGAGGCCGGCACACCGCCCATCGCCGAGATGATCGGCCTCGGTGCCGCCGTCGACTACCTCGAGCAGTTGGGCATGGATGCCGTCGCCGCCCACGAGGTGGACCTCACGGCCTACGCACTGCGAACGCTCGGCGACCGCTTCGACGACGACCTCGTCATCCACGGACCTGCCGACACGACCGACCGCGGTGGCACGCTGTCGATGTGCCTCGGCGAGATCCACGCCCACGACCTGAGCCAGGTGCTGGACCAGCACGGCGTCTGCGTGCGGGCCGGCCACCACTGCGCCAAGCCGCTGATGCGCGAACTCGGCGTGACGGCCACCGCCCGTGCCTCGCTCTACCTCTACAACGACGAGTCCGACGTGGACGCCCTCGCCGACGCCCTCGACGAAGCCGCCCGCTTCTTCGCGTTCTAGCCGCTGGCACCCGCACTCCCTCGATCCTCCCGACCAGAAAGCACCCCCGATGCCCGGCCTCGAAGACCTCTACCGAGAGATCATCCTCGACCACTACCGGAATCCCCGGAACCGTGGCGAGCTCGAGACCCCGCCGGCGGTCGTCGCCGAGGGCTTCAATCCGCTGTGCGGCGACGAGGTCAAGGTCTACGTCGTCGTCGACGGCGACACGATCACCGACATCCGCATCGGCGGCCAGGGCTGCTCGATCAGCCAGTCGTCGGCGTCGATGATGACCACCGCCGTGGTCGGCAAGACGGTCGACGAGGCCCGGGACGTACTGCGCTCGTTCAAGCAGATGATGTCCATCCACGAACACGGCCTCGGGGCCGACGCCGACCCGGCCGACGCCTCCACGCCCAGCGGCCTGGGCGACCTCGAGGCGCTCCGCGGCGTCGTGAAGTTCCCGGTCCGGATCAAGTGCGCCACCCTCGGGTGGAACACCTTCGACCAGGCCCTCGCCGAAGTGGACTCCCCCGCCTAGGCGTCCGGGGTCGGCCCGCCCGGGACCCGACCCGCCAGTTCGTCCATCGCCTCGGCGAGGGCGAGGTCGAGGAGGGTGAGCCCGCCGGCGCTGTGCGTCGTCAGCGAGACCGCCACCCGGTTCCACGAGTTCGACCAGTCGGGATGGTGGTCCAACGACTCGGCGATCTCGGCGACCTCCGACATGAACCCGAAGGCCGCCGCGAAGTCGGCGAACCGGAACTCGCGAGACAACGTGGTGCCGTCGCTGGTCCACTCCGGGAGTCGCGTGGAGAGCGTTTCGAGCTCCTCGTCGGTGAGCCGGTTCGGGGGCATCGTGGGACCGTCGCTCAGGCCAACGGATCCGCGAACGGGTCCTCGCCGAAGTCGGCGGCGTGCGGCAGGCCGACCGAGGTCTCGGGCTCGTCGGCCGCGGCGTCACCGAGCACCCCGCCATACCCCTCGGCCTCCAGCCGATCGACCAGCTCCGGGCCACCGGAGGCCGCGATGGTGCCGTGCGCCAGCACGTGGACCCGATCCGGCTCGAGCACCTCGAGGAGGCGGCTGAAGTGGGTGATCGCCAGGACGCCCAGGCCGTCCTCATCCGTGGCCTCCTGGATGCGCCGCGACACGGTGGCGAGCGCGTCCACGTCGAGGCCCGAGTCGATCTCGTCGAGGACCGCGTAGCGCGCGCCGAGCGCTCCGAGTTGGAGGGTCTCGTTGCGCTTCTTCTCGCCGCCGGACAGGTCGACGTTCAGGGGACGGTCGAGAAAGCGCTCGTCGATGCCGAGCCGCCCGGCCTCGGTCCGCAGGGCGTCGTGGACGGCGACGACGTCTCGTCCCCCGGCCCGGGCCGCCTCGGCCAGCAGTGCGTCGAGGCTGACGCCCGGCACCTCGGTGGGGTGCTGCAGGCACAGGAAGAGTCCAGCCTGCGCACGTTCCCACGTCGCCAGGCCCAGCAGGTCGACGCCGTCGATGGTGGCCGTTCCACCGGTCACCGTGTAGCCGGGGCGCCCCATCAGGACGTGAGAGAGGGTCGACTTGCCCGAGCCGTTCGGACCCATGACCGCGTGGACCTCACCGGGGCGCACCTCGAGATCGATTCCGTTCAGGATCTCGACGTCGCCGACGCATGCCCGCAGGCCCTCGATCCGCAGCACGCGTTCGCTGCCGCTCATGGCGAGTCCTCGCCGGGGAGCCGCACGTACACCTCGCCGTCCGCCACCTCGACCTCGTACACCGGAACCGGGCGGGTGGCCGGCAGCGTCAGCGCCTCGCCGGTCTCGAGCGAGAAGAGGCTGCCGTGCCGCCAGCACTCGAGCGCACACTCGTCCGCGTCGACGAGCCCCTCGGCGAGGGACACGTCCTCGTGGGAGCAGATGTCACCAATGGCGTGGACCGTGTCGCCCAGGCGGACGAGTGCCACCGCGACGCCGTCGACGTCGACCCGGCGGGCGGTGGCCTCGGCAAGGTCCTCGAGGCGACAGACCCGGTGGGCGTGTCCGCTGTTCTGGGCGCCGCTCATGCCGCGCTCCCGGCCAGCGTGTCGTGGCGGTCCAGCTTGGTTCGCAGGCCCGCCGCCAGGCGGTCGGCCAGCGCGGGCAGCGGGGCGGCCTCGAGCACCTCGTCGAAGAAGCCCTCCAGGAGGAGCCGCTCGGCGACGACCGTCGGTACGCCCCGGCTCTCGAGGTAGAAGCGCTGGTCCTCGTCCACCGGCGAGACCGTCGAGGCGTGACTGCACATCACGTCGTCGGTCTCGATCTCAAGGTTGGGAACGCTCTCGGCCCAGGCGTCCGGCGAGAGCTTGATGTTGCGGTTGGTCTGGTCGGCGCGGGTCCGCACGGCCTCCGGGCGCACCCGTATGAGACCCGTGTACACGGAGCGCGCCGAACCGTCGAGCGCCCCCTTGAACAGCAGTTCGCTGCTGGTGTCGGGGGCGGCGTGCTCCTGGAAGGTCCGGTAGTCGAGGGCCTGCTCGCGGTCGCCGAAGTACGCGGCCGTGATCCTCCCCTCGGCACCCCGTCCCAGCAGGCGGCAGTCGGTGCGCGTGCGGGCGTAGTCACCGCCGAGGCCGGCGGCGAACAACTCGACGCCGGCGTCCCGGTGGACGTGGACCTCCTGGTGGCCCAGTTGCCAGACCCGGGGGCTGAGCTCCTGGAGCACCGCGTGGCGCAGTCGCCCCGCCGGCCCGACGGTCGCCTCGAGGACGGACGCCACGAGGGCCTCGACGTCCTCCGAGGTCTGGACCTCCAGCACCGTGACGCCGGAGTCGGCGCCGCAGCGGACCAGCAGGCGCGGGAAGGCGGCGATCCCCTCGCCGGACACGTGCAGATGAACGACGACGTGACCCTCCACCCGGAGGCCGTCGGGGACCACGATGGCCAGCGGCTCCGGTCCGTAGGCCCGGTTGAGGTGGCCGAAGAGGTCGACGGGCTCCTCGAGCGTGGCGCCGTAGAGTTCGTCGCCGTCGGGCAGTTCGCCGACCGGGCCGACGAACAGGCCGTCGGGAGCCCCGCCGTCGACCTCGACGGAGGTGATCCAGCCGTCGGACACCGTCACGACGGCCACGGCACCGGCGGTGAGGTCCGGGACGGCGGCCGGTCTCGACGCGGGCGGACCGGCCGTCGGGGCGAACGCCGAGAGGTCGAGTTCGCCGATCCGCGAGTAGCGCCAGACCTCCTCGTCGGCGTCGGGACGCTCCACGTCGTCGAGGCCGGCCAGCACGGTGCCGCGCCGCTGGCGGAGCCACTCGGGGCCCGGCAGCGCGGCTGAACTCTCGGGGGTGAACGGGTTCGGCACGTGGCCTCGGGCGGATACTGGCGGACCGGGGGCGGGCCGGGCACGGGGCCCGGGCGCCGGCTGGTCCGTGGAGGGCCGGCGCCGGATTTACCCTACCGCCGTAGGAGAAATCCCCGCCGGCGGGGCCGGGAACCGGTTCCGCGCCGCAACCCTCCCGGCATCAACTCTCCTGGTACAGGTGCCGCAACTCGCCTGGCCGGATCCTGAAACCCTCCAGCGCCGCCTCGATGTCGGCCTCCTGGAAGCGGATCACGCGCCCGACCTTGTAGCCGACCACGAGGCCCTCGTCGACAAGGCGATAGAGGGTGCGAGGCGTGATCCCCAGCCGCTCGGCCGCCCTCTTGGTGTTGAGCCACACCGGTCCCGATGGTGTACTTGCGGTGTTTCCGACCATTCCATGATGTTTCCATCATTTCCCGTCCACAGCAAGCCTCCCATCCGCGTTCCTGGGAGCCGGCGAACTCTTCGCCTTCGACGGGTGGGCGGAGACCGGAGAGCTCCTCGCCACCCGACTCAAGACTCACCGCGGCGCCATCGGCTTGGGTATCGACGCGGGTCACTGTGACACCCTTCTGCTCGTCGACGCGGAAGGCGGGCGGACCCCCATCGCCATCGGCTAGTCGGGCGCGGAGGGTGACAACTCCGTCACCCACAGGCCGTGGGGGGCGTCCGGGTACCAGGCCATCACCCGTTCCTCCTGCAGTTCGAAGCCGAGCCGCCGGGCCACGGCCTGGGAAGCCAGGTTGTCGGGGAGGATGCACGAGTAGAGGCGTTCCTCGCCGAGCACCTCGAAACCGAAGTCGCGGGCGGCCCGCCCCGCCTCGGTGGCGTACCCGTTGCCCCAGTAACGGGGATCGAACGTCCACCCGACCTCGACGCCCGGCCAGTCGACCCGCTCCGGATTGTGGAGGCCGGCCCGTCCGAGGAACCGGCCCGTCGACCGCTCCTCAACGGCCCACAGCCCCATTCCCCGGAGCGCCCATTGGCCGAGGAAGGCCGCCATCTGCGCCCAGGCGGCATCCCGGTCGAACGTGTCCGGCAGGTGCAGCCACCGGCGCACCTCCGGCGAGTCCATCATGGCGAAGTAGTCGTCGAGGTCCTCGTCGCGCAGAGGGCGCAGGACGAGGCGCTCGGTCTCGATCGTCGGGCAGACACTCACCGTCCCAGTCTGTCGGATCGCCCGCTCCGAGATGGCAGTGCGGGCCGGGCCCTGCTGGACTGCGGCGATGCCCGCCCCGCTGCTGGATCTCGAGTCCCCGGTCACCGGGGTGGTCTGGCAGGTCCGGGTCGAGGTCGGCGCTGCTGTCGTTGCCGGCCAGGTCGTCCTGGTGCTCGAGTCCATGAAGATGGAGATTCCCGTCGAGTCACCCGTGGCCGGCACGCTCGCAGAGGTCCTGGTCGGCGAGGGCGACGCCGTCGCCGAGGACGATCCCGTCGCCCGCGTCCAGCCCGCCTGAGGGAACCACCCTCCCCTGCCCCGACAGGCCGGAGACGCTCAGGGCCGGTAACCGAAGCCCGAGGTGCCCGTGGTGCGCAGCGGCGCCGCCAGGTTGACGAACTCGCACAAGAGGGGCCGGGTCTCGCGGGGATCGATGATCTCCTCGACCAGGAACGCCTCGGCCGTCCGGAACGGAGAGCGCACCCGGTTGAGCCGCTCGGTGATCTGCTCGAGCAGCGCCTCGGGATCCTCCGAGGCCTCGAGGTCCGACCGGTAGGCCGCCTCGACGCCGCCCTCCACCGGCAGCGAGCCCCAGTCGCCCGACGGCCACGCGTACCGGTACTGGAAGCGGTGCGCCGCCGAGTGGGCCGCCCCAGCCACGCCGAACGCCTTACGGACCAGGATCGAGCACCACGGCACCGATGCCTGGTAGACGGCGGCAAGGGCCCGGGAGCCGTGGCGGATGGTGGCCGCCCGCTCCGACTCGCTGCCGATCACGAAGCCCGGGTTGTCGACGAGGTGCACCACCGGCAGGTGGAAGGTCTCGGCCAGGTCGACGAACCTGGTCACCTTCTGGGAGGCATCCGCCGTCCAGCCGCCCCCGTAGTGGTAGGGGTCGCCCGCCAGGATCGCCACGGGCCAGCCGTCGAGCCGGGCCAGGCCCGTGATCGCCGAGCGGCCGAAGCGGGCCCCGACCTCGAAGAAGGACCCGAGGTCGACGACCGTCTCGACGATGTCGCGCATCCGGTACACGTGGCGCCGGTCGCGTGGCACCACGGTTGCGAGCGACTCGTCGGTCCGCCCCGGATCATCGGTCACCGGGCCTCGCTCGGGCAGTTCATGGACCGATGCGGGCAGGTACGACAGGAACCGCCGGGCCCGCTCGAAGGCCTCCTCCTCCGAGGCCACCTCGTCGTCGATCGCCCCGTTCCGGGTGTGGATCCGGCTGCCGCCCAGCGACTCCTTGTCGACCTCCTCGAGACCCAGCCGATTCACGACCGGCGGTCCGGCCACGAACAGTTGCGCCAGGCCCTTCACCATCACGGAGTAGTGGCTACTGACCGCCCGGGCGGCGCCCAGCCCGGCCACCGGCCCGAGGCAGAGGGCGACCACGGGGACCGTGGCGAGGTTGGCGACGACGTGCTCCCAGCCCGGGTTGGCCGGGACGTACGTCCGGGCGCCGCGGCCGTAGGACCCCGTCGAATGCTCGGCCTGCTTCGCGGGGTCGCTGTCGAGGGTCTTGACCGAGCCGCCCCCGCCGGTGCCGTCGATGAGGCGCACGATCGGGAGCCGGAGCTCCAGCGCCATCTGCTCTGCGGCCACCTGCTTGGCGATGATCGAAGCGTCGGCCGCCCCGCCCCGGACGGTGAAGTCGTCGCCCGCCACCACGACCGGCCGCCCCCCGACCCGGCCGCGGCCGAAGACGAAGTTGGAGGCCCGCAGGTCGACCAGGTTCCCCTCGTCGTCGTAGGTAGGCGTGCCGGCGATCTTGCCGACCTCGTGGAACGTGTCCCCGTCGAGCAGGCCGTCGATCCGCTGCCGGACATCCAACTTGCCGCGGTCGTGCTGGCGCCCGACCTTCTCCTCGCCCCCCATCCGTTCAGCGAGCGCCTCCCGGGTCCGCAACTCCTCGAGTTCAGGAACCCAGCCCTCCTCGCCGTTCACGCCGGGCGACGCTCGTTGAGGCCGCGGACGTTGTCGCGGAGCACCTTGCGGCGGTCCTCCTCGGCGAGTTCCTTGACCTCGACGAGGTAGTCGAGCGGCTGGGGCAGTCCCTCGATGTGCGGCCAGTCGGAGCCGAAGATGACGTGGTCGGCGCCCATCAACTCGACCACTTCGTACACGTCGTCCTCCCAGAACGGGTTCATCCAGACGTGCTCCCGGAACAGGTCGACGGGGTCCTCGTCGAACCAGTTCGGCGACTTGGCGGCCTGCTGGCGGAGCTTGCGGAACATCGGCGCCAGGTAGTCGGAGCCGTTCTCGACCGAGGCGATCCGCAGGTTCGGGAACCTCGTGTACATCCGGTCGAGCGACATGGTGATCAGCCAGTCGTTTGCCGCACGCTCGATGTTGAACGCCTTGATGGTGGGTCGGGACCGTTCCTTGACCCCGGTCATCTTGGACGAGAAGCCGCTCTCAGCGTAGCCCTGCGTCGAGTAGCCGCTGTCGCCGGCGTGCACGACCACCGTGATACCGGCCTCGTTCACGAGCGACCAGAAGGGGTCGAATATCCAGTCGCCGGGCGAACGCGGCCCGTCGGTCGTCCAGATCGCCGCCGGTCGCATGACGATCGTGCGGGCACCACGGTCGAGGCACCACTCGAGCTCCCGGACCGCCAGGTCGGGGTCAGCCAGCGACAGGTACGGGGCGGCGAAGACGCGGTCCCGGTAGGCGAACCCCCAGTCCTCGTCGAGCCAGCGGTTGAAGCCCACCATGAGCGCTCCGACCGCCTCGATGTCCTCCTTGAGGGGCTCCTCGTAGAGCACCCCGAGCGTCGGGAAGAGCCAGATGGCCTCCAGGCCCTGTCGGGACATCGCCTCCAGGCGGGCGTCGCGGTCGAGGTACTCGGCGGGCGTCGGCTCCCGATCGCGCAGGTAGTCGAGCGGGGTCTTGCCCTCGGGATTGCCCCGGAAGTACCGGTGCAGCGCCCCCGGCTTGGCGATCGGGTTCCAGGTCGGGTTGACGACGGCGTCGCTGAGCCGCCCTCCGACCAGGTGGTAGCTCCGGCCGCCGACCTCGCACCACTGCACGACCCGGGGTTGCATCTCGGCGGGGACGTGGCGGGTGAACGCGTCATGCGCCTCGTAGTAGTGGTTGTCGCAGTCGAAGGGCTCGTAGCCCAGGTCCTCGACCGTCGAACTCCCGGAAGCAATGCTGCCTGTGTCGTCGTCCATGCCCGGACGCTAGTGGTGGAGCCGAAATCCAGACCAACGGGGGCGCGGCGCTAGGGTCGATGCCGTGGACAGCGATTTCGAGACGATCCGCGTCGAATCGGCGGACGGCATCGCCAGGATCACCCTCGACCGACCCGAGGCCCACAACGCCTTCACGGCCACTATGCAGGCCGAGTGCCGGACCGCCTGGCGCTCCCTGCGCACCGACGACGACGTCCGGGTCGTGATCCTGACCGGCTCCGGCGACCGGGCGTTCTGCGTCGGCACCGACCGCAACGAGCCGTTCACCGCCCTCGACGGACCGGCCGTCTACGGGACCTCCAACAACTTCATGTACGACGATCCCGGCGACTCGCTGGGGCCCAAGTCAAACGACCTGTGGAAGCCGGTGATCGGAGCGGTCAACGGCATGGCCTGCGGCGGCGCCTTCTACTTCCTCGCCGAGTGCGACATCCTCATCGCCGCCGAGCACGCCACCTTCTTCGACCCCCACGTCACCTACGGCATGGCGGCCGTCTACGAGCCGATGAAGATGCTGACGAGGATGCCGTTCGGCGAGGTGATGCGAATGTCGCTCACCGGCAGCGCCGAGCGGATCTCGGCAGCGACGGCGCAGCGCATGGGACTCTTGACCGAGGTGGTGCCCGGCGACGAGCTCGACGCCGCCGCCACCCGGCTGGCCAAGACGATCGCCGCCAATCCGCCCTGGGCGGTCCAGGGCACGCTGCGGGCGATCTGGGCGGCCCAGGACCTCGGCCGCCTGGCGGCCCGAGACGTTGCCCCGGCACTCTACGCGGCGGCGGTTGACCCGGCCGAGATGGCCGCCGGCTCCTCGGCCTTCGACAGCGGCGTCCGCCTCGAACCCCGCATCCGCTGAGGCATGCCGCTCGAGGGGTGGAGCGTGGTGGCAATCCCGCTGTTCCGCTGGGGAGGCGCCAACGGAGTCCGGCAACTCGATCTGACGCCTCCTGTAGGACCTCGTTGGGGATGACCGAACTCTCCCATGTAGGACTCGGTCCAGGGACGTGACTCCCTCGCTGCGCACGGCTGTCGTGTTCCTCGGGCTGGCGGTGTCCGCAGGGGCCTGTAGCAGTGACCAGCCCACGAGCCTCCAGGTCGCCCCCACCACGACACCCCCGGGCACCGAATCCCCGGCCCCGACCACCACCGCGCCCACCACCGCCACGACATCACCGACCGACGCACCGGACGGGGACACGTACTTCTGGAACTCGCCGATGTGGGAGGTCGGGGTGGCCTGCGGCGACCGATTCGCCTTCGCAAACCCGGTCGTGGATGCGGCTGACGTCGAAGATGTCATGTTCAGCCCGGGCAGCCATGTCACCCCGCACGACCACATGGCGTACTGGTCGACCGGCGATTCGGATCAGCAGGGTGGCCTGCTCGCGTCCCGACAGGTCCCGCTGTTCGCACCAGCCGACGCCTTCATCGTGGATCTGGGCTGGGAGCAGCGGTCCAACCCCGACCACGGCGCGTACCTGGAGTGGGGAGCCACGCTCTACGTGTGCGACGCCCACGCGCTCATGTTCGGGCATGTGGCCCAGCCCTCGGGCGAACTGCTCGGGCTCCTCGCCACAGGAAGAGTGCTCGAGGCAAGGGGCGACCCGGACTGCGACCTCGCCGGTGATCCGGATGCGGAGATCGGCTCCGGCTGTCGGAGGGTCATCGAGGCCCTGGTGCCAGCAGGCACGCCCCTGTTCTCGTCGAGCGGCATCTCCGGGGGATTCGACTTCGGGCTGTCACTGTTCGGCCTGAGCGCCGACGAACTGGCGGAACACCCGAGCTATGGCTTCTCGATCACGCCCTGGCGAAGCGCCAGCGGCAGGTCGGTCTGTCCGCTGGAGTACTTCCCCGAACCGTGGCGTTCGACGTACCTCGACCTGGTGGCGTCTGTGCGGTGCGGGCCCTTCAACCAAGACGTGCCGGGCACGGCGAGGGGCCTCTGGTTCCCGACCCCGTCACCGGATCAGCCGCCACCGCCCTGGGAGCCGTGGCCCAACGAGGAATGGGAGTCGATCTGGCTATCCGACTACCACGCTGATGCGGAGAAGCAGGAGTTGTCCGTGGCCGACGACGCGTTCGGCCTGGAGTACGGAAAGTACGTCCACGTGGTCCAGCCTGAGGGGGCGGTGAACCGCAGATGGGACGAGTTGACGCCTGGCGGTTCCCACTGCTTCGAGCTGCTCCGTGCCGACTCGGCGTTCTCCCACGAGCCGGAACCGTCGGCCGTGGTCCTGATCGAACTCTCGCGAGGCGGCGGATCGCTGACGATCGAGGGCTTCGACCTGTCCTCCTGCACCTCCGTTCTCGTCTTCGGCGAACGCGCCCGAACCTTCCATCGCTGACCCCACCCACCGGGAAGCCAATTCGACACTTAGGAGCGAGTGGGACCATTCGCCTGCTCCCGTCGCACCCCACCTGCCGCTCCTCGCCGTCCTTGCGGCAGCGGGGAAAGGCGCGGCTCAGGCCACCTGGCCGATGACCGGCGGCTCCTCGGGCAGTTGGGCGACGAGCTTGCGCAGCCAGAGCGTGGACATGTCGCCCTCCCCGTAGCCCTCCCCCTCGAAGACGGCGTCGGCGAGCAGCATCCGGTGCAGGAGGTACACCAACACCAGGTCCACGTCGTTTCGGAACTGCGCCCACGAGTGGTCGTCCACGCCGGCGGCCACCAGATGGTGGTGGTAGTCGGCACACAGCCGGTCCACCTCGGCCCGCGACCCCTCCCCCGGCGCGAGCATCGACGACAGCAGGTACCCGACGTCCCACGCGGGCCGGCCGCTGCTCACCATGCCGAAGTCGATGAGCGTCAGGCCGTCGTCGGTGAAGAGCAGGTTGTCACCGCGCGCGTCCCCGTGGAGGAGGGCCAGCGGCTCGTCGAGGTGGTCGACCACGTCGGCGAGATTGCTGTCCACCCAGTCGGCCAACTCGACCGCTGTGGGGCCCACGAGTCCCGACTGGCGCCTGAGGACGGCGTCGCGGTGCACGGCATACGTCCCGTTCAGGATGTTGGGCACCTGGGTGGCGGTCCGCCACCCGAACGGCACGTCCTCTCGGAGCACCGGCGACCGCCACCAGTTGGCATGTACCGATGCCTGGGTGACGAGCGCCGTCTGGAGGTCCGCCTCTGAGGGTGTCCCATTGAGGGGCGTCAGGCGGGCGTTCTCCACGTATCCCAGCACCAGAACGAAGCGACGCACCGTCGGACGCACCATCCGCCGGGAGTAGCGGCCGATCAGTCGGGCCACCCAGCCCGGTGCGCGGTTCAGCATCCGGAACTGCCGGGCGTACGAGGACCAGGGGCGCCCCGGGTCCCGCAGGGAATGGTGGAGGGAGGGCACTGGGACCGGGAAGGAATCGCCGAAACGCTCGTAGAAGTCGAACTCCCGGTCGTAGCCGCCCTCGCTCTCGACCAGTCCGCGGTTCGTCGCCACCGGCGTCGGAAACTTGATCAGCACGACGTGCGGCAGTTCCGGGTCGGCAGGCTCCCAGGTGAGGGCGACCCGCACGGACACGCCGGAATAGCCGACACCGGTTCCCGGCCTCCGCACCTCGAAGTCAACCACCCGGGCGGGCGAGCCTTCCGGTGACCGGACCACATCGGTCAGCCAGTCGGCGGTCAACTCCTCGGCCGACTGCGGGATGAACGCCTCGAGTCGCCTCGGCATGAACCCCGACGCTACGCCAGGTACAGCCTGCCGGCCCCGTTGAGCACCCTGCCCACGACGGCGGCCGTATGGCCGGCCGACTCGAGCCGGTCGAGCGCCTCGTGGGCCCCGGCCGGGGAGGCCCCGAAGAGGAGGCCTCCCGAGGTCTGAGCATCGGCGAGAAGGAGGACCTCGAGTCCGTCGTGGCCACCCCTGTCCAGCCGATCGTCGACCCAGGCCAGGTTGCGGCGGCTGCCGCCGGGCATCATCCCGGCCTCCGCGAGTTCCCGGGCGCCGTCGAGGACAGGCACCGCACCGACGTCGATCTCGGCGTCGACACCGGACTCCTCGACCGCCCGGCCGAGGTGGCCGAGCAGGCCGAAGCCGGTGACGTCGGTGGCCCCCGTGGCCCCCGCGTCGAGCGCCACCGCCGACGCCTCGGCGTTGAGCCGGGTCATTGAGGCCAGGGCGGCGTCCACGACGGCGTCCGGAGCCGTGCCGGCCTTGATCGCCGTCGTCACCACGCCGATGCCCAGCGGCTTGGTGAGCACGAGGGCGTCGCCGGGTCGGAAGCCGGCGTTGGTGAGGAGCCGGTCGGGGTCCGCCTCGCCGACCACAGCCAGGCCGAACTTGGGCTCGGGGTCGTCGACGGTGTGTCCGCCGGCGATGACGAACCCGCCCTCGGACGCGACGTCCTGGGCGCCGAGGAGGACCTCGGCCAGCAGGTCGCTCGACAGCTCCTCGCTGTTCCACCCCACGAGGTTGAGGGCCAGCAGCGGCCTGCCGCCCATGGCGTACACGTCGGACACGGCGTTGGCCGCGGCGACGCGTCCCCACGTCCGAGCGTCGTCGACGACGGGCGTGATGAAGTCGGCGGTCACCACGAGCGCCCGGCCGTCGTCCAGTCGGTAGACGGCCGCGTCGTCGCCGGTGGCGGCCCCCACGAGGAGGGCGGGATCGTCGACGGGTGCTAGGCGGCGCACCACGTGCGCCAGCTCACCGGGGGCGAGCTTGCAGCCTCAACCGGCGCCGTGGCTGAACTGGGTCAGTCGCCGCACGCTGCTCACCCCCTCCCTCTGGTCATTCCGCTGACCACTCGTCGTCGGGTACCCGCTGCACCGTAGACGGCGGGTCCCGCCGTCAGCAGGACGCCACCGCCTCGAGGAGTCGGTCGACGTCCTCCTCGGTGGTGTAGATCGAGACGCCGGCCCGTACGGCGCCCGCCTCGGGGTCGAGGCCCAACGGCGCCATGGCCTCGACGGCGTAGTTGTGGCCGTCCCAGACGGCGACCCGGGCCGCCGCCAGCCGCTCGGCTACCTCGACGGGAGCCCGGCCCTCGACCAGGAACTGCAGCGTCGGTGCACGGTCGGCGACGTCCTCGGGGCCGGTGGAGGCCATGACGCGCACGCCGGACAGGTCGTGCAGGCCCACCAGCAGGCGGCGCAGCAGGTCGCGTCCGTGGTCCTCGATGGCGTCCATGCCGGTGTCGAGGAGGAAGCGGGCAGCCGCTTCGATGCCGGCCAGCGACTCGTAGGAGGCGGTCCCGTACTGCCAGCGGGCGCCGCCCGTCGACGGTGTCGGTCGCACATTGTAAACGGGAAGGTCGGCGAGCAGGTCGTCGGCCATCCACATGGCCCCGGCGTGGGGGCCGTACCACTTGTACGAGGACGTCGTGTACACGTCGCAGCCCAGGGCCCCGACGTCGACGGCCACGTGGGGGGTGCGGTGCACGCCGTCGACGACCACACGGGCCCCGACGGCGTGTGCGGCGTCGGCGATGGCGGGCAGGTCGGGCATCGTGCCGATCACGTTCGAGGCACCGGTGACGGCCACCCAGCGCGTCGACGGCCCGAGCAGGTCGGCGACCGACTCGGTGGCAAGGCGACCGGTGGTCCCGTCGAAGTCCGCCATGCGGACGGTCGCTCCGGCATCCTCGGCCGCCAGCACCCACGGGGTCACGTTGGAGTCGTGGTCGAGCGTCGTGCAGACGACCTCGTCGCCCGGGCCGAGGGCGCGTCCGATCGCTCGGGTCAGCGCCATGACGTTGGCGGTCGTGCTCGGCCCGAAGACCACACCGCCGCTGGACGCCCCCAGCAGCCCCCGTACCGTCGCGGTCACCTGCTCCTCGAGGGCGTCGCAGGCGTGTGCCGCCGGGAAGGCGCCGTGGGCATTGGCATTACTGCCGCTCCGCTGCCAGTCGGCCATGGCCTCGATCGAGGCGTCCAGCACCTGGGTGCCGGCCGGGCCGTCGAACCGGGCCCAACCGTCCGCCAGTCCGGGAAACCGGTGCCGAATGTCGCCGAGGGGAGCCATGCTGGGGCACGCTAGAGGTGTGGTCTCCGGGTTCCGCGACCCGGGATCGACCATTCGGGAAGCACTGGAGGTGAGCCGTGGAGGACTGGGAACCCGGGGCACGGGCCGAGATCGCCGCGCTCGTCACCGCCTACAACGCCCATGGCGACCGGGGTCGCTTCGACGACCTCCTGGCCCTGTTCGCCGAGGACGCCACGATGGACATCGGGGACGGCACCACCTACACGGGCCGTGACCACATCGCCGAGATCTTCACCGACACCCGGGACTCGGTCCTCGACGGCGACGGACCCCGGTTCCTCCAGCACCACACCACGCCCGTCCACGTCGCCTTCGAGGATGCCGACCACGCCGTCGGCGAAGCCTACTTCACCGTGTTCTCGGACGCCGGCGTCGACCACTGGGGCCGATACCGGGACGCCTACGTCCGGGTCGACGGGACCTGGCGCTTCGCCTCCCGGCGGGTCCGCACCGACGGTCGCACCCCGAGGGGCTGGGCCGACAAGCGGCTCGGAGGTGGCGCATGAGCGGCGCGGTCGAACGGCTCGAGGCGGAAGCCGACATCCGACAACTGGTCGCCCGCTACGCGGTCTGCCTGGACCGCCGCGACCTCGACGGCCTCGTCGACCTGTTCGTTCCCGACGTCCGCGTCGGACGCGGTGTCGTCGGCCGCGACGCCCTCCGCGAGGCTTTCGCCGCGCAACTGGCGCCCCTCGGCGTCACCGTCCTCAACACGGGCACCCACCAGATCGACCTCGACCTGGCCGCCGGCGCCGCCAGTGGTCACGTGTACTGCAAGGCCGAGATCCAGGACGGCGACCGCTGGATCCACCAGGCCATCCGGTACGACGACGACTACCGCCGCGTCGAGGGACGCTGGCTGTTCCTGCGTCGGAACCACCGCCTCTTCTACGGCGCCGAGGTGGGGCGGAACCCCCTGGCGTTGGCGCCGGCCAACTGGCCCGAGCACCACACGGGCACCGGCACGCTCCCACATGAGGAACCCACTTGGCAGGCGTTCCACGGGTCCGACGGGGAGCCCGCGGAGTGACGGCGGTCGAGCAGGAGGGGCAGGAACAGCCCCGGGGACCCTCTGACCCAGAGGCGGTCGCCGCCTGGGTCGCCGACACCGTCTACGCCGGCTATGTCGAGTACCTCGCCGCCTTCCAGAACCTGACCCGCCGGGCGGCGAGCAACTTCACGAGCCGGGCCTGGGCCACCCAGGATGCCGACGCCGTCAAGCGCCTCTCGGTCCACCCCGAGGTCGTCCAGCGGACCGTCGCCGAGGTCCATCCACATCTGCGGGCCATCCCCGACCGTCGGGGTGCCTGGCGGAGCGCCCGCACCGCGTTCCGACGCCGGATCGCCCAACGCACCGACCTTGAACTGGCCGAGACGTTCTTCAACTCGGTCACCCGACGGATCTTCACCACCATCGGCGTCGACAACGACGTGGAGTTGCGCTGGTTCGGCGCCTCGATCCTCCCCCGCGGTCTCGGACGCTCCGAGATGTTCCGGACCTGGGACCGCCGCGGCGGATCGGCGGCCATGGCACAGGCCGTCCTCGAGTCGTACGACCTGGAGGTGCCCTGGGCGAACGCGGCGGCCGACGCCCGGCGCATCGGGGCGCGCATCGACGCCTTCCTGCTCGACTCCTGGGACACCCTCGACCTGGACGGGATCGACATGCTCGAACCCGTCTTCTACCGGAACAAGGGCGCCTACCTCGTCGGTCGGCTCCGCCACCTCAACCGGGTCACGCCCATCGTGATCCCCGTCGCCCACGGCGACGAGGGCCTCCAGGCCGACACGGTCCTGCTCACCGAGTCGCAGGCCAGCCGGCTGTTCAGCTTCACCCGCTCCTACTTCTTCGTCGAGGCCGCCAAGCCCGCCGAACTAGTCGGCTTCTGCAAGTCGATGCTGCCGATGAAGTCCATCGCCGAGCTCTACACGTCGATCGGCTTCAACCAGCACGGCAAGACCAGCCTCTACCGCTCCCTGTACCGTCAGATGCAGAACTCGCACGACAAGTTCGTCCGTGCCCGGGGGACCCCCGGCATGGTCATGTCAGTCTTCACGCTGGTTTCGTTCAACGTGGTCTTCAAGGTCATCAAGGACCGCTTCGACCCGCCCAAGAACACGACCCGCCAGGCCGTGCGGGACCGCTACCGGCTTGTCGCCACCCACGACCGGGTCGGTCGCATGGTCGACGCCCACGAGTTCGAGAACCTCTCCTTCGACCGCGACCGCTTCGACCCCGGGTTGCTCGAGGAACTCCTCACCGAGGCGTCCCTGACCGTGCGCCTCGACGGCGGCCAGGTGGTCATCTCGCACGTCTACACGGAGCGCCAGGTGTACCCGCTGAACCTCTACCTCCGCGAGATGTCCGCCGACCGTGCCGAGGCGGCCGCCCTCGACTGGGGCTGGGCGATCAAGGACCTGGCCGCCGCCAACGTCTGGCCCGGGGACCTCTTCACCAAGAACTTCGGCGTCACCCGCCACGGCAGCGTCGTCTTCTACGACTACGACGAGATCACGCTGCTGGACGAGTGCCGCTTCCGGCGCATCCCCCAGTCCGACGACCACGAGCACGAGATGCGGGCCACGCCCTGGTTCGCCGTCGAGCCGGGCGACGTGTTCCCCGAGCAGTTCCCGACGTTCATGGCGTTCCCCGCGGATGTGCCGGGCGAGATCTGGGAGCGTTTCCAGGCCGTGCACGGCGACCTGTTCACCACCGGCTTCTGGAACGGCGTACAGCAGCGCCATGCCGCCTCGGACGTCCCCGAGTTCTATCCCTATCCCGACCGGCTGCGCTTCCGGCGGGGCAGCCCGACGCCGACGCCCGACACCCGGTGAACACCCCCGGCCGCCCGGGACTCGGGCGATAGGGTCACGTCGATGAGCAACCGCCCACTCCAGATCGCACCCTCGGTGCTGCCCGCCGACTACGCACGCCTGGGCGAGGAGTGCGCCGCCCTCGAGGAGGCCGGCGTCGACCGAATCCAGTGGGACGTCATGGACGGCGTGTTCGTCCCCAACCTGACCTTCGGGCCCGACGTCATCGCCGCCATCCGCCCTCACGTGTCGGTGCCGTTCGAGGCCCACCTGATGGTCGTGGAGCCCGACCGACTCCTGGACCGCTACGTCGAGGCGGGGTGCGGGATCGTCATCGTCCACGCCGAGGCTTGCCCCCATCTGCACCGCACCCTCGCCCACATCGCCGACCTGGGTGCCACACCCGGCGTGGCCCTCAACCCACACACTCCCGCCGACGTGGTCGGCCACGTGCTCGACCTTCTCGGCATGGTGCTGGTGATGACGGTGAACCCCGGCTTCGGCGGCCAGGCCTACATCCCGGCCATGGAGTCCAAGGTGTCGGAGGTCGCCGCCATGATCGGCGAGCGGCCGATCGACCTCGAGGTCGACGGCGGCATCGGTCCCGACACCGTTGCCGGTGCGACCGCCGCCGGCGCCAACGTGCTGGTGTCCGGCAGCGCCCTGTACCGCGACCCGGAGGGGCTCGGCCACGCCGTCGCCGACCTGCGCACCCGCGCCGAGGCCGCCCGGTCCTGAGCCGGGGGCCGGGCCGTCACGGGCCGCCGATACCCTCCCCCACATGAGCGAACTCCACCTTCCCGCGGCCGCCTCCGACCTCGATGGCGGGGCCTCGGGCCGCGTCGACATCTTCGACCGGCTCCTCAAGAACCGCATCGTCTTTCTCGGAACCGACGTCAACGACGAGATCGCCAACGTGCTGGTCGCCCAGATGCTGTTCCTGGAGGCCGAGGACCCCGAGAAGCCGATCTGGCTCTACATCAACTCGCCGGGCGGCTCGGTGACTGCCGGCATGGCCATCTACGACACGATGCAGTTCGTCGGTCCCGAGGTCGGCACCATCTGCACCGGCCTGGGTGCCTCGATGGCGCAGTTCCTGCTCTGCGCCGGCGCACCCGGCAAGCGCTACGCCCTCCCCCACGCACGCGTGATGATGCACCAGCCGCTCGGCGGCGTGCAGGGCGACGCCTCCTCGATCGCCATCCAGGCCGAGCAGATGACCCACGTGAAGCGCCAGCTCCAGGAGCGGATCGCCGAGCACACCGGGCAGTCCTTCGAGACCATCGAGGCCGACAGCGACCGCGACCGCTGGTTCACCGCCGACGAGGCGCAGGAGTACGGGATCATCGACAAGGTGATCGTGCGCCGCGGCGAGATGGCCTGAGCGGCCGTCCGGACCCCTCCGCCCCTCGCCTCCACCTAGGCTGCACCGCTGCGGACGTGGCGGAACTGGTAGACGCACCGGCTTTAGGAGCCGGCGCCGCAAGGCATGGGGGTTCGAGTCCCCCCGTCCGCACATGACGGACACGCCCCTGCCCGGCGACCCGGGCCCGATCGAGACGGGCGACGCCGGCCTGCTCGACCGGCTGGTCGACGCCTGCCCCACCGGGATGGCGGTCCTCGACGCCGACCTGGGGTTCCGTCGGGCCAACGCCCGCTGGACCGAACACACGGGCCAGGCGCTCGAACAGGCGCTCGGCGCCGGCTGGCAGGCTGCCATCGACGCCGACGGCCGTGACGAGTTCCTCGAGGCGGCACGTGCCGCACTGGCCGCCGGGCGGGGGATCCGGGGGCGGTTGCGGCTCGTGGCACCCGAGGACGGGCTGCGCTGGATCGACCTGTCCCTGACCCCGGTCGATGCCGGCGGCGCCGCGCTGCTCACCTTCGACGACGTCACCGAGGAACTCGAGGAGGCTCGACGGGCCCACGAGTTGACCCGGGTACTCGAGGCCAGTCCCGACCTCGTCGCCGTGCTCGACCCGCTGGGACGCACGATCGCCTGGGCCAACGACGCCTTCCGGGAGATCCTGGGGAACCCGCAGGTTCCCGGGCTCCGGCTGCTCGACCGCCTGGACGGCTGGTCGCAGGCCCGGTACGCCGCCACCGCCCTGCCCGCCGTCCGCTCCGGCGGCACCTGGAGAGGCGAGTTGCGCCTGGCCAGCACCGGCAACGACGGTGCCGCGCCGCTCCCGGTCTCGGCGGTGCTCGTCGCCCACCGGAACCACACCGGGCGCCTCGAGGCGATCTCGCTGGTGGCCCGCGACCTCAGCGACCTGTACGCGGCCCGCCGCCGGGTCGAGGCCACCGAGGTGCGGCTGGCGGCCCTCGTCGAGCACGCCTCCGACCTAGTCTGCGTGGTCGGCGAGGACGGTGGCATCATCTACGCCAGTCCGGCGGTCGCCCGTGTGCTGGGCCTCGAGCCCCACGACCTCGAGGGCGTCCCGGTGGCCGACCTGGTCCACCCCGAGGACCTCGACCGGCTGATCGCGCAGGCCCCGACCGTCGTCGCCACGCCGGGGATGTCGCCGGTGTTCGACGCCCGGGTCGCCCACACCGACGGGGGGTGGCGGCACATGGAGATCGTCGCCACCAACCTGCTCGAGAACCCCGCTGTCGAGGGCATCGTGGTCAACGCCCGGGACGTCACCGAACGCGTCGAGGTGGCGGCACAGCTCGAGGAGCGGGCCTTCCACGACGAGTTGACGGGCCTCCCCAACCGTGCCCTGTTGCTGGACCGCCTCCAGGACGCCCTGCACCGGGCGTCCCGCCACCAGCGCTCGGTCGGCGTGCTGTTCCTCGACCTGGACCGCTTCAAGGTCGTCAACGACTCGCTCGGCCACGGCGCCGGCGACGACCTGCTTCGGGAGGTGGCCCGCCGGCTCGAACGCACGGTCCGACCCGGCGACACCGTCGCCCGCCTCGGCGGCGACGAGTTCGTGGTCGTCATCGGCGACATGCTCCGGCACATCGACGCCCTGACCGCCGCCGAACGCATCCGGCGGGCCCTGGCCCGCCCCGTCGAACTCGGCGCCGAATCGACGGTCGTCACCACGAGCATCGGGATCAACATCGCCCATGGTGACGAGACGCCCGGCGACCTCCTTCGCGACGCCGACACCGCCATGTACCGGGCCAAGGAGGAAGGGCGGGACCGGGCGGAGCTCTTCGATGACAACCTGAGGGTCCAGGCCGTCCGTCGCCACTCGATCCAGCAGGAACTCCGCCTGGCCCTCGAGTCGAATCGGATCGAGGTCCACTTCCAGCCGGTCGTGCGCATCAGCGACGGCGCCGTCACCGGCGCCGAGGCCCTCGCCCGGGTCCGGGCCGAGACCGGCGAGTTGCTGCTTCCCGACCAGTTCATCGACATCGCCGAGGACAGCGGGCTGATCGCCGAACTCGGCAGCCGGGTCCTCGTGCTCGCCCTGGATCGGCTGGCGGCGTGGAGCCGCACCCACCAGGAGCCCCTGTCCATGGCGGTCAACGTGTCGGCCCGCCAGTTGGCCGACGCCGCCTTCCCCGGCGTCGTGGACGACGCCCTGGCCGGCTGCGGCCTCGACCCCGCCCTGGTGGCGCTCGAGTTCACCGAGAGCGCCCTGATCGCCGCCAACCCGGTGACCGAGCGGGTCCTGGACGACCTGACCGAGCTCGGGGTGCGCATCGGGCTGGACGACTTCGGCACCGGGTTCTCGTCGCTGGCCTACCTGAAGCGCTTCCCGATCGACTTCCTGAAGGTGGACCGCTCCTTCGTGGCCGGCCTCGGCAGCAACGACGGCGACACCGCGATCGTCACGGGCACGATCGCCCTCGCCCACAGCCTCGGGCTGCGGGTCGTGGCCGAGGGCGTCGAGACCGAGGAGCAGCTGGAGCGCCTGCGCCAACTGCGCTGCGACCTGGCGCAGGGCTACCACTTCTCGGAGCCGGTGACCGACGCCGAGTTCGACCGGTTCCTCGAACCCCGCTGGTCGACGGGGGCGGCCTCGCCGAACTAGCGGTTGGAGGCCTCGCCGTCCAGCCGTCGGGCGAGCGCGCGAAACGCCCGACCACGGTGCGAGAGGGCATGCTTCTCGTCGCCCATCTCGGCGAAGGTGCGGCCGTCGCCCTCCACGGGCACGAACACCGGGTCGTAGCCGAAGCCGCCTTCCCCCGTCGCCTCCTCGGCGATCCGTCCCTCGACCGTGCCGGTGGCGACGACCTCGCTGCCGTCGGGACGATGGACGAGGGCCACGGTGCGGAACCGGGCCGTCCGCAGGCCCGGAGCAACACCCTCGAGCTCCCGGAGCAGGCGCGCCACATTGTCTGCGTACGTTGCACCCTCGCCGGCGAAGCGGGCGGTATGGACCCCGGGAGCGCCTCCGAGGGCGTCGACCTCGAGGCCGGTGTCGTCGGACACGGCGGCCGCACCTGCCGCCGAACAGACCGCCACCGCCTTGAGGCGTGCGTTGTCCTCCAGCGTCTCGCCGTCCTCGACGACCTCGCCGAGGTCGGCCGGGCGGGGCAGGAGCTCGACATCACCACCGAGGATCACGGCGATCTCGGCCAGCTTGTCGGGATTGGCCGTGGCGGCAACCAGCGGCACGGGCACTCGATGCATCGTCGCAACCGGCCAGACCGTGTCGGCGCCGGGCGGCTCAGCCGCGGGCGGGCGGTGGGTCGGCGAGGAGCGTCCGCTGCGCGGCGACGATCTCGGCGATGCCGCCCGCAGCCAGGTCGACCAGTTCGTCGAGTTGGGAGCGCTCGAAGGCCTCCCCCTCGGCGGTGCCCTGCACCTCGACGAAGCAACCCGAGCCGGTCATGACGACGTTGAAATCGACCTCGGCGCCGGCGTCCTCGACGTAGGGCAGGTCGAGGCGGGCCTCGCCGTCGATGATGCCGACCGAGACGGCCGCCAGGTGGTCGGTGAGCGGGTTGGCGGCCAGGTCTCCGGCGGCGACGAGCCGCTCGAGGGCGTCGTGCAACGCCACGTAGCCACCACAGATGGAGGCGGTTCGGGTGCCGCCATCGGCCTGGATGACGTCGCAGTCCACCGTCACCTCGCGCTCTCCCAACGCCCCGAGGTCGCACACGGCCCGCAGCGACCGGGCGACGAGCCGCTGGATCTCCTGGCTGCGACCGGAGACGCGGCGCCGGATGCGCTCGGCGCTCGAGCCCGGCAGCATCGAGTACTCGGCGGTCACCCAGCCCTTGTTCGTGCCCGACAGCCATCGAGGCACGCCGTCGCCCACGGAGGCGGTGCAGAGGACCCGGGTGCGTCCGAACGACACGAGGCAGGAACCCAGGGCGGCGTCGGTGAAGTCGCGCTCGAAGGAGAACGGGCGCAGTTCGTCGTTGTGGCGTCCGTCGGGTCGCATGGGTGCCTGCTTTCTGGTCGGTGGCCCTGGGTCGGGCGCCTCCACCGGCGCCGTTGCAGGCAGGCTAGAAGTAGATGATCGAGTCGGCGTTGGCGGCGGCCGTATCGAGGTCGTCGGTCCAGGCGCCCGTGGACAGGTACTTCCATCCCGCATCGCAGGCGACGAAGACGATCGTGGCCTGCTCGCCGTCCGCGAGACGCTCGGCCACCTTGAGGGCGCCGGCCAGGGCGGCGCCAGTCGAGATGCCGGCGAAGATCCCGCACTCGTCAGCCAGCCGACGGGTGCATTCCAGGGACTCGCGCGGCCGAACGATGCGCTTGCCGTCGAGGAGTTCGTTGCCGCCCCACTTCTCGTACACGGGCGGGATGTAGCCGTCGTCGAGGCTGCGCAGCCCCTGGACCAACTCGCCGGACGGCGGCTCGACGGCCAGCACCTGCACCTCGGGGCGCCGTTCCTTGAGATAGGTGCCGACCCCCATGAGGGTGCCGCTGGTGCCGAGGCCGGCCACGAAGTGGGTGATGCCCGGGGCGTCACGCAGGATCTCGGGGCCGGTGGTGGCGTAGTGGGCGCGGGGGTTGGCCTCGTTGGCGTACTGGTAGAGGAACACCCAGTCGGGGTTCTCATCGGCGAGGCGGCGGGCCAGGCGCACGGCGCCGTTGGAGCCCTCCTCGCCGGGCGACGGGATGATCTCGGCGCCGTAGACCTCGAGCATCTGGCGACGTTCCACGGAGACGTTCTCGGGAAGCACGATCTTGAGGGGGTAGCCGCGGAGGCGGGCGATCATGGCCAGGGCGATGCCGGTGTTGCCCGAGGACGGCTCGATGATGGTGCGGCCCGGGACGAGGGTGCCGTCGGCCTCGGCCTCCTCGACCATGGCCTTGGCGATGCGGTCCTTGACCGAACCTGCGGGGTTCTGCCCCTCGAGTTTGACGAGGATCGTGGCCCCGGGGTGGGGGCTGAGCGCGCTGACGTCGACCAACGGCGTGTCGCCGATCAGGTCGAGGACCGAGGCGTGGACGGTCATGACGGGCTCCGGTGTAATTCCGACTGAATCGGTCGGGATTCTAGCCCCGTGGGTCGCCGTCCCCCACGGCCACCGTCAACTCCGTGATGCCGCCGTCCAGGATCCGGAACGCCCGCAACACCGGATCGGCGTGCTCCAGCGAGACGATCACGAACACCCAGGCGCCGAACGGGTCGAAGCGGGCGGCGTCGGCCACGTCGGTCGGCGAGGGGTAGGCCGGCGTGTGGGTGTGGCTGTGCATCACCCCGGTGATCACGGCCCCGGCCTCGTCGGCGGACCGCTCGACGTCGAGCATCTCCTGGCCGTCGAGCAGGTACAGGGTGCTCGACTCGGCGGTGTTGCGCATCGGGAAGAAGCGGTCCACGACCGGGCCGCCGCCCTGCTCCCCCACCGGGCCGGCGAACAGCCCGCAGGCCTCGTGGGGCACGCCGGCGAGGGCATGGGCGACCATGGCCGTGTGGGCGTCGGCGCTCAGGCGCAGGGTCTCGTCGGTCACGACGGCGAGGCTAACGGTGGGGGAACCACGGCGGGGTCCACCGGTACGCTCGCCCGATGGGCACGAAGTCATCGGGCAGGCCGGGCGGGGGCGAGCGGGAAGACCCGCGTGACCGCGTCGTGGCCACGAACCGGCAAGCCCGCCGCAACTACGAGGTCCTCGACACCTGGGAGGCCGGGCTCGTGCTGCGCGGCGGCGAGGTCAAGTCGCTGCGGGAGTCCAAGGTGCAGTTGGCCGAGTCGTTCGGCCGCATCGACGACGGCGAGGCCTGGCTGCTGGGCCTCCACATCTCGCCCTGGGCGACCAGCGGCTCCGCCGAGGCCTCCGGCCACGACCCGGACCGCCCCAAGAAGCTGCTGCTCCACCGCAGCGAGATCCGCCGGATGCACGACCGGGTCCAGCGGGAGGGCCTCACGCTGGTGCCGTTGTCGCTCTACTTCTCGGGTGGCCGAGCCAAGGTCGAGCTGGCGCTGGCCCGTGGGCGGGGCCACGCCGACAAGCGCCAGGCCATCGCCGAGCGGGAGGCCAACCGGGAGGCCGAGCGCGCCATGGCCCGTCGTCGCCGGCGCTGAGGCCCCCCTTCGCCGGACGGCCGTCACGGCCGGCCGGTACCCTGTCGGTGCGGATCCTTGACAATCGAGCACCAACCATCCGTACGCGGCGGCCTCGAGCCGCCCGTTTCACGGGGCTGATCGGTTTCGACGCCGGCGTTTCGTGGACGAGTCGTGCGACCGGAGTTGCCCAGACTCCCAAAACGGGGCACCAACAGAGACGCCAACACGGACGATCTCGCTCTCGCCGCCTGACCCGTCAGGCAGTAGAGAGTCACCGCGACCGGCAACGGCACGCGGGGCCAGTCCACTGCAGCCCGGCAACAGAAGCAGTGGAGACCGCAGGGACAGACCGCTGACGGCGTGAAAGACCGCTGACCCGGGGGAAAGACCCCGTGGCCGGGCCCTCGGGCCCAACCGACCCGGCGGTGCGGCAGCCAGGAGCCGCAGACTCGGGAATGGTCGTATCGCGGGCGTCCACCCGTCGACGGACGGGGGTTCGATTCCCCCCAGCTCCACCAAGGCGTGTTCGCAGTTTCTGCGTGCACGTGTTCGCAGTTTCGAGAAGGCAGCGCATTTGGCGCTGCCTTTTCGGGTTTTCGGCGGTTGTGCGGCCTCTAGCGGGCTGGGGTCGCCGTGTTCGGGGATTCGGCCTTCGCTGCAGCGAGGCCTGAAATATCAAGCCTCTCTGTCCTTTCGGACCTCCTCAGCGGGCACCCCGTTGCACACGATTACACAAAGGCACGTTCGCTCCCAGATCTGAAGCAGCGCTATCTACTCACCGGTCCAGTTTGGTAGGTCTCCAAAAAGGCCTAGGTGACCTGAGCCAATAGTTTGTCAATCTCATCGCTCCAAGCTGCCCGCCATTCGCTCTTGGTCTGGTCGTCAACCCATGCAGCATCAATTCCGTTGAGTGCAAACTCCCTGAGTTCCTCTGGCGTGAAGCCCATTATGTGGTAGAGGGTGCAGTACTCCATTGCCAAGTCGATGCCGAACATTGGTGGATCATCAGAATTAATGGTCAGCTTTAGCCCAGCGCTAGCCATTTGGCGAATGGCGTGGTTTGGATCTGCTAGATCGCGAAAAGAACTTGTGTAGGTAGTCGTGGTTGGACACACCGTGAAGGGAATCTGGCTAACCACACACTCTTCTACCAAAACGGGGTCGTCCACGATGTTGTAACCGTGGTCGACTCGCTGACAACCGAGTAGTTCAATACCTGTTCGAACGTTTGCAGCGGGACCAACCTCCCCGGCATGAGAAGTGCGACAAAGTCCGACTTGAGTTGCTAGCCGAAAAGCTTCAACAAAGTGCTCTGGCGGGTAGCCCACTTCGTTAAAGTCAAGACCCACCCCTATCACCCGGTCACGACGATCATCGGCAACCATTTGCACAAACTCAACCGCTCTGACTCCGCCGAGTTCACGGTTGATTGCAGGCACCAAATTGCTCACTAAATTGAGGTCCGTCTCGGCGTCCTCCATGCCTTGGAGAACTCCGTCCAACATGGCGCCGTATTCAACTCCTGCCTCAAAGTGCGACTCTGGGCTAAAAAACAATTCTACGTACCTTGCGCCACTGTGAGCACAGCGTTCCAGGCACTCGTATGTCACTCGTTGAAAATCGTCTCGGTCTCGTATCGCGTGGCTAACCAATGAGTACACCTTCAGGAAATCAGCCAAAGTGTCGTACTCGTACAGATCCGAAGCCGAACTATGTGGTGGCAATTCCAGTCCATGCTTGGTGGCCAGTTCAGCAAACGTGAGGGAATCCACAGCACCTTCCAAATGGAGATGGAGTTCCGTCTTGGGCATCTGGCGAAGCACCTCATCAATAGTCACTGCTGACTCCCTTCCCTGATTCGGCGCGTATGGCGACTGTCACATATATTCTGCCACGCTCAATCAACCATCTTCGGTAGGCCCGGCCACCCAGAAGGTGCCGGACTGATCTTCGAGGACTAGGCCGTCCAAACGCCCCCCATATGATCGCTCGACGAACGGCGCTGTTTCTGTGCCTCAGTCACCTACTGGTCGGATTGCTGCTAGTTCCGGGTTGGCTGGTGGTGGACGTGGACGACGCTTGGCGCATGGTGCCCGACGAGGTTCCCGACGCCCTACTTCTGGCCATTGATCGTGGTGTTGGGGCCTATGAGTTGCCCGGCCTAGGCATCATGTTGATGCTGTTCTGGGTTGTTGCATTCGGCAGTGTCGGACTGACGGCGCGTTCGGGACGTCCGAAATGGCTGCTCCTGGCAAGTGCGTCGTCGGCTGCGGCGGGCATCCTCGGCCTGATCTCGATCGTCGTGCTCCTCGCGGCGACGCTGGCAATCGGGTTGGTGTTGCCATCCGATTGGGATGCCTTCGATCCGGACCTGCGGATCTCCTGGCCTGCGTACGGATTCGCCCTCGGAGCCCTCGGGAACGCACTCCTCGGCCTCGTCGTCTGGCTTCGCGAACGTCGGATCCGCAAGCGAGTCTGCCTCGAAGCGTCTACATGAAGATATGACAGTCTTGGGGGTCTCTGACACGAAGAGTCGATGGCTCCAAACGGGGGCCGGAGGGGGAAGGTGACCGATGAGGGTGTTGCAGATTCTTCTCGGCCTAGCCGTGCTGGCCTACGTGGCCTATTGCCTGATCACCCAAAAGGTCTGGATTCGCAAGGTGTTCGCGTGGAGAACCAGAGACGAATACCCGAAGGTCTTCCTGATGAACATCGCCCTCGGCACCCTGATCGCCGCCTGGCTGGTGGCGAGGCCGTTCCTGAACGACTGACTCCGGCCAGCTTCGACACCCGGGCAAGAAACCCCGACGATGCCCCTTCCCGCGACACGTCCCGGCGCGAACCCTGGCAAGAGCGGCACACCAGCCACCCACGGGGCCGAACGCCGCCCGGAACCCTCCCGCCGGAGTTCGATTTGGCACCGGGGCGGAGAGGGACTGGAGCATGGAATTCCACCGAGGCGCCCCAACCCAGCGCTGTTGAGCCCGACTAAGACCGGTTAGGTGCGTCGAAATCCTCCAGGTCAACTTCCGAGTGGCCCCTGTGAAGACTCCCCCACTTAACGGGTGAAGCCTCCCCTACGAGTCCCATCGGACCCCAGTCGCCACACGGCGTTGACAGAACTGCGAACACGCCACCAACCAGGTGTTCGATCGGCCAGCGCCGGCGTCCAGGTCAGTCGTGCCAATCGAGGGCGGCGCGCATCGTGGTTTCGAAATCTTCGAAACTCATCGAGGTCTTGGTGGCGTCGATCAGTTCGGCGTCCGCACCAACCAGCGTTCGAAATGGCGTTGAGGGGTCAGTGGCAGCAAGCGCGATGGCGTCAGCAACGGCTTGGGGGTCGGCTGGGGGGCCGTCTCCGTCAAGGCTCGTCAACGACTCCCGAAATGCGAGGGCTCGGTCCTCGTGGGCTGAACCGGCCCAAACCGAGGGAAACACGATGTTGTCGTGAAAGTTCGTGAGGAAGCGTCCGGGTTCGATGAGGTGGACTCGGAGCCCAAGGTGGGATACCTCGAAGTGGAGGGATTCGGTCAGAGCTTCAAGCGCGTGTTTTGAGGCCGCGTAGGCGCCGCTGTAGGGCGGGGCCACCCGCCCGGCGATGCTGCTCACATTTACGATCACACCGCTTCCGCGCTCGCTCCATGCTGGGAGCACCGCTCGCATGGTGCGCAGAGGACCCATGACATTGGTCTCAAATTGACGTCGCATGAGCACATCGTCGATTTGTTCTATCGCTCCCTGCACCTCGAACCCGGCGTTGTTGACCAACACATCGATCTCGTTCGGATCAGCCAGGCATGCCTCGACCGATGCCGGGTCGGTGACGTCGAGTTGCCGGATCTCAACGGCGAGGCCCTCCTCTCCAGCAAGTCGCCGCAGGTCATCGCCCTTGGAGACGGTCCGCATCGTGGCGATCACACGATGGCCCTCACGTGCCAGGGAGAGCGCGGCCAATCTGCCGAAACCACTGTTGCTGCCGGTGATGAGGATGTTCGTCATCGCGGAACCCTACGACTCCTGCCGCACAATCATTCGAGCAGCGCGTCGGCATTCCAGCAGCGCGTGGGCCACCGCCTGTGGCTCCTCAGGAAGCAAGGCGTGGCCGGCGTCGACGACCACCACCAACGAGGTGTTCGCGTGGAGGACCAGGGACGAACACCCGAAGGCCTTCCTGATGAACATCGCCCTCGGCACCCTGATCGCCGCCCTTCCCCAGGGACACGTCCCGGCGCGGACCCTGGCATGGGCGGTGCGCCAGACATCCACGGGACCGAACGTCGCACCACCCAGGCGCTCCTGCTCTCGCCTTTGCCGGAGAACCTCCCCCCTGCCGGGTCGGGGCCACGGTTCCCGGCTTGGCTAGGGTTCCGGCGCCGGGGACGACGTCGTCGCCGCACCGACATCCCGTGACGCCCCCGCGGGAAGGGAGGGACACCCGTTGAAGTACGCCGCCCCGACGACGGTGGACGACGCCCGGTCGCTGCTGGCCGACAACCCCGGTTCCCGGGTGTTCGCCGGCGCCACCGACCTCGTCCCCCAGTTCCGCGGGGGGCGCCCGTCGCCGCCGCTGCTGGTCGACCTCAAGCACATCGACCGACTGATGTCGTTGACCCATGAGGACGGCCAGTGGACCGTCGGCGCCGCCCTGCCGACGTCGCAGCTCACCGGCAACGCCGGGTTCACCGCCGCCTTCCCCGGGCTCGCCGAGGCCGCCGGCCTGATCGGCTCCGACCAGATCCAGAACCGGTCCAGCCTGGGCGGCAACCTCGCCAACGCCTCGCCGGCCGCCGACTCGGTGCCCGCACTGCTCGTCAACGGCGCCCAGGCGGTCGTCGCCACCGCCGACGGGACCCGCACCGTGCCGGCCCGCGACATCGCCACCGGCCCCGGACAGACCTCACTCGCCGAAGGCGAGTTCATCATCGAGTTCACCCTGGCCGACCCGCCGGCCGGCACCGGCGAGGCCTACCTGCGGATGATCCCCCGCAGCGAGATGGACATCGCCATCGTCGGCGCCGCGGTCCGGCTCACCGTGGACGGCGCCGCCGTCACCGACGCACGCGTCGTGCTCGGGGCGGTCGCCCCCACCGCCGTGTCGGTCCCCGACGCCGAGGCAGCACTCACCGGCGCCGCCCTCACCGACGGAGGCCTCGACGACGCCACCCTCGCCGCCATAGCCGATGCCGCGTCAACCGTTTGCAACCCCATCGACGACAAGCGGGGCACCATCGCCTACCGGCGCCAGGTCGCCGGTGTCCTCGCCAAGCGGGCGGCCGCGATCGCCGCCGAACGCGCCCGGAACGGAGCCTGAGCCATGTCCCGAACCCACGTCACCTGCACGGTCAACGGCGACGAGGTCGACTTCCTCGCCGCCGACGACACCTCCCTGCTGGACGCCCTACGGGAAGAACTCGGCCTCACCGGCGCCAAGGAGGGCTGCGGCACCGGCGACTGCGGCGCCTGCTCGATCCTCCTCGACGGCCGCCTCAACTGCTCGTGCCTCGTCTTCGCCCCCGAGGCCGAGGGCCGCGACATCGTGACCGTCGAGGGCCTCGCCGACGGGGACCACCTGCACCCCCTCCAGCAGGCGTTCCTCGAGGGCGCCGCCCTGCAGTGCGGCGTCTGCACCCCCGGCTTCCTCGTCGCCGCCAAGGCGCTCCTCGACGAGAACCCCGACCCCACCGAGACCGAGATCCGCTACGGCCTGGCCGGCAACCTCTGCCGGTGCACCGGCTACGACAAGATCGTCCGCGCCGTCCAGGAGGCGGCGGTCCAACTGAACGGAGCCGGCAAGTGACCGCCACCGAGAACCCCACCTACACCTGGGTCGGCACGCGGCCCATCCGACACGACGGCTACGACAAGGTCGTCGGCAAGGCCCGCTTCGCCGCCGACCTCGACCTGCCGGGCCAGCTCCACACCGCCTACCTGCGCTCCCCCCACCCCCACGCCCGGATCCTGTCGATCGACACCGACGCGGCGGCCGCCATGCCCGGGGTCCGCGCCGTCGTGACCGGCGCCGACTTCCCCGACCTCGACCCGATGAACCCCAACTTCGACGTCTCGGTGAACGTCATGGCCCGCGACGTGGTGCTTTACAACGGCCATGCGATCGCAGCCGTGGCCGCCTCGACGCGGGCCGAGGCCCGGAGCGCCGCGGCGGCGATCGACGTCGAATACGAACTGCTGCCGGCGATCCTCAGCCTCGACGAGTCGACGGCCGACGACGCCCCGTTGGTGAACGAGAACAACATTACCCGCTTCGTGGAGAGCGACGGGCCCTCCAACCTGGCGACCGTCAACGTCAACGAGCGGGGCGACGTGGAGGCCGCCTTCGCCGACGCCGACCTGGTGGTCGAGCGGGAATTCGAGACCGCCTGGGTCCACCAGGGCTACATCGAGCCCCACGCCTGCGTGGTCGACGTGGGCCCCGACGGCCGTGCCGACATCTGGGCCTCCTCGCAGGGCCACTTCATGGTCCGGGCGGTGACCGCCGCCGTCCTCGGCTGGGAGCCCTCGCGGATCAAGGTGACCCCCGCCGAGATCGGGGGCGGCTTCGGTGGCAAGACGACCATCTACCTCGAGCCCGTCGCCGCCCGTCTCTCCGAGAAGAGCGGCCGTCCCGTCAAGTCCGTCATGAGCCGCGACGAGGTGCTGCGCGCCACCGGCCCGGCACCCGCCGCCAAGGTCCGGGTCAAGATCGGTGCCACCAGCGACGGCGACCTGACCGCCATCGAGGGCTGGCTGGGCTACGCCGTCGGCAGCGCCAACGACTTCGCCGGCCTCGTCGGCGCCATGTCGGTGGCGTCCTACAAGTTCCCCAACCTCAAGCTCGAGGCGATCGGCGCCCTCACCAACACGCCCAAGACGGCGGCCTACCGGGCGCCCTCCGCCCCCCACGCCGCCTTCGCGGTCGAATCGGTCATCGACGAGATCGCCCAGCAACTCGACCTCGACCCCATCGAGATCAGGCTCCGCAACGCCGTCGTCGAGGGCGACCCGACGGCGATGGGCATGCCCCATCCCCGCATCGGCTTCGTCGAGTGCCTCGAGGCCATCCGCGACTCCGAGCACTACCGGTCGCCGGTGCCCGAGGGCGCCGCCCGGGGCATCGGCACCGGCTTCTGGTTCAACATCGGCGAGCAGTCCAGCGCCACCGTCAACGTGAACGAGGACGGCACGGCGACCGTCATCACCGGAAGCCCCGACATCGGCGGTAGCCGTGCCTCGATGGCGCTGATGGCCGCCGAGGAACTCGGCATCGACGTGTACCGCATCACGCCCGTGGTCGCCGGCACCGAGACGGTCGGCTTCACCGACATCACCGAGGGCAGCCGGGCCACCTTCGCCACCGGCATGGCCGTGGTCAACGCCTGCCGCGAACTCGTCGAGGACCTCAAGGCCCGTGCGGCCACGATCCTCGGCGTCGAGGCCGAGGCGGTCGACTGGGTCGACGGCGAGGCCGTTGCCGACGGCAAGGATCCCCTGCCCCTCGCCGCCATCGCCGCCAAGGCCAAGAGCACCGGAGGGCCGCTGACGGAGACCGCCTCACTCAACGCCGGCGGCGCCGGCCCCTCCTTCGCCGTGCACTGCTGCGACCTCGCCGTCGACGAGGAGACCGGCCACGTCGAGATCCTGCGCTACACCACCGCCCAGGACGCCGGGACCGCCATCCACCCCAGCTACGTCGAGGGCCAGATGCAGGGCGGCACCGCCCAGGGCATCGGCTGGGCCCTGAACGAGGAGTACGTCTACGACGACGAGGGAGCCATGCAGAACGCCGGCTTCCTCGACTACCGGATCCCGGTGGCCTCCGACCTGCCGATGATCGACACCATCATCGTGGAGGTGCCCAATCCGGCCCATCCGTACGGGGTACGGGGCGTCGGCGAGACCGGCATCGTGCCCCCCATGGCCACCATCGCCAACGCCATCACCCGGGCCACCTCGGTCCGGATGACCAGCCTCCCGATGTCGCCCCCGAAGATCCTGGAGCGACTCGGCGAGCGCTGAGCGCCCGCTCCCCAACCGACCAGCCGGACCCGATGCCACGCGTCCACCTCATGGCCGACCACCGGCGCTTCACGGACGGCGTCGCGACCCTCGAGGTCGAGGGCGCAACGGTCGGCGCCGTGATCGACGAACTCGAGCGGCGCTACCCGGGCCTGGGCGAGTTGCTCACCCACGGCGCGTCGGCCGGCATCGACGGGGTGATCCACGCGGACCCGCAGTACCTGGCGGTAGGGCCCGACACCGACATCTGGTTCGTGGCGCCCCTCTCGGGTGGCTGAACCGACCCCGCGGCTCAGCCCCCGCAGGCCGCGTCGACCGACTCGGTCACGATGCGCACCACCTCGTCCATCTCCCCGTCGGTGATGGTGAAGGGCGGCCCCAGCAGCAGGGCGTCGGGCAGGTTCCCGTCGCCGGCCGGGTACACCCAAGCGCCACGCGACATGGCCTCAGCGGCCACCGCCCCCGCCAGTCCGGACCCCGGCCCGCCGGCCAGTTCGATGCCGACCATCAGGCCGAGGCCCCGCACCTCGGTCACGGCGGGGTGGGCGGCCAGACCGGCGAGACGCCCCAGCAGGTCCACCCCCTTGGCGGCGCTGGCTGCCACCAGGTCCTCGTCCTCGAGGATCCGGAGCGTGGCGAGGCCCGCCGCACAGGCAGCCGAGTGCGCCGAGTAGGTGAAGAACATGAGGCCCTCCCCGGAGGCGGCGATCGGCGCCACCACCGCCTCGGTGGTGTACACGCCGCCCAGCGGTGCGTAACCGCCGGACAGGCCCTTGCCGCCGACCAGCACGTCGGGCACCACGTCCCAGTGGTCGACGCCGAAGCGCTTCCCGGTCCGTCCGAACCCGGTCATGACCTCGTCGGCGATCAGCAGCACGCCGTGCTCGTCGCAGAGGGACCGGACGTCGGACCACCAGCCGTCAGGGGGCACGAGCGCTCCGGCCGAGGCCCCGACCACCGGCTCGGCGATCACCGCCGCCACCGTCTCCGGCCCCTCGTCCCACAGCACCTTCTCGAGGTCCTCGGCGTCGGCCATCGACATCTTGGGGTGGTCGGCCAGCGCATGCTCGAAGAGTGAACGCCGGTCCCGGTGGCCACCCACCGCCAACGCCGTCATCGTCAGTCCGTGGTACGAGGTCTCGCGGCCGATGACCTTCCGACGCTCGGGGCGGCCTGACGTGGCGTGGTGGGCGAGGGCGAGTCGCACCGCCGTGTCAACCGACTCGGAGCCACCGCTCGTGAACCCCACCCGGGTCAGCCCTTCCGGCAGCCACCGCTTGCGCAGGACCTCAGCGAGGGCCACCCGCTCCTCGGTCGCCCAAGGGGGCAGCACATAGGAGACCCGGCGGGTGGCCTCGGCGACGGCGTCGGCCACCTCGCTGCGGCCGTGGCCGATGTTGACGGCGACAGCACCGCCGCCAGCGTCGATCAGCGTGCGCCCGTCATCCAGGTGCAGCGTGCAGCCCTCGGCCCGCTCCACCACCGGCGGAACGGCAGCTGAGGGCACGAAGGGGTAGGCGGCGGCGCGGGCGTCCTCGATGGCCGGAGTCTGACAGACGGACTGCTCCTGCCGTCACCAACCCGGAGCCGGCGACATCCCCGTACTCAGGGCACCTGCCATTCCGACCGAACCCTGCCTCGAGCTCCGAGTGAGCCCTTCGATCGGCACTCCCGAGCCGGGCAGCGGAGAGGTCGCCGCAGAGGGCGCCGACCCGAAGGCCTGATCGGGGGCTTCGACACCGGATCGGTGTGACGCCGTATCGGTGCCTCAGCCGTAGGCCAGGCCGACGAAGAACGCTAGGAGGATCGCTCCGAACTTCTGCATCTCGGCGGGCGTGAGCCCCCAGGCCTCGGCCACCGCCAGCAGCATCGGGATCTCCTCCTCGGTCCAGATTGTCGCGACAAGCGCTGGGCCGTCGACGGGGGGTCGCGGACGCATGGGCTCGGGGGGCGTCGGGTTGATGGCCGTGAGGAAGCTGACCACGTAGACGCCAGTCCGCTGGAACTCCTCGACCTCCAGGTCGAGGATCGCCGCAGCGCGGGCGATCCCGGCGTACTCGTCGGCCGTGTAGCCCGTCTGCACCACCAGGTCGGTGCTGGGCGGCTCGGTCGTGGTCGTCGTCGTGGTCGGCGGCAACGT
>DEAL01000003.1 GCA_002346745.1 Candidatus Neomicrothrix sp. UBA2983 | reverse complement strand
GCTCCGACGTCGACACCGGCGGCGGGCTCGTCGTCGTGGACGGCGTAGCCGTGGTGGTGGGCGCAGCCGTGGTGGTCGTCGTGGGCGTAGCCGTGGTGGTCGGCGTAGCCGTGGTGGTCGGTGCAGCCGTCGTGGTCGTCGTCGTGGGTGCAGCCGTCGTCGTAGTGGTCGTCGTCGTGGGTGCAGCCGTCGTCGTGGTCGTCGTTGTGGTCGTGCTCGTCGTCGTTGTGGTGGTGGTCGTTGTGGTGGTCGTTGTGGTGGTGGTCGTGGTTTCCTGGACCTTGACGTCGTCGTCCTCGTTGGTGGCGACCACGGCCTGGTCGGCGACGCCGTCGTAGGCGTCGTCGCTGGAGGCGGCCACGACCGCCACGGTGACGTCCACGTCGATGGTCCCGTCCACGTCGGTGTCGTCGACGCCGGTGGCCGTCACCGTCTGTGGCGTGTCCCAGTTGGCGCTGGTGAACGTCAACATGGCCGGCGACACGGTCACCTCGCCGGTGTCGGCCGACGAGACGGAGATGACGACGTCGGAGACGGGTTGGGTGGTCAACTCGACGGTGAACGAGTCGGTGGTGCCGGACTCGGCGACGGTGGTCGAACCACCGCTTTGTGACACCGACACGCCGGGCGTGTCGTCGTCGCTGGTGGTCACGTCCACGTCCTGGTCGGCGAGCGCGTCGTAGCCGCTGTCGGCCGTCGACGAGGTGTTGACCGAGATGGTGGCCGTCGAGGCCTGGGAACCGTCGGCGATGCTGTCGTCCACGCCGGTGACCGTTACCGCCTGGGCGGTGTCCCAGTTGGAAAAGGTGAACGTCAGTGTGGTCGGCGACACGGTCGCCTCGCCGGTGTCACTGGCCGTCACGTCGAACACGACGTTTCCGGTGGGTTCGGAGTCCAACACCACGGTGAACGTCTCGTTCGACCCGGCCTCGGTGACGGTGATCGTCGTGCCCGAAAGCGTGAACCCGGCGGCGTCGTCGTCGGTGGTCTTGCCCAGGACCTCCCGGTCGGCCAGCGCGTCGTAGTCGCTGTCGGCCGTCGACGAGGTGTTGACCGCCACGGTGACGGTCCAGTCCTGCCTGCCGTCGTCGAGGTCGTCGTCGACGCTGAAGGCCGTCACGGTCTGGGCGGTGTCCCAGTTGGCGCTGGTGAACGTCAGCGTGGTCGGCGACACCGTCGCTTCGGTGGTGTCACTGGCCGTCACGTCGAACACGACGTTTCCGGTGGGTTCGGAGTCCAACACCACGGTGAACGTCCCGGAGTTGCCTCCCTCGGCGAGGCCGATGCGGCTGCAACCGCTGCCGGAGCAGCCCGAGGTGATCGCCGTGGTGAACCCGGCGGTGTCGTCGTCGCTGGTGGTCACGTCCACGTCCTGGTCGGCCAGCGCGTCGTAGCCGCTGTCGGCCGTCGACGAGGTGTTGACCGAGATGGTGGCCGTCGAGGCCTGGGAACCGTCGTCGAGATCGTCGTCGACGCCGGTGGTCGTCACCGTCTGGGCGGTGTCCCAGTTGCCGGTCGTGAACGTCAGCGTGGCCGGCGACACCGTCGCCTCGCCGGTGTCCGACGACCCGACCGTCAGCACCACGGTGCCGGTGGGTTCGGAGTCCAACACCACGGTGAACGTGTCGGTCGATCCGGCCTCGGTGACCGAAGCCGTCGTCTTCGACAGGGTGAACCCGGCGGTGTCGTCGTCGACGGTGGTGACGTCGACGGTCTGTGCGGCCAGCGAGTCGTAGAGCGAGTCGCCTGTCGAGGCTGCATCGACCGCCACGGTGGCCGTCGAGGCCTGGTTGCCGTCGTCGAGATCGTCGTCGACGCCGGTGACCGTCACTGTCTGCGGGGTGTGCCAGTCGAACAACCCGAACGACAGCGTCGACGGCGACACGGTCGCCTCGCCGGTGTCGTCGGACGCCACCGTCAGCACCACGGTGCCGGTGGGCTCGGTGTTGAGCCGGACGGTGAACGTGTCGGTCGACCCGGCTTCGGTGACCGACGCCGTCGTCGTCGACAGCGTGAACCCGACGGTGTCGTCGTCGGTGGTCGTCACGTCGACGACCTGGTCGGCGACGTCGTCGTACTCGTCGGCGGAAGACGCGTCCACGACCGACACCGTCACGTCGGTAGCGGTCTGGTTGCCGTCGTCGACGTTGTCGTCGACGCCGGTGACCGTCACCGTCTGGGGCGTCGACCAGTCCGACGTCGTGAACGTCAACGTCGAAGGCGACACGGTCGCCTCGCCGGTGTCGTCGGAGGCCACGGACAGCACCACACTGCTCGTCGGCGCGACGTCCAACACCACGGTGAACGTGTCCGTCGATCCGGCCTCGGTGACCGACGCCGTCGTCTTCGACAGCGTGAACCCTGCCGGCGTCGTCGAGGACAGGAACTGGACGAGGGCCCAGTCGGTGTCGTTGCCGGACTTCGAGGAGCCGACCAGCAGGACGCTCCCGTTGGCGGCGATCCCCATGGCGTAGGCCTTGTCGGTCCGCCCCGAACCGAAGTCGTGGGTCGCGACGCCATCGCCGCCGCCGAAGCTGGTGTCGAGCACGCCGTCCGACGTGTAGCGGATCGCCGCCATGTCGTAGTCACCGGCTGCGTTGGTGTAGCCGCCGAGCAGGATCTTTCCGTCTGCCGCGACCATCACTTCGGAGGCCTGTTCGGTGCTGCCGAAGTCGGTGATCGTGATGCCGTCGCCGCCTCCGAACGTGGTGTCCAGGTCCCCGTCGGCATTCAGGCGGGCCACCGCCCAGTCGCCATCCGAGTAGCCGCCGACGACGATCCTGCCGTCCGACTGCAGGTCCATGCCCTCCAACATGTCCCCAGTCGAGGATCCCAGGTCGAACTGGTGGATGCCGTCGTCGCTGAACGTCGTGTCGAGCACTCCGGCCGTCGTGTAGCGGGCGACGAAGAAGTCGCTGGACCCGTC
This sequence comes from Candidatus Neomicrothrix sp. UBA2983, assembly GCA_002346745.1. Taxonomy (GTDB): domain Bacteria; phylum Actinomycetota; class Acidimicrobiia; order Acidimicrobiales; family MedAcidi-G1; genus S20-B6. The sequence continues at coordinate 20,780 of DEAL01000003.1, read as the reverse complement.
CGTTCCCGCGTTCGTCGAGCCGGCCACGAGGATCTTGTCGTCGTCTTGGATGTCGATGGCGGTGATGTTGTCGCCGCCACCGCCGAGGTTGTGGATCACCTTGCCACCGGAGCCGAACGTCGCATCAAACGAACCGTCCGACGGATCGATCCTCGCCAGCGCCAGGTCCCAGCCATTCGCGGCCGAGGTGCTCACAAAGCCGCCAGCGAGGATCTTGCCGTCGTCGTCGAGGGCCCCCGCGAAGCACTTGTCGTTGCGGGTGGCGTGGAACTCGACGAACAGCTTCCCATTGCCGTCGAAGGAGCTGTCTATGGTCGAATCGGTGTCGCGCATCATCACGACGCAGTCGTAGTCGCCGCCACTGCCGGTCGTTGCCGTCCCGGCGTGGCCGACCATGGCGGTGCGGCCGTCGTCGAGCAGCAGGATCTCCTCGACCGAGTCGGTCTTGGGACTCCAGAACGAGCGGTCGTTCGGGTTCGAGAACACACCGTCGCTAATGCCCGTGGTGGCGAACGAGACCCACGCCATCCGCATGGCGTTGTCGAGCGTGCTGTTGTTGTCGTCCCAGCCGCCGGCCACAAACGAACCATCGGACCGGAAGACCAGGCTGCGGAGCTCGTCGTTCAGGGTCGTCCGGTTCTGGATCCTGGAGCCGGTACGGGTGCCGTCACCGGCGTCGGTGCCGAAGCTCGTGTCCAGGTCGCCGTCCGCCGCGGCCACCGGCGACGCCGATGCCACCACCAGCACAGACGCCAACAGGCCTGCGGAAGCTACGCCCGTTACCGCTCGCTTCAAGGTCGATCTCATGCCCGTGACCCTTCCCTTGCTGCTTCCCTTGCTGCTTCCCTTGCTGCTTCCCTTACTGCTTCTCGTGCTGTTCTCCTATAGGCGCAGCCACCCACCTCCAGGACGGGTCGGGGACCGAATACCGGCGCCGAAGGCTGCAAAGCGGTAGCCAGTCGGCCCATCGTCCCCGGCCCGCTCAACGGTGTCCGGGAGCCATGTAGAACCAAAATGGAAACGGTGCCTCCTGCTCCCGCAGGGCCTTCCGGGCCGCCATGAGCGTGCGGCCGGCCTCGGTCTCCTCGTAGAACCAGGCCTCGACCTGGCGCCCACCCGGCGGTGGTCCGTCGACCAGCTCCAACGCCGCCTCCTCGTAGTAGGACCGGATGTCATGGGCCACCGCGATCGTATTCTTGCCCGGGAGTGGAACCTCGGTCCAGGCCTCGCCGCCGGCCCAGTGGTCGAGAACCTCCAGGGCGTCGACCACACCGTCGGCGTCGAGCACCCGGCCCACCGAGGTGCGGCCTCGGCTGGCCACGGACCGGTCGTAGGCAGCCCGCAGGCCCCTCGCCTCATCCACGGACGGTGCCAAGGTGTCGTCGAGGCGGGCGGGCAACGGACAACTGATCGGCACCTCGTCGGCGACGATCACCTCCGGATGATCGGCCAGGATCGGGGCCTCGACATCCAGCAGGGCCAGGGCCTGCATCAGGACGTCCCGCTGGAAGTCCGGGTCGGCCGGCTTTCCCAGCGGCCGTCCGAGCGGGAACTCGCAGTGCAGCGCTCGCGGCGGGTGCATCCTCTCGACAACGTCGCGCATGGAGGCCAGCACGACCGTCGACAGTCCGGCGGCCTCGAAAACGTGGGCGAGCGTACTCACGGTACGCGTGCAGAGCGGTCAGACCGGGGTGAGGAGGACCACGTCCACCCCGTCGGCGACCAGTTCGGCGGCGCAGGCCGGACCGCTGTCAAGGCGAACCTCGGCGACCGTGTCGGGCTGGTTGCCGGCGAACGAGAAGTGCCGGGGGGCCACCTCGCCGATGACCCCCTCGTCGGCCAACTCACGGAGGCGGTCGATGGGATACGCCACGTTGGGGTCGATCGTGTAGCCCACCCGGTCGAAGTTGGGGCTCCAGTGACCCAACAGCAGGTCCCGGTCCTCCGCCGCGAGCGTCCGGAAGGACGTATCGGTGGCGGTGAACGGGTCGTCGTCTGGCCGGTGCAGGGCGGCCGATGTGACGATGGCGACCCTGGCCTCGCCCAACGGAACCGACAGCGGCGTGAACGCCGTCGTCTCGAACTCGGGGACCGGCAGGCTCGCTGCCAGTTCCCGCATCGCTTGATCCCCAGACATCTCTAGCCCTCCCCTCCGCGGCCGGCACAGTCCAACAGGTGCGGCGAGCATCTGCCCCATCGGCGTCGACTCCGGCCGTCCCACCGACCGGACTCCCTGTACGGGTGCCCGTGCCACCAGAATGACGTGGTGGACTCCTCCGAACCCGACGCCGCCTTCGACCCCGAGGCGATGCGTGCGCGGTACCGGCTCGAACGCGACAAGCGCCTCCGGCCAGACGGCAACGACCAGTACGTCGAGGTGACCGGCCGGTTCGCCCACTACCTCCACGACCCCTACGTCGAGGCCGCGGTCGAACGGCCGCCACTCGACGACGAGGTCGACGTGGTCGTCGTCGGCGGCGGCTTCGGCGGTCTGCAACTGGGCGCCCGGCTCCGCGACGCCGGCGTGGAGGACCTGCGACTCGTCGAGAAGGGCGGCGACTTCGGCGGCACCTGGTACTGGAACCGCTACCCGGGGGCGCAATGCGACATCGAGTCGTACATCTACCTGCCGCTCCTCGAGGAGGTCGGCTACATCCCGCGCGAGAAGTACTCGTACGCGCCCGAGATCCTGGAGTACAGCTGCCGGCTGGGTGAGCACTACCGCCTCTACGACGGCGCCCTCTTCCAGACCGAGGTCACGGGACTGGCGTGGGAGCACGAGGACTCGCGTTGGATCGTGTCCACCGATCGGGGCGACCGGCTTCGGGCACGGTTCGTGGCCATGGCCAACGGCCCGCTCAATCGACCCAAGCTCCCCGGGATCCCCGGCCTGGGCGACTTCCGCGGCCATTCCTTCCACACCAGCCGGTGGGACTACGGCTACACGGGTGGCGGCCCCGACGGGAACCTCGACCGCCTGGCGGAAAAGCGCGTCGCGTTGGTGGGCACCGGGGCCAGCGCGATCCAGTGCGTCCCGTTCCTCGGTGAGGCTGCGGAACGGCTCTACGTGTTCCAGCGCACGCCGTCGTCAGTGGACATCCGCGGCAACCACCCCACCGACCCCGACTGGGTGACGGGCCTCGAGCCGGGATGGCAGAAGCGCCGAATGGAGAACTTCAACGGCCTCGTCTCGGGCGTTCCCCAGGCCGAGGACCTCGTGGACGACGGCTGGACCGACCTGATCGGCAAGATGATCAGCCGGTTCCGGTCTGCCAGCGACGCGGGCGACGTCGACATCGCCGAGGTGATGGAGTTCGCCAACTTCGACAAGATGAACGAGATCCGGTCCCGGGTCGACGGCCTGGTGGAGGACCCGGAGGTTGCGGAGCGGCTCAAGCCCTACTACCGGATGTTCTGCAAGCGCCCCACCTTCAACGACGACTACCTCCCGACGTTCAACCGGCCCAACGTGGAACTGGTGGACACGGACGGCAAGGGCGTCGAGCGGATCACCGAACGGGGCCTGGTCGTGGCAGGCGTCGAGTACGAGGTCGACTGCATCATCTACGCCACCGGGTTCGAGGTGGGCACCGCCTACGAGCGCCGCGCCGGCTACGAGGTCCGGGGAAGCAGGGGGCAGACGCTCACGCAGAAGTGGGCTGACGGCATGTCCACCCTGCACGGCATGCAGTCGCGGGGATTCCCCAACTGCTTCTTCCTCCACATCAGCCAGGCCGCCTTCACCGCCAACTTCCCCCACCTCCTCGACGAGCTCAGCACCCACGTGTCCCACGTCATCGGACACGCCCTGGCGGAGGGCTTCTCCATGGTCGAGGTGGCCCAGGAGGCCGAGGACGCCTGGGTGGAGACGATCAGGTCGAAGGCCAGCGGAGCGATGGGCGCCCTCGGCGGTCCGGACTGCACGCCTGGCTACTACAACAACGAGGGACGGGCCCTCGAGGCGTCGGCCGTCCAGGCGGCACCCTACGGCGGGGGCTCGATCGAGTTCTTCCGGATCCTGGAGCAGTGGCGCGATGACGGCGGGTTCGCCGGCCTGGAGTTCACGTCCTGACCGGGGCACTCAACGCCAGGTGACCCTGGCGACGGCCATTGCGGAGCAGTGGAAGGCGTCGCCATCACTGCCGTCACTGAAGAACATGCCGTTGGCGATGCGGGATCCGCTGTCGGCTGGCCATCCCGTGGGTTCGGGGGCGTCGTCGCGTCCCGTGCACGTGACACGAAACCCGTCTCCCCGTGACGAGTCCGGGGCCCGGACATCGGTCACAGGGGCGCAGGCGGACTCGAGGTCGGCCGTAGCGTTCCGGGGTGGCACACCGTCCCGACCTCCGCAACATCGCCGTCATCGCGCACGTCGACCACGGCAAGACCACGCTCGTCGACGCCCTGCTGCGCCAGTCCGGCGCCTTCCGGGCCAACGAGGAGGTCGCCGAGCGGGTCATGGACTCGATGGACCTCGAGCGCGAGAAGGGCATCACGATCCTCGCCAAGAACACGGCGGTCCAGCGCGACGGCGTGAAGGTCAACATCGTCGACACCCCCGGCCACGCCGACTTCGGCGGCGAGGTCGAGCGGGCCCTCAACATGGTCGACGGCGTGCTGCTGCTCGTCGACGCCGCCGAGGGCCCCCGCCCCCAGACCCGCTTCGTGCTGCGCAAGGCCCTCCAGGCCGGCCTCTCGATCGTCGTCGTGGTCAACAAGGTCGACCGTCCCGACGCCCGCCTCGAGGCCGTCGTCGACGAGGTCTACGAGCTGTTCATGGACCTCGACGCCACCGAGGACCAGATCGAGTTCCCGATCGTCTACACCGACGCCCGCAGGGGAACCGCAACCCTCGACCCGGCCGTCCCCGGAACCGACCTCGCCCCCTTCTTTGACGTGGTCCTCGAGCACGTGCCACCCCCCACGTTCGACGAGGAAGCCCCGCTGCGGGCCCACGTCACCAACCTCGACGCCTCGCCGTACCTCGGACGCATCGCCATCTGCCGCGTCGCCAGCGGCACCCTCCGCCAGGGTGCCCCTGTAGCCTGGTGCCGGAACGACGGCAGCATCCCGACCGCCCGCGTGGGCACGATCACCATCACCGAAGCACTGGCGCAGGTCGAGGTAACCGAGGCCGGACCCGGCGAGATCGCCTACGTCTCGGGCATCGAGGACGTCACCATCGGCGAGACCCTCGCCGACCCCGAGGACCCCCGCCCGCTGCCGGTCATCAGCGTCGACGAGCCCACACTCTCGATGTCGCTGGGCGTCAACACCTCACCGGTCGCCGGCGACGACGGCGACAAGTTGACCGCTCGCCAGGTCAAGGCCCGCCTCGACGCCGAGCTGGTCGGCAACGTGTCGCTGCGCGTCCTCCCCACCGACCGCCCCGACACCTGGGAGGTCCAGGGCCGGGGCGAACTGCAGCTGGCAGTCCTCGTCGAGACCATGCGCCGCGAGGGCTTCGAGCTCACCGTCGGCAAGCCCGCCGTCGTCACCCGTGAATTCGACGGCACCCTCCACGAGCCGACCGAGCGGCTCTCGGTCGACGTTCCCGAGGAGCACGTCGGCGCCGTCACCCAGCTGCTGGGGGAGCGCCGGGCCCGCATGGTCGACATGGTCAACCACGGCACCGGCTGGGTGCGCCTCGACTACGTGGTCGCCGCACGGGCCCTGATCGGCTTCCGCACCGAGTTCCTCACCGAGACCCGCGGCGCCGGCATGCTCCACCACGTCTTCGAGGGCTGGGAGCCGTGGCTGGGCGAACTCCGCACCCGGCCGACCGGCACTGTCGTCGCCGACCGCACGGGAGCCGTCACCGCCTACGCCATCGCCGGCATCCAGGAGCGGGCCAGCCTGTTCGTGGCGCCCACCGAGAAGGTGTACGCCGGGATGATCGTCGGCGAGAACCCCCGGGCCGAGGACATGGACGTCAACATCTGCCGCGAGAAGAAGCTCACCAACGTGCGCGCTGCGGCCGCCGACGACACGATCCGCCTCACGCCGCCCCGGCGGCTCTCGCTCGAGCAGGCCCTCGAGTTCATCGCCGACGACGAGTGCGTCGAGGTCACGCCGGGCGCCGTGCGACTCCGCAAGGTGACCCTCGACGCCGGCGAGCGGGCCCGTAACCTCAAGCGCCTCAAGCACGCCCGTGCCTGAGGCGTCGGGAAACGCCGCCGATAACGTCGGCGGACCGGTCGTCGAAGGCCCCCGGAGGTGAAACGTGCGCATCGCGGTCGTCCGTGAACGTGCCGCGCATGAGCGCCGGGTGGCCCTGAGCCCCGAGGCGACCGCCAACCTGGTCGCCGACGGCCACGAGGTCGTCGTCGAATCCGGCGCCGGCGACTCCGCGAACATGCCGGACACCGCCTATGCGGATGCCGGCGCCACGGTCGTCGCAGACCGCGCGGCCGCCATCGGCGAAGGCGGCGTGTTCGCCTGCGTGAACGGACCGGACACCCCCGAACTGTTGGCCGGCCTGGGCCCCGGCCACATCGTCGTCGGCGTCTTCGACCCCCTCTGGCGACCCGCACCCGTGGCCGACCTGGCGGCCACCGGCGCAAAGGTCCTCTCGCTGGACCTGGTGCCACGCAGCACGCGGGCACAGGCCGTCGACGTCCTCTCCTCGATGGCGACCGTCGTCGGCTTCCAGGCGGTCCTCGTGGCGGGGGCCCGGATGCCCCGCCTCATGCCACTCCTCATCACCGCCGCCGGAACGGTCCCACCGGCCCGGGTCGTCGTGCTGGGCGCCGGCGTCGCCGGCCTCCAGGCCGTCGCCACCGCCAAGCGCCTCGGCGCCGTGGTCGAGGGGTTCGACATCCGCGAGGAGGCCCTCGAGCAGATCCGCTCGCTGGGCGCCAACTCGATCGACCTGCCCGAGGCCGACGCCGACGACGCCGAGGACCCAGCGGCGCGTACGCAACGACTCCTCACACCCCACCTGGCCGAGGCCGACGTGGTCATCACGGCTGCACAGGTCGTCGGTCGCCGCAGCCCCACGCTCGTGACCGACGCCATGGTCGAGGCCATGCGGCCCGGGTCGCTGCTGCTCGACCTGGCTGCCGAGCGGGGCGGCAACTGCGCGCTGAGCCGCGCCGACGAGGAGGTCCTGCACAACGGCGTCACGATCCTGGCGCCGACCGACCTGGCCTCCGGTTCCCCGCTCTCGGCGTCGCGGATGTTCGCCAACAACGTCGTCAACCTGGTCCGGATGCTCTGCACCGACGGCGACATCCACCTCGACCTCGAGGACGACATCGTCGCCGCCATGCTTGTCGCCACCGGGGGAGCCGTCGTGCACCCCGGCGTCAGCGAGGCGCTCGACGCCGCCGAGGGAGGTTCGGACTCGTGACCCTGCTCGTCGCCCTCACCCTGTTCGCCCTGGCGGTCTTCCTCGGCCTCGAACTGATCACCAAGGTCCCCGCCACCCTGCACACGCCGCTCATGTCGGGGTCAAACGCCATCTCGGGCATCACGCTCATCGGGGCGCTGGTCTCCGCGGGCTCCGACCACTCCACGTTGACGACGGTCCTCGCGACCGTGGCGGTGGCCCTCGCCACCATCAACGTCGTCGGCGGCTTCCTCGTTACCAACCGGATGCTGGCCATGTTCCAGACCCGCCGGAAGCGCGACCAGTGACCGTCCCCGACCTCATCGCGCTCGGCTACCTGGCCGCGGCGGTCCTGTTCATCCTGGGCCTCAAGTCCCTCGGGCGACCGCGCACGGCAGCCCGCGGCAACCTGCTGGGCGCCACCGGCATGTTCGTGGCCGTCGTCGTGACCCTCCTCGACCGGGCCATCGTGGACTTCCGATTCCTCGCCGCCGGTGTGGCGGTCGGCGCCTTGGTGGGCGCCCTGCTGGCCATGAAGGTCCAGATGACGGGCATGCCGGAGCTGGTGGCGCTGTTCAACGGCTTTGGTGGCGCCGCCTCGGTGCTCGTCGCCGGCGCCACGTTCCTCGAGGTCGTGGACCTCGGCAACGTCGACGACCAACTGGCGGTGGCAGCGGCCCTCACCGCCCTCATCGGCGCCGTCACCTTCACCGGCTCGCTGGTCGCATTCGGCAAACTGCGCGAGAGTCTCCGCTGGAGCAGCTTCGCGGGCCTGCACGTCGTCCGGGCGGCTGCCTTTGTGGCTTCGTTGGTGCTGGCCACCGTCGTGGTCGTACAGCCAGCGTCCACCGGCTGGTTCTGGGCCCTGGTCGCTGTCGGCCTGTTGCTCGGCGTGCTGGCCACCATCGCCATCGGCGGCGCCGACATGCCGGTCGTGATCGCCCTCCTCAACGCCTTCTCCGGAGTAGCGGCGTCGACAACGGGCTTCGTGCTCGACAACTCGCTGCTGATCATCGCCGGCTCGCTGGTCGGTGCCTCGGGCCTGATCCTCACCCAGATCATGTGCAACGCCATGAACCGCTCGATCCTCGACGTCGTGTTCTCCAAGGCGGCCGTCGTGCAGTCGGGCTCCCACGACGACGCCTACGCCGACGGCGTCACCTCGACCTCGGCCGAGGAGGTGGCGATGCTCCTCGAGGTCGCCTCCCGGGTCGTCGTCGTGCCCGGGTACGGCATGGCGGTCGCCCAGGCCCAGCACGCCGTGCGCGAGCTCATGACGACGCTCGAGGGCATGGGCACCGAGGTCGTGTTCGGGATCCACCCGGTGGCGGGTCGCATGCCGGGCCACATGAACGTGCTGCTGGCCGAGGCCGAGGTCGACTACGAGCACCTGCTCGAAATGGACCGGGTCAACCCCACGTTCGCCCAGACCGACGTCACGATCGTGATCGGCGCCAACGACGTCGTGAACCCGTCGGCCCGCGACGAGTCCGACTCACCGATCGCCGGCATGCCGATCCTCGACGTGGACGAGTCGGGCACCGTCGTCGTCATCAAGCGGTCCCTCAGCCCCGGCTTCGCCGGCATCCCGAACCCGCTGTTCGTTGCCGACAACACGCTGCTGCTCTTCGCCGATGGCAAGCAGGCCGTCCTCGACATCGTCGGTGCCCTCCTCGAGGGTTGAGCACGCCCGTCAGGGCGCCGGCGCTTGACCCCCCATGCCCATACGGTTACGTTCCCGTCGCCCAAGAGCGGACTGCAGGAGGAAACTCCCCTCATGAACCAACGCGTCGCCATCATCGGAGCCGGACCCAGCGGCCTGGCCCAGTTGCGGGCCTTCGCCTCGGCCGCCGCCCAGGGCACCGAGGTCCCCGAGTTGGTCTGCTACGAGAAGCAGGACGACTGGGGCGGCCTCTGGAACTACACGTGGCGCACCGGCGTCGACGAGTACGGCGAGCCCGTCCACGGCTCGATGTAGCGCTACCTCTGGTCGAACGGCCCCAAGGAGTGCCTGGAATTCGGCGACTACTCCTTCGAGGAGCACTTCGGGAAGCCCGTCGCCTCCTACCCGCCACGGGCGGTGCTCTGGGACTACATCAAGGGCCGCGTCGAGAAGAGCGACGTCCACAGGTTCATCCGCTTCCGGCACGCGGTGCGTGAAGTCACCTTCGACGACGCCACGCAACGGTTCACCGTCACCGCCCACGACCTCCCCAACGACGTGATCTCCTCAGAGGAGTTCGACCACGTGGTCGTCGCCTCGGGCCACTTCTCCGTGCCCAACATCCCCTACTTCCCCGGCTTCGAGACGTTCCTCGGGCGGGTGCTCCACGCCCACGACTTCCGCGACGCCGCCGAGTTCACCGGCAAGGACGTGCTCCTGATCGGCGCCAGCTACTCGGCCGAGGACATCGGGTCCCAGTGCTTCAAGTACGGCGCCCGCACCGTCACGATCAGCTCACGCGGCGGCGGCACCGGCTACGACTGGCCGGAGGGCTTCTCCGAGGTTCCCCTGCTGACCCATGTCGACGGCAAGACGGCGCACTTCACCGACGGCACCAGCCGCGACGTTGACGCAGTCATCCTTTGCACCGGCTACCTGCACCACTTCCCGTTCCTGCCCGACGAGCTGCGCCTGAAGACGAAGAACCGGTTGTGGGTCTCGAACCTCTACAAGGGCGTCCTGTGGCGCGGCAACCACCGGCTCTTCTACCTCGGGATGCAGGACCAGTACTACACGTTCAACATGTTCGACGCGCAGGCCTGGTGGGCCCGCGACGTCATAGTGGGCCGCATCGGCCTGCCCAGCGAGGAGGAGATGGACGCCTACGAGGCGCACTGGCTGGCCCGCGAGGAGGCCCTCGAGACCGCCTACGAGGAGATCGACTACCAGGGCGACTACACGCAGGACCTGGTCGACGACACCGACTACCCCGACTTCGACATCCCGGCCGTGAACCAGATGTTCAAGGACTGGAAGGGCCACAAGAAGGCCGACATCATGGGGTACCGGGACCAGAGCTTCCCCTCGACGCTCACCGGCACCATGGCGCCCGTCCACCACACCCCGTGGATGGAGGCCATGGACGACTCCCTCGAGTCCTACCTGGCCGACGAGGCGTAGGAGGCCAGGCGCTCCCCGGAGCGCCACACCACGAACCTGATGGCGGCCGGTCGGGCCCGGCGGATCCACCCGTTCGGGGACACCAGGCAGGGCTGGTGGCCGCGCCGATCCACCACGGCAGGCGGTGGGGCCCGTCGCACCCGGCTGCACCTAGGCTCGCCGCTCCATGGCTGCCCTCTTCTCGCTCGCCGCCGCGGCCTTGTTCGGGGTCGGTGACTTCTGCGGTGCCCAGGCGTCGAAGCGCACCACCGTCATCACCGTCGTCGCCGGCTCGAACGTCATCGGGCTGGTCCTCGTGGCGGCACTGGCGCCCGGGATGGCCGACCGCTTCGACGGCGGCGACTTCGTGGCCGGCATGCTCGGAGGCCTCTCCGGCCTGATCGGGATCACGCTGCTCTACCGGTGCCTGTCGACGGGCCCCATGGCGGTGGTGGCCCCGGTCGCCGCCGTGACCAACGCCGCCGTGCCGGTGCTCTGGGGCGTGAACTTCGGCGAGCAACTCACCGGGCTGCACCTGGTTGGCGTGGCCGTCGGCCTCGTGGCCATCGTGCTGGTGTCGAGGCCACCGGAGGCCGCCAAGCCCGTCACGGCGCGTCTGCTGGCCGAATCGACGCTGGCCGGGTTCGGCTTCGCCGCGTTCTTCATCGTACTGGACGGCACCGACCACGCCGCCGCCCCCTGGCCGCTCGTGGGCGGCCGGCTCCTGACCGTCCTCGTGCTCCTCGTGGTACTGGCCGCGGCGCCCAAGGCACGCGGCGGGGTCCGAGGGGCCGGGCGGCTCATCCTGGTCTGCGGCCTCTGCGACGGCGGCGCCAACGTGGTGATGCTCGAGGCCCTCGGGCGGGGAATGCTCAGCCTGGCGGCCGTACTGACCTCCCTGTACCCGGCGGTCACGGTGATCCTGGCGCGCACCATCCTCGGGGAGCCGATCTCGCGCGGCCAGGTCATCGGCCTCGTCGGGGCGCTCGGCGCCATCTCCCTCATCGTCGGTGGATGAGTGGAAGGTCCGGTCCGATCCGTTGACGCCGGTGGATGAGCGACGCCGCATCCGACGCATGGCATGCGATCCTTGGGGGGTGCGCGTCCTCGTCGCCCTCCTCGCAACCGTCGCGCTGGCGACGTCGTGCAGTGGAGGCGAGAAGCCGACCCTGACCTCGACGACGACCACCTTCGCGGACCTCTTCGGCGATGCCGCCACCACGTCCACCCTCGCCCCCGCCAAGGTGGCCGACTGGGAAACGGTGCAGCTGGTCAAGGTCCGCAAGGACGCGGAGGCCTGCATCGAGGGCGCCCGGCCCGAGGCGATCGTGCTCCCCGACGAAGGTCCGCGCACCGTGACCGTCGAGTCCGGAGACACCCTGGGCGTCATCGCCGACCGGTTCGACACCACCGTCGAGGCCTTCATGCGGGCCAACTCGCTCAGCAACCCCGACCGCCTGCGGGTCGGCCAGGTGCTGATCGTGCCGCGGGAACGGCCCGACGAGGTCGAGGGACCCGAGGGGCCGGAGGTCGAGTGGGAGGAGCTGGCCTGCGTCCTCGACACCGGCGTGGCGGCCCATGGACCCGATGGCCTGCCGGTCGGCGCCCCGGGTCGGATCGAGGTGGTCGTGCGCTGGCCCCGCATCGACGGCCCCGACGAGGCACCCCGGGTCAACGGCCGGCTGCTGGGACTCCTCCAGGGGGCGGTCGCCAAGTTCCTCGACGACGTGATCACCGCCGTCGAGCGCAACGGCTACGCCTGCCGGGAGGCGTTGGACGGCCGCTGCATGTGGCTGCTGCACGAATACGAGGTCCTGCTCTCGACCGACGAGGTGTTCAGCGTCCGCAACACGACGCGACGGCTGCTGCCCGGCTCGACGGCCGAGTCCACCGAGGTGCTGACCGAGACGTTCGACCTCGTGACGGGTCGGCCGTTCACCGTGGACCTCCTCTTCGAGCCCGAGACCGACTGGGTCGGCGCGGTCTCGGCCGAGGCGGTGACCCGGCTCGAGAACGAACCCTGGGTCGACGAGCGTCGCCACGAGGGTGCCGGACCGGAGGCCACCAACTTCGAGCGCTTCAACCTGACCCACGGCGGCCTGGTGCTGTCGTTCGCCCCGTTCACCATCGGCGGCTTGGGCAGCAACACGGTCTCGATCACCATCCCGTACCGCTCACTCGAGGGGTACTGGGCGGCCGACGGGCCGGTCACACCGCTGCTGGCCGAACTGGATTGACCGACCGGATCCGGGCCACCCGGCGCTCGCTTCCTAGGCTGCCCGCATGGAACTCACCGAGGCCATGCGCACCACGTTCGCCTGCCGGGACTTCACCGACGAGCCGGTGTCCGGGGAGGTGCTGTACCGGATCCTCGACCAGGCCCGCTTCGCCCCGTCGGGCGGCAACCGCCAGGGCGGGCACGTCGTCGTGGTGCGCGATGCCGCCACGAAGCGCCGGTTGGGTGAACTCTGCCAGCCGACCCTGCGGGTCTACGCCGCCCAGGCGGCAGCGGGGGAGACGCCGTACAACACGGTGCACCCCACGTCGGTCGACCTCGAGGAGGCACGGGCGACGCCCACTGCCCGGCTGCCCCTGTTCGACCACCTCGACGAGGTGCCCGTGGTGCTCGTCGTGAGCGTCGACCTCGGCCAGGTGGCCTCGGTCGACAAGGACATGGACCGCGTCGGCATCGTCACGGGGGCCTCGATCTACCCGCTGGTCTGGAACGTGCTGCTGGCCGCCCGCCAGGAGGGACTCGGCGGCGTCATCACGACGCTCGTCGTCCCCGCCGAGGCCGAGGTCCGCGACCTGTTGGGCCTGCCCGACACCCACGCCGTCGCCGCGCTGGTGCCGCTCGGACACCCCGTACGACCCCTGACCCGGCTGCGCCGACGGGCCGTCGAGGATTTCGCCACCATCGACCGCTACGACGGCGTGCCACTCGGGCCGGCACCGGACTAGGTTTTCGACCGTGGACGAGGAACACAGGCCCCCGGTGCTCGTGGCGCGACCACGCGGTCGCCTGCTGGCCGGCGCCCTGCTGGGGTCGCTGGCCGTGGTCGGCGCCCTTCTGGCTACAGCGACCGTCGGTGCCGGCGACGGCCCGACCATCGACCGCTCCGTGGTCCTGGGCGCCGAACGCAATGCCACGCCCGCGCAGGCCGAGGCCTCCTCCGGCCCCGCCTTCACCGTCGAACTCTGTGTCAAGGGCACCCCCTACCGGTGGGAGGGCAACGAGAGGCCGGACTTCTCGTTCGAGTGGGACCTCGACGGGTTGGACCAGTTCGAGAAGGACCCGGGCGGGACCTGCGACGCCACCGAACTCGGCGGCTTCGGTCGCCTCGAGGCCGGCAAGCGCCCATCCCGCCTGTTCGACATGACGCCCGACTTCGAGGCGTTCGAAGCCTGCCTCGCCGACCAGGGCGTCGACCCCGACACCAAGCCGGACTGGAACCGCCGCAAGGTCGTCATCGCCGGCCCCGAGGGACCCACCGTCGTTGAGTTCGGCGACGACATCGGCTCGGTCACCGTCACCGGCACCGATGAGGATGTCGAGATCACGACCGAGGGCGGCGCCACGGTGGTCGACGTCGAGGCCCGAGAACGGGCCCGCAGGGAGGCTGTCGCCACCTGCAAGGGCGACCTGCCCGGCCACGGCGGGAAGTTCGGCTTCGACCTCGGCTTCGGGGAACCGTTCGAGGGGCCCTTCGGAGAGGCGCCCCACGGCCTGTTCGAGGAGTTCTTCGGCGAATTCTTCGAGGAGTTCGAACTCGAGGTCGAGTCCTTCGGGCTGGACGCCGACGAACTCCGGCGGGAGCGGCGAGCCGACGCCCGACGCGACCTCCTCAGGGGGGTCGCCGGCGAGGGCGGTCGCTGCGAGACGTCGCAGTCGGTCTAGCGGTCCAGCTCGTCGTTCAGGGGTGCCAACGCCCCGGGATCAGCTTCCCGGCGGGTTGTACGTCACCGAGTCGCGGACGGTGGCCGCGGCGGCGTCGATCTCCTCGGGGGTCAGGAGCACGGTGACGCGTGCGTTGACGGCACCCGAGGCGGAGACGGCCAGGCTCAGGGCAGCGGCGTCGGCGTTCGACGGCGCGTCGAAGATGGCGACGACATCGTCGCCACCGAAGGCGAAGTAGATGGACTCCATGGACCCGCCGAGTGACTCGGCAGCGGCGGCAGCAGCGGCGGCCCGGGCGGATCCGCCGTCGGAGAGAAGGCCCTGGACCCCCTCGGACGTGTAGGACGCGTGAACGAGGTACTTGGGCATGTGCTCCCCCTGGTGTCGTCTCGACCGACTCCCTTCGTCGGTGAGGGCGCCACATTGCCACAATTCGTCAGCGGGCGCACGGGCACGCGCCGGGCGCGGTCGCGGAACAGGCTGCCGTCTACCCTCGGGTCCATGGACCTCGGCCTCACCGTCCACCTGACTGACCGCTCGATCGACGTGCGCCACCTCGCCGTCGAAGCCGAGGAGCGAGGCTTCTCGTCGCTGTGGATCCCCGAACACACCCACATCCCGGCCGACCGTCAGACGCCCATACCCCAGGGCGGCATGGACCTGGCCGACGAGTACCCGCGTTCGCCCGACCCGTACGCCTCGCTGGCGGCGGCGGCGGCGCTGACCTCCCGCATCCGGCTGGGAACCGGCGTGGCCCTCGTCGCCCAGCACCACCCGATCAACCTTGCCAAGTCCACGGCCACCGTCGACGCCCTCTCGAACGGGCGCTTCAGCCTCGGCATCGGCTACGGCTGGAACGTCGAGGAGATGGCGCACCACGGCGTCGAGTTCAACTCCCGCCGCGCCCGGGTCCGCGAGCACATCCTCGCCGTGCGGGCCCTCTGGACCGAGGAGACCGCCGAGTTCCACGGCGAGTTCGTGGACTTCTCGCCCAGCTGGTCGTGGCCCAAGCCCGTGCAGGCGGGTGGACCGCGCGTCTACATCGGCGGCGGCGCCGGGCCGAAGATGTTCGCCGCCGTGGCCGAGTACGCCGACGGCTGGCTGCCCGTCGGCGGCGCCGGCGTGCGGGCCGCACTCGGCGACCTGCAGGCCGCCTGCGAGGAGCGCGGCCGGGACCCCGGCGAACTCGACGTGATCCCGTTCGGCACCCTGCCCGACGCCGGCAAACTCGAGTACTACGCCGGGCTCGGCATCACCGAGGTCGTGCTGCGCCTGCCGTCGGCGCCCCGCGACGAGGTCCTTCCCGTGCTGGACGAGTTCACCGGCTACCTCGATTGAGGAGGAACCCATGACACACGACCTCGTGATCCGCGGCGGCACCGTCGTGGACGGCACCGGCGCAGCGGCCACGACCGCCGACGTCGCCGTCGACGACGGCCTCGTCACCGAGGTCGGCGCCGTCCACGGCTCCGCATGCCGCGAGATCGACGCCGACGGACGCATCGTCACCCCCGGGTTCGTCGACATCCACACACACCTCGATGCCCAACTGGCCTGGGACCCCATCGCCAGCTCGTCGTGCTGGCACGGCGTCACCTCGATCGTGATGGGCAACTGCGGCGTCACCTTCGCTCCCGTCGCCCCCGGTGGCCGCGAGTTCCTCGCCGAGATGATGGAGTCCGTCGAGGACATCCCGGCCCGGAGCATCCTCGACGGCCTCTCCTGGAACTGGAACACCTACGGCGAGTACCTCGACGAAGTCGAGGCCCTGCCCAAGGGCGTCAACGTGGGCGGCATGGTCGGCCACTGCGCCGTGCGCGTGGCGGCCATGGGGGAGCGGTCACTCGACGAGGACCCGGCCACCGCCGAGGACATCGCCGCCATGGTTCCGATGGTCGACGAGGCCCTCGCCGCCGGGGCCCTCGGGTTCTCGACCTCGCGCACGTTCCTGCACCGGGTGCCCGACGGGCGCTACGTGCCGGGCACGCACGCCGCCGAGGACGAACTGCTGGCCTTCGCCGACTCGCTGGGGCGCCACGGGGGCGTCTTTGAAGCCTCGGCGCGACTCGGTGGTCGCAACGACCCGGAGGGCCGCTTCACCCGCGACGAGATCCACATGTACGGCGACATCAGCCGCCGGGCCGGCTGTCCGGTCACGTTCGGGCTCACCCAGGTCGACATCGTTCCCGACATGCACCTGCGGGTGCTCGACCACGTGGCCGAGGAGAACGCCGCCGGCGCCCACATCCGCCCCCAGACCACCTCCCGCCAGATCGGCATCCTGTTCGGCCTGACCGGACGGACCCCCTTCGACCGGGCCGACGGCTGGCGGGACCTGCGGGACCTGCCGGTGGCCGACAAGGTGGCCCGCCTCACCGAGCCCTCGTCGCGGGCGGCGCTGGTGGCGGCGGCCGACGCCCGTGTCGAGGGCCTTCCGCTCGACTGGTGGAGCTTCTTCCCGCTGCCCGACGACCCGGTTCGCCACGACCTGGAGCGCAGCGAGAGCGTCGCCGCCGAGGCCGAACGCCGCGGCGTGTCCATCGCCGAGGCCTGGGTCGACCTGGCGCTCGAACTGGACGGCAGGCGCCTGTTCACCCTGCCGTTCCTCAACCAGCGCCTCGAGTCGGCGGTCGGGATGCTGGAGCGACCCGAGGTCGTCATGGGCCTCGCCGACGCTGGCGCCCACGCCAAGCAGATCATGGACGCCAGCCAGCCCACGTTCTTCCTCACCCACTGGGTGCGTGACCAGGGCCGGTTCACCCTCGAGGAGGGCGTGAGGCGGCTCACCTCCGACACCGCCGACCTGTTCGGAATCGGCGGCCGGGGCCGCCTGGTTCCCGGGGCCCGAGCCGACGTGAACGTGATCGACCTGGAGGGACTGCGCCTCCACTACCCGGAGATGGCACACGACTTCCCCGGGCGCGCGGGGCGCTGGATCCAGCGGGCCGACGGCTATGACGCGACCATCGTGAACGGCGAGGTCTTCATGGAGTCCGGCGAGCACACGGGTGCGCTGGCCGGCCGGATGCTGCGGGGCGCCGCGGCCTGAGCGGGCGCCGTCGCGTCAGGCGCCGACCGGGACGCCGCCGATCACCACCGGGAACTGCCGGTCCGGGTCCGACTGCGGTGTGCGGCCAGTCGGCCCACCGGTCCCCGGATCGCCGTCGAGGCGCTCGGCCCCATCGGGGGCGTATTGGAGGATGTAGGTCTTGCGGACCTCGCCGGTGGTGTTCGGCCCCGTCAGGTGCGGGGTCAGCGACGAGAACACCACCACGTCGCCGGCACGGGCCGGGACGGCGACCGCTCCCGTCGGGTCGTCGAGGCACTGGTGGCCGAGCGGCTCCACCCAATCGTGGGCGAGGGTGCCGAGGCGGTGCAGCCCCGGCGCCACCCACGGACAGCCATTGTCGATCGTGGCGTCGGTGAGGGGCACCCAGCAGGTCAGGTACTGCTGGGGCTCGACGTACGTGTAGCCGTTGTCCTGGTGCCACGGGAAGTGCCGGGGCTTCTCGGGCTGCTTGTAGACGAGCTGGTCCCAGTAGAGCCGCACGTCGTCCCCGACCAGGTCGTGGCAGAGTTCGGCGAACACCTGGTGGCCGGCGAACCGGCGGGCGACCTCGGAGGCCAGCACCGGGTGCGGCGAGAACAGGATCGCCCCCGCCTCGGCGATCGACAGTCGGTCGTCGGGGAACTGGCGGAGGAACGCCTCGGTGGCCTCGGCCCGCTCGTCGAGCACCGCGGTGACCTCGGCCAGCGTTCCGGCGTCGAGGGCGCCCTCCACGAGCACGTATCCGTGCTCGTGGAAGTGCTCGACCTGGTCTGGCCCGAGGAGTCGCAGGGACTCGCGTTCGGTGCGCTGCCAGGTGAACCCCTCGTTCCAGGGGTGCGGCCGCGGCTCCATGCACCGATGGTAGGCGTGCGGCCCCGTTGGCTACCGTGGCGGGCCGTGCCCACCCTGACCGCCGACCAGCGTGCTGTCTGGGAGCGGGACGGCTTCATCGTCGTGCCCGGCTTCGCCGACGAATCGACGTGCGAGGCGCTCATGGCCCGGACGGTCGCCATCTGCCGGGCCGCCGACGAGGGTCAAGACGTCGGCGACGCACTAGTGCTCGAGGAACCCCACCCCGATCCGACGGCCTCCCGGGCCGAGGAGCGGGTCGGCAAGGTGTTCCGCCTCCACCACGTCCCCGGCCCGCACGCCGACCTGGCCCACGCTCCTGAGGTGGTCGACCTCGTCGGCGACCTGCTGGGGCCGGACGTCGACTGCTTCCTCTCGCAGTTCATCTTTAAGAACCGGGGCGCCCTCGGACAACCGTGGCACCAGGACGCCTGGTACTTCCGTATGACGCCTAGCGACCAGGTGGGGGCGTGGCTGGCCGTCACCGCTGCGACCCCCGACAACGGACCGCTCTGGGTCGTGCCGGGATCTCACCGGGAGTCGATCCACGAGGTCGTCCCCGACCGGCGACCGGGGGCGCAGGCCGGCTACGTCGAGATCGCCGACCTCGGGACCGACGGCGTGCCGGTCCTCATGGACCCCGGCGACCTGCTGCTGTTCCACGCCCACCTCGTGCACCGGTCCACCGACAACACGACGGAGGAGCCGAGGGCCGCCATGGTGCTGCACTTCGGCGCCGCCGGGACCCACGACCCCGCCGTCGACCCCGACTCCGGGGTGCTGGTGGCGTTCCTCGCCGAACTGGGCGTGCAACTCCCGGTGCCGCTGCCAGCGGCCGTCGAGGCGGTGGCCCGGGCAGGTGTCCGGAACCGGTGGGTGCCGGTCCGCCGGGGTGGCCTGGGCGTGGCCGCCCCGCTCAGCCGTTGACGGGCGCCGAGGGCAGCGGGTCGTACCAGGGGGACTGCTCCTCCTCGGGCGCCTCTGCGTACATCGAGACGGCCCCCTCCGGGTCGAAGGCCCTGGGCGGGTCCTCCGGCATCTCGCCCAGCAGGTAGCGGACACCGCCGTCCACGAACATGTACATGCCCGGACCCTCGTTCCCGAGTTCGTCCAAACCGACCTCGTCGGGATTCCACCAGACCTCGGTGATGTCGTCGACGCCGCGATGGTCGGGTTCCAGTTCGTCCGGCCAGCGGTCCTTGTCGCCGAACGAGATGGACGGGACGGTCAGGCCCCGCTGGGTCGGGTCGGCAGCCATGAGCCGGTCGGCGAACGCCTCGATGGTGAGGTCGGGTCCGACGGCGGTGAGCACCGCGTAGAAGAGCGCCGGGAGCGGGTCGATGACGCCGATGGTGTCGTCGGCGGGCGGCTCCTGGCCGTTCCACCACTCGTAGATGAAGGTGGAGCCGCCCTGGTCGGGGGCCACGCGTGCTGACAGGTTCGAGAGGCCGAAGGCGTTGGCCCACTGCGCCTGGTCGTAGGTGCGGGCGAACACGTTGGTGTCCACCAGCACCGAGCCGGTCAGGATCCACTCCGGGAAGAACCCCTGGTCGGTGGCCTCCCGGGTGAAGTCGCGCGGGGCGAGGGCGTCGCCGTTGAAGATCACCGAGGTGACCCCGGCGGCCTTCATCTTGGCGATCACGTTGGCGGCGGTCTCCTGGATGGTGGCCGGATCCAGGGCGTACGACTCGGAGGCGGCGATCTCGGCGCCGTACTCGGCCAGCGCTTCTTCGAACTGGCCGTTGAGCACGGTGGAGGCGGCACTGGCCTCGAGCCAGATCCGACCGAAAATCCGCTCGCTGTCGTGCATCGAGGCGTCTCCTGCGTGGACGGCGTTGTCGCCAGCCAGTCGTTTGCCCACGTACTCGGCCACCAGCAGGTTCAGCTGTTCGGGACCCTTCGAGAGCGACCAGCCGTAGGGGTGGTGTTCCTCGTAGTAGGCGGCCTGCTGGCCGGGTCCGCAACCGAGGCAAGGGATGCCTCGGGCCATGAGTTCCTCGGAGAAGGCGTTGGTGAGGCTGGGACCGCTCCAGACCATGAAGGGCTGGATCTCCTCAGCCACCTTGACGGCATCGGCCCGAGCCGAGATCGGATCGTGGACCATGCCGGAGCCGGTCATGACATGCAGGTCGACCGAGCGGCCATAGGTCTCGTAGTAGGCCTCGTAGTAGGCGTTGAGGGCTCGGGTGGTCTGTTCGATCTCGGCGTTGGTGTCGTCGTTGTTGATGACGTCGGTGATCCAGGCCATCACCGGATCCGACTCCTGGGGAATCCAGTAGACGACCTTGATCGAGTCGACCGTGACCCCGGTGGCGGTGGCGCCGCCGTTGTCGCCCTCGAAAGGGGCCCAACAGGCGGCCCGGAAGAAGGACGGGATGCGGGTGAACCCGGTCTCGGTGTCGCAACGCTCGCCCCAATCGATGGTGTCCTCGACGCCCAACTCGACGGCCAGTTCGTAGGTGAGCACCCCCGGTGGCAGGTCGGTGCGCGTGTCGATGCCGTCGACCACGAACGAGGCCGGATCCACCGCTTCGGTGGTGGTGGGCGCTTC
>DEAL01000022.1:30998-41154 GCA_002346745.1 Candidatus Neomicrothrix sp. UBA2983 | reverse complement strand
TCGACCGCAGGCGCCTCCTCGGCGTACACCCCGGCCCAGGCGGCCTGGGCCTCGCTGGCACCGTCGCCCGCCTCAGGGGACTCGGCCACGTGCGACTCGTCGGCGGCGACCTCGCCACCCACGTAGTTGCCCTCCTCGTCGAAGGCCTCGTGGCCGAAGTGACCGCGCCACTCCTCGGCCACGACGCCGCCCTCGGCGGCCTGCTTGATCGAGAGGCTGATGCGTCGGCGCTGCAGGTCGAGGTCGATGATCTTGACCCAGAGTTCCTCGCCCGGCGTCACGACCTGCTCGGGCAGTTCGACGTGGTGGGAGGACATCTCCGAGATGTGCACCAGGCCCTCGATGCCGTCGCCCACCTGCACGAAGGAGCCGAACGGCACCAGCTTCGTGACCCGGCCGTAGACCAGCTCGCCCACCTGATGGCTCTCGGCGAACTCGTGCCACGGGTCCTGCTGGGTGGCCTTGAGCGACAGGCTGATGCGCTCGCGGCTGCGGTCGATGTCGAGCACCTGGACCTCGACCTCGTCGCCGACGGTCACGACCGAACTGGGGTGGTCGACGTGCTTCCACGACAGTTCGGACACGTGGATGAGGCCGTCCATGCCACCCAGGTCGACGAAGGCCCCGAAGTTGACGACGCTCGAGACCACGCCGGAGCGGACCTCGCCGGAACGCAGGTTGTTGAGGAAGTCCTCGCGCTGCTCCTTCTGGGTCTCCTCCAGCCAGGCTCGACGCGAGAGCACGACGTTGTTGCGGTTCTTGTCGAGCTCGATGATCTTGGCGTCGATGGTGGTGTCCATGTAGGGCTGCAGGTCGCGCACCCGGCGCAGTTCGACGAGGGAGGCGGGCAGGAAGCCCCGAAGGCCGATGTCGACGATCAGGCCGCCCTTGACGACCTCGATGACGGTGCCGGAGACGACACCGTCGCCCTCCTTGATCTCCTCGACCCGGCCCCAGGCCCGCTCGTACTGGGCCCGCTTCTTGGAGAGGATGAGGCGTCCCTCGCTGTCCTCCCGGTTGACGACCATGGCCTCGATGCGGTCGCCGACCGCCACGATCTCGCCGGGGTGCACCCCGTTGCGGATCGACAGCTCACGCGGGGGGATGACGCCCTCCGACTTGTACCCGATGTCCAGGAGGACCTCGTCGCGGTCGACCCGGACCACGGTTCCCTCGACGACCTGGCCGTCGGCCACGTCGACCATGGTGGCCGAGTAGGCGTCGTCCAAGGAGAGGGCACCGAGGTCGTCGAGGACGATCTCGCGGGGGGTGTACTCACCGCTCGCATCGAAGGTGCCCATTGGGGGCGAGTCGAGGGCGGAATCGGGAGCAGTCAGGTTGGTCACGGGGGCTTTCCGGTCGGATGGGGGTCGGGGGTACGGACGTTGTTGCACGCGCCTCGTGGCGCGGACCGGAAAAGCCTATCCACAGGCCCGGAAAAGCCGTCCCGGGGCTCCGCAGACACTCAGGTCGGCCGCTGTGCCACCAAGAGGAACTCGGGGTGCTCCAGGTCGGGTGGACGGCGGGCGTAGTCGCCCGGAGCCACCGCCCAGCAGTCCTCCACCCTGAGCCCCGCCCGGCCGGCCAACAGGCGCAGCTCTCGGGGCGTGAAGCAGCTGGTCCACAGTTCCGCCGCCCGTACCGCCCCGTCGGGGTCGCGCAGTTCGGTGTGCTCGTGGTGGACGCCCCGGTCGGCGTCGAAGTCGTCGAGTTCGTCGAGGTACCGGACCTGGAAGTAGGCCGAGAAGGCGCTCAGGGCCAATCGGCCGCCCGGGCGCAGGGCCGCCGCCATCCGCTCCAGGATCACCCCGTCGGGGTCCGGCGCCGCTGGGTCGCCGACCGGGGCGGCCGGGCCACCCGCCAGTCCGAAGGCCCCCTGGCAGAGGGAGATGGCGGCATCGAACTCCCCCGCCCAGGCCATCTCCCGGGCGTCGAGGCAGTGAAACTCGGCGCCGGCGGGGGCGTCGGCGGCCGCCAGGTCTACGAAGGTCCGCGACACGTCCACGCCCACCACGCCGATGCCGCGGCTTGCCAACTCGTGCGCGTGGCGGCCGGGGCCACACCCGACGTCGAGGACCCGGTCCCCCGGCACCAGGCCCAGGGCGTCCACCAGGAAGTCGACTTCCTGCACCGTCCCGTAGGTGAACGAATAGCGCAGGTAGGCGGAGCCCAGGTGGTCGGCAACCTCTTCGAACCAGTGTCCGGGCACCCGGGCCTCAACCCTTGGCGTCGGCCCAGGTGGCGCCGGTGGCGACGTCCACAGCCAGGTCGACCCGCAACTCGTAGGCACCTGAGAGGATCTCGGGCACCACCCGGACGGCCTCGTCCAACTCGTCGTGCACCACCTCGAGGATCACCTCGTCGTGCACCTGGAGGATCAGCCGGCTCGCCATGCCCGAGTCCTCGAGATGCCGGTCGAGGCGGACCAGCGCCACCTTGAAGATGTCGGCCGCCAGGCCCTGGATGCCGGCGTTCATGGCCTGACGCTCCCCCGCCTGGCGGACGTTGAAGTTGGGCGACGACAGTTCGGGGATGCGGCGTCGGCGGCCGAAGAGGGTCTCGGTGTAGCCCCGGTCGCGAGCCTCGGCAACGGTGCGGTCCATGTACTCCCGCACGGCGGGGAACGCCGCGAAGTAGCTGTCCAGGATCTCGGCGGCCTCGTCGACGGGGATGTCGAGGCGCTGCGACAGCCCGTACGCCTCCATGCCGTAGGCCAGCCCGTAGGCGACCATCTTGGCCCGAGAGCGCAGTTCTGGGGTCACCTCGTCGGGCTGGACGCCCCACGTGCGGGAGGCCACGGCGGTGTGCACGTCGTCGCCGGCGGCGAAGGCGGTGATCAGCCCGGGGTCCTCGGCCAGGTGCGCGATGCAGCGCAGCTCGATCTGGTTGTAGTCGGCGACCAGCAGCGTGTGGCCGTCGGCGGGGACGAACGCCCGGCGGAAGGCCCGGCCGGCCTCGGTGCGGACCGGGATGTTGTGGAGGTTCGGGGCGTCGGAGCTGAGACGCCCCGTTCGGGCGACGGCCTGGTTGAAGGTGGCCCGGATCCGGTCGCCCTCCCCCACCTCGGCCAGGAGTCCCTCGCCGTACGTGGAGCGCAACTTCTCGACCTCCCGGTACGCCAGGAGTCGCTCGACCACCGGATGGTCGTCCCGGAGCCGTTCCAGCGTGGCGGCGTCGGTGGAATAGCCGGTCTTGGTCTTCTTGCCGGGCGTCAGCCCCAACTTCTCGAAGAGCACCTCGCGGAGTTGCTTGGTCGAGTTGACGTTGAACTCCTCGCCGGCAGCCTCGTGGATCGAGGCCCGGAGGCGCTCGCAGTCGGCGGTCAACTCGTCCCGGAGCCGGGTGAGTTCGGCCACGTCGACCCCCACGCCGAGCAGCTCCATGCGTGCCAGCACCCGGACGAGTGGCAGCTCGATGTCGGTGTTGAGGCCGTCGACGCCCTGCTCGACGAGAGCCGCCAGCAATGGTTCGACCAGCAGCGCCACCGCCCGGGCCCGTGGTGCCGCGACCTCGCCGACGTCGACGGATTCACCGGAGAGGTCCAACTGGCCCTCGGCCGGCCCCGCCTCCGGGAGCCGCCAGCCACCGTGGCGCTCGAGCAGGTCCTCGAGGTCGACCCGCGGGTCGGCCGGGTCGAGCAGGTAGGCGGCCAGCCGGGCGTCGAGGACGGGCACCACCGGGTCGATGCCATGGCCGATGAGGGCCTTCACGAGCGCCTTGCCGTCGTGGAGGGCGACGCCGCGGCCCTCGGGTCCCAGCAGCCCGCCGAGGGCGGACCGGACCGCATCCACGTCCAGCAGCGGGGTGGCCAGCCACACGACGCCGCCCTCGCCGGCCGACACCGCCAGACCCTCCCTGAGCACCGGGTCGCCGCCGTCGAGGCCGACGGGGCCCGCCGGCAGGGCGTCGAGCGCAGCAACCGCCGCCTCGGCGTCGGCGGGCCGCAACACCTCCACCTCCAGTTGGCCGCCGACCGCCGCGGCTTCACCCCCCTCGGCATCCGAGCCGAACTCCACGCCCAGCAGTTCGCCCAGGCGCTCGCGGGCGGTCCGGAGCTCGAGCAGCTCGAAGAGCTGCACCGCTCGTGCCACGTCCACCTCGCCGAAGGCGAGGTCGTCGACACCGAGGCCCAGCGGGACGTCGCGCACCAGCACCATCAGTTCGGCGTTCCGGCGGGCACGCTCCTCGTGCTCCACCAGGTTCTGGCGCAACTTCGGCGTCTGCTCCCCGGCGGCAGCGAGGATGCCGTCCAGGCCCGGGTATGCGTTGACCAGCTTGGCCGCGGTCTTCTCCCCCACGCCGGGCACCCCCGGCAGGTTGTCGGACTGGTCGCCCCGCAGGGCCGCGTACGTGACGTACTCGGCGGGCCGGACCCCGGTGCGCTCCTCAATGCCGGCCTCGTCGAACAGGGCGTACTCGGAGACGCCCCGCAGGTTGTAGAGCACGCGCACGTGCGGGTCCTCGACGAGCTGGTAGCTGTCGCGGTCGCCGGTCACGATGATGGCGTCCCGGCCGGCGTCTCGGGCGGCGGTGGCCAGCGTGGCGAGCACGTCGTCCGCCTCGAAGCCCTCGGCGTCGACCACCCGCAGGCCGAGGGCCTCGACGAGCTCGCGCACCAGGGCCAACTGCTCGTAGAGGATGTCGGGCTGCTTGTCCCGATTGGCCTTGTAGGACGGCTCCCGCTCGTGACGGAAGGTGTCGCCGGGAAGGTCGAAGGCCACCGCCACGCCCGCCGGTTCGTGGTTTCGCAGGAGGGTGGCCAGCATCGAGCAGAAGCCCGTGACGGCGTTGGTGACCTGCCCCGATGCCGTGGTGAGGTCGGTCGGGAGGGCGAAGAAGGCCCGGTACGTGAGCGAGTTGCCGTCGATCAGTAGCAGCGGTCGGGACACGTCGCCGACCCTACTCCGGGGTTGGCGCACCGCCGGGTGGACGTCCACCCAGGGGGCCGGTCAGGGGCGGCGGCCGCCCTCGATGACCTGGTTGGCCACGTCCACCATGCTGGACCGCTCGTTCATGGCCGCCTGCTGGATGAACCGGAAGGCGTCCGTCTCGTTCATCGAGGCCTCGTCCATGAGCACGCCCTTGGCCCGATCGATGACCTTACGGGCCTCGAGGCGGTCCGAGAGCGTCTGGGCCTGGTCGGTGAGGGCACGCATCTCCCGATGTCGGGCCCGGGCGATCTCGACCGCCGGCACCAACTCACTGCGCTGGAACGGCTTGACCAGGTACGCCAGCGCCCCGGCCTCGATGGCCTGGTCGATCAGGTCCCGCTGGCTGAACGCCGTGAGGATGACCACGGCGGCGTCGTGCGAGTCGGCGATGCGCCGGGCCACCTCGAGGCCGTCCATACCGGGCATCTTGATGTCCAGGATCACCACGTCCGGGTCGGTGTCGGCGACCAATTGCAGCATCTCGTCCCCGCGGCCCGTGTCGCCGACGACGGTGTAGCCCTCCTCCTCGAGGGTCTCCCGGAGGTCCAGGCGGATGATGGCCTCGTCCTCGGCTAGCGCCACGCGCACCTCGTCGACCACGCCCCCGCCCCCGCCCCCGGTCAACCGTCGACCGACATGCGGTCGAGGAGCTCGTCCTGGCTGATCTCCAGCCGCAGCATCTCTGCCAGAAGGTCCTCGCGGTGGCGGGCCATCGCCTGCGCCTGCCTTTCGGCCTCCCGCCGGCCCCGCTCGGACAGCGGTGTCTCGGCGACCAGGTGCCGCACCCGGGCGTCGTCGGCCTCGTCGTCGAGGTGCGCCAACTGCTCCTCGGCGACCGCCAGGTCGGCGCGCAGGCGAATCAGGCGCCCTGCGACCTCTCGGAGTCGCCGTTCGATCACCGGTCGTGCCATGGGGCGGGCAGTCTACGCGGAGCGGCGCACTGCGCCCTCTCCGCAATCCTCGACGCCGGTGCCCGGGGCGGGACTCGAACCCGCACGATCTCACGATCAGAGGATTTTGAGTCCTCCGCGTCTGCCAGTTTCGCCACCCGGGCGCGGCCGGCAGCCTACCGACACCCCCCTCGGAGGTGTCCAGTGCCACGCCTGGCCTCGGGGCGAATCCACGCGTATTCGGTCGCACGCCGACGCTTCGCCGCCAAGTGGGCCACAATGGCGGTCACGCCGGAGGAGGCGTAGGAGGAACCCGTCGATGATCGTCTTCACCTACTCGGGCCAGGGCAGCCAGCAGCCCGGCATGGGCGCCGCCTGGCGGGAACATCCGTCCTGGGAACTCGTGGAGGAGGCCTCCGAGGAGGCCGGACGGGACCTCGCCTACCTGCTGCTCGAGGCTGACGCCGACGAACTGCGCCAGACCCGCAACGCCCAGTTGGCAACCTTCCTGACCAGCATGGTGATCCTGGACGCCGTCGAGCGTCTCGGCGTCGACGCCGCCGGGCACGCCGGCCACAGCCTCGGCGAGTACAGCGCCCTGACGGCCGCCGGCGCCCTCGACTTCGGCGGCGCCGTCGGCCTCGTCGTGGAGCGGGGCGAGGCGATGCAGACTGCCGCCGGCGAGCGCACCGGCACCATGGCGGCGATCCTGGGCCTCGACGACGAGGGGGTGGAGACGGCCTGCGACGGCACCGACGGTGATGCCTGGGTCGCCAACTACAACGCTCCAGGCCAGGTGGTGATCGCCGGCGACCCCGACGCCGTGGCAGCCGCCGGCGAGGCGGCCAAGAAGGCCGGCGCCAAGCGGGTCACCCCCCTCGAGGTCTCCGGGGCCTTCCACACCCCGTTCATGTCCCCGGCGGGCGACCGGTTGCGGGAGGCCCTCAATGGCGCCGACATCCGCCGCCCCGAGGGCACGGTCGTCGCCAACGTCGACGCCCTCGAGCACGAGGATCCCGAGGCCTGGCGCGGCCTGCTCAATGCCCAACTGGTCCGGCCGGTGCGCTGGCACCAGTCGCTCCAGCGCCTCTCCGACCTGGGTTTCACCACGTTCGTCGAACTCGGCCCGGGCAGTGTCCTCACCGGCCTCGTCAAGCGCACCCTCCGCGACGCCGAACGCCTCACGGTCAACGTCCCTGACGACCTGGACCTCCTCCTCGAGGCGCTTGCCACCGCACCTGAGGCCGCGCCGCCGGAACCCCACGAGGGCGAGCACCTGTTCGCCACCGAACGCCTGGTGGTCAGCCCCGCCGCCGGCGTCTTCACCCCCGTGGCCGGGCTGGACGTCGGCACCGCCGTGGCCGCCGGCGACCTGCTCGGCACCATCGGCAACGAGGAGGTCCGCTCCCCCTTCGCCGGTGCCCTCATGGGCTGGCTGGCGCTCGACACCGAACGCGTCACCTCCAGTCAGCCCATCGCCTGGCTGCAGGTGCACTGATTCCCGACCCATCCCCCGCCCAGACGACAGGAGACCCTCCCGATGACCGAACGCACCGTGCTCGTGACCGGGGGCAACCGCGGCATCGGCCTCGCCTGCGCCCTCGCCTTCGCCGAACAGGGCCACCGGGTGGCCGTGACCTGCCGGGGCGAGGCCCCACCCGAGGTGGTCGAGGCCGGCCTGCTGCCCGTCGCCTGCGACATCACCGACGCCGCCCAGGTCGATGCCGCCTTCACCCGGATCGAGGAGGAACTGGGCCCCGTCGAGGTGCTGGTGTCGAATGCCGGCATCACCCGTGACGGCCTCGTCCTGCGCATGTCGGACGAGGACTTCGCCGAGGTGCTCGACGCCAACCTGACCGGCGGCTTCCGCGTCGCCCGTCGTGCCGTGAAGGGGATGATGCGGGCCCGCTGGGGGCGCATCGTGTTCGTGTCCTCGATCGCCGGTCGCATCGGCCAGACTGGACAGGCCAACTACGCCGCATCGAAGGCGGGACTGGTCGGGCTGGGCCGGTCGCTGGCCAAGGAGTTCGCCAGTCGGGGCATCACGGTCAACGTGGTGGCACCCGGCCCGATCGTCACGGACATGCTGGAGGCGCTCCCCGAGGAACAACAGGCCTCCTATGCCGAAACCGTCCCCCTGGGACGGCTGGGACGCCCTGAGGAGATCGCCGCCGCCGTCGGCTTCCTGGCCTCCGAGGAGGCCGGGTTCGTCACCGGCGCCGTCCTGCCGGTGGACGGCGGCCTGTTCATGGGCTGACGACTTCCTGGATTGACCACCTCCGCTTCGACGGAGTTTGCTCGCCCTGACGGCCCACCGGTAGGTGTGACCCTTGACAGGTCCCGATCCGTCGCCCACCCGCGGATCCCGACCTAGGGTGATGCCCGACCATCCCCACCGTGCCGCCACAGGGCGGCCGCTGACAGAACGGAGTCCCCGGTGAGCGACGCCAACTTCGAACGATTCACCAAGTGCGCGGTCGAGGTCCTCTCGGTCGAGGCCTCGCAGGTCACGCCCGAGGCCCACTTCGGCGACGACCTCGACGCCGACAGCCTCGACCTGGTCGAGTTGGTCATGGCCCTCGAGGAGGAGTTCGACGTGAGCGTCGAGGAGTCGGAGCTCGAGGGCATCGAGACCATCGGCGCCGCCTTCGACCTCATCGTCGGCAAGCTCTGATGACCCGACGGCGCGTCGCCGTCACCGGGCTCGGGGTCGTCGCACCCTGCGGCATCGGTGTCGAGGCCTTCTGGGACGGCCTGAACGGCCCGGCCCCGGAAGGTGAGCGGCGCGTCCACGACTTCGATCCGAGCCCCTGGTTCGACAACCCCAAGGACGTCCGGCGCACCGACCGCTGCACCCAGTTCGCCATCGCCGCCGCCGACATGGCACTCGAGCAGGCGGGCGAACTCGTCGCCGATCCCAGTCGCAGCGGCGTCTGGATCGGAACCGGCATCGGCGGCATCCAGACCCTCGAGGACCAGATCCAGATCCGCCTCGACCGCGGCGAGCGCCGGGTGTCCCCGTTCCTCGTCCCGATGATGATGGCGAACGCCCCCACTGCCGCCGTCTCGATGCGCCACGGCCTCCAGGGACCGGCGGAGAACACGTGCACAGCCTGCGCCGCCGGCACACACGCCGTCGCCAACGCCGCCCGGCTGGTTGCCTCCGGCCGCTGCGACGTGATGGTCGCCGGGGGCAGCGAGGCGGCGTTCGTCCCGACCGCCCTCGCCGGGTTCAGCAACATGACCGCCTTCTCCTCGGTGGGCGTCTCCCGACCATTCGACGCCGAACGCGACGGGTTCGTCATGGGCGAGGGTGCCGGCATCCTGGTCCTCGAGGACTGGGACACCGCCACGGCACGCGGCGCCACCATCATCGCCGAGGTGCTGGGCGGTGCCAGCACCGCCGACGCCCACCACATCACCGCTCCCTCCCCGGAGGGGGTGGGGGCCATCTCCTGCATGGAGCTCGCCATGGAGGAGGCCGGCGTGACCGCCAACCAGGTCGGCCACGTCAACGCCCACGGCACCTCCACCCCGCTCAACGACATGGCTGAGGCCCGGGCCATGGCCAAGGTCTTCGGAACGCCGGGACCGCTGGTGACCTCGACCAAGGGCATCACCGGCCACGCCCTCGGCGCCGCCGGTGCCCTCGAGGCGGTGGCCTTGGCGCTGTCCCTCCAGAAGGGCCTGATCCCGCCGACGTCCGGCTACGCCACGCCGGATCCGGAGATGCCCCCCATCAACCTCGTGACCGGCGAGGCGGCGTCCTGGGAGCCGACCGTGGCGCTCTCAAACTCGTTCGGGTTCGGTGGCCACAACGGCACGATCGTGATGGGCCCCGCCCGGACCTGACCCGGGGTCGCGCCGGTCAGGCCGCGTCGGCGAACACGAAGAGCAGGTCGCACTCGCAGGCCAGTTCGCCATCCACCGAGGCCTGGCCAGACCCGCGCCCGGCCCGGGCCGAGACCCGCCCCAGGTCGACCTTCAGGTCCAGGCGGTCGCCGGGGAGCACCTGACGACGAAAGCGCACCTTGTCGATGCCGCCGAAGAGCGCCAGCCGCCCAGCGAAGGCCGGGTCACTGAGGAGGGCGTAGGCGCCGAGTTGGGCAATCGACTCGCACTGGAGGACCCCGGGAAGGGTCGGCCGTCCGGGGAAGTGCCCCGCGAAGAAGTCCTCGTCACCGGTGAGTTGCCAGTAGCCCGAGGCCGCCCTGCCCACGTCGAGGTCCGTGACGGCGGTCAGCAGCAGGAACGGCGGCCGATGGGGGATGACCGCCGACGGCTCGGGCAGGTCCTCGGGCGTCATCCGAACACCAGCGATCCAGGCACCGGAGG
>DEAL01000022.1:0-30689 GCA_002346745.1 Candidatus Neomicrothrix sp. UBA2983 | reverse complement strand
GCGATCCAGGCACCGGAGGGTCGGGGAGCAGGGGACGCGAGCAGTCGGCGGCGCAGACCCGGGAGCCGGATCGGCGCCGCCGCACCGCCTGCGGGCTCAGTAGGCGGCGGGCTCCTCGGCGCCCCCGCCGGCGGCGACGGCGTTCTTGAGCTTGGCGCCGGCCTTGATCTTCACGGCGGCCTTGGCGGGCACCTGGATCGGGTCCCCGGTCCGCGGGTTGCGGGCCATCCGGGCCGCCCGGGTGGTGTGCTCGAAGGAGAGCCACCCGGGGATCGAGACCTTCCCGCCGCCGGCGACTTCGCCGGCCACGACGTCGCAGAAGGCGTCCAGGCAGGCACCCGCGTCCTTGTTCGACACCCCTGCCGCCTCGGCGACTGCAGCAGTCAGTTCGCTCTTGTTCATCGACCTGCTCCCTTCCTGGGACTCTCCGTGCCGTCGGCGGACCCGTCGGCACACGTGGTCAAATCACATCCGACTCGCTTTTGGGCTCCATGTCAAGTATTTCCCACCTGAGAACCCCACCGTTTTGGGGTTCTGGGGTATTCCATCGCGGTCCGGTCGAATTACATGCGCTGAGGCGAGTCCCGGGGGCGCCTCATCCGACGTCGAGGGCGGCCCGGAAGCCCGCCACCAACTCCGCCACGCCGGCCGGACCGGCGCCGTCGACCATCCGCTGGACGACGGCGGAGCCGACCACGACCCCATCGCCGGCTGCCGACGCCTCGACCGCCTGGGCAGGCGTCCCGACGCCCACGCCGACCAGCACCGGCAGGTCGGTGACCTGCTTGAGTCGGGCGGCAATCACCGAGGCGCTCGCCGCCAACTCGTCCCGCACGCCGGTCACGCCCAGCAGCCCCACGCCGTAGACGAACCCGCGGGAACGCTCGCAGACCCGGCGCAGCCGGTCGTCCTCGCCGGTCGGTGCCGCCAGCAGGATGGTCTCGACCCCGGCAGCGTCGGCCGCTTCCGCCCACGGACCGGTCTCCTCGAGCGGCAGGTCGGGGAGGATGCACCCCGACACCCCGGCATCGGCCAGCGAGGCGGCGAACCGCTCGAGTCCCATCCTGAAGGCGATGTTGTAATAGGTCATCACCGCCAGGGGTGCCCCGGCGTCGAGCCCGCGCAGCCCGTCCAGGATCCCCGCGGGCGTGGCCCCCGAAGCCAGTGCACGATCGTT
The DNA here is from genome assembly GCA_002346745.1 of Candidatus Neomicrothrix sp. UBA2983. Taxonomy (GTDB): domain Bacteria; phylum Actinomycetota; class Acidimicrobiia; order Acidimicrobiales; family MedAcidi-G1; genus S20-B6. Next base: position 29,512 of record DEAL01000022.1, on the reverse strand, counting down.
GGCCGCCTGGATGGTGGGGCCATCCATCACCGGGTCCGAGAAGGGGATCCCGACCTCGACGGCGTCGGCGCCGGCGTCGGCCACGGCCCGGAGGGTGTCGGTCCAGTCGTCACCAAGGCCGCCCGTCACGTAGACCACCAGCGACTTGCCGCCGGCGTCCCGCCGGGCCCGCAAAGCCGCCTCCACCGGTCCGGGAGCCATCAAGCTTCCCCTCCCCCTTCGGCCGGGCGCAGCACCTCCATCATCTGGGCGACGTCCTTGTCGCCCCGGCCCGAGAGGTTGAGTAGTACCGACCGGCCCGCCAACTCGCCACGCGCCCGGGATACCCAGGCCAGGGCGTGGGCAGGCTCGAGGGCCGGAATGATGCCCTCGGTGCGGCTCAGCAACTGGAATGCCTCCACAACCTCCGCGTCGGTGACCGCCTCGTAGCGGGCCCGACCCGAGGCGGCCAGGTAGCTGTGCTCGGGCCCGACGCCCGGATAGTCGAGGCCGGCGCTGATCGACTCGGCCTCCAACACCTGGCCGAACTCGTCCTGCATCAGGTACGACTCCATGCCGTGGACGACCCCGGGAACGCCTCGGCCCACAGCGGCGCCGCCGGCCGGTTCGACGCCAACCAGCTCGGTGTCCGCGTCGACGAAACCCGAGAAGATCCCGATTGCGTTGGAGCCGCCGCCGACGCAGGCCGTGACCACGTCCGGTGGGGCGCCGAGCAGCGCCTCGCTCTGTTCCCGTGCCTCGCGGCCCAGCACCTCGTGGAAGGTGCGGACCATCCACGGGTACGGGTGCGGCCCCATCACCGAACCCAGGCAGTAGTGCGAGCCCTCGACGGTGGCCACCCAGTCGCGCATGGCCTCGTTGACCGCGTCCTTGAGCGTGCGGCTGCCACTCAGCGCCGACCTCACCTCGGCGCCCAGCAGCCGCATCCGGAAGACGTTGAGTTCCTGGCGGTGGATGTCGACCTCGCCCATGTAGACGCAGCACTCCATGTCGAGGAGGGCGGCGGCCGTGGCGGTGGCGACGCCGTGCTGGCCGGCGCCGGTCTCGGCGACGAGGCGGGTCTTGCCCATCCGCTGGGCCAGCAGGGCCTGGCCCAGCACGTTGTTGATCTTGTGGGACCCGGTGTGGTTGAGGTCTTCGCGCTTGAGGAGCAGACGGCAGCCCAGTTCCTCGGACAGGTTGGCGCACTCGGTCAGGGGCGACGGCCGTCCCGCGTAGTCGCGCAGGAGGTCGTCGAGGTCGGTGCGGAACGCCGGATCGGCCCAGGCCTCACGGAAGGCGGCCTCGAGGCCCTCGCAGGCGGGCACCAGCGTCTCGGGGACGTAGCGGCCGCCAAACTGCCCGAAGCGGCCATCGGGCGTCGGGTCAGCGAGCCCCACGGCTCCCCTCCCCCCCTGTCTCGCAGGTCAGTCCCACCGGTGCTCCTCCCAGTCGAAGGGGCGGCGCCCGCCACCCTCGTAGTCCTCGAACGTCACCGAGTGTGCCGCCTCCAGGAAGGCGCGCAGCAGTCGGGGATCCTTGCGCCCGGGCGACGCCTCGACCCCGCTCGCCACGTCGACTCCGAAGGGCCGCACCCGCTCGATGGCCCCGGCCACGTTGTCGGGGTCCAGGCCGCCGGCCAGGAGCATCGGTCGGTTGCTGGGTGCCCCCTCGGCCAGAGACCAGTCGAAGACGGTCCCCGATCCCGGCGTCGGCGAGTCCAGCAGGAGCAGGTCGGCACCGAAGTCGTCGATGCGCCGAAGGTCGGGTGACCCGGCGGGAAGCGCCCGGATCGTGACAGGCACCCGGTCGGCGATCCAGCGGCAGGCGTCGGGTGACTCGTTGCCGTGCAACTGGGCCGCACGCAGGCCGATGCCGTTGACGGTCTGGACCACCTTGTCGCGCCCCTGGTCCCGGAACACCCCGACGGTCATCACCTCCGGCGGCAGCTGACGCACGATGTCCCGAACGGCCTGGGCCGCAACCTGGCGCTCGGAGGGAGCGAAGATGAACCCCACGGCGTCCGCCCCGAGGGCCGTGGCGAGGAGGGCGTCCTCCTGGCTCGTGATGCCGCAGATCTTGACGAACACGCTGCGACGCTACCCCCGGTCGGCCGGTGCGGCGGGGGCAGTGCGTAGGCCGGCCACGGCTGCCGCGCGGTCGTCAGCGGTCACCACCGACTCCCCGACCAGGACCGCGTCGTAGCCAGCGGCCGCAAGGCGTCGGACGTCGTCCGGTCCGGTGATCCCCGACTCCGCGACCGAGGGAACCCCGTCCGGAATGGCCGCGGCCACGCGAACCGCACGATCGGAGTCGACCGCGAAGGTGACGAGGTCGCGCTGGTTGACCCCGACCAGGTCGACCTCGACCGCGAGGGCCCGCTCCAGCTCGGCCTCGTCGTGGACCTCGAGCAGCACATCCAGACCGACCTCGTGGGCTAGCACGGCGAAGTCGGCGAGCTCACTGTCCTCGAGGGCGGCGGCAATGAGGAGCACGGCGTCGGCACCCATGATGCGGGCGTCGCAGACGTCGCGTGCGTCGACGGTGAAGTCCTTGCGGAGGACCGGGACGTCGACGGCAGCACGGGCCGACGCCAGGTCGGCGGGCGAACCGCCGAAGGCCTCGGCGTCGGTCAACACCGACAGGCAGGCTGCACCACCGGCCACGTAGTGGGCCGCGGTCGCCGCCGGGTCCAGGTCGGCTGCCAGGTCTCCCTTGGAGGGCGAGCGGCGCTTCACCTCGGCGATGACCGCCACTTCACCCTCGGGACGACCGGTGATCGCCGCGGCGAAGCCGCGGGCGGGTGCCTCGCCGCGTGCCAGACCGAGGAGCTCCTCCAGCTGGCGGGGGTCCTCGGCGGCAGCGGCGCGGTGCGCATCGAGGATCCGGTCGAGGTAGGTGGCCACGGGCCGAGGCTACCCAGCCGCCGGCGACCGACAGCCGGGGGTTTCGGGGATCAAACCGGGGTGAGGTGCACGGCAACCGGACCGGCGGGCCCCTCGACCTCGGCGACGTCGACGTCGGCGGCCGCGCGTCGCCTCCAGCCGAGGGCGACGAATCCGTCACCGAGCGTCGCGACGCTGGTCAGGTGGCCGATCTCGTCGCCGCCGGCGGAGATGGCGTCGCCGGCCGCCGGTCTCGCCCCCTCCCCCCGGACCCGCACGAGGTGCGTCGGCGTGCCGGCCGCCCGGCTGTCGACCCGGGCAACCAGCTCCTGGCCGGTGTAGCAACCCTTGGTGAAGCTGGCCGATCGGCCCACGAGGCCCGTGGCGCCCGGGATGGTGTCTCCGTCGATCTCGCTGCCCATTGCGGGGATCCCGACCGCCAGCCTGAGCGGCTCCCAGTCATCCGTCGCCGCCTCCCGTGCCACCTCGGGCCCCAGGAGGTCCAGCGCCTCCACCCCCTCCCAGTCCAACGGGATGGCCACGCCACCGGCCGGCGCCTCGCCCTCCGTGGTGCCCCAGAGGGTCGCGGCCTGCCAGTCGAGCGGCTCGACCGTGCAGTCGGTGCGGAGCAGGAAACGCCGCAACCGATCGAGCAGCGCACCGCCGTAACCGCCGTCGACGTCGAGGAGGAAGTGCCCCGCTGACCGGCAGGTGATTCGCAACCAGGCGTCGACCTTGCCGGCGGGCTGGAGCACGAAGGTCCAGGCCGAGTCGCCTTCCGCCAGCGCCGCCACATCCTGACTGAGCTGGCCCTGCAGGTAGGCCTCGGCATCGGGGCCGCGTACCGCCAGCACGTCGCGGTCCCGGCGGAGTACGACCGGATCCGTCATGTCGCCCTCCGATGCTGGGTCGTCATCGGGAGCACGATGTGCCCATTCACGACACGGACCCTCGTCGAGCGGTCATCCGGCGTGCGGCCGGGATCGCCGTGAGCAGCGCCCGGGCCTTGTTCTGGCACTCCAGGTGCTCGAGGGCCGGGTCGCTGTCGGCCACGATGCCGGCGCCAGCCTGCACGGACGCGACACCGTCCCTGACCAGCATCGTCCGGATGGCGATGGCCGTGTCGATGTTGCCGGAGAAGTCGAAGTACCCGACCACGCCGGCGTAGGGGCCACGGCGGACTGGCTCCAGCTCGTCGATGATCTCCATGGCCCGCACCTTGGGTGCCCCGGACACGGTTCCGGCCGGCAGCGTGGCCCGCAGCACGTCGATCGAGGTGCGCCCCTCGGCCAGTTCCCCAGCGACCTGGCTGGTGAGGTGCATCACGTGGCTGTACCGCTCCAACGTCATCATCTCCTCGACCTGTTCGGTGCCGAAGGTGACGACCCGTCCGACGTCATTGCGGGCCAGGTCGACCAACATGACGTGCTCGGCCCGTTCCTTGGGGTCCTCCGCCAACTCGGCGGCCATGCGGCGATCCTCCTCCTCGGTACGGCCGCGGCGGCGCGTGCCGGCGATCGGCCGGGAGATCACCTGGCCGTCGAGGAGTTGAACCATCGGCTCCGGCGAGGCGCCGACGACCGAGAGGTCCCGGTCGCGGAGGAAGTACATGTAAGGACTGGGGTTGATCTGGCGCAGCACCCGGTACACGTCGAACGGCTCGGCCCCCAGTTCGACGTCGAAGCGCTGGGACAGGACCACCTGGAAGATGTCGCCGGCGAGGATGTACTCCCGGGCCGCCTCGACTGCGGCCCCGTAGGCCTCGGCGCCCATCGTGGAGCGCACCTCGGGGGGCTCGTCGTCCGGCGAGGGCGGCAGCATGAGCGGCTCGTCGAGGGGGCGGGCACCGTCGGCGGCCAGCTGTTCGAGCCGGGCGACGGCCTCGTCCCAGCAGGCGTCGAGGGCCTCGTCGTCGGCCCCCTCTGGCACCACCACGTTGGCGATCAACACCGCCCGCTGGCGCCAGTGGTCGATGGCCACGATCTCACCGATCACAGCCATCACTGCGTCCGGGAACCCCTGGTCGTCCGGTGGGGCGTCCGGGAGGTGCTCGACCTCGCGGACCACGTCGTAGCCGAGGTACCCCATCAGCCCGTTGTGGAGCGGTGGGAGGCCCCCGACGTCGGGCGTGGAGTGGAGGTCCAGCAGTGCCTCAAGGGCAGCCAGCATCCCGCTGTCGGTCGGCACCCCCGCCGGGAGGTCGCCCTCGAACTCAAGTCGGCCGTCGTGGAGGCGAAGGGTCAGCGACGGGTTGCGGCCGATGAAGGACCAGCGGCCCCAGGTCTCGCCGCGGTCGACGCTCTCCAGGAGGAAGCCCTCGCCGTCCCCCACGCACCGGGCGAAGAGGCTGACGGGGGTCGTCAGGTCGGCCAGCAATTCGGCCCAGACGGGGACGACGGTGTGCTCCCCCGCCTGACGGCGGAACTCCTCGCGGTCGGGTGCGGCGAGCAGCGCGGCCACGGGCTCAGTCGGTCGGTGCGTCGGGTCCGAAGGCCCGGAAGAAGCAGCTGTACTCGCCGGTGTGGCATGCGCCCCGGCCCTCCTGCTCGACCGTGAACAGCAGCGTGTCGCCGTCGCAGTCGTAGAAGGCCTCCCGGATGTACTGCCGGTCACCGGAACTCTCGCCCTTGCACCAGTACTCCTGACGGCTGCGGCTCCAGAACCAGGTGCGGCCGGTCTCGAAGGTGCGGCGCAGCGACTCGTCGTTCATCCAGGCCATCATCAGGATGCGGCCGGTGCCCTCCTCCTGCACGATGGCGGGGACGAGGCCGTCGGCGTTGAACGCCACGGCGGACAGTTGCTCGTCGGTGACGGCGATGGGGGTGCTCTCGGGCATGGTCAGGCAGCCTACGGGGCGGCCTGCGGCCCCGGTCGTGGATTTCGGCCCCGACTCGGACCGCCAGGACCGCGGTGCCCTCCTACAGGTAGAGGCCGGTACTCCCCTCCTCGAGACGCGGTGCCGCCACGGCGTGGACGTCGCGCTCCCGGAGGATGATGTAGTCGGTGCCCCGGACCTCGACCTCGTAGCGGTCCTCGGGGTTGAAGAGCACCTGGTCGCCCACCTCCATGGCCCGGACGTTGGGACCCGTAGCGACCACCTCGGCCCATGTCAGGCGGCGGCTCATCTGGGCGGTCGCCGGGATGAGGATCCCGCCCGAGGAACGCCGTTCACCCTCGCCGGTGTCGAGCGCCACGAGGATGCGGTCGTTGAGCATCTTGATCGGAAGGCCCTCGTGGTCGGCGGGGCCGGGCACGGGGGCGAGGCGGGGACTGCTCACGGGGGGAACGGTACCGTCGGCCGTCGGGAACGCCGCAGGTCGGGTCAGGGCGAGGTCAGCCGGCGGCGGGTCGCACCACCACGCCTGCTGCAGCCAGGTGGGCCTTAGCCTCGGCGACCGAGTGCTCCCCGAAGTGGAAGATGGAGGCGGCCAGCACGGCGTCGACGCCACCCAGGCGGGCACCGTCGACGAGGTGGTCGAGGGTCCCGACGCCGCCGCTGGCGACCAGCGGGACGGCGGTGGCGACGCCGATGGCGCTGAGCATCTCCAGGTCGAAGCCGTCGCGGGTGCCGTCGCGGTCCATCGAGGTCTGGAGGAACTCGCCCGCCCCCCGCTGCTCGGCCTCCACCGCCCAGGCCACGGCATCCCGGCCCGTGGGTGTGCGACCCCCGTGGGTGAAGACCTCGAAGCCGCTCGGCGCGGACTCACTGCGTCGGGCGTCGATGGCGACGACCACGCACTGGCTGCCGAACTCGGCAGCCAGCTCGGTGACCAGTTCGGGGCGCTCGGCGGCCGCCGTGTTGACCGAGACCTTGTCGGCGCCCGCCCGCAGGATGCCACGGGCGTCCTCGACCGAGCGCACGCCGCCGCCCACGGTGAACGGGATGAACACCTCCTCGGCGGTGCGCCGCACCACTTCGAGGATCGTGTCGCGTGCGTCCGAGGAGGCGGTGATGTCGAGGAAGACCAACTCGTCCGCCCCCTCCCGGTCATAGCGGGCGGCCAGCTCGACGGGGTCCCCGGCGTCGCGCAGGCCCACGAAGTTGACGCCCTTGACGACGCGGCCACCGTCCACGTCGAGGCACGGGATGACGCGCACGGTGTGCATCAGCCGCGCCCCCCGGATTCCCCCGCGGCTCCCGCCAGTCGGCCAATGGCGTCGGCCAGGTCCACGGTGCCCTCGTAGAGCGCCCGACCGACGATCACGCCCGACGGGCGCCGGCCCCCGACAGCGAGGGCGGCAACCCGGTCGAGGTCCGCCGGTTCGCCGATGCCTCCGGACACGACCACGTCGAGGTCCGTGGCGGCCAGGGCCTCCCGGTACAGGCCGAGGTCCGGTCCTTCGAGGGTTCCGTCGCGATCGATCTGGGTGATGACGTACGCCTCGGCGCCCCGACCGTCGAACTCCTCGAGGGCGTCCGCCAGGTGGAGGCCGCTCCCCTCGGTCCAGCCGTGCACGGCCACCTCGCGGCCGCGGAGGTCGAGCCCGACCGCCACCCGGCCGAGGGCCGACACGGCGTCCACCAGGCCAGGGGTGGTGACGGCGGCCGTGCCGAGCACCACCCGCGTCACGCCGGCAGCGAACAGCGCCCGGGCGTCCTCGACGGTGCGCACGCCGCCACCGGTCTGCACGGGCACGTCGACCGCCGCAGCGATGGCGGCCACGACCGGGCGGTTGACGGGCTCGCCGGAGCGGGCGGCGTCGAGGTCCACGACGTGCACCCATGGCGCCCCGGCCGCCACGAAGGCCCGGGCCTGTGCGACGGGGTCGTCCCCGTAGACGGTCTCCTGCTCGTAGTCGCCGAGCAGGAGCCGCACGCAGCGACCCCCGCGCAGGTCGATGGCCGGGAGCAGTTCGGGGCCGCGCTCGAGGCTGTTCACGCCGCCACCGCTGCCACGAAGTTGCCGAGGACCGCCAGGCCGGTGTCGCCGGACTTCTCGGGGTGGAACTGGGTGGCCCACAGCGAGCCGCGTGCCACCGCAGCGCAGAGCGTCCCGCCGTACTCGCAGGTGGCGACCGTGTCGCCGTCGACCGGCGCCGAGTAGGAGTGGACGAAGTAGACCCACGGTTCGTCGCCCAGTTCGGCGAACATGGGATGGCCGGCGTGACCGGACTCGTGGTCGAGGCGGTTCCACTGCATCTGGGGTCGCTTCACGCCCTCCGGGAGCAGCGCCACGGTGCCCTCCAGGACCCCGAGACCAGCGCTCCCGGGCGACTCCTCGCTTGCGGCGAACAGCAACTGCAGGCCGACGCAGATCCCGAGGAAGGGACGACCCCCTGCTCCGGCGTCGAGCGCTGCGGCCCGGGCCACCTCGGTGAGGCCGCTCGCTTCCAGCGCCTGGCTGCACCGTCCGAAGGCACCGACGCCGGGCAGTACCACGCCGTCGGCCGCGGCGATGTCGGTGGGGTCGGCGGTCAGGCGAGCGTCGGCCCCGACGCGCTGCAGCGCCTTCTGGGCCGACCGCAGGTTGCCGATGCCGTAGTCGAGGACGGCGACCGAGGGGCCCCCTCGGGTCACAGGCTGCCCTTGGTGGAGGGAACGCCGGAGCCCTCGAGGCGGACCGCGTCACGCAGCGCCCGGGCCACCCCCTTGAAGCCGGCCTCGATGATGTGGTGGGTGTTCTTGCCGCGGACCATCGTGACATGCAGGGTCAGGCGGCCCGCCACGGCGATGGCGCGCCAGAACTCCTCGACGAGTTGCGGGTCGAACGGCGGGTCGCCGAGGATCTTCTCGCCGGGGAAATCGACCTCGTAGTGCAGGTAGGGGCGACCTGACAGGTCGAGCGCCACGTCGAGGAGTGCCTCGTCCAGTGGAACGCGCACCGAGGCGAAGCGACGTACCCCGGCCTTGTCCCCCAACGCCTCGTCGAGGGCCTCCCCGATGGCGATGCCGACGTCCTCCACCGTGTGGTGGGCGTCGATCTCGAGGTCGCCGTCGCAGCGCACCCGGAGGCCCATCCCGCCGTGGCGGCCCAACTGCTCGAGCATGTGGTCGAAGAACGGGATACCCGTCTCCGCGGACACCTCAGCGTCCGTGACGGCCCCGTCCAGGTCGACCTCGACCTCGATGGAGGTCTCCTTCGTGGTGCGTCGTCGCTCGCCGGTTCGGCTCATGGTTCGGTTCCCTCCGTCGTGTCGTCGAGCACCTCGCCGAGGGCGGCGAGGAAACGGTCGTTCTCGGCTGCGGTCCCGATCGTGACGCGCAGGCAGCCCTCGAGGCCCTCCCAGGATGCGCAGTTGCGGACCAGGACCGAACAGTCCAGCAGGCCCTGCCAGACGTCGTGGCCGGAGCGGGCCTCGGGCCGGAAGAGCACGAAGTTAGCGCCGGAGGGCCATACCCGGAGGGGCAGGCCCCCGAGAGCGGTCGTGACGCGCTCCCGCTCGGCGACGAGTGCCGCCACCCGCTCGCCCATCGCCGCCTCATGGCGGAGCGCCAGCCCGCCGGCGACCTGCTTGAAGGCGTCCAGGTGGTACGGGAGCACCACCTTCTCGAGTTCGGCCAGGCACCAGGCGGGTCCCAGCAGGTAGCCCAGCCGCAGTCCGGCGAGGGCCCACGTCTTGGAGAATGTCCGACTCACGACCAGAGGGCGCTCGTCATCGAGCAGGTCGACCGCCGAGGAGTCGGCGAACTGGCCGTAGGCCTCGTCCACGACCAGGAGGCCGCCCGACGCATCCAACGCCTCGAGGGCGGCCGGCAGCACGTCGGGGGCGTCGGTAGTCCCGGTCGGGTTGTTGGGCGAGCAGAGGAACAGGACGTCGGGCCGCTCGGCGGCAACCAGGTCGCGTACCGCCGCGGCGGTCAATTCGAACTCCTCGCCCCGGCGTCCGGCGACCACACGCGTGCCGGTGGTGCGGGCGATCTGGGCGTGCATGGCGTAGGTGGGTTCGAAGACGGCGGCGGTCCGACCGGGGCCGCCGTAGGCCAGCAGCACCGTCTGGAGCACCTCGTTGGAGCCGTTGGCGCAGAAAACCTGTTGGGCATCGACGCCGTAGCGAGCCGCCAGGGCACCGCGCAGCTCGCCAGCGGCCCGGTCCGGATACCGGTTGAGCCGGAGGTCCCGCAGGGCGTCGGCGAGCGCGTCGACCCAGCCCTCGGGGGGCGGAAACGGCGACTCGTTGGTGTTGAGACGGACCTCGACGTCCACCTGCGGCGAGTGGTAGCCCTCGAGGGCCGCGATCTCGGGCCGGGCGCTGGGTCGCTCAGGCATCGGTCGCCTCCTCCAGAGCGGACAGCCGACGGCGGATCGACTCGGCGTGGGCGTCGAGGCCCTCGGCGCCGGCCAGGGCAACCACGTGGGGACCCAGGTCGGCAATGGCGTCGGACCCGGCGGTCACCACGTGCAGGTCCTTGGTGAAGTCCGCCACGGTGAGCGCTCCGGAGAAGCGGGCGGTGCCGGCCGTTGGCAGGACGTGGCTGGGTCCGGCCACGTAGTCGCCGAGGGAGGCCGGCGACCACGGCCCACAGAAGACCGCGCCGGCGTGCCGGACCCGGGCGGCGACCTCCTCGGCGCCCTCGACCATGAGTTGCAGGTGCTCTGGGGCGATCAGGTCGGCCACGGCCAGGGCCTGCGCCGGCCCGTCCACCAAAACCGTATGGCCGGCCACAGTCAGGGTCGCCTCGATGTCCGCCCGGCGCGGCGAGGCCTCGGCAAGGGCGACGATCTCGGCCTCGACCGCATCGGCGACCTCCTCGTCCCAGGTGACCAGCCATGCCAGTCCGTCGGGACCGTGTTCGGCCTGGACCACGACGTCGACGGCGGCGAAGGCCACCGGGGCCGAGGCGTCGGCGATGACGACGACCTCCGAGGGACCGGCGAAGGCCGAGGGGACCCCGAGGCGGCCGGCGACCTCGCGCTTGGCGAGGGCCACGTAGACGTTGCCGGGCCCGACGACCACGTCGACCGGCCGGACACTCCCGGTCCCGAAGGCGAGTGCGGCGATGGCCTGGGCGCCACCGATCGGATGGAGTTCGTCGACGCCGGCGATGGCGGCGGCAGCGAGGGTCACGTCGGGCACCCGCCCGTCGCCACCCGGGGGGACGCACACGACGACCTCGTCGACCCCGGCGACCCGCGCCGGGACGGCGGTCATCAGCACCGTCGAGGGGTAGGCGGCTCGGCCACCGGGGACGTAGCAGCCGGCGCGCTCGACCGGCACGGCCCTGGACGAGACCGTCAGGCCACCCCGTGACCACTCGTGGGGCTCGACGACCTGCCCCTCGTGGTGGAGGCGCACGTTCTCGGCAGCCGCTTCCAGTGCGGCGCGGACGGTCGGCTCGACCCGGTCGAGGGCGGCCGCCAGGTCGTCGGCCACGATCGACAGGGACGTGGGGCGGACGCCGTCGAAGCGTTCCCCCAACTCGAGGAGGGCGGCGTCGCCCCGTTCCCGGACGTCTGCGACGATGGCGCGCACGGCCTCGAGGGGTCCCTCGCCGTCGACGACGGGGCGTGGGAGTAGGCCCGAGAGGTCGCCCTCGTGGCCGCGCAGGTCGAGTCGCCGGAGCACCCGGCCACGCTACCGGTCCGAGCGCGACGGCTCCCCGGTGGTTTCCGGGGCCGAGGTCACCGGGTGGCATCCCGCAGGTCGCTGCAGCAGACTCCCGCCATGACCCCCGACCCGGCGACACCAGCGCCGTCGCCCTCTGACGCCGACCTCTCCTCGGTGACCGGCCAGATCGACGCCCTGCTGACCTGGGTGGAGCAACTCGTGGGCACCCTCGACTCGGCGGACCGCACGGGCGACGAAGCCGGCCTGCTGGAGGTCGAGCGCCACCTCCGAGGCGCCCGACGGGAACTGGAGCGGGTCCGCCGTCGACGGCGTTGACGCGTCGCTCGGACCCGGACAAGCGCCGGGACCGATTCCGCGGTGGGTGCGGAGCAAAAAAAGCTCGGCGCCCTTCAGGGAAGGGCGCCGAGCAGCGAGGTGGGTGGCGGGACCCGTTCCTCGCGGGCCGGGTGGCGGGAACCCGGCGAAGCGAAACCTACCCCAACTCCGAAAGCCCGTAAAGAAATCGGAAGTGAGATTTCCGCTGAGTGAACCCGGAGGCCCTGTCCACCCACGGTGCGGCCACCAGGACTCGGGCGGCTCAGACCTCCGAGGCCGGGCAGAAGTCGTTCAGGACGCACTCCCCGCAGCGCGGCCGACGGCTCGGACACACCCGCCGCCCGTGCAGGATAAGGCGCATCGAGAAGTCGCCCCGGTCGTGGGCCGGGACCATCGGGTTCAACTCGAATTCCACCTTCACCGGATCCGTCTCCTCGGTGAGGCCCAGACGCCGCGAGAGTCGCCCGACGTGCGTGTCGACGGGCAGGCCCGGCAGGCCCAGTGCCACGCTGCGGACGACGTTGGCGGTCTTGCGTCCGACACCCGGTAATGAGGTCAGGTCGGCCATGTCCCCTGGGACCTCACTGTCGTAGGCCTCGACCAGGCGCTGCGCCATCCCCAGCAGGTTGCGTGCCTTGCTGGCATAGAAGCCCGTCGAGCGCACGACCTCCTCCAGCTCGGCGGGCACCGCCCCGGCCAGGTCCTGTGGCGTGGGATACCTGGCGAACAGTTCCGGCGTCACCATGTTGACCCGCTTGTCGGTGCACTGGGCCGAGAGGATCGTCGCCGCCAGCAACTCGTAGGGGTTCCGGTGCGTCAGTTCGCACTCGGCGTCCGGGTACTCCTCGGTGAGACGGCGGTTCGCCTCCCGCGCCCGGCCTGCCGGTGATCGTGGTCTTCCCATACGTCTGAAGGTACCGCCATGCCGGGGACGGGCCTGCCCCGAGCCGGCGCCGCCCCCACTCCCCGATCCGGGCCCCGGTAGCCTCGCCGGCGATGGCAACCGAATCCGACCGCCTCGAGGTCTCCGACGGCACCGACACCGCCGTGCTCACCGCATCGCGTAACGGCTGGCAGGTCGACCTCCGAGTCGATGACGATGACGATGTTCGCCGGCAACGACTCCTCGAAGCCGCCACGCAAGCCGTCATGATCGACGGCGGCGGCCGCTTGGAGTACTGGGTCGAGGACGCCGACGCCTCGAGCAACCGGGTCCCGGTGGCGGCCGGCTTCACCCCCTGGCGCGACCTGTGGTGCCTCGAGCGGCCTCTCCCTGCGCCCGACACGGACCTCCAGACCCGTCCGTACACGACCGCCGACCTCGAGGCGTTCCTCGAGGTCAACAACCGGGCCTTCGACTGGCACCCCGAGCAGGGCGGGATGACTCCCGAGGAGGTCGCCCAGCGCACCGACGAGCCCTGGTTCGATACCGACGGCTTCAGACTCCTCGAGGACGAGGCCTCGGGCCGCCTGACCGGCTTCTGCTGGACAAAGGTCCACGACGATCGGGAGCCTCCCGTCGGCGAGATCTACGCCATCGCCGTCGACCCCGACTTCCAAGGCCAGGGTCTGGGCCGCCCCCTCGTGCTGGCCGGGCTGGCCTGGCTGGCAGAACGCGGCCTGCGACACGCCATGCTCTACGTCGAGTCCGACAACATGCACGCCAACCGCATCTACGAGGAACTCGGCTTCCGCCGGGCGGCCACCAACCGCGCCTTCCAGCGCATCGTCCGGTGAACGGGACGGCCGTGGGCCGGCTCCCGAGCTCCTGCTACGACCACGACCACAGCGCACTCGAGGCACTCCTCACCGACCTGCTCGGCACCGCACCCGGCTACCGACTCGACCAGCTCTGGCAGGGCCTGTACGACGGCCTGCTCGACCCGGCGGCGATCACCACACTCCCCGCCAGCCTGCGCTCCGACCTGGCCGAACGGCTCCCGGCGGGCCTCGTCGAGGAGACCCGCTCGGTCGGCGACGGGGGCGAGACCACCAAGTGGCTGTGGCGACTCGCCGACGACGCCCTCGTCGAGACCGTCCTCATGCACTACGACGACCGCTCCACCGTCTGCGTCAGCACCCAGTCGGGGTGCGCCATGGCCTGCGGCTTCTGCGCGACCGGACAGATGGGCTTCGACCGGAACCTCACGACCGGCGAGATCGTCGAACAGGTCGTCCGCGCCCAGCGCCAGGCTGGGGAACGGCGCGTCTCGAACGTGGTGTTCATGGGCATGGGTGAGCCCCTCGCCAACTACGATCGCACCTGGGCCGCGGTCGAACGCCTGCACGAGGCCCTCGGCCTGTCGGCCCGACACCTCACAATCTCGACGGTCGGCCTCGTACCCGGCATACGACGCCTTGCCGAGGAGGACCTCCCGGTCAACCTGGCGGTCTCGCTGCACGCTGCCGACGATGAACTGCGCGACGAACTGGTCCCGATCAACCGCCGCTGGCCGCTTGCCGAGTTGGCCGACGCCTGCCGGACGCACATCGACGCCACGGGCCGTCGCCTCTCGTTCGAATGGGCCCTCATCCACGACGTGAACGACCGCCCCGGCGACGCCCGGCGCCTGGCCGCCTACGCCCGACCCCTGGGCGCCCACATCAACCTGATCCCCCTGAACCCCACGCCCGGCTGGCCCACCCGGGGGTCCTCCCGGCAACGGGTGCTGGCCTTCGCCGACGAACTGCGGAACCACGGCGCCAACGCCACGATCCGGCGCACCCGAGGGACCGAGATCGACGCCGCCTGCGGGCAGTTGCGGGCCAACCGCACCGTCACCCCTGTGGCCTGGCCGGGCAGGCGGCAGACCGACGGAACCGGGTCGGCGGACGGACCGCAAGGCGACCTCCCGCTGCCAGACTGAGCCGATGGAGTCACCGCGCCGCTGGATCAACCGCTACCAACCCCAGACCCTCGTGACGGGCACGATGCTGCTCTACCTCGAGGGCTTCTTCAGCCTCCTTCGCGGCTCCTCGGTCCTCCTGGTGACCGGACTCGCCATGTTCCCCGCCGGCTTCCTCGTTGCCAACGACAAGCGCATCGGCTGGCAGGTCGGCGTCGTGGCGGCGGCCGTCGGTGTCCTCGAGCGGATCCGGCTGGTCGGCTTCGAGACCCGCCTCCTGATCGTCCTCGTGTTCCCCGCCGCCCTCCTGGCCCTGCTGCTCCACCCCATGAGCCGCGAGCACCAGCGCATCTGGTTCGAGTGACGGATTCGCCGGACTTGGGCCGGAACGACGGGGGCGGGGACCCCCTCCCCCGGGGCGACAAGGCGACCGCCGTCCGGTCGATGTTCGACGCCATCGCCCCCCGGTACGACCTCCTCAACCGGCTGCTGACGTTCCGACTCGACGTTGCCTGGCGGCGCCGCACCGTGCGCGACCTCGCCCTGCCTGCCGGATCCACGGTGCTGGACCTGGCCTGTGGCACCGGTGACCTGTGTCGGGACCTCGCTGCCGCCGACCATCGGCCGATCGGCCTCGACCTCTCCTGGGGGATGCTGGCCGCCGCCCGCACCGACGCCCCCCTCCTCCACGCCGACGCCCTCCGGCTCCCGGCCCCGGACGGCAGCGTGGACGGGGTCACCTGTGGATTCGCCCTCCGGAACCTGGCGGCACTCGAGCCCTTCTTCGCCGAACTGGCCCGGGCACTCCGGCCCGGTGGACGCATCGCCCTCCTCGAGGTCGACCGGCCCCGCAACCCGCTGCTGCGGGCCGGCCACGGCGTCTACTTCGGCCGGGTGGTCCCGTTCGTCGGCGGCCTGCTCTCCGACCGGCAGGCCTACCGCTACCTGCCGAAGTCCGTCGTCTACCTCCCCGACGAGGCGGCACTGCTCGGGCAGATCGCCGACGCCGGCTTCAACGACGTCGCCAAGCGGCGCCTCTCGGGCGGCATCGCCCAGCTGCTCACGGCCACGCGGGCCTGAAGGGGCGCTCCCCCGGCCGGACGGTCAACCCGAGAGGGCCAGGCCGAGGGCCAGAAGTCCGCCACCCACCAGCTGCGCCCGACCCGTGAGGGCCAGCACGCCGATGAGCTGCGCACCGGCGGCGCCCCCCAACACCCGCCGCACCGCCATCCCGGCCAGACCGCCGCCCACGAGGACGAGGAGGCACCAGGGGCTCCACAGGGCACACAGCGAGCCCAGCACCAGCGCCCCGTCGAGGAAGGCCACGTAGAGCCAGCGGGCGGACCGATCGCCGAGGCGTACGGCGAGCGTCCGCTTGCCGGCGGCCGTGTCGCCGGGGATGTCCCGGAGGTTGTTGACCGCAAGCAGCGCACAGGCGAAGCAACCCACGGCACAGCCGGCCAGCAGCGACACCCCGGTGACCCGCTCGATCTGTACGAAGGTGCTGCCGGCGGTCGCCACCAGGCCGAAGAAGGTGAACACGAAGACCTCGCCCAGGCCCAGGTAGCCGTACGGCCTGGGGCCGCCGGTGTAGAGCCAACCAGCAGCTATCGCCGCTGCCCCCACCAGCAGCAGCCAGGGCGCAACGGCGAGTGAGAGCACCAGGCCGACCACTGCCGCCACGCCGAAGGACAGCACGGCCGCCCGGCGCACCTCGGCTGGCGAAGCCGCCCCCGAGCCGACCAGCCGCTGCGGCCCGACCCGGTCCGCGCCGTCGGTGCCGCGGAGGCCGTCCGAGAGGTCGTTGGCGTAGTTGACGCCCACCTGCAGGGCCAACGCCACCACGAGCGCCGCCGCGGCCCGCCACCAGGTGATCCCCTCGCCCTCTCCCACGGCGGCCGCCGTGCCGACCAGCACCGGCACCACCGCTGCCGGCAGTGTGCGCGGTCGGGCCCCGAGGATCCAGCGCTGCATCGCCGCAGTCTGCCACCGGCGTCCGGGGCAGGCGGCGACCGAGTCCCTCGCCCCTGCTGGCTAGGGTCACCGCCGTGAACCGGCTCGCCGGGGAGTCCAGCCCCTACCTCCGCCAGCATGCCGACAATCCGGTCGACTGGTATCCGTGGGGCGAGGCCGCCTTCGACGAAGCCCGCAGCAGCGACCGGCCTCTCCTGCTGTCGGTCGGCTACTCGGCCTGCCACTGGTGCCACGTGATGGCGCACGAGTCGTTCGAGGACGCGGGCACGGCGGAGGTCATGAACAACCGGTTCGTGAACGTCAAGGTCGACCGCGAGGAGCGGCCAGACGTCGACGCCATCTACATGGACGCCGTCACCGCCCTGACCGGCCGAGGCGGCTGGCCCATGACCGTGTTCCTCGACCACGAGGGCCGCCCCTTCCACGCCGGCACGTACTGGCCCAACCGGCCGCGGGGCGGCATGCCCTCCTTCACTCAGGTGCTCGAGGCGGTGGACGAGGCCTGGCGGGAGCGCCGAGAAGACCTGACGGGGGTCGGCGACCGGCTCCTCTCCCGGATGGCCGTCCACGCCCGTCTGCGGCCCCAGGGGGACCTCCCGCCCGACGACACGCTGGAACGGGCGGGCGCTGCGCTGGCCGGGCAGTTCGACCCCACCTGGGGCGGGTTCGGCGGGGCCCCCAAGTTCCCCCAGGCCATGAGCCTCGAGGCGCTGCTGCGCCTCCCCGGGGCGGCCACCGATGGGCGCCTCGCCGAGGTCGTCACCACCACCCTCGACGCCATGGCGTCCGGCGGCATGGCCGACCACCTGGGCGGTGGCTTCGCCCGGTACTCGGTGGACGAGCGCTGGCTGGTCCCCCACTTCGAGAAGATGCTCTACGACAACGCCCTGCTGGCCCGGACCTACCTGCACGCCTGGCAGGCCTTCGGCCACGATCGCTGGCGCCTGGTTGCCGAGGAGACGATCGGGTACGTGTTGCGCGACCTGCGACTCCCCGGAGGCGGATTCGCCGCCGCCGAGGACGCCGACTCCGAGGGCGTCGAGGGCCGCTTCTACGTCTGGTCCGAGGCGGAGGTTCGGGCTGTCTGCGGCCCGGACGCCGACGCCGCCGTCGTCTGGTACGGCGTCACGCCGGGGGGCAACTTCGAGGGTGCCAACATCCTCGTCCGCCCCGAACGCGGCGACCTGGTGCGGCCCCCCGAGGTCGAGCGGGCCCGGGCCGCCCTGTTCGCCGCACGGGAGAACCGGGTGCGGCCGGGTCTCGACGACAAGGTCCTCACGGAATGGAACGGGCTCATGCTGGCCACCCTCGCCGAGGCGGCGGCCGCCACCGGCCGAAGCGACTGGCTGAACGCCGCCCGCGCCAACGCCGAGTTCCTCCTCGCCAACCTGCGGCGGGAGGACGGTCGCTGGCTGCGTTCCTGGCAGTCCGACACCGGGGGGCGCCTGCTCGGCTATGCCGCCGACCACGCCGCCATAGTCGACGCCCTCACACGACTCGGCGAGGCCACCGGCGAGGCCCGCTGGACCGACGAGGCCATCCGAAGCGCAGACCTGCTCCTCGAACAGTTCACCGACCACGAGAACGGCGGGTTCTTCACGATCGGCGACGACGCCGAACCACTCGTGACCCGCCCCAAGGACGTACTCGACAACGCCCACCCCAGCGCCAACAGCCTGGCTGCCGTGGCCCTCCTGCGGTTGGCGGCCCTCACCGGCGAGGGGCGCTACGCCGAGGCCGCCGAGGGCGTCCTGCGGCTCCTCGGCGGACTGGTCGCCGAGCACCCCACGGCCTTCGGACACCTGCTGGCAGCGATCGACCTGTCGACCTCGGGCATCACCGAAGTCGTGGTCACCGGCGACCGCCCGGACCTCGTCGAGGCCGTGCAGGGCACCCACCGGCCCAACGTGGTGCTGGCGTGGGGCGAGCGGCGACCGGGTCCGCTGTGGGATGGCCGCGACGGCGACCAGGCCTGGGTGTGCCGCGACTTCGCCTGCCGTGCGCCCGTGGGCACCGTCGAGGCGCTCCTGGCCGAACTGTCCTGACGGGGAGGGTAGACCAAGGGCCGGAGTGCCTCCGGTCAGGCCGCCTTCTCGAGGATGTGGACGCCGCAGGCCGATCCGAGGCCGATCACGTGGGCCAGGCCCACCGTCGCCCCCTCGATCTGGCGGTCGCCGGCTTCGCCCCGGAGGTGCGTGGCGACCTCGTAGATGTTGGCAACACCGGTGGCCCCGATCGGGTGCCCCTTCGAGATCAGGCCGCCCGACACGTTCACCGGCATCGAGCCGTCCCGGAACGGCGCCCCCGAGTCGACGAAGTCGCCGGCTCCGCCCCGCTCGCAGAGGCCCAGGTTGTCGTAGTGGATCAGCTCGGCCGTGGCGAAGCAGTCGTGGAGCTCCACCAGGTCGAGGTCCTCCGGTCCCACGCCGGCTGCCTCGTAGGCCTGTGCCGCGGCATTGCGGGTGAGCGTGTTGACGTCCGGCTGCACCTGCCCGCTCTCGACGTACGGGTCGCTGGTCAGCACGGAGGCCGAGATCTTGACCGCCCGTCGCTGGACCTCGGTCGGCATCGACTGCAGGCGCTCGCCGGAAACCAGCACCACGGCGGCGGCGCCGTCACCCGTCGGGCAGCACATCAGCGTGGTGTTCGGATAGCTCTGGACCGGTGAGCCCATGATCTCCTCGAGGCTGAACTCCTTCTGGTACTGGGCCAGCGGGTTCAGCGTGGAGTGCAGGTGGTTCTTGTACGCCACCTTGGCGAACTGTTCGAAGCGGACCCCCTCGTTCTCGTAGGCGTAGCCCATGCCGGCCTGGGCGAACACGCCGGGCATGGTCTCGGTGCCGAGGATCCCGTCGATCGACGTGACGGCGTCGTAGCGGCCGCTGGGCTCGTACACCTTGCGCTCCGAGCGGCTGCCACCGGCGAGGAGTCCCATCTTGCCCATCTGCTCGACGCCGACGGCGAGGCCCATGTCGGCCTCCCCCGCCTTGATGGCGAGGTAGGCCACCCGTACCGCCGTGGCACCCGTGGCGCAGGCATTGGTCACGTTGTAGACGGGGATGCCGGTCTGGCCGATCTGCTTCTGCAGGCGCTGGCCGAGGCCGGGCGGATGGAACAGCGAGCCGGCCGCCAGGATGTCCATGTCGTGGATGCCGACCCCGCCGTCGGCGAAGGCGTCGAGGCAGGCCTGCGACGCCAGGTCGAGGGCGTCGAGCTCCGGGTAGCGGGCGAAGCGGGTCATGCTGGTCCCGAGGACCCAGACGGAATCTCCGGCCATGGCGTGTGCCTCTCTCTCGTGGTCTGGTCGTGGTCTGGTCGGTGGCGGAAGGTGCTGGTGCGAGCCCGTGCTCAGGCAGGGGCGTAGCCGAACGCAACGCACTCGGTGCCGTCGTCGTCGGTTCCGCAGACGTAGGTGGTCAGGGCGACGGACATGCCCAGTTCGGCATCCATCGGGTCGGCGAGGCCCACCACGTTGGAGCGGACGGAGGTCCCGTCGGTGGTCTCGACGATGGCCGACACGTAGGGCACGGGGATGCCGGGTGCGGCGTTGTGCACGATGCTGAAGGCCTTCAGGACCGCCGTGTCGGCGACCCTGGCCTCGCCGAAGTCGATGCCGCCGCAGTTGGCACAGGCATTGCGCCGGTCGAAGTAGCGGGCACCGCAGCCGGCGCACTCGTTGGCGAGGAGGTGGGGCTCGTCACCCAGTTGCAGGTAGCCGACGATCGGCACCTGCGTCGCGGAAGCGGCATCGGTCATTCGGGACTCCGGGGGATGGCCGGCGGGCTCCGGGCGCCCGCCAAACGGTCGAGACGACCCTACCCGGCCTCCCCTGTCTGGCGCTCATCGGCGGCGCCCCAGTGCCCCCGGTGGAGGACCTCGCCCAGGTCGCGGCGGCCCCTTGTCGTCGATCCGGAGGGCCGCTGCCCGGAGGTCGCCGGATGTCCCACCGCCACGACGCCGACGGCCCGACGGCCCGACGGCACGCCGAAGCGCTCGGCCACGGCTCGTTCGTGCTCGAAGAGGCCGAAGAAGCAGCAGCCCAGCCCCTTCCCGACCACCAGCAGCTGGAGGGCCAGGGCGGCAAAGGCGGCGTCGACGTACCAGTACGGGACCGGCCAGTCACCCGCGTCGCCACCCAGCCCGGAGGCGGCCTTGTCGGCCTCGGCATAGCGCCCGATGTAGCGCTCGGCGTCGGCGTACACCACCACCAGGGCGGGTGCCGCCAGCAGGCCCGGCCACGGGAATGTCGCCCGCCCCTCCTCGGGCAGCGTGGTCTCCCAGTAGGCGGCGGTGTCGGCCGGACCCTCGAGGAGGAGGAAGTCGACGCCCTGGGCGTTTCCCGCCGACGGCGTCCTCCGGGCCCGGTCGATCAGGTCGGCCAGCAGCCCCTGTTCGAGGGGGCGCTTCAGGAAGGAACGGCAGCTCCGGCGGGCGGCGAGGGCGTCCGCCACGCCCAGGTCCAAAACGGCGTCAGTGGCCGGTTCGCCGGCCTCCGGTGCGGGCATCGACGCCGCGCCGGACTCAGAGGAGCTTCTCGAGGTCCTCGGCGAGTGCCCAGCCGCAGGCCACCACCACGTCGCCGCGGTCGGCGTCGAGGCCCTTGAACAACCCGGTCACCTCGGCGGAGATGGACTCCGGCTTGAGGCTGCAGTGGTCGAACACGCAGGCCTGCTCGCCGGTGCCCTTGGAGCGGAAGGCGTGCTCGTCGTAGTTGAGGGACGAGAGGCCGAAGCGCTTGACGAAGCGACGGCCCCAGGCACGCTCCTCGCCCGACGCACGGTGGCCGGGGCGGGGGTTGACGTCCTTGAGCGACTTGTAGGCCTCGAAGCCGGAAGCGCTGTTGAGGCGGGTGCCGATGACGACGTCCTCGTCGGGGAAGGCCAGCACCGCGCGGCGGAGTAGTTCGGTGACGAGTGCCCGCAGGACGGTGTCGCGCTTGCTGGTGCGGCGCACCGAGGCAAGGCCGACGATCACGCTGGGGGTGCCGCCGATCCGCTCGAGGGTGGAGAAGGCGAAGCCCTTCAGGCGGCCGCCATCGCGAGCCGTGGTGGCCAGCACCCACTCCTCGCTCTGCTTCGACAGGAGCCCGATGCCCAGGGGGTTGGGCCCGTCCTCGCAGAGTTCCGCCATCTCCTCGATCTCGGCATCGCCGAGCATCGAACAGTCCTTCGTCTCGACCTCGATCGCCATCGACTCCGGCTCCTCGCTCTCGGACGAATCACCGATCCGGCCGTCGGAAGGGCCCTGAACCGGTCGTGGCGACTACCGCACACGCCCGTACAGCCTGCCGTCCCGCCCCCCGGTTCCCAACCCGGGGCGGACCGCGGGCTTCAGTTGGCGACGACCGCCTCGGCGCCGAGCAGCACCCGCAACTCCCCCACGAGGCCGCTCGACGGGTCCACGCAGAAGTCGGACGGCAGGCGCAGGACCTGCCGTTCGCCGAGGTGGAGGTAGACCTCCGAGTCGCCCGGATGGGCTGACAGCAGCGCCTTGAGCTCGGTGACGGTGCCTTCGCTCACCTGCTCGATCGGCAAGCGGACCCGCACCGGCCGGGCCTCGGCCAGACCGCCCACCTCGACGACCTCGACCTCGTGGCACACCACCTTGGGGACGTCCTCCCGGGTGTCGAGACGCCCGCGCACCAGCACGATGGCGTCCTCCTCCAGCTTGTGGCCGTGATCCGTCATCGTCCGGGGGAACACCATGACCTCGACCGAGCCGCCCAGGTCCTCGAGTTCGAAGACCGCCATCAGGTCGCCCTTGCGGGTCCACTTCTTCTCGAGGTTGGTGAGCACGCCGCCGATGGTGCGCTGCATGCCGTCCTCGACGTCGGCCAGTTCGAGGATGCCGACGTCGACGCGGCGCCGCAGGGCCACCTCGTAGCCCAGCAGCGGGTGGTCGGAGACGTAGAGGCCCAGCATCTCCTTCTCGAAGGCCAGCCGCACCGACTTGTCGAACTCGACGTCGGTGATAGCCGCTCGCTCGTCGAACGAGGGCGCCCCCCCGTTGTCGCCGAACAGCGACATGACCCCCATGTCGTGCTCCCGGCGCCGGGCCAGCGTGTGCTCGATGACCTGCTCGTGCGCGAGCAGCAGCCCCTGGCGGGGGTGGCCGAGCGAATCGAAGGCGCCGGCCTTGATGAGGGACTCGACCGTGCGCTTGTTGAGCACCGTGGTGTCGCAGCGCTCCACGAAGTCGTAGAAGTCGGTGAACGGCCCGTTGGCATCCCGTTCGGCCAGAAGCAGTTCGACGAGGCCCTCCCCCACGTTGCGCACCGCCGACAGGCCGAACACGATCCGCCCGGCCGTCCCGGACCCGTCGGGAAGGGCGTGGAATTCGCTGCGGGCGGTGTTCACGTCGGGCACGCCGACCTCGATGCCCATGATTCGGCACTCGTTGAGGTAGGTGCCGGCCTTGTCCAGGTTCGACTTGACGCTGGTCAGGAGCGCTGCCATGTACTCGACCGGGTAGTGGGCCTTCAGGTAAGCGATCTGGTAGGCGATGAGCCCGTAGCCGTAGGAGTGGCTCTTGTTGAAGGCGTAGTCGGCGAACTGCTCGATGACGTCGAACAGCTCGTCGCCGAGGGAGCCGCCGTAGCCGGTCTCCTCGCAGCCCTTCACGAAGGCGTCCCGCTCCTTGGCCATCATCTCGCGGATCTTCTTGCCGCAGGCCTTGCGCAGGTTGTCGGCCTGGGCCAGCGAGTAGCCGGCGAACTTCTGCGCTACCCGCATGACCGACTCCTGGTAGATCATCAGCCCGTAGGTGTCGGACAGCAGCTTCTCGGCATCCGGGTGGAAGTACGACACCGCCTGCCGGCCGTTCTTGCGGTCGGCGTAGTCGTTGTGCATGTTGGCCGCCATCGGGCCGGGCCGGTACAGCGCCACCAGCGCCGCCACGTCCTCGAAGGTCGTCGGCGCCAACGAGCGCATCAGCGAACGCATCGGCCCCGACTCCAACTGGAACACGCCGATCGTGTCCCCCCGGGCCAGCAGCTCGAACGTGGCAAGGTCGTCGAGCGGCACGTCGTCGATGTCGAGCACCTCGCCGCGGGTGGCTTCGATCAGGGCCAGCGTGTCGGTGATGACGTCGAGGTTCCGCAGGCCGAGGAAGTCCATCTTGAGCAGGCCGAGGTCCTCGACGGCGTGCATCTCGTACTGCGTGACGACCGGGGCGTCCCCGGGGTCCTGCCCCGACTCCGGCTTGCGCTGGATCGGCAGGTACTCAGTGAGCGGCTCCTTCGTGATCACCACGGCGGCGGCGTGGATGCCATCCTGGCGGCGGAGCCCCTCGAGGCCCCTGGCCACATCGACGACCTCGCGCACGTCGTTGTCGGACTCGTACATCTGACGCAACTCGGCGGCCATCTTGTAGCCCTCCCGGTGCGACTCGTCCTCCTCCAGGCAGGCGCCCAGCGGGGTGTCGCGGCCCATGATGAGGGGCGGCATGGCCTTCGCCACGCGGTCCCCGAGACCGTAGGGGTGACCCAGCACCCGGGCGGCGTCGCGCACCGCCGCACGGGCCTTCATCTGGGAGAACGTCACGATCTGGGCGACGTGGTCGCGGCCATAGCGCTCCGCGGCGTAGCGGATCAGCTCGTCCCGGAAGCGGGAGTCGAAGTCCATGTCGATGTCCGGCATGTTCAGGCGGCTCGGGTTGAGGAAGCGCTCGAACAGCAGGTCGTACCGGATCGGGTCGAGGTCCGTGATGCGCAGGGCGTAGGCCACCGCACAGCCGGCGGCGCTGCCCCGGCCCGGCCCCACCCGGATGCCCAGCTCCCGGGCGTGGCGGATCAGGTCCCACGTGATGAGGAAGTACGACGAGAAGCCCATGTCGCCGATGATCTTCAACTCGTAGGCCAGCCGCTCGACGACAGCGTCCGGCAATGGGTCGCCCCAACGCTCCCGCGCCCCCTCGAAGGCCAGGTGCTCGAGGTAGGCGTCGTCGCCGTTGAAGCCCGCCGGAAGCGGAAAGTCGGGCAGTTGCGGGTTACCGAACTCGATCTCGACGTTGCAGCGCTCGGCGATCCACAACGTGTTGTCGCAGGCCGCCGGCACCTCGCGGAACAGGTCGCGCATCTCACGCGCCGACTTCACGTAGTGCTGGGTGCCATGGAACCGGAAGCGGTTCTCGTCGCTCATGAGCGAACCGGTCTGCACGCACAGCAGGGCGTCGTGGGCGACGGCGTCGTCCTCGCAGGTGTAGTGGCTGTCGTTCGTGGCCAGCAGGGGTGCACCCAGTTCCTCGGCCAGGCGGATGAGCTGCGGGTTGGTGCGCTGCTGCTCGGGGATGCCGTGGTCCTGGAGCTCGACGAACAGGTTGTCGCGCCCGAAGATGTCCTGGAGGCGCCCGGCCCGTTGCCGCGCCCCCTCGTAGTCGTCGGCGAGGAGGGCCTGGAGCACCTGACCGCCGAGGCAGCCGGTGGTGGCGATCAACCCCTTGCTGTGGTCGGCCAGGACCTCCCAGTCAACGCGGGGCTTGTAGTAGTACCCCTCGAGGAAGGCCCGACTGGCCACCTGGATGAGGTTGCGGTAGCCGATGGCGTCCTCGGCCAGCAGGGTCAGGTGGTAGTAGAGCTTGCGGCCACCCTCGGTCTCCCCGCCCGAATCG
Organism: Candidatus Neomicrothrix sp. UBA2983; assembly: GCA_002346745.1. Lineage (GTDB taxonomy): Bacteria > Actinomycetota > Acidimicrobiia > Acidimicrobiales > MedAcidi-G1 > S20-B6. Next base: position 4,398 of record DEAL01000022.1, on the reverse strand, counting down.
TCGAGGCGCCCCCGCCGGGTCGGGCGCTCGGCCCGGGACTCGTGCGCCATGTAGGCCTCGGTACCGAGGATCGGCTTGATGCCCTGGTCGCGGCACGCCCGGTAGAAGTCGACGATCCCGTACATGTTGCCGTGGTCGGTGATGCCGATGGCGGGCTGACCGTCGGCCACGGCGGCGCCGACGATGTCGCCGATCCGGGCCGCCCCGTCCAGCAGGGAGTACTCGGTGTGGACGTGGAGGTGGCTGAACGAGTCGCTCACGGCTTCGGCGACACCGGTGTCCGACTCAGAGGTAGGTGCCGGGGCGGGGGTCGCCGCCCGCCGGCTCGCCGCTGCCCAGTTCGCCACGGCGCATTCCGGCCAGCTGCTGCTGGGCCGCCATCTGCTGGGCGAATAGGGTGGCCTGGATGCCCTGGACCAGTCCCTCGAGCCAGCCGACCAGCTGGGCCTGGGCGATGCGCAACTCGTCGCTGCTGGGGGCGTCCCCCTCGCCGAACGGGAGGGCCAGCCGGTCCAACTCCTCGCGGAGGTCGTCCGACAGGGCCGATCCCAGCTCGTCGACAGAGGTGGCGTAGATCTCCTTGAGGCGGTCCCGACTGGCCTCGTCCAGGCTGGCGGCCCGGACCTCCTCGAGCAACTGCTTCATCATGGTCCCGACGCGCATAACCTTGGCCGGGTGCTCGATGGTCTCGTCGACGACGTCGTCCGGTCCGGCCTCCGGGGCATCGGCTGCGTCCAGTACCTCGGGCTGCAGCACCTCGGGTTCCCCGTCTGATCGGCTGCTCGACTCCATCGCTCCGACTCTAGGCCGACTCGGGGTATCGCCGCGTCAGGTCGCGGTGCCCCGCCAATGCCTCCTCGGTCACACCACGCACCCGATGGCGGGGACCAGCATCTCATCGGCCGTGAGCGACCCGTGGCGGCCGATCAGTTCGATCGGGAGGACCTCGGCGGGGTCCCGGAAGGCCACATCCCCGCGGGCCAGCAGGGCCACGTCGCCGAGTCTGGAGCGGGCGGCGTCGGTAAGGCGGGGTCCCAGCCAGCCAGCCGCCTCGACCTCCGCGCGGCTGCGCACCCATCCCACCCCCTCGAAGGCCTCCTCGGTCGCCGCCCGCAGGTCATCGGCGGCGCCGGGCCGGGCGTGCAGCCAGCGGAACCGGGCCTCGCCGCTTTGCCCGTCGAGGAGCGAGGTGACGGGCGGAGGCAGGTCGAGCAGGTTCCCGCCCACGTGGACCTGCCCGTGGTCGGCGGTCACCACCAGCGCCGTCCCGGCAGGGAAGCCGGCCAGCAGGTCGCCGACCATGGCGTCGCAGGCGGCGAGTTCCTGCTCATAGCGCTCGCCCAGCCCGTACTCGTGGGCGATGCGATCGACGGCGTCCCAGTAGGCGTAGACGAACGGCTCCCCAGCCTGCGCCAGCCCAATGGTCGTCGCCGCCAGGTCGGCGCGGTCCGTGTAGCCCGCCAGCCGGGTCGCCGACAGGTGGGCCTCGGTGAACCCCGAGTCGGCGAACTCGGCCCGGGTCACCACCGGCGGGCACTGGCCGTCGAACACCGGGTGGGGCTGGAGGTCGGTGGGTGGGATCGTGCGACGGGCGTCGCCGTCGCCGGTCGACCAGCGCAGGGCATTGAGCACTGCCCCGTCGACTGCGATGCGATAGCCCACCACGCCGTGCTCACCGGGCGGCAGGCCGGTCGCGATGGAGGTCAGCGCCGCCGAGGTGGTGCTGGGGGCGACCGTGGTGATCGGCCCGCCGTCGAGCCCGGCCAGCGTCGGGGCCAGTGCCGCCCGCTGCTGGAGCTGGTTCCAGCCCAGGCCGTCGAGTACCAGCAGGACCACGCGTGGTGCGGCAAGTACCTCGGACGACAACCAGTCCGGCTCCCTGCTGCCCTCCAGCAGGGCCGGGACGAGCCAGGTCACGCAGGCGTCCCCGTAGTCGGGAGGACAGGGCTGTTCGCGTGGCTCCGCTGGTTCGATCATGCGGCCTCGAAGGTAGTGCCGCGGGCCCCCGTCGGGGATCGGTCGCCGTGAAGGTCGGGCGCTGTCATGCGGCCTCGAACGTAGCGCCGGGGGTGCCCGTCTAGGATCGGTCGCTGTGAAGGTCTCGACCCGTGGCGACTATGCGAGTCGGGCGCTGCTCTCCCTCGCGCTGCACGGCGACGGACAGACGCCCCGATCGGTCCGGGACATCGCCGACCGGACCGGCCTGCCGCAGCCCTACCTGGAGCAGATCCTGCTGGCCCTCAAGGGGGCGGGTCTGGTCCGCTCCAAGCGGGGCGTGGGCGGCGGCTACGTGCTGGCACGCGACCCGGGGACGATCCTGCTCTCCCAGATCGTCTCGGCGGTCGATGGCCCGATCACCGCCGGCGACTTCGGCGAACCGCACACCGACGGCGCCTGCGACCACGAGGGCCAGTGCGTGCTCCTCTCCATCTGGGCCAGCGCCGGCTCGCACATGCAGCTCTACCTCGACTCGTTCACCCTCGACGACATCGCCCGCATGTCCCGGGGCGAGCGCTCCTGGCCCGAGGGGTAGGCGCCGATCGGGCGGGGGCTCAGACCTCGAGCTCCGCCAGTTCCGCCAGGACGCCCTCGAGGTCGGCCGACAGAGATGAGGAGAAGACCATGGGCGACCCGTCGGCCGGATGGGTGAAGGCCAGGCGGACCGCGTGGAGGAAGGGCCGATCGAGGCCGTGGTGGTCGCGCGAGGAGTCGTAGGTGGCGTCCCCGACGACCGGGTGCCCGATGGCCGAAACGTGGACCCGGATCTGGTGGGTCCGGCCGGTCTCCAGCCGGCATTCGAGGAGGCTGACCGCCGGGCGCGCCCACCGGCGCTCGACGGTGTAGGCGGTGCGCGCCTCGCGGCCGTCGGCGACGACGGCCATCTTCGTGCGGTCCCGTGGCGACCGGCCGATGGCGGCCTCGATGCGGCCCTCGTCGGCCTGGACCCGGCCGTGGACGAGCGCCTGGTACCGGCGGTCGACGCGTCGTTCGGACAGTTGCCCGACGAGCGACCCGTGGGCCTCGGCGGTACGGGCCACCATCAGGAGGCCCGAAGTGCCGCGGTCCAACCGGTGGACGATTCCCGGACGCTGGGGTGAGCCGACCTCCGCGACCTCCGGGTACCGGGCCAGGAGGCCGTGGACCAGTGTGCCCGTCTCGTTGCCGGCCCCGGGGTGGATAACCAGGCCAGCCGGCTTGTCGACCACGACCACGTGCTCGTCCTCGTGGACGATCGTGAACCCGACGGCCGGGTCGGCCACCGGGGGCGCCACGGGCTCGGGGTCACCGCCCTCGACCCGCACCTCCTCCCCCTCCCGGACCCGCCGGGAACGGGCGTCTACCGGCTCGCCGTCGAGGCACACGAGTCCCCGAGCGACGGCCTCGGCCGCCTGACGCCGGCTCATGCCCGTAAGAAAGCTCACCACGCGGTCGAGACGTTCGCCGTCGAGCGCTGCCGGAACGGCCTCGGACACGACTGGGGCCGGGCCACTCACGGTCGGGCCCCGCCACGCATGCCCCGCAGGACGATCGTGGCGCCACCCACGACGACGGCCGCGTCGGCCAAGTTGAAGACGGGCCACCACTGCAGGTCGACGAAGTCCACGACGGCGCCACCGAGGAAGCCGTCGCCACTGCGGAAGGCCCGGTCGGCCAGGTTGCCGAGCGCCCCACCGATGATCACGCCGATGCAGAGGCGGGCCACCGGGTCGCCCGTTCGTGCCCCGAGGCGCACGAGCAGGCCGACCACCACGAGGACGAGGATGGCGAGGAGCGGTCCCAGCCCCTCGCCCTGGCTGAAGGCGGCGCCGGTGTTGAAGATCAGGCGAAACCGGAGGGTCCACACGAGGTCGATCGTGCGGCCTGCGTCGAGCGCCGACAGCGCCCAGGCCTTCGTGAGTTGGTCGAGGAGCAGCACCGCCGCCCCGGCCAGAAGCGCTCCCCGCCAGGGGGCGACGTGCGGGGTCAACGACGCCCGAGCCCGCCGGCCTTGTACTCCACGCGCTCGGCCGCCCAGGGGATCGCCTTGAGCCGCTCCTTGGGGATGTTCTTGCCGGACAGGACGCAGACGCCGTACACGCCCTTGCGGATGCGCTCGATGGCGGCGTCGATCTCCTCGACGGCCTGCCGGGCCTGGGCGCTGAGGGCCAGGTCCAGGTCGCGGGCCACGGCGAAGGTGTCGCCCTCACCGGACTCTTCGTCGAACTGCACGTCGCCGGGCTCTCGGCCATCGAGCAGCGAGTCGGCCTCGGCCTCGAGGGTGTCGGCGCTCTTGACGTAGCGGGCCCGCTCCTCGAGGAGCCGCTTCTTCTGCTCGCCGAGGAAGACCTTGCCGAACGGCGACTTGGGCTTGCGCGGCGCCGCCTTCTTGGCCGGGGCCTTCTTGGCCGCAGGCGCCTT
>DEAL01000021.1 GCA_002346745.1 Candidatus Neomicrothrix sp. UBA2983 | reverse complement strand
AGCATCCGGGCCAGCCAGTAGAGGCCGGCGTCGGGGTCGGAACCTCGGATGCTCTTGATGAAGGCGCTGATCACGTCGTAGTGCTCGTCGCGGCCGTAGCGCACCGCCTTGGTCCCCAGCGCCGCCTCGACGTCGTCGACGGTGACGGTGGCGTCGTCCCGTCCGGCGGCCAGCGCCACGGCCACCTCGAGGCCAGTGAGGGCCAGGCGTCCGTCGCCGGCGGCACGCTCGGCCAGCAGTCTGAGCGCCTCGGCGTCGGCGCCGACCCGCTCGGCGTCGAGTCCCCGGCCCAGGAGTTCGAGCGTGGCGTCGACGTCGAGGGGTTCCAGCCTGAAGAGGGTCGAGCGGGAGAGCAGCGGCGGGTTGACCTCGAAGTACGGGTTCTCGGTGGTCGCGCCGATGAGGACCAGCAGGCCCGACTCGACCGACGGCAGGAGGGCGTCCTGCTGGGCCTTGTTGAAGCGATGCACCTCGTCGAGGAAGAGGATCGTGCCGACGTCGCGCTCACCGAGGTTGGCCTCGGCGCCGGCCACCACCGCCCGGACGTCCTTGACGCTGGCGCTCACCGCCGAGAGTTCGACGAACTCGGACGCCGTCACCCGGGCGATCAGCCGGGCCAGGGTGGTCTTGCCGGTGCCCGGTGGACCCCAGAACACCACCGACGAGAGCCGGTCGCCCTCGATCAGGCGGCGCAGCGGCCGCCCGTCGCCCACGAGGTGCGCCTGGCCGACCACGTCGTCGAGGCGGACCGGTCGCAGCCGGTCGGCCAGCGGGGCCCGGCGGGCCAGGCGCTGCCCGGCGGCGGCGGCGAACAGGTCGTCTGTCACCGCGACGAACCTAGTGGTCAGGACACCGGTGCTCAGGGCGCCGGCCAGGACGCACAGCAGGCCCCCACGACGCCGGCGGCGAAGGCCTCCGGGCCCAAGGACAAGCCGTCCCGGCTGAAGACCTCGGGGCTGAGCAGCGGCGTCGCCCCGCTTCCGACAAGCGCGGCGGCCAGGCCCTCGAAGTCGACGACGCCGTCCCCCGGCACGAGCCGCTCGGCCATGGCCTCGGCCATGGCATCGTCACCGGGCTCCGGCCGGGCGTCGCAGAGTTGGAGCAGATGGACGGCGGACGGTGGCAGCGTGGCAAGCAGGTCGGGACAAGGCCCGCCGGGCTGGCGCTGCCAGTGCCAGGCGTCGAGCAGGATCCCGCCGTTGGACCGGCCGGCGGCCTCGACCAGTGCCCAGGCGTCGGCGAGTCCCGGCACGCCGGTCCATGGGAGGAACTCGAGCGCCACGCGGATGCCGCGTGCGGCGGCCCGGTCGGAAAGGTCGCCAAAGCCCCGAACGGCAGCAGCGGCATCGGCCAGCACCGGATCGAGGCAGACCGCCACCACCTGCTGCGCACCGACTCCCTCGGCCACCTCGAGGGTGAGGTCGGCATCCGGGCCGGCGTCTCCCCCACCCGAGGACCAGCCGACGGCCGCCTCGACGACGTCCACCGACAGTCCCCGGGAGGCGGCCGCCTCGCGGAAGGCGGCTGGATCGGGGTCGAACGCCAGGACGTGGAGCGTCCAGGCGGACACGCCGCCGCAACCGGCTGCGGCAGCCGCGTCGAGGGCGGACACCACCTCGTCGGCGCCCGCCGACATCGGATCGGCCAACAGGGTGGACAGGCAGAGCGCCAGTTCGCCGGGCGAGGTCACCTGTCCGGAACGGCCCGACCCGGCCCGGCCGACCGCCAGCCTCCGAATCCGCGGGCTGGCGTCACTGCTTCGGCGGCAGCACCCGTAGGCCGAGCTCCTCGAGGTGCCGGCCGTCGACCTCCGTCGGTGCCCCGGTCAGCGGGTCGGCGCCCGACTGGGTCTTGGGGAAGGCGATGACCTCGCGGATGTTCTCCTCGCCGGCCAGGACGGCGATGAGCCGATCCATGCCGAAAGCGAAGCCGGCGTGGGGCGGCGCCCCGTACCGGAAGGCGTCGAGCAGGAATCCGAACTTGGCCTGTGCCTCCTCCGGGCCGATGCCGAGGAGCGTGAAGATGGTCTGCTGCACCTCCGCACGGTGGATCCGCACGCTGCCCGAGCCGAGTTCCCAGCCGTTCAGGACCAGGTCGTAGGCCTGCGAGCGAACCGCCAGCAGGTCGCCCGACTCGAGCAGTTCCAGGTCCTCCTCGTGGGGCATCGTGAACGGGTGGTGGGCCGGGATCGGGTTGCCGGCCTCGTCCAGCCCCTCGAAGAGGGGGAAGTCGACGACCCACAGGAAGTTAAGCCCGCCCTCGGTGACCGGTGGCCGCCCCAGCTCGAGGCGCAGGAGGCCCAGCACGTGGCGCACCTGGCGGCGCTCGTCCGCCACGAGGAACAGCAGGTCACCGGCCTCGGCGGCCATGGCGGCCCGCAGGGCGGCCTGTTCGTCGTCCGACAGGAACTTGGCCACCGGCGAGTTCAGGCCGTCCGCCTCGACCTTCATCCAGACGAGGCCCTTCGCTCCCCAGCGCTTGCACTGCTCGGTCAGGTCGTCGAGGCGGTTGCGGGAGGTGTCGGAACCGCCCGGCACCCGAATGCCTTTCACGCACGGTGCCTGGAAGGCCCGGAATTCCGTCCCGGCGAACACCTCGGTGAGTTCGACCAACTCGAGGCCGAAGCGGGTGTCGGGCTTGTCGGACCCGTAGCGCTCCTGGGCCTCCAGCCAGGTCATGCGGGGGATGTCGGCGGGACGCTCCCCGGTCACCTCCTCGGCGGCGGCGCTCACGGCGTGGGAGATGAACGCCAGGACGTCCTCCTGGCCGACGAAGCTGGCTTCGGCGTCGAGCTGCATGAACTCGTACTGCCGGTCGGCCCGGAGGTCCTCGTCGCGCAGGCAGCGGGCGATCTGGTAGTAGCGGTCGACGCCTCCCACCATGCAGAGCTGCTTGAAGAGCTGCGGACTCTGGGGCAGGGCGTAGAACGAGCCGGGCACCTTTCGGGACGGGACGACGAAGTCGCGGGCGCCTTCGGGGGTGCTGGCCACGAGCATCGGGGTCTCGACCTCGATGAAGCCCTGCTCCTCCATGGCTCCCCGGATGGCTGAGTTGACCGTGGCCCGGACCTCGAGGTTGCGCTGCATGCGGGAGCGTCGCAGGTCCACGTACCGGTGCCGGAGGCGCAGAACCTCGTCGACGTCGGTGCGCTCGTCCATCGGGAACGGCGACGGCTCCGAACGGGAGAGGATCGCCACCTCGGAGGCCTCGACCTCGACCATGCCGGTCGCCAGCGACTCGTTGGCGGTGTCCTCGGGGCGGGCCCGAACCTCACCGGTCACCTGGAGGACGAACTCGGACCGCAGCTCGTGGCCGCCGTCGACGACCACCTGGACCATGCCACTGCGGTCCCGCAGGTCCACGAATACCAGGTGCTCGCCGTGCTCGCGCACCCGGTCGACCCAACCGCAGAGGGTGACCGTGGCGCCGATGTCGTCGGCTCGCAGGTCGCCACAGCGCGACGTCCGCATGGAGGTGGAGTAGTCGGGGGTCGGACGGTCGGTCACGGAATCCTCGTTCGCTTCGGTGGCGTGGCTGTTCAGGTGGCAGTTGGCGGCGCGAGCCTCGAGCGGAGGACCTCGACCACGTCGCCGCGTGCCACGGCCTGCTGGCCGGCATCGCCGCGCAGGTCGCGGACGGTGACGGTACCGGCCGCCCGCTCCTCCTCACCGACGATGAGGGCCACGGCGGCATTGCTGCGGTCGGCGGCCTTCATCTGGGCCTTCATGGAGCGGCCGTCCCAGGCCCGGTCGGCCCGCAGGCCGGCCCGCCGGACCTCGTCGGTCAGGAGCACGGCCTCGTCGCCGCCGCAGGTGTCGACCACGAAGACGTCGACGGCAGCCTCTGGGGCGTCGAACACTCCTTCGGCGTCGCAGGCCAGCAGCGTCCGGTCGACGCCTAGGGCGAAGCCGACGCCGGGTGTGGGCGGGGCGCCCATCTCCTCGGCCAGTCGGTCGTATCGCCCGCCACCGCCGACGGCGTCCTGGGCGGCGTCGAGGGCCTCGGCGACGAACTCGAAGGTGGTCCGCAGGTAGTAGTCGAGGCCGCGGACCAGCCCCGGCGCCACCCTGTAGGGGATGTCCACGGCGTCGAGGGCCCCACAGACCCGGGCGAAGTGCTCGGCGGCATCGTCGGAGAGGTGGTCGTCCATGCGGGGGGCGGCGGCCACGAGGTCGGCGTCTTCGGGCCGCTTCGAGTCGAGGACCCGCAGTGGGTTGCGCTCGAGCGTCGACCGGGAGGCCTCGGAGAGTGCATCGCGATTGTCGGCGAAGTGGGCGGTCAGGGCCTCGACGTAGCGGGCGCGGTCCTCCGGGTTGCCCAGCGAGTTGACGAGCAGGGTCACCCGTCGAAGGCCGAGGCGTTCGTAGAAGCGCCACGCCAGGGCGATCACCTCGGCGTCCAGATGCGGGTCGTCGGGGCCGAGTGCCTCGACGCCGACCTGGTCGAACTGCCGGAACCGGCCCTTCTGGGCGCGCTCGTAGCGGAAGTTGGGCCCGGCGTACCAGACCTTCCAGGGCACCACCGGCCGGTGCTCGGCGAAGGCCCGCACGACCGAGGCGGTCTGCTCGGGCCGCAGGGCGATGTTCCGGCCCCCCTTGTCGAGGAACTCGTACATCTCCTTGGACACCACGTCGGTGGCGTCGCCGAGGCGGTGGAACACCTCGACGTGCTCGAACATGGGCGGGACCACCTGGGTGTAGCCGGCTGCGCCGACCACGTCGGCGAAGGCGTCGACCAGCGCCCGCCAGCGGGCGGAGTCCGGCCACAGGATGTCGCGCGTGCCCTTCGGGGCCCGGAAGGTGGAGTCGGCCACGGGACCAGAGGCTACCGGTGGCCCCTACCCCGCGATCCGGATGCACGGGGCATCGCCGGAACCGGACCGGAGCGACGCTCAGGAACCCTTGCCGGGCACCACCCGGTACACGTCGTAGACCGAGTCCACGTCGCGGATCTGGTGGAGCACCCGGTCGAGGTGGCCCGGGTCGCCCATCTCGAATTCGAATCGCATACGGGCCACCCGGTCCGATCCGGAGGTCGCCGTGGACGTGCTGAGCACGTTCACCCGGTGTTCGGCGAGGACGTCGACCACGTCGCGGAGCAGCAGCGGTCGGTCGAGCGCCTTCACCTCGAAGGTGGCCACGAAGTGGGAGGCCGTCTGCTCGTCCCACTCGACGTCGATGAGGCGATCGGGCTGGCCGCTCGACAGCGACACGGCGTTGGCGCAGTCGGCCCGGTGCACCGAGACCCCGCGCCCCCGGGTGACGAACCCCATGATCTCGTCGGGTGGCACCGGCGTACAGCAACGGGAGAGCCGCACCATGACGTCGTCGAGTCCTTCGACGTGGACGCCGACCGCCCCCCGGTCGCGGCGCACGGGCCGCCGGGTGAGGGCCGTCACCGACACCTGCTCGCTGGCCTCCGGGGCGTGCTCGCGCATCTTGCGCTCGACCCGGCCCACGACGGCGCGCGCCGACACGTGGTGCTCGCCGATCGCCGCAAACAGGTCATCGAGTTCGGCGTAGTTCATCGACTCGCCGATCCCGGCAAGGACCTCGCCGTCGAGGACCTCCTTGACCGGCAGGCCCGCCCGCCGCAGTTCGGCGACCAGGTCGTCGTGGCCGACGTCGATGGCCTCGGTCCGGCGTTCCTTGGTGTGCCAGTGGCGGATCTTGTTGGCGGCCCGGTGGCTGGCGACGAACTGGAGCCAGTCCTTGCTGGGGCCGGCGCCCGGCTGCCTCGACGTGATGACCTCGACCGTCTCGCCCGATTCGAGCCGGGAGTCGAGCGGCACCAGCCGGCCCTCCACCTTGGCGCCGACACAGGCGTCCCCGACCTCGGTGTGGATGGCGTAGGCGAAGTCGACCGGCGTGGCACCGATCGGCAGGCTGACCACCCGGCCCTGCGGTGTGAAGACGTAGACCTCGTCCTGCTCGAGGTCGGTCTTGAGGTGGTCCATGAAGGCACCGTGGTCGGGGGTTTCCTCCTGGAGTTCGACGATGCGCCCCAGCCACGCCATCTCGTCGGATGGGAGCGTGCCCTTGTAGTCCCAGTGGGAGGCCACGCCGGTCTCGGCACGGCGATGCATCTCGTGGGTCCGGATCTGGAACTCGACCTGCTTCCCCTGGGGGCCGATCACCGTGGTGTGGAGCGACTGGTAGAGGTTGAACTTGGGCATCGCCACGTAGTCCTTGAAGCGTCCCTGAACCGGCGTCCACACGGCGTGGACCACGCCGAGGGCCGCGTAGCAGTCCCGGACGGTGTCGACCACGACCCGGATGCCGACCAGGTCGTGGATCTCGTCGAAGCCCCGACCCTTGACGATCATCTTCTCGTAGATGCTCCAGAGGTGCTTCGGGCGCCCGTCGATCTCAGCGGTGACGTTGAAGTCGGCCAGCCGCTCGTGGACCTCGGCGATGAGCTGCTCGAGGTAGAGGTCCCGTTCGGGCGCCCGGTCCTGGACCATCTGGTCGATCTGGCTGTAGCGCTTCGGGTGGAGCGTGGCCAACGAGAGGTCCTCCAACTGGACCTTGACGTCCTGCATCCCGAGGCGGTTGGCCAGCGGGGCGTAGATATCGAGGGTCTCGCGGGCGACGCGCTGCTGCTTTGCCTCGGGGAGCGCCGCGAGGGTGCGCATGTTGTGGAGCCGGTCGGCCAACTTGATGATGAGCACCCGCAGGTCCTTGGCCAAGGCCACGAGCATCTTGCGCATGCTGGCGGCCTGCTGCTCCTCCTTGCTCTCGAAGCTGAGTCGATCCAGCTTGGTGACCCCGTCGACGATGCGTGCCACCTCGCCGCCGAAGTCCCGTTCGAGGTCGCCCAGCTCGACGGTGGTGTCCTCCACGGCGTCGTGCAGGAGGGCGGCGGCGATCGTGACGTCGTCGAGTCCCTGCCGGGCGACGATCGTGGCCACCGACAGGGGGTGGTTGATGTAGGGCTCGCCGGACTTTCGGGTCTGGCCGACGTGGGCGCCGTGGGCGACCCTGTAGGCCCGCTCGATCAGATCCGTGTCACCCCCGGGGTGGCGATCCGCGTAGGCGGCCAACAGCGACGAGGTCTCCTCGACGGTTTGCGCCGGCCGGCGACGCCAAGGCAGGACACGGCTGACGGCGACCACCTCAGTACCCGTCCCCGGCCCGGCCCGGGCCGCTCGGTGCCCTCATCCCTCCACGGTAGCGCCGACGTCCTGCAGCGACGGGGTCCGTGCGGAGGGCGGGAAGCGAGTCAGCGCCGCTTCTTGCGCGGACGCGGCGGGGTGCCGCCGGCGGGGCGTACCGCCGGCGTGGGACGACGCCGTGCCGGCCCCTTCGTGCGGTCCGCCGATTCGATCAACCGGGACTCGGGTACGGAGGCCTCGTCACGCCCGATGGGTCGGGTCGGACCCTCCAGCAGTCCCCGACCGTCCAGCTTCGAGCGGACCTGCGCCCACCGCTGCTCCCGCTCCTTGAGGCGGGCGACCAGTGCGGCCGCCACGAACAGCGACGAGTAGGAGCCGACCACGATGCCGACGAGGAGCGCCAGGGCGAACTCGCGCAGCGCCGTGGCCCCGAGCGCCACCGAGCCGACCACCAGCAGGGAGAGCACCGGCAGGGCCGACGTGATGCTGGTGTTGACCGACCGCATCGCCACCCGGTTGAGGGCCAGGTTCATCAACTCCGTGTAGGTGTGTCGCTCCGTGGCGCCGAGGCGCCCCGTCATCTCCCGCACCTTGTCGTAGACGACGATCGTGTCGTAGAGCGAGTAGCCCATGATCGTGAGGAAGGCGATGACCGTCGCCGGCGTCACTTCCACGCCGAGCAGTGAATAGACGCCCACGCTGACCACGATGTCGTGGGCGACCGCCACGAGGGCACCGACCGCCATCTTCCACTCGAGGCGGACGCTGATGTAGAGCGCCACCACCACGAAGAACACGATGAGGGCACGCACCGCCTTGTCGGTGACCTCGTCGCCCCAGGTCGGTCCGACCTGCTCGAACGTCTCGACCACGCCGAGTTCGGCGGTGAGGGTCTCGCGGATCGCCGCGGCCCGTGCCGGGTCATCGATGTCGGACCGGATACGAACGACATCGCCGTCGAGCAGCTGGATGCGCGCCCCGCCGGCGTCGTGGCCGGCCAGCAGGTCGCGGACCTCGCCGACCGAGGCGTCGGGGGCAACCACCTCGTACGAGGTGCCGCCGGCGAAGTCGATGCCGAGCTCGAGGCCACGGAGGCCGAACGACCCGATACTGAGCAGCAGGCCCAGCCCGGAGGCGACGGCCGCCACCCGCCACCAACGGGGGAAGTCGACCGGGTTCTCGCCGCGGTAGAGGCGACGCAGCGTGCCGATCACGTCACCAGCTCCTGTCGCCGGGCGGTGGCGGCCAGCGAGCCGACAGCGCCCGCGGCCGGCAGTCCGAAGCGACCCGGGCGGTCGGCGAACCAGCGGGTGTGGGCCAACACCCGGATCAGCGGACCCATGAAGCAGTAGGTGGCGACCAGGTCCAGAATCGTGGCCAGCCCCAGGTAGAAGGCGAAGCCCCGGACGGCGCCGACCGTCAGCCACCAGAGCAGGACGGCACCGATGAGCGATGCCACGTCGGCCTTGACGATCGTGGAGAAGGCGATCGGGAAGGCCCGGTCCACCGAGGAGCGGGCCGTGCGACCGTCGCGGATGTCCTCCTTGAGGTGCTCGAAGTAGACGACGTTCGAGTCGACCGACACGCCGACCGCCACGATGATGCCAGTGACGCCGGCGAGGGTGAGGGCCAGGCCGGACTGGGTGCCGAGGTGGGCCACGATCGCCCACAGCAGCGAACCGGACACCGCCAGGCTGGCCAGGGCCACGAGGCCGAGCAGCCGGTAGTACCCGACGATGAACAGGGCCACGAGGGCGAGGCCGACCAAGCCGGCCACCACGCCGGCATCCAGCGAGTCCTCGCCGATGCTGGCCGACACCACCCGGGTGTTCTCGGCCACCAGCTCCACGGGCAGGGCGCCGTACCGCAGCGCCAGGGCCACGTCCTCGGCCTCCCGCTTCTCGAAGGCACCCGAGATGACGATGCGGTCCCGCTCGAAGCCCGGGGCACGGATCTGCGGGGCGGTGACGACCTCGCCGTCGAGGACGATGGCGATCAGGCCGTTGCTGTAGCCCGCCAGGACGGGGCACGAGGCGTCGCCCACGTAGCAGCGCTGGGCAGCAGCGTTGAAGCCGTCGATGCCCACGCCGCCGCCATGCAGGGTGACGCCCACCTGCCACCGGAAGTCGATGAAGTCGGCGTCGGCGTCCTCGAGGGCTTCGCCGGTCAGGACCGTCGGGCCGAGCACGAAGCGCCGGTCGCCGGTCGCCGCGTCGTCGCCGCCGGCGAGGATCACGAAGTCGCCGGCGTTGTCGTCCTCGGGAACGGTGACGCCGTCGGCGCCGGTGGCCGGGCGGACCGTGCCGGTCCGGACCAGGTCGCACGAGGCGAACGGCTCAGCCGAGCGGTCGCTCGTGCCCGAGGAGCCACCGGTCCCCGGAATCGCGGCCGGAAGCACCTCGCAGACCGGCCGGAACCGGAGCTCCGCGGTGGTCCCCACCAGTTCGAGGGCCCGCTCCTGGTCGTCGACGCCGGGCAGCGCCACCATCACCCCGTCCTGGGTGCGGGAGATCTCGGGCTCGGCGACGCCGAGGGCATCGACCCGGTTGCGGATGATCTCGACGGACTGGTCGAGCATCTCCTCGGTGGCCGGCTCGGTGGCCGTCAGCCGGACCGAGACGCCACCCTGGAGGTCGAGGCCGAGGAGGGGTCGGTTCCCCCACAAGAGGGTCAGGACCATGGCGGCCACCGACACCACGAGGATCGTGGTGAGCAGGACGACCTGGCGGCGGAACACGGGTGTCGGAGGAGGCAGGGACGCGGGGCGTCAGTCCTCGATGGGGTCCTCGAACTCCTCGACCGGCCCGGGCTCGGTGAAGCGGCGCTCCACCGTGCCCTTGACGACCTTCAACTCGAGGTCCTTGGCCACCTCCAGCCAGACCACGTCGCCCTCGACCTCGGACACCACGCCGAAGATGCCGGCGGAGGTCACCACCTCGTCGCCGGCGCTGACCGAGGCGACCAGTTCACGGTGCTCGCGGGCCCGCTTCTGCTGTGGTCGGATCATCACGAAGTACAACAACGCGAACATCAGGAGGATGGGAAGGAAACTCATCGCAGGTCCTCGGTGGGTCGTCGGGGGGACTGGGAAAGCCTAGGGGCCGCCCGCCGATCCGCGACGGGCGGAGGTTGGGCGGCGTCAGCCCCGGACGCTGCACGCCGGGCCCGCCGAAGGGTCAGCCCCAGACGACCAGGGTCTCCGTGCGAAAAGCGGCGAAACGGCCTTCGGCGATCGACGCCCGCAGCCGGCCCACGAAGTCCAGCAACCACGCCAGGTTGTGCAGGGTGAGGAGCCGGCGGCCGGTCGGCTCGTCGGTCAGCAACAGATGGCGCAGGTAGGCCCGGCTCCACGCCGCCGCCGGGCTGGCCGGGAACTCCGGGTCGAGGGGCAGGTCGTCGTCGGCAAACCGGGCGTTGCGCAGGTTCAGGCGGCCGGCCGTCGTGAGGACCGTACCGTGGCGGGCGTGGCGGGTTGGCAGGACGCAGTCGAACATGTCGATTCCCCTGGCCACCACCTCCACCAGGCCGGCCGGGTCACCCAGCCCCATGAAGTAGCGCGGCTGGTCGGCGGGCAGGCCGGCGACCGCCGCCGAGAGCGGGTCGAGCATCTCGTTGCGCGTCTCCCCCACGCTGAGGCCGCCCACGGCGTAGCCGTCGAAGGCCACCTCGACGGTCCGCTCAGCGCTCTCGGCCCGCAGCGCCTCATCCAATCCGCCCTGCACGATGCCGAACTGGCATTGGCGGCCGGCGGCGTCCTCGTGCCCGAGGAATTCCCGCCGGCCGCGTGCCGCCCAATCGGCGGTGCGGTCCACGGCCTGGCGCAGCGCGCGGTCAGGGGCAGGCAGGGCCGGGCACACGTCGAGGACCATCTGGATGTCGGCACCCAGGTCCGCCTGGACGGTCGCCGCACCCTCCGGGGTGAGGCGGTGCGTCGACCCGTCGTAGGTGGAGCGGAACACCGCCCCCTCGTCGTCGACCTTCGGCTGCAATGAGAAGATCTGGTAGCCGCCGCTGTCGGTCAGCGTGAGGCCGTCCCATGCGGCGAAGGCGGCGAGGCCCCCGTGCCGGCGCACGACCTCGGCGCCCGGCCGGAGCATCAGGTGGTACGTATTGGCGAGCACGACCTCGACGCCCAGGTCGGCCAGGTCCACCGACGACAGGTGCCGAACCGCCCCCCGGGTCCCCACCGGCATGAAGCACGGCGTCGTGAAGGTGCCCCGTGGCGTCGTCACCGTGCCGGTGCGTGCCCCGCCGTCGGTCGCAGACAAGCGGAATTCGGACCTCATACTGTCCTCCCCACCGGGACCTCGACCTCGGACCTCACGATGCACCTCCCTGACGGTCGCGGGCCACCAGCATGGCGTCGCCGAACGACAGGAACCGGTACCCCTCAGCGAGGGCAGTGGCGTACAGTTGGCGCCAGCGGGGTCCGGCGAAGGCATCCAGGAGCACGAGGAGCGTAGAGCCGGGGAGGTGGTAGTTGGTAAGCAAGACGTCCACCACCCGGAAGTCGAAGGGCCGGCGGATGAACAGGTCGGTGCGCCCCTCCTGGTCGCCACGTGCCGTCGCCTCGAGCGCCCGCACCGTGGTGGTCCCGACGGCGATGACGCGTTCCGCCGACACACAGGCCTCGAAGGTGGCGTCGGGAACCGAGAAGGCCTCGGAGTGCATCTCGTGATCGTCCAGGTCGTCCACGGTGACCGGCCGGAAGGTGTCGAGGCCGACAACCAGCTCGAGCCGCTCGACCCTCGCCCCCGCTGCCCGGCAGGCGTCGAGGACCTCGTCAGTGAGGTGCAGGCCGGCGGTCGGCGCCGCTGCCGAGGCGGGCCGGTCGGCGTAGACCGTCTGGTAGCGGTCCGGATCCTCGAGAACCGTCGAGAGGTAGGGCGGGAGTGGCATCTCGCCGTGGCGGTCGAGGGCGGCGAGGACCCCGCCGGCCGCCTCCAGCCGCACCCGACGCCGGCCTTCGCCCAGGTCGTCACCCACGGTCACCACCAGGTCGTCGCCCGCGGACAGCGGCATCCCCGAGGGCACCCGCCGGCTGGGACGCACCAGCGCCTCCCAGTCCTCGACCGTGCCCTCGGCACCCCGCCGCTCCAGCAGGAGGACCTCGACGGCACCGCCCGTCTCCTTGGTGAGGTGGAGTCGGGCGGGCAGCACCTTGGTGTCGTTGAGCACCAGCACGTCGCCCGGCCGGACCAGATCGGGCAGGTCCCGGACCGTCCAGTGCCGAACGCCGTCGCCCAGGTCGACCAGCAACCTCGCCGAGGGCCGGTCGGCGAGGGGCTCCTGCGCGATCGAGGAGTCCGGCAGGTCGTAGCGGAAATCGGCCGGGCGCATGCCGGCCGATCCTACGGGCGGCCCCCCGGGGGCGAGGGGTGGAGAACCTCAGTCGCCGAAGAGGGCGTTCCCCCGCTCGCGCTGCGACGCAGCCAAGCCCAGGTGCTCGAAGGCCGCCGGCGTGGCCATGCGCCCCTTGGGGGTTCGCTGGAGAAGCCCCTGCTGGATCAGGAACGGTTCGTAGACGTCCTCGACGGTGTCCTCGGGTTCTCCGACGCTGATCGCCAGGGTCTTGAGCCCGACCGGCCCGCCGCCGAAGCGCTCGCACAGCGACGTCAGGATGGAGCGGGTGGGTCGGTCCAGGCCGAGGGCGTCCACGGCAAAGAAGGTCAGGCCGTCCCGGGCGGTGTCGCCGCTGATCCGACCACCGGTCTCGGGTCGCTCGACCTGGGCGAAGTCGCGGACCTGCCGGAGCAGCCGGTTGGCGATGCGCGGCGTGCCCCTTGAGCGCCGGGCGATCTCGCCTGCCCCCTCCTCGTCCAGGTCGACCTCGAGGATGCCGGCTGCCCGGCGCACGATGGTGCGCAGGTCCTCGGGCTCGTAGTAGTCGAGGCGGGCCGTCAGGCCGAAACGGTCGCGCAATGGCCCGGTGATGAGGCCCGTCCGGGTGGTGGCCCCGACCAGGGTAAACCGGGGCAGCTCGAGGCGGATCGAGCGGGCCGCCGGGCCCTTGCCGAGCACGATGTCGAGCTCGTAGTCCTCCATGGCCGGGTAGAGCACCTCCTCCACCGCCCGGGCCAGGCGGTGGATCTCGTCGATGAAGAGGACGTCGCCGGGCTCGAGCTTGGTGAGGATGGCCGCCAGGTCGCCGGACCGCTCGAGGGCCGGACCGGAGGTGACGTGCAACTCGGCGCCCATCTCGACGGCGACGATGTGGGCGAGGGTGGTCTTGCCGAGGCCTGGCGGACCGGCGAACAGGAAGTGGTCGGCGGCCTGGCCCCGTTGGCGGGCGGCCTCGAGCATCACGCGCAGGTGTCCCTTGAGCTCCGCCTGGCCGATGAACTCGGCCAGCCGCCGGGGCCGAAGCCCGACCTCGACGGCGGCCTCCTCGGGCTCCACCTCGGGGGACAGCAGCTCGTCGCGTGCCACGACCCCTCCTAGGCCCTCGCCAGGCGCCGCAGCGCCTCTCGCAGCAGCTCGGCGGGGTCGTCGCCGGCCAGGTCGGCCAGCACGCCCCGTACCTCGTCGGACGAGTAGCCGAGGCCGGCCAGCGCCTCCTGCACCTCGGCCAGGGCCGAGCGGGCGGCGATGGGAGCATCGCCGGCAGCGACGGCCACATCGACGGGCAGGTCGAGGGTGCCCTTGAGGTCGACCAGCAGGCGGGCCGCCGTCTTCTTGCCGACGCCCGGGACCAGGCACAGTGCCGCCACGTCGTCGTCGGCCACCACCCGGGCCAACTCGTCGGGTCCGTGGACGCCGAGCACCGCCAACGCCAGGGCCGGGCCCACACCGTGCGCCGAGAGCAGCGCCTCGAAGCCGGCCCGCTCGGACCGCTCGAGGAACGCGTAGAGCGCCTGGTCGCCCTCACGGATGTGGTGGTGGACGTGGACGAAAACCTCGTCGGCCCCGGAGTCGCCCAGTCGGTACGCGGTGGTGGGCGTGACGGTGAGGCGGTAGCCGACGCCGCCCACCTCGAGCAGCACGTGGCCGTCGTCGCCGCACTCGAGCAGCCGACCGCGCAGGGAGCCGATCATCGTGGGCCTCCCCGATCCCTCACCGGGCGGCCTCCGCGGCGAGCGCCGTGGGCGCCGTGGCCAGGTGGCAGAGGGCGACTGCGACCGCGTCGGCGGCGTCGACCGGCCGCAGCGGACGGTCGATGCCGAGCTGGGCGCGCACCATCTGCTCCATCTGCTCCTTGTCGGCGCCGCCCCATCCAGCCACCGCCGACTTCACCTCGTTGGGCGAGTAGAGCGCCACCCGGCAGCCCGAGGCGGCGGCCTCGGCCATGACGACCCCCGCCGACTGGCCGACCTGCATGGCGGTGCGGGCGTTGACCTGGAAGAGCACCCGCTCGATCGCCACGGCCTCGGGGCGGTGTTCGCCGAGCAGCGAGCGAACCTCGGCCTGGAGTTCGGCGAGGCGCACCGGGAGGTCGGCATCCGGGTCGGTCCGGATGACCCCTGCGGCGACCGCCCGGTGCCGGCCGGCGGCGTGGCGCTCCACCAGGCCGTAGCCGCAGCGGGTGAGCCCGGGATCGATACCCAAGACGAACATATGTACGACCCTAGCAGGAGGGGTCGCCGGCAGGGGGACCGCCCCGGCCGGTGCCGCTACGCCTCGAGGGCGTCGAACACCTCGTCGGGGATGTCGAAGTTGGCGTGCACGTCCTGGACGTCGTCCAGGTCGTCGAGCAAGTCGATCACCCGCAGCACGGCCTTGGCCGCCTCGACACTGTCGACGCCGACCGTGGAGGTGGCGACCATCGTGACGTCGGCCGAGTCGAAGGCGACCTCGGCCGACTCGATGGCCTCTCGCACCGCCGGCAGGTCGGTCGCCTCGCAGGTCAGTCGCCAGATGCCGCCGTCGTCCACGAGGTCCTCGGCACCGGCGTCGAGGGCCGCCAGCATGATCTCGTCCTCTTCGGCGGATCCGGGGAGCAGCACGACCCCCTTGCGTTCGAACTGCCAGGCCACCGAACCGGGCTCGGCGAGCGATCCGCCGTTCTTGGCGAGCACCGACCGGACCTCGGAGCTGGTGCGGTTGCGGTTGTCGGTCAGCGTCTCGACGTACAGGGCCACGCCGTGCGGCGCGTACCCCTCGTAGGTGACCGGCTCGTAGGCGATGCCCTCGAGTTCGCCGGTCCCCCGCTTGACCGCCCGCTCGATGGTGTCCAACGGAACCGAGGCGTCGCGGGCCTTCTGGTACATGGTCCGCAGGGTCGGATTGGCGTCGATGTCGCCACCGCCCTGACGGGCCGCCACCTCGACCTGCTTGATCAGCTTGGCGAACAGCTTGCCGCGCTTCTTGTCGGCGGCGCCCTTCTTGTGCTTGATCGTCGCCCACTTGGAATGGCCGGACATGCTGCTACCCCTCGGGGACTGGATCGGGACCGGCGGCCGCCGACTCGACGAACCAGCGATGGATGCGGTCGTCGCCGGCCAACTCGGGGTGGAACGACGAAACGAGGACGTTGCCCTCGCGGCAGAGCACGGCATGGCCGTCCACCTCGGCCAGCACCTCGACGCCGGGCCCGACGCGCTCGACCAGCGGCGCCCGGATGAAGACGCCGTGGAAGGGTGCACCGATCTCCTCGACCGCCACCTCCGTCTCGAACGAGTCGACCTGCCGGCCGTAGCCGTTGCGCCGGACGCCGAGGTCGATGGCGCCCAGCGGCCGCTGGTCGAGACGGCCGTCGAGG
The DNA here is from genome assembly GCA_002346745.1 of Candidatus Neomicrothrix sp. UBA2983. Lineage (GTDB taxonomy): Bacteria > Actinomycetota > Acidimicrobiia > Acidimicrobiales > MedAcidi-G1 > S20-B6. The sequence continues at coordinate 57,697 of DEAL01000021.1, read as the reverse complement.
ACCTCGGCGGCCAGGAGGATCATCCCGGCGCAGGTGCCGAGGACCGCGAGTCCGCCCGCCAGACGCTCCTCCAGGGGTTCGCGCAGGCCGGAGGCCTCGAGCAGCATCGACATGGTCGTCGACTCGCCGCCCGGAACCACCAGGGCGTCGACCTGCGCCAGGTCCCCGGCATGCCGCACCTCCAACGGTGCAGCGCCGACGGCCGACAGGACGGCGGCGTGGCGGGCGAACGCCCCCTGGAGGGCGAGGACGCCGATCTTCACGGGGAGCGCTGCCGGTCGGCGGGCCGGACCTACCAGCCCCGGTCGGCCAGCCGGGTCTCGAGGTCGCCGAGCTCGAGGCCGGGCATGGCACCACCCAGCCCGCGGCTGACCTTGGCCAGCAGGGTCGGGTCGGCGAAGTTGGTGGTCGCCTCGACGATGGCCCGGGCACGCGGCGCCGGGTCGTCGCTCTTGAAGATGCCCGAGCCGACGAAGACGGCCTCTGCACCCAACTGCATCACCAGCGAGGCGTCGGCCGGCGTGGCGATCCCGCCGGCGCAGAACATGGGGACGGGCAGGCGGCCGGTGTCGGCGATCTCCTGGACGAGCGGGAGTGGTGCCTGCAACCGCTTTGCCCAGTCGAAGAGCTCGGCGGCGTCGGCCTGGGTGATCTTCCGCATGTCGCCGATGATCGAACGCAGGTGGCGGACGGCCTCGACGATGTTGCCGGTGCCGGCCTCGCCCTTGGAGCGGATCATGCAGGCACCCTCGGAGATGCGCCGCAGGGCCTCGCCCAGGTTCGTGGCGCCGCAAACGAACGGCACGGTGAACGCCCACTTGTCGATGTGGTGGGCCTCGTCGGCGGGGGTCAGCACCTCGCTCTCGTCGACGTAGTCGACGCCGAGCGCCTCGAGGATCTGCGCCTCGGCGAAGTGGCCGATGCGGGCCTTAGCCATCACCGGGATGGTCACGGCCTCCTTGATCCCCTCGATCATCTCGGGGTCGGACATGCGGGCCACCCCACCGTCGCGCCGGATGTCGGAGGGCACCCGCTCGAGGGCCATGACGGCCGAAGCGCCGGCGTCCTCGGCGATGCGGGCCTGCCCGGCGTCGACGACGTCCATGATGACGCCGCCCTTGAGCATCTCGGCGAGCCCGCGCTTGACCAGTTGCGTTCCGGTGGACCGGTTGGTGTCGCTCATGGAGCGGAGTCTACGGCTGCGCCCCTCCGCCCGTCGCCGCGGAACCGACCTCGTCGGTCACATCCGACGTGCGCTCAGTCCGTGAGTTCGCTGACCTCGGAGGCGTCGAGGATCTCGCCCTCGCCCAGGCGGGTCATCAGCATCCAGGTGGATCCGGTGTCGAGGTAGATCCGCTCCCCGGTGTCGTCGTCGAGGATCGACCAGCCGTCGGCCACGAACTGACGGCTCCAGACGACACCGGTGACCGTGCCGTCCCGGAACAGCCAGCCGTCCCCGGACCCGGTGCTGAGCAGCTGTGGCGAGGTCCGGTCGGCGTCGGACTTGCGGTAGCCGACCGTCAGCTTCAATACGTTGTCGGCGGCGAACGGCTCCCCGCCGGCGTCCAGGTGTGGCACACCATCCTGGTACCGGACCCAGCGCCCGAGGTCGGCGTCCCAGGCGAACACGACGTCCCGGTTCGCCGTCGTCCAACGAACCCCGGCGGTCCGGACGGCCGAATCGGCCGGCGGGCCGTAGGTGAAGAGAGGGCCCGGCGCCATGCCGTACTCGTCCATCGAGCCGAGCACCCCGGCCGGGTCGACGGTTCCGTTGTAGGGGGCGCGACGGGACTCGTCCCGGGAGAAGTGCTCCTGCCCGCGTCCGATCGTGGAACGGGCCACGAGGACGCCGAGGCGCTCGGCGCCCCGGACCTCGTCGGCGACGCCCTCGTTGCTGCCCCAGTAGGCGAACATGGGGCGATCCAGGTTGGCGACGAGGTCGATGTCGCTCGACCGGGCCGAGCGCACCGGTCGGACGGTCGCCGGCAACTCGCTGTGGAAGACGGCGTTGAACCGGGTGACGAAGTTCTCGACCATCACCTCGTAGACGATGTCGGCCGCCTCGAGGCCCAGCTGCGGCAAGGACCGCCAGTCGTTGTTGCCGACCTTGACCACCAGCGCCGGCCGTTCGGGCCAGCCGTCCGGCGCCGGCTCGCCCGTGAGCGGCATCGTGAGGCCGTCCCAGGGGACCTCGGTGGTCGTCGTGGTCGACCCGTCGACCACCCAGCCCGGGTTGCCGAACTCGGTGGCGACCGTCGGCGAGGCGACGACGTCCTCGGTCGTGGAGGGAGCGGGAGACACAGCGTCCTCTGGCGTCGAATCGGCGGGTGTGGACCCCTCGCCAGGCGTGCCCGTAACCGTCGACTCGCTTGCCGTCGAAGAGGTCGTGGACTCGCTTGCCGTCGAAGAGGTCGTGGACTCGCCATCGGCGTTGCTGGAGCCCTCATCGTCGGCGCCACCGCCGCACGCCACCAGGACGAGGACCAGCGACACGGCCGCCGCGTCCCGTCGCATCACGCCTCCTCGAGGGCTGCCAGACGGAGGTCGACGTCGGGGTGGAAGTCGGTCGCCTGCGACGGCGTCCCACCGGGCGGGAGGACCCAGAGGTGGGCGCTGGAGGTCGGCGCCGCCGGGACATCGGTGCCCAGCGCCGCCAGGGCCTGCAGGGCGCGCTGGAGGCCGGGCGGGTAGCGCGTCATCGCCACGGCCTCCTGGTCGAATCCCACGGTGTGGTCGTGGTTCGCCCACCTTCGGGCGGCGCGCCGAACGCCCGGCAACCCAGCGAAGGTGGCAGCCACGCTGCGGTGGACGAGGTCGCCGTCCCGGGTGCGGGCCAGCAGGTGGGCGACCAGCCCCTCGAGTTCGACGACCTCCAGCGCCTCCAGGGCACCGCGGGTGAGGACGAGGGCCGGCCGGGGGGACCCCAGCGTCGCCGCATTGCCGACCCCGAGGTCGAGGACGTACAGGTCGGGCGGCTCGATCCCCTGGGCCAGGCAGAGTCCGTCCACGGTGTTGTGCAGCCGGGGGTACCGGTCGACCGGAGCCGAGGTGGCGCCGAGAGTGCGCAGCATCCTGGGCGCGGCACCGAGCTCGATGCGAAGGCCCAGGGCGAGGCCCGCCCCCACTCCCACCGCGAGGACGACGGCTCCGATGGCGCCGATGACGACGATGCAGAGGAGCCCGACCACGAGACCCGCGGCGACCGCCAGGGCCGTCACCGGAGTGACGCGGCGGATCATCGGGGAGAGAGCATCGGTGACATGGCGATCGGCGAGCATGCTATGGGCGCCGCGTCGCTGGTGCCCGTACCGCCGCCGAATCGTCGTGTGACCCCTGTCGTCGCCCGATGGCGCTAGGCGGCGATCGACCGGTAGGCCTCGAGGTAGCGTCCGGCCAGGCGCTGCATTGAGAACTCCTCGGCCCGGGCCAGGCCGTTCGCCACCAGGTCGCCACACAGGCCCGGGTCCGACAGCACCTTGCCGAGCGCCACGGCCAGTGCTGGAGCGTCGCCCGGCGGCACCAGGACGGCCTCGCTGCCCTGACGGGCCACCCTCGCATAGCCGGCGTTGTCACCGGCCACGACCGGCGTGCCGGCCGCCATCGCCTCGAGCAGCACGATGCCGAAGGACTCCCCGCGCAGGGACGGTGCGCAGAAGACGTCGGCGCCGCGCATCCGGGACAGCTTCTCGTCCTCGTCGATCCGTCCCAGCCACTCGATGCGATCGTCGCCGGCGGACCGGTGCTGCAACTCCTCGGTCTCCAGTCCGTCGCCGGCCACCCAGAGTCGGACGTCTCCCGGCAGTTGCTGGTGGGCCTCGAGCAGGACGGCGAGGCCCTTGCGCGGCTCGTGCCGGCCCACGAAGAGGATCGTCGGCCCCTCGGTCGGCCACGGGTCGGCACCGGCACAACGGTCGGTCTCGATGCCGTTGGAGAGCACCTCGTATTCGCCGCCGAGGGCACCGCCCGCCATCGCCGCGGCGTCCTCGGAGACGGCGAAGGCGACGTCGAGGCGCTGTCGCAGCCAGCGCACCGGGGCGTTGAGCAGGTCATAGGCCCGGCTGCCTCCGGCGGCGTGGAAGGTGCCCACCATGGGGATCGACGCCAGGAAGAGCGCCGTGACCGTCGGTCCCGGGGCCAGCGGCTCGTGCAGGTGCAGGACGTCGAACTCCTCGTCGCGCAGCGCCCGGATCGTGCGCAGGGCACACGGCACGTCCGGGGCGATCGGCGCAACGGAGCCGTTCGCCGCGGTGGGGAGACTGTTGCCGAGCGGCGTGACACCGGCGTCCGGAGGCGGACCGTCGCAGGGCCCGAGCACCCGGGTGGGGTGGCCGGAGGCTCGCAGTGCCCTGGCCAGCGCCAGTACCTGGCCCTGTACGCCGCCGGGCAGCGTCAGGCTGTACGGGCAGATCAGGCCGATGCGCACGGGGGCGACGCTAGTCCCGAGCCGGGTCGGCGTCCCCGACATCGGCGCGGTCGCTGGGCCAGTTGGGCTGGAGCAGGTGCCACTGCTCGGGGGCTGCCCGGATCAGGTCCTCGAACTCGTGGGCGAGGGCCTGGGTCACCCGGACGACGTCGTCGCGGAACCGCCCCTCCCGTTCGGCGGGGATCGGGGGTCGGGCCACGCCGTGGCAGCCTCGACGACGCAGGTACGAGGCGGCGGGGAGCAGGGCTGCCCCGGTGCGCAGGGCCAGGGTGGCCGGCCCGGCCGGCAGTGTCGTCACCTCGCCGAAGAACTCGACGTCCACGCCGGCGCCGCCGAGGTGCCGGTCGCTCACCAGGACGACGACGGCGTCCTCGGCGAGGGCGCGTTGGACGGCGGTACCGGCCTCGGCGTCGAGGGGGATGACCTCCATCCCGCAGCCGCGCCGGAACTCCCGGAACCACTCGAACAACTCGGGGGGTTCGAGCGCCTCCACGACGGCGGCCACCGGGTAGCCGACGACGCGACTGATCCAGAACCCGGCCCAGTCCCAGCCTCCGAGGTGCGGCAGGGCGAGGATCACCCCGCGACCGGACTCCCGGGCCTCGATGACGTGCTCGAAGCCGTCCTCTGTGAAGCCGGCGCCGATCTGATCGGGTGACAGGCCGGGCAGCCGCAGGCTCTGGAACCAGTAGGAGGCGTAGGAGGCGAACACGGCGTCCACGGCCCGTCGCAGTTCGCTGCCATGGAGGTGGTCGCCGCGCACGCGGCGGACGTGTCGTTCGACGAGGCGTCGCCGGTCGCGGTCGACGTGCCCGGCCAGGCGGCCGAGGCCCCTGGCGACGGCCTCGCCGGGACCCCAGGGAAGGGCCTGCGCGACCTTCGAGCCCAGCCGGTAGCCCGTTGCGACCGGCAGGACGGCCACGACGGTGGGCTAGTTGCCGAGCCTGCTGCGACGGGCGGCCAGTCGGGCCCGCCGCTCGGTGCGGCGGTCGAGCCGCAGTTGGCGGCGCCGCTCGGCCCGCCGGTGGTACGGGGTCTCGCGAGGGACGTCGCCCTGACGCCAGACCTTCACGAAGCGCTGGACGGCCGTCGCCAGGGTCAGCACCAGCATCAGCCAGAGGACCGGGATCAGGATCTCGCCGAACAGGAGGCCGACGCCGAGGACGATGAACCGCTCGGCGCGCTCCATCAGGCCGCCCTTGGCGTCGAAGCCCAGCGACTCGGCCTTGGCCCGCTGGTACGAGACCAGCATGGCGGCGCCCATGACCGCCACGGGCAGCATCATGGTGCGACCGGGTTCCGTGCCGGCGAGGTGCCAGGCAATGCCGCCGAACAGGAGGGCGTCGGTGAGACGGTCCGAGACGGAGTCGAAGAAGGCGCCCCGCTTCGAAGTGGTGCCCGAGGCCTTCGCCACGGCGCCGTCGAGGGCATCCGGGATGCCGGTCAGGACGAGGAAGAGGAGGCCGAAGCGCAGGTAGCCGAGCCCGATGCTGACCGCCGCGGCCGTCGCCATGACGATCCCCGTGATGGTGACGACATCGGCGGAGACGCCCGTGCGGCGCAGGCTGCGACCGATCGGGATCAGCCCGCGATCGACGGCGGCGCGCCAGTTGCCGTCCAGCATGTGAAGCCTCCTGTCGCCCCGGCCCGTCGTTCCTCGGGATCGGCGGGCGCCGTGGGCAGGGCCGAGAACGGCAACACGCTACCAGCGGGGGTGCGGCAGGGGTGGTTCCCCCGACGTGCCCGGTGGCACGCTCCGTTCAGTCGGCCGACCAGTCCTCGGGGTTCTCCTCGACGAACTGGGCGACGACCGAGCCGTCGACGGCGTCGACGAGGACCAGGCCCCGCTGTTCGGGGGGCGACTCGTTGGAATACAGGAGGATCCGCCAGGTGGGGCGACTGCGCAGACCGCGCCACGCCATCTGTGCCGAGGCGTGACCGACGGGGAAGCCCACCGCACGGGTGGCCCCCACGAGGGCCTCCCGTTCGTCGTGGGCCACGTGCCAGCCGGCCTGCAGGTGGTACCCACCGAAGAGCAGGAGCGCCACGCCGCCCAGCAGCACGCCGCCGTTGACGAGCGTCGAGCCGTCGGCGGCCAGGGCGACGACCACCGCCGTCCCGCCCAGCACCAGGTGGGCGACGCCGGGGATGCGGCGACGGCTGTTGTCCGGGAAGACGTAGTCGCCGACCGCCGCGGCGACGTCGAGGTCGTCGGGAAGCTCGTCGCGGTGCTCGGCGACGACGACGTCCTCGGGAAGTTCGTCCCGATGCTCCACCACGCCGGGGTCGGGTCGGGTCTCGTCGGCTTCCACGGCCCGGACACTATCCAGTGGTCGCAGCCGTATGGCGGCGGCGCCCACCGTCAGGGGCGGCGGCGATAGCGACGGCCGTGACCCGCGTGGCGCCGGCCCGACGAAGCGCCGAGGCCGCCGTCGCCAGGGAGGTCCCGGTGGTCACCACGTCGTCGACGACGAGGACCGCCGTACCGGCCGGGACCCGACGGGCCCGGAGCCGCGGGCCGCGTCGGCGCGACACGAGGTCCCGCTCGGACTGGGCGCGTCCCGGGGCGCGCAGGAGGAGGCGGCGGGCGAGAACGCCCAGGCGTCGTGCCACGGCCCGGGTGAGCAGCGCGGTGTGTTCGACCCCGCGTCGACTGCGGCGACGCACCGTGCTGGGCACCCAGGTGACGACCGTCGGGGCGGGGTCCGGGCCGATGTGGGCCAGGGCCACGGCCAGGGCCGCCACGGGCGTCCGCCGGTTGGCGAACTTGAGGGCGCGGACCAGGCGGCCGGCGGCCCGTTCGTAGCGACCGAGCACGCGGATCCCGTCGACGCCGGAGGGGTGCCACACCAGCGGCTCCGGCCCCAGGGTGTCGACACAGTCCCGGCACGGGCCCTCCCCGCCGAGGGGGCATCGCTGGCAGGTGTCGGGGTTCGGGCGTCGCATGGCGCCGAACCTACGGTCGGGGTGTGACGGCCTCAGCCGACCTCGAGCCGACCCGCCAGTTCGTCGGCCAGCTCACCGGCCTGCGTGGCCAGGTCGCGGGTGCCGTCGACGATCCGGTCGGCGTGCTCCACGTAGGGCGCCACGAACTCCCGGTACATCGGCACCACCGTGGCAGCGAACTGGCGACGAACGCTCTCCGGTGTGCGGCCCCGCTCCTCCACGTCGCGCCGAAGGCGCCGTTCGAGGCGCAGGTCCTCGGGAGCTTCGACGAAGACCGCCAGGTCCAGCCGTCGTCGCACCTCGGGCGTGGCCAGCAGCAGGATGCCATCCGCCAGGACCACCGGCTGCGGCCCGGCGCGCTGCACCTCGTCCAGCCGGCAGTGCGTCGAGAAGTCGTACACCGGCACCTCGACGGGCCGGCCGGCCGCCAGCGCAGTCAGGTCGTCGACGTACCGTTCGAGGTCCAGCGAGTCCGGATGGTCGTAGTTGACGAGGGCGCGCTGGTCGACCGTGAGGTGGCCGTGGTCGCGGTAGTAGTCGTCGACAGCCAGGACGACCGACCCGATGCCGCGCCCACGCAGGCGGTCCGCCACGGCGGCGACGAGGGTCGACTTGCCGGCGGCGCTCCCTCCGCAGACGCCGCAGACGAGGGAACGCGACACGCCGGTGCGTCCCTCCCGCTCAGTACCGGTAGTGGTCGGGCTTGAACGGACCGGCGGTGGCCACCCCGAGGTAGTCGGCCTGCTCGCCGGAGAGCTCGGTCAGGCGGACGCCGAGGGCGTCGAGGTGGAGCCGGGCCACCTTCTCGTCGAGCACCTTCGGCAGGGTGACGACGTCACGGCCGTACGACTCGGCCCGGGCGTGGAGGTCGATCTGGGCGAGCACCTGGTTCGAGAAGCTGGCCGACATGACGAAGCTGGGGTGCCCCGTGGCGTTCCCGAGGTTGAGCAGCCGGCCCTCCGAGAGCACGATCACCGAATGGCCGTCGGGGAACACGAACTCGTCGACCTGGGGCTTGATGGTCACCCGCTGCACGTCGGACATGCGCAGGAGGCCCGCCATGTCGATCTCGTTGTCGAAGTGCCCGATGTTGCCGACGATCGCCTGGTGCTTCATGCGCGACATGTGCTCGGCGCTGATCACGTCCTTGCAGCCGGTCGCCGTGACGTAGATGTCGGCCACGTCGAGGGCCCGCTCGAGCGTCGTGACCTCGTAGCCCTGCATCGCCGCCTGCAGGGCGCAGATCGGGTCGACCTCGGTGACGAGCACCCGGGCACCCTGCCCGCGCAGCGACTCGGCGCAGCCCTTGCCGACGTCGCCGAAGCCGCACACGACCGCCGTCTTGCCGCCGATCATCACGTCGGTGCCCCGGTTGATGCCGTCGATGAGCGAGTGCCGGCAGCCGTACAGGTTGTCGAACTTGGACTTGGTCACGCTGTCGTTGACGTTGATGGCCGGGAAGAGCAGCTCGCCGTCCTCCTGCATCCGGTAGAGCCGGTGGACGCCGGTGGTCGTCTCCTCGGAGACGCCGCGGATGCCGTCGGCGATGCCCGTCCAGCGCTGCGGATCCTCGACCAGCGATGCCCGCAGGGTGGCGAGGAAGACGTGCCACTCCTCGGGGTCGTCGTCGGTGGCGTCGGGAACGGCCCCGGCCGCCTCGAACTCAGCGCCCTTGTGCACGAGCATCGTGGCGTCACCACCGTCGTCGAGGATCAGGTTGGGACCGGTGCCGCCGGGCCAGCGCAGGACCTGCTCGGTGGCCCACCAGTACTCCCCGAGCGTCTCGCCCTTCCAGGCGAAGACCGGGACCCCCCGCAGGTCGTCGGGCGAGCCATCGGGTCCGCACACCACGGCGGCGGCGGCGTGGTCCTGAGTGGAGAAGATGTTGCAGCTGGCCCAGCGGACCTCGGCACCCAGGGCGGTCAGGGTCTCGATCAGGACCGCGGTCTGGACGGTCATGTGGAGCGAGCCGGTGATGCGGGCACCGGCCAGGGGTTGCCCGTCGGCGTACTCGGCGCGCAGGGCCATGAGGCCCGGCATCTCGTGCTCGGCGAGGCGAATCTCGTTGCGACCGAACTCGTACAGGGACAGGTCGGCGACGCGGTGGTCATCGCGGAGGGACATGACGACTCCTTGGGGCTCCGTGGTGGGTGGCTTGGCGCTGGCCGGGGGGCCGGTCGCGGGTCGGGCTGGGGTCGTCTGACGCCGTTCGGGCAGCCGCTGGTCGCAGGCTAGCGGGGCTCGTCCACCACGTTGGTGGTGGTCGGCCGTGGAGCAGGTGGGAACCCCCGACCGGAGGGGGCATCCCCGTCGCCCACGGTGACGCGGTAGGCGACGCCCTCGGCGTCGATCCGGTACGGGCCGTCGACATGGGGCACCCAGACGGCCTCGCCGGGCCCGACGCACAGCGCATCGACGCCCTCCAGCCGTGTCGCCCCGTGGACGCCGACGACGACCTCGGGGCCACGCCGCTCCTCGACGTCGAGGCCGGCGCCCGCAAGGCGCCAGACGGCGAACTCCTCGGCCGGTGCGTCATAGCGGTGGGCGGCCGACGACGGTCGCTGGACGGCGACGGTCGGCGCTCCGGGGTCGATGGCACCCACGAAACCGTCGATGTCCACGTGCTTGTTGGTCAGGCCGGCCCGCAGGACGTTGTCGGACGAGGCCATCACCTCGACGGCCACACCGCCCAGGTAGGCGTGGAGGACCCCTGCGCCGAGGAACAGTGCCTCGCCTTCCTGAAGGTGATGTTCCACGAGCAGGGGAACCAGCATGAGCGCGGGATCGCCGGGGGACCGGGTCGCAACCTCCTGCACGAGGGTGGCGGTCGCGTCCCACGGGCCACCGAGCAGGTCCTCGCAGGTTCCGAGGAGTCGGGCCGTGTCCTCGTCGGTCGAGGCGAGGAGTCGTTCGACCACCTCCGGCCATGCCCCACCCCCCTGCGGTCCCAGAGGACTGAACGCCTCGTCGGGGAGGCCGAAGGCGGCGGCGACCTCCAGCGCCTCCTCGACCTGACGGAATCCGCAGAGCGCCCGGAAGGACGACACCGCCACGACGAGCTCGGGCTTGGGGTGGGGGTCGACGAACGTGCGGTGGGGTGCGTCGACCGCCACGCCGGCCGCCTCCTCGGCGGCGTGCCCCGCTGCTGCCTGTTCCCGGTCGGGGTGGACCTGGAGCGAGAGCGGGCGATCGGCGGCCAGCAACTTCACGAGGAACGGCAGCGTCCCGTTGCGCAACGTCGCAGCGCCACCGAGTTGCTCGTCGGGCGCAGCGGCGACGACCTCGTCGAGGCACATGCCGTCGCCCCGGTCGATCGTCGCCGGTGCCGTCGGATGGGCCCCGAACCAGAGTTCCGCCTCCGGAAGGCCGGACGGGGAAGCGCCCCGGAGGTTGGCGAGGGCGTCCCGGGACCCCCAGTCGTAGTGCTGGAGTCGTCCCTCGAGGCGGTCCATGTCCGGCCGGTGGGTGGTTCAGGCCTCGAAGGTGGGGCGGACGCCCGTCGCCTCGGCCAGCATCAGCAGGCGTTCATGCTCGGCGTCGTCGACCTGCTCGGACTCGTCGACGAGCATGACCGGGATCCCCTCGCTCACCGCGTAGCGGCGGCGGAGCCGCGGGTTGTACAGCGACGCCTCGTCGGCGAAGTAGAGCAGCGGACCCTTGTCGTCGGGGCACGCCAGGATCTCGAGGAGCTTGGGATCGAGTGTCATCGTGGATTCCTCCCGTCGGACTCAACCTACGGCGTCGATGAGCGCCTGCACCTCGGCCACCCGCTCGGCGCAGGCGTCTGCGTCGCCTGCCTCGAGGTTGAGTCGCAGCAGCGGCTCGGTGTTGGACGGCCGGAGGTTGAACCACCAGCCGTCGCACTCGACGGTCAGGCCATCGAGGCGGTCCTGGGGCGAGGACGCATAGTGCCGGGACACGTGCTCGATGACCGCCACAGGGTCGGCGACCCTCGAGTTGAGCTCGCCCGAGGCCACGTAGCGCCGGAACGGTGCCAGCAGGTCCGACAGGGTGCCGCCGGAGGCCGAGAGCTCGGCCAGCACGATGAGGGCGGCGATCAGGCCGGAGTCAGCCCGCCAGTTGTCGCGGAAGTAGTAGTGGCCGGAGTGCTCGCCGCCGAAGGACGCACCCTGCTCGGCCATCACGGCCTTGATGAACGAGTGGCCGACCCGGGTGCGCACCGCCCGCCCACCGTGCTCGGCGATGACCTCCGGGACGACCCGGCCGCAGATGAGGTTGTGCACGATGGCGGCTCCCGGCTCCCGCCGGAGCACCGACCGGGCGACGAGGGCGGTGGTCAGGGTTCCCGAGACCGGCTCGGCCGCCTCGTCGACGAGGAAGACCCGGTCGGCGTCGCCGTCGAAGGCCAGGCCCACGTCCGCCCCGGTCTCGAGGACCCGGGCCTGGAGGTCGCGCAGGTTCTCCGGCTGGATCGGGTCGGCCGGGTGGTTCGGGAAGGTGCCGTCGAGTTCGGGATAGAGCACGTCGAGGTCGACCGGGAGGCCGGCGAAGACCGCCGGTACGACGAGCCCGCCCATGCCGTTGGCCGTGTCGGCGACGACCCGCAGCGACCGGAGCGCCGCCACGTCGACGAACGAACGCACGTGGCCGGCGAAGGCCTCGAGGAGGTCGAGCGAGGTGACCGAGCCGGTCGGCCCGGACGGAGGCTGGACGCCGGATAGCACGTCGTCGCGCATCCGACCGAGGCCCGAGTCGATCCCGATCGGGCGCGCCGCCGAGAGGCAGAGCTTGATGCCGTTGTAGCCCGCCGGGTTGTGGCTGGCCGTGAACACCGCGCCGGGTATCCCCATGTGGCCCGAGGCGAAGTAGAGCATGTCGGTCGAGGCCAGCCCGATGTCGACGACGTCGAGTCCTGTCGCCGTCACACCGTCGGTGAAGGCTGCCGCCAGTTCGCCGCCGCTGGGGCGCATGTCACGGGCGACGACCACCGATCCCGTGTCCGGCTCCTCGGAACGGACCAGGGCGGCGAATGCCACGCCGATCGACCGGCACAGGTCGGCGTCCAGTTCCTCGGGCGTCAGCCCACGAACGTCGTAGGCCTTGAAGACCGCCGCCGCGTCACCCATCGGGCGGCACGCTACCGGGGGCCGGAAGGCCCACATCCGGGGGCCGGAAGGCCCACATCGGCCGGATAGGCGCCCCGACGGGCCTGCTGGCGGATCCCGACCAGGCTCCCGAGCATGCCGAGGCCGTCCCGAAGCGCCCGAACCGTCGTGCGCTCGGAATGCTCGACCTGCACCGGCACCTCGGCCAGCGACAGGCGCCAGCGCTCCGCCAGGTGGAACAATTCGACGTCGAAGGCGAAGCCGTCGACGGTCGTGGCACCGAAGAGTGCCCGCGCCACGTCCGAGCGGAAGGCCTTGAGGCCGCACTGCGTGTCCCGGTACTGGCCCAGCAGGAGGGCGTGGGTGGCCAGGTTCACGAGCCGTCCCCCTGCCTGCCGGAGTCGGCCCGCTCTGACCACGTCCGAGGATCCAGCGTGGCGGCGGCTGCCGACGACCATGTCGTGGCCCTCCTCGACCGCCGCCAGCAGCCTCGCCAACTGGGCGGGGGCATAGGCCAGGTCGGCGTCGGTGAACGCCACGGTGCGTCCCGAGGCCGCCTGCACGCCTTCTCGCAGCGCCGCCCCCTTGCCCCGGTTGGCCGGCAGTCGCACGACCACATCGGCCCCCGCCGCCTCGGCCGCCTCGGCCGTGCCGTCGCCGGAACCGTCGTCGGCGACCACGACCTCGAGGTCGTCAGGGTCCAGCACCGTCGCCAGTTCCTCTCGTATTCGGACCACGGTGCCGGCAATCCGGTCGGCTTCCCGGTAGGCGGGCACGACGACGGAGAGCCGCCTGCGGCCGGGAGCGACAGGGCGTCGGCTGGGTTCGTCCTGCTCCCGCCGGATGACCCGGAAGAGGAGCGTCCGGTAGGCCACGCCGCGGACGAGCGCCGCGGCGGCGACGGCGACGACCTTCGCCGCGATGTCGCCCGATCCCGGCTCGTCGGGTGCCAGCAGGCCGAGGACGAGCACGTCCACCACGCCCGCACTGAACACCACGGCGAGGAAGAGCCCCGGCGAGCGGATCCAGCGGGCGAACGGATCGTCGCGGAGGGTGATGAGGCGGTGCAGCGGACGGGCGACGAGCGCCGCCGCAGCGAGGGCGACGAGGTCGGCCACGACCAGTGGCCATCCGGCCCGCCGGAGCACGACGAGGAGGGCGATGTCGACCGCCGTGGCGACGAGGCCGACGACCGCGAACCGTCTCAGCCGCTCCCTCACGCGCCCGGACCCTCCGGATCCCCGTCGGAATCGGCGAGGTCGTCGGGATCCGGGACGTCGGCCGAATCGGCGAGTTCGGCGCAATCCGGGTCGTCGTCGTCCGTTCCGATGGAACGTCGGTCGGCCCAGCGGTCCACGGCCCCGTCGACGTCGGGGACCGTGCCGAGGACGTCGTACCAGGCGGTCATCGGCCAGGTGGGTTCCCGCCGCCGCCACAGGACGACCAGCACGACCAGACCGATGATCGTCAGCAGGCTGGCCAGCACGTCGATGCCGGTCCGACCGTAGGTGAGCGTGACGGACCCGTCGGTCGGGACGACGACCATCAGGTTGGGGGTGAGCCGCCACGGGCCGTCCGCCCCCTCGACCGACCAGTTCGGGAAGTAGGAGACCTTCACCACGACCGGCACGCCGGTCCGGTCGACGTCGAACGACACCCGGTCGATGCCGGCCTCGATCCCCGAGACGACCACCGGGTCGAGCAGCCGCTGTTCGGGCTCCTCGTCTGCGGCGACCCGTTGCCAGGCGTCGGGGCCGCCGATGGAGCGCTGCACCACGCCGTCGCCCTGCTGGAACACCTCCACCGCCGGGTCCAGCCAGGTCCCGTGGTCCACGTCGGCCCAGACCGCCGGCTCGAACTCGAGGCCCTCGACCAGCGGTGCCCCGTCCACGAGGAACACGGTCCACGGGCCGCTGTTGGCGACCTCGGTGAACGCCGGGTGGGCTCGGGCCTCGTTGACCGGCTGCTCCGAGAACGCCGCGTAGTACGGCACGCCCAACTGGCGGAGATGCTCCAGGCCCTGTTCGAGGGTGAAGCCCCGGTAGGGCAGGTGCCGTTGGGCCCGCGACGGTGCCGGCGAGAGCTCCGACTGCACCAGGAAGTGGAACGGCGTCGTCGTGGATGACTCGAAGTAGAGGCCCTCCATGGAGCCGACGCAGCCGTCGGTCCACATCGGCACCAGCATCAGCGCCATCGGCGTGCCGTAGCGGGTCAGGTCGCTCTTGTACTCCCACATGAGTCGCCCGCAGCCGTGCTCGCCGGCGACGGCCTCCATGGTGGCGGTGAATGCCCGCAGCTCGTCCCAGCCCCCGCCGCTGGCATCGCCGGTCCGCTCCTCGTAGCCGCTGAAGTTCCAGCGGGCCCAGGACCGGCCCAGGTTCAGGTCCTCGGTCTCCCAGGCCAGCCAGCGGTAGGCGTTGCCGTCCATCGACCCACCCGGCAGGGCCCGCAGCGGCAGGCCCAGCACCACGAGCGCGGCGAGGGTGGCGACGACCGTGCCGACCCCGGCGACCGTGCGGCCGCCGAGTCCGACCAGTCCGTCCACCAGGCGTCCCAGCAGCCGGAGCACCTCGGCCACCGCCAGGCCCGCCAACAGGTAGGCGCACAGGTAGTAGGCGGGGAGGATGCGGCCGTTGTAGAGGCGGCCCTCCGGGAGGTGGATGAACGCCAACAGCAGCAGGACGCCGCTGCCGGCCAGAACGAGGCCCAGCCGCCGACGGAACAGGACCGACAGCACGGCGCCCACGAGGGCCGCGATCAGCACCGGCTGCAGGGGCGGGTCGTTGGTGAGGAAGTCGGCGGCCAGCCCGTCCCGGTCCCACAGGTAGGCCCGGAACCGGGTGAGCTTGTGCCAGGCCATGTCGTTGAGGTGGTCACTGCGCCACCAGAACGGCAGGACCCAGAACGCCGACAACAGGCCGGCCAACGCCCCCATCCCGACCACCCAGCGCAGGGTCGCCCGTCCGGGGCGCAACAGGACGGCCACGCCGGTCGCCACGAGGGCGAAGAAGGCCACCAGCAGGTGGAAGAGTCCGGTCAGGGCAAGCAGCACCGCCGCCCAGGCCCGGTCGCGACCGGTCTCGACGCCCCGGACCATGAGGCCGATGTAGACGAGGCAGGTCGGGACCGCCAGGGCGAAGGCGAACTCCCCCGCCATGGTCGACATGAGGTTCCCGCCCATGATGTTGAACGAGCGGTCGAAGACGAACAGCAATGTCGACACCGAGAGGAGCGCAGGGCCGGGGAACGGCAGCCCGGACAGGCGCCCCAGGGCCCAGCCGGCCACGGGGAGGGCCACGAGGCCCGCCACGGACACCAGCTTGATGGCCATGCCGTAGTGGACGGGCCAGACCAGGATGGACAGGCAGCCCAGCCCCCAGGCCAGCGGTACCCAGCCGCGTGGCCGGCGCCGCAGCACCCGGACCAGGCCGGCGACCGAGAGCATCGACACGGGCAACGCCAGTGGAACCAGCAGGCCGACGTCGACGACGACGACGAGCAGCATCGGGACGACCATGTAGAAGTGGTAGGCGGGAAAGCCGGCGTACCAGTCGGGCGTCCAGCCGCTGAGTCGGAACCGGGGTAGCACCTCGTCACGGAGGTAGGCGGGCCCCCAGACGTGGGCGCCCAGGTCGCCGCCCGTCGGGGTCGTGCGCCGGAACAGCACGCCGTCGGGGTTCACCATCCAGAGGACGAAGAACGTGGCGAGGGCCACGCAGAACAACGTCACCCAACCGGCTCCCGTCAACCCCAGGCGCCGGCGCGGCGCGTCGACCTCCGCCCCTGCGGCCTCGACCCCGGCCTCGACCCTCGCCGGAGCGGCCTCGACCGTCGCCGGTGCGGCCTCGGCCTCGACCGCCGCTGCTTCGGATTCGGGGCGGGTCACGTCCACAGCAGCACCCCGACCGTCCAGGCGTTGAAGCCGACGTGGGCCCAGATCGCCCGGCCCAGCCGTCCGTCCCGCTGCGCCAGCCAGCCGGCAACCAGGCCGAACGCCACGAGCGCCGGGAACTGCAGCAACTGGAAGTGGACCAGGCCGAACAGCAGCGACGTGGCGACGAGTCCCGGCCAGCGGCCGAGCCGCCGGACGATCGCTCGCTGGGCGAACCCGCGGAAGAACACCTCCTCGACCACCGGCGCCCCCACGACGACCACGAGCACGAGGAGGGCGACGCCGAGGCCGTCGGCCTTGTCGACCAGGTCGCGCGCCTCTGCCGCCACGTCGAGGTCGTCACGCAGCAGCAGGATCGGGACGTAGATGAGCGGCACCAGCACCGCCTGGGCCAGGATCCCGATGCCGAGGCCCGAGAGCACGTCGCGGCGCCAGAACGCCAGCCCGAGCGCCGACCAGGGCAGGTCGTAGCGGCTGACGACCCAGAGCGGAACGCCGAACAGTCCCACCCAGAGGGCGACCTGGAAGAGGGAGATCGCCTCGAGGGGAAGGTCGTCGCCGACCTCGAACCCGCCTGCCGCCATGACCGCCAACTGCACCAGGACCGTGGTGGCCCAGCCGATGCCGAGGCCGGCGAGGACGGGCCGGAGGCCCCAGTCGCCCCCGGAGACGGCCGGACCGGCCGGGTCCGCAGGCGGTGCGTTCATCGGCCGAACCCTAGCGAGGGCACCCCCCTCGTTCGCATCGGTCGCCGACGAGGAACGGGTCGGCCGAGCGCACTGGCGGGGCCCGGCCGGGGACGGCACCCCGTACGATGGACCCATGAACGAGCGGCGGCCGTCCCCGAGCCCCCGACCCGAGCGCCCGGGCGGCAACGCACGCGGCTGGCCGCCCTGGGGGATCTGGGTGGTGGTCGGGCTGTTCGCCAGCCTCTTCCTGTTCTCCGCCCTGGCCCCGAACGAGTCCGGCGAGAAGGTCGGCTACGACCGGTTCCTCGACGACCTGGCCGTCGGCGCCGTCGTCGACGTGCGGATCGACAACCAGTCCGGCCGCATCGACTACCACGACACCGACGGCGGCTCGTTCACCACCACCGGCCCCCTAGAGCTCTCGCCCGAGGACCGGGACCTGCTGGACGCCAGCGGGGCTGCCGTCGAGTTCCGCACCCCCGAACCCGGCTTCTTCCAGACCTGGTTGCCGCTGCTGCTGCCGGTCAGCCTGATCATCCTGTTCTTCTGGTGGATCAACCGGCGCGCCCAGGGGCAGATGGGCGGCGTCATGTCGATCGGGCGCTCGCGGGCCAAGACGTACACGACGGAGCGTCCCGGCACGACCTTCGACGACGTGGCCGGCTACGCCGGCGTGAAGCAGGAGATCCGGGAGGTCGTCGACTTCCTGAAGGTCCCGGAGCGGTTCGCCGAGATCGGCGCCCGCGTGCCCAAGGGCATCCTGCTGGTGGGACCGCCCGGCACCGGCAAGACGCTGATCGCCCGGGCGGTGGCCGGCGAGGCCGGCGTGCCGTTCCTCTCGGTCACCGGCTCCGACTTCATGGAGATGTTCGTCGGCGTCGGCGCCAGCCGCGTCCGGGACCTGTTCGAGTCGGCACGCAAGATGGGCAAGGCCATCATCTTCATCGACGAGATCGACTCGGTGGGCCGCAAGCGCGGCGCTGGGCTCGGCGGTGGCCACGACGAGCGCGAGCAGACCCTCAACCAGATGCTCTCCGAGATGGACGGCTTCGAGGGCAGCGAGGGCATCGTGATGATGGCCGCCACGAACCGGCCGGACATCCTGGACCCGGCGCTGCTGCGGCCCGGCCGCTTCGACCGTCAGGTCGTCGTCCCGCTGCCGGAACTGGAGGATCGTCGCCAGATCCTCGACGTCCACGTGAAGGGCAAGCGGCTCCACGACGACGTCGACCTCGACCTGGTGGCCCGGGGCACCCCCGGCATGAGCGGCGCCGACCTGTCGAACCTCGTGAACGAGGCCGCCCTGATCGCCGTGCGGGACGGCGAGGAGGCGATCCGCTCCGACCACTTCGAGGGAGCCCGGGACCGTGCCCTCATGGGGCAGAAGCGAGAGTCGCTCGCCATGTCCGACGAGGAGAAGGAGCTCACGGCCTACCACGAGGCCGGCCACGCCCTCTGCGCGACACTCCTCACCACCGCCGACCCGCTCCACAAGGTGACGATCATCCCAAGCGGCATGGCCCTGGGCGTGACGATGCAGCTCCCCACCGAGGACCGCCACACCTACCGCCAAGACTACCTCGAGGAGCGCCTGGTCATCATGCTGGGCGGACGCATGGCCGAGGAACTGGTCTTCGAAGTGACCTCGACCGGCGCCGGCGATGACCTGATGAAGGCGACCGAGACCGCCCGGCGGATGGTCCGCGAGTGGGGAATGAGCGACCGGGTCGGCCCGATGGCCTGGGGGAGCCAGAGCCAGGTGTTCCTCGGCGACGACCTCATGCACAGTCGCGACTACAGCGACGAGACCGCCCACCTGATCGACGAGGAGGTGCAGCGGATCCTGACCGACCAGGAGTCCCGCTGCCGCGACCTACTCGTCGAGCACCGGCACGCCCTCGACCTCGTGGCCCGGGCCCTGCTCGAGCACGAGACGATCGACGGCGACGAGGTCGCCCGCCTGGTGGCGCTGGCGAGCCGAGGGGCAGACGATCCCGCCGTCGAGGGGGAAGCCTCCGGGCCGGAAGCCGACGACGACACCGTGGACGAGGCGGCGCCCGTCGAGGACCCCGCCACGGTCGACTGACGGTGGACCGCCTGCTGCTCCTGGTCGTCGTGGCGGCGGCGGCCGGGGCAGTGGCCCTGTTGCTCCAGCGCCGCACCGACCGCACCCCGGTCCGGACCGGGTGGACCATGCCGGACCAGGTCAGCCGGACCGACTTCGAGCGTCCCGAGGCGCCGTGGCTGGTGGCCGTCTTCACCAGCGCCTCCTGTGCGTCGTGCGCCGGCGTCCTCGAGCGGGCACGCCCCCTGGAGAGCGACGAGGTGGCGGTCGTGGACGTCGAGGTCGCGGCGGCACGGGCGGTGCACGACCGCTACGGCATCGACGCCGTCCCCCTGGTCCTCGTCGTGGATGCCGACGGCGTGGTCCGTCACCACCACCTCGGCCCCGTCAGCACCACCCACCTCTGGGCCTCCCTGGCCGAGGTCCGCCACCCCGGCTCGGTGCCCGACGGCTGCGACACCGGCTGACCAGGGCACCACACGACACTCAGGAGGGCCGGACGACCGTCCCGGCCCCCGCCACGCCCGACCAGCCCGTCCGGCCCGACGCCCCCACCTCGCGCACGAGGACCGTGACCGGCGCCGAGGACTCGACCTCCACCACACCCGGCGGGAGCGGGACCTCGACGAGGGTTCCCGGATCGAGTTCGAGGGCGGCGGGGAGGGGCCGCTCGGCGTCGGCCTCGGCGTCGGACCCCGGACCGGCCACCACGGCCAGTTGGACCGTTGCGATCCCCGCCCTGGACGGGTTGGCCACGACCAACGTCGCCGTCGCCGATGAGGACGGATCGACGCGCACGCGCCAGGAGGTGGCGGCATGGTCGACGGCAGAGTTGACGTCGAAGCCCGGACGGACGGGTTCGCCCGTGTCGTCGCCGGGCAGCCGGTACTCCCGCGTGACCAGGGCGGCGGACAGGGTCGGCGCGCCGAACGACCGGACCTCGAGCAGGAACGGGCCGATGCCGTCGAGCCGGCCATCGCCGAGCAGGTCCACGACCTCGCGGCGTCCGGGGTGCAGGACCAGCCGGAACGGCTCGACGAACGCCCCACCCGACACCGGGTGTGGGACCACCTCGAGCTCCACCGCCTCCCCACCGGCATTGAGCAGGACGACCGAGGCGTCCAGGGGCGGACCGGCGTGCTCGGCTCCGGCGTCCCGGTCGGACAGTCCGGGGCCAGCCAGGAACAGGCGGCCGGCGTCCCCGGGCAGGCCGGGGGTCAGGTCGACGCCTTCCCAGGCGTTCGGGGAGACGCCGTCGCCCGCCAGGAACAGGGCCGACACGAGCTGGCCGACCCGGACGTCGACGATGGCCGAGACGACCTCCGAGTCGGCGACCCGCTCCCCCAGGTCCAGAGCGACCAGTGAGCGGCTGCCCACGACGATGCCCTGGGAATCGAGCGACTCCCGTCGCCCGAGGTCGCCGACGAGGCGCAGGTCGGCGACGGCGTTCCCGGGGAAGGGGTTGTGGAGCAGCAGCACCGCCGTGGTCCCGGGCCGTTCCGTCGTCGCCCACGGGTGACGCCACGAGGAGGAGGTCGAGGTCGCACAGGGCCCCCGGTCGAGTCCGTTCGACGCCTCGCCGAGGACGGCCTGGTCGACGTACAACCCCCCCGACGGAGCCTCGACCGTGACGGCGGCGTAGTCGGCCCTGGGCACGAAGGGGTCGGGACGGAACTCGAACGTGGTCCCCGCCTCCACCTGATAGGTCCGGCTCACCCGGTTCCCCGACTCGTCCACGACCGTGATCCGCCCCTCGGCCGGTGAGTCGGTGGGATTGACGAGGGCCACCACCCGGTCAGCCACACCGGCCGCCCGCTGGGTCGGGCCCTCGCAGAACCACAGGTCTGCCGCCGCACCGGCCAGCGACCACTCGGCCAACGCCGTGACGCTCTCGTCCGTCCGCTCCGGCGAGGATGACTCCGCCGCGAAGGCGAAGGCACCGATGAGGAGGGCGACGAGCATGATGACGGCCGGGGCCCGGACGGCGTTCATCGTTCCAGCCCCGACCGTGCCCGGCCCAGGTGCGCCCAGCTGGTGGCAAGCACCGCCAGCGCCAGTATCGCCAACTGTCGCGTCCGGGAACCTGTCGAGGTCCGGTCGTCGTCGAGCACGAGCACCAGCCGATCGCCGGCGTCGACCCTCGCGGTCGCCAGGACCGGCGCCCCGTCCTCGACCGGCTCTGCCTCGCCATCGTGGTCCTCGATGCGCCACCAGCCCTCGGGCCCGATCGCCGCCCGGTAGCTGCCGGCGACGACCATGGTGGCCTCCAGGCGACCCCAGCCGGGTCGGCCCAGGTCGACCGGAACCGCCCGACCCGTGCGGTCGCGGACCACGGCGTGCACCGGTTCCGCGACCGGGTTGGCGAACACGGCCACCGCCCGGTTCAGGCCCTCGACGCGCTCGAGGTCCAGTTGCCGGTGGAGCGACGCGAGCAGGGCGTCAGGCGCCGGCGACTCGACCGCCGTGTAGGGCGCCGCTGCACCCCGCTCGACCACCGCCACGTACTGGACGCCCCATCCGGCGAGCAGTCCGCCGACGCGGCTGGTCGTGCCCGCCAGCAGGGTGCGGACGGCGTCGTGTACCCCGCTGAGTCCCTCACCGTCGACGAGCCGGAGCGGCACCTGGTCGAGCAGGTCTGCGGGTCCGTCCGTCACCGCGAACGCCAGGCCGTCTCCGAGGTCGACGCCCGCCGCCGGCAGGACGGAGGGCTCGCCCAGCCAGAGCACACGCGGGGTCTCACGGCTCCCCTCGATGTCGTCTGCGTCGCCCTCCACCTCGAAGACCGGGACCGCTGCGTCGAGGCCGCGTTCGGGAAGGCCCCACCGGCCGTCCAGCGAGGACGCCACCACCGGTGCCACCGCCACCAGCAGCGCCAGCGCTGCCAGCGGCGGAAGGGCATGGCGCCATCCGAACGCCCGGTCGAGGGTGCCGACGCCGATGGCGGCAGCGCCCACGGCTGCCGCCCAGGCCAGTCCCAGGGCCGCGGGGACCAGCACCAGTTCGGCCGCCGGCATCGGCCCCGCCCACCAGCCCTGATCGAGCACCCACGCCAGACCGAAGCCGCCGGCGGCGACCATCCAGGACCGGACGACGAGGGCGAGGCGCCACCCGTCGGCGGTGAGGAGGGCGATGGCGGGGATGACCAGGAGCGCCCATCCCAACCTGCCGGCGACGAACGTTCCGGTGTCGAGCCGCAGGATGGCCGCCGCGCCGAGGTCGCCGGCCGGCCAGTGGCTGGGATCGACGAAGGCCGCGGCGAGGTCGCCGTCCGGAAGGCGGTCGAGGCGCGGCAGGTGCAGGAGGGACGCCACCACACAGGCACCGAAGGCCACCAGGAGCAGCCGGGGCACCCCGGCGGGGCTGCCCGCCAGCACGCTGCCGACCACCAGTCCTGCGAGGACCACCCCGCCGAGCACGGCCGTCGAGGGCTCGACACCCGCCGCGGCCGCCACGACGAGTCCCCCCACGAGCACCTCGCCCCAGAGTCCGCCGAGGCGTGCACCGGGCCCCGGCACGCCACCCCGGCGGCCGTAGGGAACGACCCCCTGGGCGATGGCGAGGCGTTGGGCGACCCAGGGCAGGGCGGCGTAGGCGGCCAGGGGGGCGATCCGGCCCTCTGCCAGCGCGTTGTACGGCACCGGCACCGCCAGGTAGGTGAGCACAGCGACGGCGCGCGACCGTCCCCCGCCGATGGGGCGGACCAGGCGCCACACGCCCACCGCCCCGAGCGGGAAGGCCGAGAGCACCGCCGCCGCCAGGAGCACCTCGCTCCCCCACGGGAACGGACCGTCGAGCAGGCCGAGCAGGGCGAATCCCTCCGTCGGAGGTGCGTCCACCCCGGTTCCGGACGGACGCCACCCGGTCCACCACGACCGGGCGAGGTCGAGCGCGTCGTCCGGCAGGGCCTGAAAGCGACCGATAGCCGGAAGACCCCGGGTGAGCAGGTGCCGTGAGCCGAACCCCAGCACAGCGGCGCCCAGCAGCAGCGTGATCCCACCCGGACCGAGCAGCGCCGACCACAACTGGTGGAGTCGCAGCCGCCCCGGTGCCTCGGCTCCCGTGCCGACCGAGGCCCGACCCGTGACCGCCCGGTGGAACGACCGGTGCGGAACGTCGTGTCGGACGTAGAGCCGTGTGTGGTCGCTGCCGAAGTGGCCGGCGATGGTCGCACGGCGCTCCCGTGCCGAGGCCAGGCGCCGGAGGTTCCAGGGCCAGGCCGCCAACAGGCCCCGGACGTGCCGGAAGCGGCCGACCAGGAGCCCGTAGAGGGCGCCGAACACGGTCGCCAGTGCGAGCTCGACGAGGGCGATCGACCGCTGCACGGGGTCCTGGTTGACGAGCGTCATCCGGAGCCGGTGGCGGGGATGCAGGCGCTGGGGATCGGTGCGGCGGCGACGGGTGCGACGCCCCCCCACGCTGCGGCCGACAGCGGTCGGCGCGGTCACGACCGCGGCGCCGACGAGGCGGGAACGCCAGCAGAGGTCCAGGGCGCCGTCGAGGAAGCGGACCTCCGGATCGAAGCCACCCACGGCCTCGAACAGGTCCGAACGGACGAGCACCGCCGACTCGGCGCAGGCGAAGACCTCCCGCTCCGCGTCGTACTGACCCTGGTCCAACTCGCCCGACTCGAAGCGGGGCACGCCGCCGCCGTAGCGATCGACCCAGCACCCCATGTCCTCGAGGTACCGGGGGTCGGCGCCGTCGAGCACCTTGGGGCCCACGACACCCGCATTCACCTCGAGGGCGCACTCGACGAGGCGACGGACGGCCGTCCCGTCGAGCACCAGGTCGTCGTGCATGAAGAGGTGGAAGGCGGCACGGCGCTTCCGCCCCAGGGCCACGTTGGCGGCCGCACCGAATCCGGGTGCGTTCGGCGCGTCCACGACCTCGGCCCAGGGCAGGATGCCGGCGACGCGCTCGGCCAGCCCCGCCCGGCGGCCAGCGTCGACGACCAGCACCTCGAGGTCATGGTGGTCCTGGACACCTACGGCAGTGAGGACCTCTTCGAACCAGTCACCCGGGTCGTGGGCCACGAGGACGAGACCGACGAGCGGGGAGGGGGAGGTCGCCCGGGGACCCGCCTCCCGACCCGCCGCGGCCGGATCGCCGGCGCCCTGCCGGCCGTCGCTCGGGTCGGTGTCCACGGAACCCGGACCCTAGTCCCGAGGGCATCGGCCATCGGCGCAGGCGGACCCGCCGTCTAGGGTGCTGCCGTGCTCCCACCCGACCCCTGCCAACGCCCATGAGGGCACTCGTCACCGGAGCCTCCGGCTTCGTCGGAGGCCACCTCGTCGCCCACCTCGAGGCCTGTGGCGACGAGGTGATCGGCACGGATCGTTCGGACGGTGGCCCCGACCTGCTGGACGCCGAGGGGTTCGAACACCTGCTCACCGACATCCGTCCCGAGGTCGTCTACCACCTGGCCGGCCAGGCCGATGTGGGTCGCTCGTGGTCGGCCCCTGTGGAGACCCTGCGGGCCAACGTGGAGGGCACCCACAACGTGCTGGCCGCCGCCCGATCGGCCGAGGTGGCGCGGGTCGTCACGGTGACCAGCGCCGACATCTACGGGCGGGTGGAACCCGGCGACCTCCCCCTGACCGAATCGGCGCCGATCCGACCGGTCTCCCCGTACGCGGCGAGCAAGACCGCTGCCGACCTCGTGGCGCAACAGGCCCACCTGGGACATGGGCAGGACGTGGTCCGCGCCCGTTCCTTCAACCACCTGGGTCCGGGCCAGAGCGACCGCTTCGTCTGCTCGGCGCTGGCTGCACGCATCGTGGCCAACGAGCGCTCCGGAGGCAGCGAGGTCCGCGTCGGGAACCTGACCCCTCGCCGGGACTTCACCGACGTCCGGGACGTGGTACGGGCCTACCGCCGGATGGCGACGAGCGGCGTCGCCGGCCGGGCCTACAACGTCTGCTCCGGACGGTCGACCAGCGTCCAGGAGGTCGTCGACCGACTGCTGGAGATGTCGCCACAGGAGATGCAGGTCGAGGTCGATCCCGACCTGTTCCGCCCCGCCGACCTCGAGGAACTGTGGGGTGACCCATCCCGGCTGGTCGCGGACACCGGCTGGTCGACCGAATACGCACTCGACGACACCTTGAAAGACCTGCTCGAGGACTGGCGCGAGCGACTTTCGACGGCAGACTGACGGTCCGCAGGCCACGGCGGCCAGGAGGACGACGACCATGACCAAGCGGGCACTGATCACCGGCATCACGGGCCAGGACGGCTCCTACCTGGCCGAAATGCTCCTCGGCCAGGGCTACGAGGTCGTCGGCATGGTGCGGCGGAGTTCGACGGTCAACTTCGAGCGGATCACCCACCTCATGGACGACATCGAGTTTGCCGCCGGCGACCTGCTGGACCAGATGTCGATGATCGAGATCCTCCGGACGCATCGCCCCGTCGAGGTCTACAATCTGGCCGCCCAGTCGTTCGTCCAGACCTCATTCGGGCAGCCCGTTCTCACCGGCGAGACCACGGCGCTCGGAGTCACGCGCCTGCTCGACGCCATCCGGATCGTTGACGACTCGATTCGGTACTACCAGGCCAGTTCGAGCGAGATGTTCGGGAAGGTCATGGAGGTCCCCCAGACCGAGGCCACGCCGTTCCACCCGCGCAGTCCCTACGGGGTAGCCAAGGTGTACGGCCACTGGATCACCGTGAACTACCGGGAGAGCTACGACCTGCACGCCAGTTCCGGCATCCTGTTCAACCACGAGAGCCCGCGCCGCGGCCTCGAGTTCGTGACCCGCAAGATCACGCACGGCGTCGCCCAGATCGCCCTCGGACAGGCCTCGGAGTTGCGGCTCGGCAACCTGGACGCCAAGCGGGACTGGGGCTTCGCCGGCGACTACGTCGAGGCCATGTGGCGCATGCTCCAGCAGGACACCCCCGACGACTACGTGGTCTGCACCGGCGAGACCCACTCGGTTCGGGAGTTCTGCGAACTGGCCTTCAGCCGGGTCGGCCTCGACTACCAGGACCACGTCGCCGTGGACGAGCGGTACTTCCGTCCCGCCGAGGTCGACCTGCTGGTCGGCGACGCGACCAAGGCATGTGAGCAACTGGGATGGACACCCCGAACCAGTTTCGCCCAGTTGGTCGAGATGATGGTCGAAAGCGACCTCGAGGCGCTCAAGCGCGAGCACGGAGCCTGACCCACCCGTGATCACGGTCCTCGCCGGAGGCGTCGGGGCAGCCCGGCTGCTGCGGGGACTCGTCCGCGTGGTGGATCCACGAGACGTCGCGGTCGTGGCGAACGTGGCCGACGACCTCGTGCTCCACGGACTTAACATCTCTCCTGACCTGGACACGGTCACCTACACGCTCGGGGGCGGCGACAATGCCGAGACGGGCTGGGGACTGGCCGGCGAGACCTGGCAGGCCATGGACGCCCTCGACCGCTACGGCGGGCCAACCTGGTTCCGCCTCGGCGACCGCGACCTGGCCACCCACCTCCACCGGACGGGACGCCTCGCCGAGGGGGCGGGCCTGGCACAGGTGACCGCCGAGATCGCCGCCGCCTGGGAGATCGGGGTCCGGTTGCTGCCCGCCACCGAGGACCGGCTGCGCACCATGGTGACACTCGGCGATGGAACCGAGGTCGGCTTCCAGGAGTACTTCGTGGGAATGCGCCACGACGTCCCGGTGGCCGCCATCCGCTTCGATGGTGCCGCTTCGGCCCGGCCCGGACCCGGCGTCCTCGAGGCGATCACCGATGCGGAGACCGTGGTGATTGCCCCGTCGAACCCCCTGGTTTCGGTCGACCCGATCCTCGCCGTGCCCGGCGTCTCGGAAGCCGTGGCCGACCGCCGGTCGTCGACCGTGGCCGTCTCCCCCATCGTCGGTGGCGCCGCCCTCAAGGGCCCCGCCGACCGGATGCTCGCCGAACTGGGCCATGAGTCGTCGGCCGTCGGTGTGGCCCGCCACTACCGCGATCTGGTCGGCACGATGGTCATCGACGTCGTGGACGCCGACCTCGCTCCGGAGGTCGAGGCTGGTGGCGTCCGCTGCGTGGTCACCGACACGGTGATGCACACGCCCGAGGTCGCCGCCGCCCTGGCCAAGGTCACTCTGGAGGCGATCGCATGACCGACGGAATCCGTGTGATCCCGGTTCCCGGGCTTCCCGAGGTCCGACCCGGGGACGACCTGGCCGGCATGGTCGCTGACGCCTGTGCAACGGCGATCGGACTGGAGGAGGGCGACGTCGTCGTCGTGACCCAGAAGGTCGTCTCCAAGGCGGAGGGCCGGCTGGTGGAGGTCGATCCCGCCACCGGCCACAAGCCGCTCGTCGAGTCGGAGTCGGTGCGGATCCTCCGCCGGCGGGGCGATCTGGTCATCGCCGAGACCCGCCACGGCCTGGTCTGTGCCAACGCCGGCGTCGACCTCTCGAACGTCGAGGAGGGCTGGGCGGCGCTGCTGCCCGAGGACCCGGACCGCTCGGCCCGCCGCCTTCGCGACGCCCTGGTCCACCGGTTCGGGGTCGACGTGGCCGTGGTCGTCAGCGACACCTTCGGCCGACCGTGGCGGCGAGGGGTCACCGACGTCGCCATCGGCGTGGCCGGCCTTCGTCCAGTGGTCGACCTGCGCGGCACCGAGGACGCCCTGGGCCGCGAGCTGCAGGTCACCGAAGTGGCGGTCGCTGACGAAGTGGCGGCGGCTGCCGAACTGGTGATGGGCAAGTCGTCGGGGATCGCCGTGGCGGTCGTACGGGAGTTGGAGCCGGACTGGTTGGGGTCCGGCAGCGTCTCAGAGGATCTGGTCCGACGTCCCGACGAGGACCTCTTCCGCTAGCGACTCACCTGCCGGAACCAGTGGATGGTCCGGCGCACGCCCTCTGAAAGGTCGGTGGTCGGCCTCCAGCCGAGAACCTGGGCGGCATGGCCCGGGTCGAGTGCCGACCGCTCGAGTTCGCCGTGTCGGGCAGGTGCACGACCCGGTTCGGACGGACCGCCGATCGTGGACGCCATCGTCGAGTAGAGGTCGTTCACGGAGGACTCGACGCCCGTTCCGATGTTGAACAGGCACCCGTCGCCGGTGTCGGCGGCGGCGATGAACGCCTCGGCCACGTCGTCCACGAACACGAAGTCGCGGGTCTGGTCACCCGTCCCGAAGACGGTGCACGGATCGCCCGCCAGCAACCTCCCAGCGAAGATGGCCACAACGCCCGCCTCTCCGTGTGGGTCCTGGCGAGGGCCATACACGTTGGCCAGCGCCAACTCCGTCCATGACAACCCGTAGAGGGCCTCGTAGACCCGCAGATAGGTGCCGGCGGCCGACTTCGAACCGCCGTAGGGGCTCTCGGGCCGGTGGGCGACCGATTCGTCGAACGGCAGCAGCGCCGGGTCGGCATCGCCATACAACGTCCCCCCGCTCGAGGCCAGGACGACCTTGCGGGCACCCGAACGTCGTGCGCCCTCGAGTACCCGGATCGTGCCGAGCACGTTGACCGTGGCGTCGTCGATCGGGTCGGCCACCGAGGCACGGACGTCGGCCTGGGCGGCGAGGTGGAACACGACCTCGGCACCCGCCGCCTCGACGACGTCGATGGACCGGTCGTCTCGAAGGTCCACCACCTCCAGGCGGAGTCGTTCGGGTGCACCGACCCGGGCGTCGACCAGGTTGGCCTCGCTCCCAGTCGAGAGGTCGTCGAGCACCACGACCTCGTGGCCGTCAGCGAGGAGTCGGTCGACCAGCGCCGAGCCGATGAAGCCGGTACCCCCGGTGACGACGGCGCGCACGGCGGTGTCCGCCCCTCAGCCCTCGTCGGGCCGGCGTGTGGCGACGAGTCGCTCTCCGGCTTCCACGGCACCACCGTGCCCGACGACCGTGAGTTCGAGCAACCGGGCGTCCCGGCCGACCGTCGCTCCCGAGCCGACCAGCGAACCCTCGACCACCGCCCCCTCACCGATCGAGGCGCCGGCCATGACCACCGAGTCGACGACCCGGGCTCCCGCGGCGACCACGGCGCCGGGACCGACGACGGACCGATTGACGTCGGCGCCGTCGACCGTCGCCTTCACGTCCACGCCCGGGAGGCTCGGCCCGCGCACGCCGTCGAGGAGGTCGAGCTGGACGCCGAGGTAGGCCTCGGGCGTCCCGGTGTCGACCCAGTAGGCGGTCGACTGGTAGCCGAAGAGGGCGCCGTCGGCCGCCATGGCCGGGAAGACCTCGCGCTCCACCGACACCCGCCGGCCCGACTGGATGCGGTCGAGCACCGAAGGCTGGAGGACGTAGGTGCCGGCGTTGATCCAGTTGCACGGCGCCTCGCCCGGGGCCGGCTTCTCGACGAAGCCCAGCACCCGGCCCAACCCGTCGGTCGGGACCACGCCGTAGCGGGAGGGGTCGTCGACCGGGGTGAGCGAGATCGTGCCCTCGGCGCCCGTCGCCCGATGCGCCTCGACGAGTTCGCCGAACGGGAGGTCGGTCAGGACGTCGCCGTTGAGGACCAGGAACGTGTCGTCGATGCCGGCGTCCTCGGCGGCGAACCGGATGGCCCCGGCGGTGTCGAGGGGCTCCGGTTCGACCGCGTAGTGCAGCGGCACGCCGGCGCAGGCGCCGTCCGGGTAGGCCTCGCGGAAGGCGTCGGGCAGGAAGCCCAGGGAGAGCACGACCTCGTCGACGCCGTTGGCGGCCAGGTGGCCGACGACGTGCTCGATCATGGGCCGGTCCACGACCGGCAGCATCTGCTTGGGCCGGTCGCTGGTGAGTGGGCGCAGGCGGGTCCCGAAGCCGCCGACCAGCACGATCGCCCGCACGGCGACGGACCTAGCCCTCGGTGGTCGTCGGGGTGCCCGCGCCGTTCGAGCTCAGCGCCCTCGGGTCGACCGTCTCGAGGAAGGTGAAGCGCTCGGCACGCGGGGCCGGCGGCTCGACGCCCTCGGGGACGAAGGCGATCGTGAACGCCTCGAGGTTCTTGAGGTACCGGACGTCGGCAAGGTCCTCGGTGACCACGTCGGGTGCCCGGTCGCGGTCCTGGGCGTCGAAGCGGGCCACCTTGAGCACCGTGGGCTCACCACCGCAGTCGCCGCCCTCGACGATCTCCTCGCCGGTGTCGAGGACGAGTGACGTGTCGTCGATCCGGCCGCCGTAGGCGGAGAAGAACTGTCCGATGGTGGCGTTCTTGCCGGAGGCCAGCGAGTTGAAGGGGTGGATGTGCATGAGGCCGTCACCGTGGGTGTGGATCCCGTTGGGGTCGGTCTCGTCCACGATCTTGGCCCGGAAGGTGTCGCAGACGTAGATGTCGTAGGCCGAGTGCCAGTGGTCGCCCAGACGCGGGGCCGAGGTGGCCTCGCGTCCCGATCGGGCGAAGGCCACGAGGGCCACGCCCAGGACGATGACGAGCACCATCGCAAGGGGGAACCCGATTGCCCGTCGCTCTCCGCTCCCGCCCGAGGCTCCCACCCGTGCGGCGCGCGCGACCTTCTTCGCTGAATCTCCACGTGCCATCGGCCGGACACGCTACCGGCACGCGCCCCGGATCAGCGGGCGTCGTTCAGCCCGAACCGAGTTCGGCGAAGAGCCGTGCGTATGCCTCCGCAGCCGACGCCGGCGACGCACACCGCTCGGCCCAGGCCCGGCCCCGGACCCCCATCGCACGGCGACGCTCCGGGTCGTCCACGAGTTCCTCGACGGCGGCGACGAACGCCTCGGGGTCGTCGGGTGGGACGGCCAGGCCGGCCCCGGACTCCTCCACGACCCGGGCGACCTCGCTCCCCTCGTCGATGCTGGCGAGGAGCGGCCGACCGGCGGCCAGTGCCGCGTAGGTCTTGGAGGGGACGCTGCTGGCCGCAAGCCCCCGCTTGAGCGGCACGACGTGGACATCGGCCGAGGCGAGCACCTCGGGGACCCGCGCCGCCGGCTGGTAGTCGACGACGGTGAGGTTCGGGAGGTCGGCGGCCTCGCGCCGCAGGTCCGCTGCCGCCACGCCGCCACCGTTGACCACGTACGCCAGGTCGTCACGGTCGCGGTGCCGACGAGCCGCCTCGACCAGCAGGTCCAGCGACTGGGAGTGCCCCAGGTTGCCGGCGTACATCACGACCGTGCGGTCGCCCAGACCGTGTTCCCGGCGGTACGGGGTGTCCCGGTCGGCCGGCACGATGGCCGTCGTGTCCACGAAGTTGGGGATCACCTCGATCCTGGTCCGACCCTCGGGGACCTTCGCCCCGACGTTCGCCGCCAGGTCCTCGGAGAGGACGGTGACGGCGGTGGCCCGCCGGTAGCAGAGGCGCTCCAGCCACCGGAACAGTCCGATCGCACGGGGAGAGGTCAGGGCGCCGACGTCGATCGCCACGTCGGGGAACACGTCCTGCACGTTGAGCACCAGCGGGCAGCGGTGGCGGACGGCGGCCAGCCAACCGGCGGGTCCGAGCGTCAGTGGCGGGGACAGCGCCATGACGGCGTCGAACGGGCCGCGGGCGGCCACGCCGGCCAGTGCCGCCGCCCCCGAGAAGGCCACGAACCCGAGTGCCCGGCTGGCCAGGCTGGCCTTGTCGCCGGCGAACGGCGTGAGGCGCACGACGCTGGCGTCTCCTGCCCGCCCCCGACGGACGAGCCGGCCCCGCCAGTCGCCCTCGACCCGGTGCTCCCGGTACCAGGGCAGCGACGTGACGACGTGGACCTCGTGGCCCGCTGCGCACAGCTCCGAGACGATCCTCGACACCACGACTCCCGTGGGTGCGGTGTCCGGTTCGAGGTGCGGGGTGATGACGAGCAGGCGCATGCCGTCTCAGGCGCCGAGTCGCAGCGCCAGCCGCCAGGCTCGCTCCAACTGTTCGGCCGACGCCTCCCACGAATACTCGGCGGCTCGGCGCAGGCCGGCGTCCGCCGCCTGACGGCGGGCGGCTGCGTCGCCGAGGCCCCGGTCGAGCGCCTCCGCCCATGCCGACACGTCGTCGGCGTCGACCGACCAGCCTGCGCCTCCGGCCACGTCGTCGGCCGGGGTCCCGGCGGCGACGACGACGGGGACGCCGCTGGCCATCGCCTCGAGCACGGGGATGCCGAACCCCTCGTAGCGCGAGGGAAAGGCCAGTAACGAAGCACCGGCCAGGCGGCGGGCGTAGTCGGCCTCCGGGATCCTTCCGGTGCGCTCGATGCGGTCGCCCAGACCGGCTCGGCTGACGGCGACGACCACGGACCCCTCGGCCCGGCCGGCACCACCCGTGAGCACGAGGCGGGCGTCGGGGTGCCGGTCGGCGATCCGGTGGAACGCCTCGATGAGCAGTTCGTGGTTCTTGTGGGGGTGGCTGACGGCGGGGTAGATGATGGTCGGCGGCGACGACGGCTCGACGGGCCGGTCGGCGATCCGGTCGACGCCCGAGGAGACGGTCACCACCCGTTCTGACTCGACGTCGAAGTGCTCGACCACCTGCCGGCCCACGGTGTCGCTGACGGTCACGACCACGTCGGCACGACGCAACGACCGCGGCACCGACCAGGAGAGGAACCCCTCCTTGGCGACGGAGAAGTGCTCGGGGTGGTCGAAGGGCTGGAGGTCGTGGATGGTGACGACCGCCGGCCGCTCCGATCGCATCGGGATGCGGCCCCCCACATGGTGGACGGCGTCGAAGCCGGACGTCCGGCCGGCCAGCCACGTGGACTCCCGGAGGACCCGCCGGACGCGGCCGCGCCCGTCTCCCGGTGCGGCGATGACCTCGAACGCCTCACGGAGTCCGGGATGCGCCTCCTCGAGCCCGCGCTGGGCGAACAGGACCGGTCGCAGGTCGGCGGGACCGTGTCGGGCAAAGGCAAGCAGGGTCCGCACGGCGTACTCCTCCGAGCCACCGACGTCGCCAGGCACGAGGAACAGCAGGTTGACGGCGATCCGCCTCGACGTGCTCATGGAGCCCTCATGCTGCCAGTACCTCGCGGTAGGCGGCGACCGTCAACTCGGCGGTGGCCTCCCAGGTGTACCTCGCCGCCCGTTCCGCTCCCGCGTCCGCCAGTCGTCGTGCGTCGGCTGGATCGTCGAGCAGGTGACGGATGGCCTCGGCCAGTGCAGCGGTGTCCGTCGACTCGACGAGCAGGCCGGCGTCGCCGGCGACCTCGGCGGTCGCCGTCCCCGACGAGGTGACCACCGGAGTCCCCTGTGCCATGGCCTCGAGCACGGGAAGCCCGAAGCCCTCGCCGAGGCTCGGGAAGGCGACCACGTCGCCGAGGGAATACCACCTACGCTTCTCCTCGTCGTCGACAGCGCCGACGACGAGCGCACGCCCTCCGAGCGGTTCAACGAGCGCTGGCACGTCGACGCCCCAGCCGGGGGAGCCGACGAGGACGAGCGTGGCCTCGGGCACCGCCGTCATGGCCTCCACGAGTCCACCGAGGTTCTTTCGAGGCTCGGCCACGCCCACCCAGAGGACGACCGGCCCGTCGAGGCGATGCCGTGCCCGGAGTGCGTCGACCGCATCCGGATTCGCCGGGGTTTGGTCGACGCCCAGCGGCACCACGCGGATCCGCTCGTCGTCGACACCCGCGGCCCGGAGGTCGGCAGCGGTCGCCTCGGAGGGGCACAGGATGCGTCGGGCCCCGGCGGCGGATGCCAGCCAGGACTCGAACATGCGGCGGCCCCGCGGGGTGAAGTGGTCGGGTCGGTGCCGCCAGGCCAGGTCGTGGATCGTGGCCACCAGGGGTGCACGGCAGGCCGGCACGGCGCCACCGGCGGCATGGACCAAATCGGGCCGGCCGCAACGGCGATCCACCCGTGGCCTGCCGAGGCGGGTCCACGACTCGTAGAGCAGCGGGCGCGGGAGTGCGAATCCGACCACCGGCACGGCTTCGGGCGGCGAGACGGTCGGCGGCCGACGGTGTGCCGCTGCGATACCGACCAGATCGACGTCCTCCCGCCGGGCCAGTGCCTCGGCCAATCCGGCCGCGGCCACGGCGGTGCCGCCGGGTACGCGGTGCCAGCAGGACTCGAGGAGATATGCCACCCGCATCGGGCTCACGGACACAAGACCCCCTCCGGCGGACGGCCGTCGACGTCGATGTCGACCCTCGGCAGGGACCACCGGCCACCGCCGACAGTCGCCGCCTCGCCGCCATCGCCATCGAGAAGCACGCCGGGCAGCCACGCCCGGGCCTCGGCCTCCACGACCGCCAGGTCGCGGGGAGCCAGCAGCAGCCGCTGGAAGTCCTCGCCCAACACCAGCTCGACGGCGTCGCCGAGTCCGTCGACGACCTCGACGCGGGGCGTCCACGAGAGGTTCTGGGCGAGCAGCACGGCGCCATCGAAGTGCTGCGGCGCCGTTCGGATGACCGTCTCCCCGGTGGCGTCGCCCTGGCGGATGTCGACGGGGAACCCCCGCCCGGCCAGCTGCTCGGCGATCGGGACCTCCTCGGCAGCCACGGCCTCCGGCGGCCGCCCCTCGACAAGGGTCACCGCCACCTGTTCGGGACGCAGGGCGACGCCGCGGAACACGTCGAAGACCTCCTCGGCCGCGTTTCCCTCACGCAGCCGAAGTACCATCGACTCGCCGACCAGGTCGTCGAGCACCGGCAGCGTGTGCCGCTCGAGGTCGGTGGGTTGGAAGTCGCTGAACGCCCGGCCGATGTCGACAAGGTCGCCGAGCGTCAGGCGGTCATCGAGCACGACGGCGTCGGTGCCGGCCTCGATCAGGTCGTTGCGGACCAGCACCGAACGGGCGCCCTCGTCGACGAGCCGCTCGAGGGCCAGCGTGATGAAGTCCTGCTGGCGCTGGTTGCGCTCGAGGTCGTTGGAGACGCCGACCCGGCGCCAGCGGCCCCCGACGAAGGCCTCGAGGAGGCGGCTCCGGACGTAGGCCAGCGACGTCGAGCCGTCGAGCACGTGGCACCCGGGCTCGAGGATGGAGAGGCCGGACCCGATGTCGCGCACCGGCTGGTCGAACCACATCGGGATGCCGGCCAACTCGTCGACCACCTCGACGAACCCGGCGAAGTCGACCACGGCGACGTTGTGGATCGGGACGTCGAAGTTGCGGCCGATCGTCTCGACCAGCGACGGGACTCCTCGTCCGACGCCGCCGATGATCAGTGCCGAGGCCAGCTTCTCGTCTCGAACGGGCACCCCGTCGACCCAGATGGGCAGGTACAGGTCCCGCGGGATCGACACGACGGCGGCCCGGCGGACGCCCGGGTCGATGCGGACCAGCATGATGACGTCGGCCAGGGCGACACCGCTGGTGGTGTCCCGCTGTGCCGCCGGGTCGGCAGGGTCGAGGCCGACGGCGCTGTCGGTGCCGACGAGGAGCAGCGTCCGCGGCGGCCCAGCGGGCCCGTAGACGGGCTGGCTGGTGCCATCATCGGATCCGGGGTCCGAAGGTGTCCCGTCGCCTCCCGGGACACCGGCGCCACCTCCCCCGACTCCCGGCGTCTCGCGACCACCCTCGACGAGAGATCCGCCGGGGTTCGAGCCCCCCGTTCCCGGCAGGTCCGCGAGGACCCCGGCGGGCACGTCGATGCGCACGATGCTGCCGACGGACTCCTCGAACTGGGCGAGGCGGGCCGTCACGTAGAGGAGCGAGACGGCGAACGCCACGCTGAGCACCAGCAGGATCCGCTGCGGCCAGGTGCGTCGCAGTCCCGCCTCCGATGCCGACGTCACGCTCGGAGGGTACCAGCGCCCCCTGTCGAGGATCGGCGCGGCCTAGCCTGCCCGGGTGTCCACCGACTGCGCCCCACCGTCGACCGGCGCCTGCTGGGTGGACGGGCGGCTGGTGCTCGACGGGTCGACCCCGGTCGCCGCCAACGACCACGCCATCGTGGTCGGCGACGGCGTCTTCGAGACGCTCAAGGTGGTCGACGGGACCGCCTTCGCCCTCACCCGGCACCTGCGTCGGCTCCGGTTCTCCGCAGATGGCATGGGCATGGTGCCCGCCGACGAGGACCGGGTCCGCGAGGCCGTGGCCGCCGTGCTCGACGCCGACCCTTCCGCGGGGAAGCTCCGCATCACCTGGTCCAGCGGTGCCGGGCCACTGGGTTCCTCGCGTGGTGACGGGCCGGGAACGCTCATCGTGGCCACGGAGCCGGGGTCGGCCTGGCCGGCCGCCGAAGCCGTGTACCTCTGCGCGTGGCGACGCAACGAACACGGCGCCCTCGTGGGCCTCAAGACCACGTCCTACGCCGAGAACGTTCGTGCCCTCGAGGCGGCCCACGACCACGGGTGTTCCGAGGCGCTCTTCCTCAACACGGCTGGGGAACTGTGCGAGGGAACGGGCACCAACGTGTTCCTCGTCGTCGACGACGCACTCGTGACTCCTCCCCTCTCGTCGGGCTGCCTGGCCGGCGTGACCCGCGAACTCCTGCTCGAGCAGGTCGACGCCGTCGAGCGCCCGATCGACCCAACCGAGATGGAACGGGCCTCGGAGGCGTTCCTCACGTCGTCGACCCGCGACGTGAACGCCATCGCCCGCGTCAACGAGGTGGTGCTGCCAACCGCCCCCGGGCCGGTCACGCTGGCGGCACAGGCAGCGTTCGCCGACCTGTGCGAGAGGTCGCTCGACCCCTGATCCCCTATTCGTCGCCCGTCCGGAGGTGGACGACATCTCCGGCGCGGACCTCGCTGCGTTCACCGGCCACGTCGACGACCAGCGCCCCGTCCATCGCCAGGTCCACGGCCTCCCCCTCGAGCTCGTCCGACGGCCGTTGGACGCGCACGCGACGACCGATGGTCGCCGACCGTTCGAGGTGTGCCTCCCGTAGCCGCTCGGGACCGTTGGGTGACGCCAGCACCTCGAGCCGGGTGGCGAACGAGTCGAGAACGGGCTCGAGGAGTTCGTCGTGCCGTTCGTCGACGCCGGTAGCCGCCAGCGAGGTCGCACCCGGCGGTGCCTCGTGGCCCTCGCCCGGCCACCCGACGTTGAGGCCGATGCCCACCACCACCGTGGGCAGACTGCCGTCCACCAGTTCGGCGAGGATCCCCGCCACCTTGCCCGGCGCCGGGCCACCGACCAGGAGCACGTCGTTCGGCCACTTGACCACTGCCCTGCCGATGGCGTCGCCGTAGCGGTCGGCGAGGACGTCGACCACCGCCACCGCCAGCGCCGAGGTGACGAGCGGAATCCGATCGGCACCCCCGAGGTCCCGGAGCAACGCCGACAGCATCAGGTTGGTTCCCGGGGGCGTCTCCCAGCGACGGTCCAGCCGACCGCGACCGGCGGTCTGGTGGCCGGTGACCAGCACCGTGCCGTCCGTGGCACTGTTTGCGACCGCGACCAGGTCGGCGTTGGTCGACCCCGTCTCCTCCACGAAGCGGACGGGACCCAGTCGGGCGGAACGGCCCGACGGGCCCCGATTTGCGGAAGGGTTGCACGGAGTGCCCGACATTCGGGTAACCATAGGGTCGTGTTCAGCAAGGTTCTGATCGCCAATCGGGGCGAGATCGCCGTCCGGGTCATCCGGGCGTGCCGCGACCTCGGTGTCGGCACGGTCGCCCTGTACTCCGAGCTGGACCACGACGCACTCCACGTCCGGCTGGCCGACGAGGCGTATGCGCTGGGCGGGCAGACCGCCGCCGAGAGCTACCTCAACACCGACGCCATCCTCGACGTCATCGAGCGCAGCGGCGCCGACGGAGTCCACCCCGGGTACGGCTTCTTCTCCGAGAACGCCGACTTCGCCCGGGCCATCACGGAGCGCGGCGTCACCTTCATCGGCCCGCCGCCCGAGGCCATCGAGGTCATGGGCGACAAGATCAGCGCCCGCACCGCCGCCGAAGAGGTGGGCGTAGACGGTGTCCCCGGCACCACCGACCTGATCACCGATCCCGCCCAGGTGCGGGCGTTCGGCGAGGAGCACGGCTACCCGATCGCCATCAAGGCTGCCTACGGGGGCGGTGGCCGCGGCATGAAGGTCGTCGCCGACGAGTCGGCCATCGAGGCCTCGATCGACTCGGCCCAGCGGGAGTCGCTGGCCTATTTCGGGCGGGAAGAGATCTACATGGAGCGCTACCTCGTGGCCCCCCGCCACGTCGAGGTGCAGGTGCTCGCCGACGCCCACGGCAACGCCGTCTACCTCGGCGACCGCGACTGCTCGGCGCAGCGCCGCCACCAGAAACTCATCGAGGAGGCGCCGGCCCCGGACCTTCCCGACGACCTGCGCCGCGCCATGGGCGAGGCCGCCGTGCAGGTCGCCCTGGGCTGCGGCTACACGAATGCCGGAACCGTCGAGTTCCTCGTCGAGGACGGCGCCTACTACTACCTCGAGATGAACACCCGCCTGCAGGTCGAGCACCCCGTCACCGAACTGGTGACCGGCGTCGACCTGGTCGAGCAGCAGCTCCGGGTCGCCTCCGGCGAGCCGCTGGCGTTCACCCAGGACGACGTCACCGTCACCGGCCACGCCATCGAGGTGCGGCTCAACGCCGAGGATCCCGCCGAGGGAGCGTTCCTCCCGTCACCTGGCCGCATCGACGGCCTCAAGGTCCCGGACGGCTACGGCATCCGGTTCGACGGCGGCTACGAGGCGGGCGACGAGGTGAGCCAGTTCTACGACAACCTCATCGGCAAGCTGGTCGTCTGGGGCCACGACCGGGACGTCGCCATCCGGCGCACGCTGCGGGCCCTCGACGAGACCGTCGTGGATGGCGTGGCGACGACGATTCCCGTCGACCGGGCGATCCTCGAGCACCCCGACTTCGCCGCCGCGACGCACTCGACAAAGTGGGTCGAGGAGACCCTCGACCTGACCGGCGTTCGCTGCGAGGTGTCGGCATCCGATGACGGCGAACCCACGATCCGTCGGGACCTCGGCGTCGAGGTCGATGGCCGGCGCTTCTCAGTCAGCATGTGGGTCCCCGACCAGGCAGCCGCCGCCAAACGCCGGCGGTCGTCCCGCGCCGGAGGGGCCGGCGGATCCGGCGATGGCAGCGTCACCGTTCCGATGCAGGGCACGATCGTCAAGGTGCTCGTCGCCGTCGGCGACGCCGTCGAGGCCGGCGACGCGATCTGCGTGCTCGAGGCGATGAAGATGGAGAACAACATCGTGGCCGAGGCCTCCGGCGAGGTCACCGAGGTACGCGTGGCCCCCGGTGACTCCGTCGGCAGCGGCGACATCGTCGCCGTCATCGGCTGACAGCGCCGCGCCCGCCGCCGGCCCCACGGCTACCGTCGGCGGCGATGGACACCCCGCTGCGCATCGCCCTGGACGTCACCCCGCTGGCTGGCGCACCGACCGGGATCGCCCGCGCGATCCAAGGCTCGCTCCGGGCGCTCAACGCCGTTCCGGACCTCCGGATCTCTGGCTGGATGCTGTCCGGACGGCAGCGGGCGCGACCGGAGGGGGTCCCCAGCGACTTTTCAGTCCACCACTGCCCTGTTCCCGCGCGCCTGTTGCACCCCGTCTGGTCCCGACTCCCCGTGCCCCGTGGCCGCCTCGTCCACGGCCCCGCCGACGTGGTGCACGGCATGAACTACGTGGTGCCACCAAGCCGGAGACCGACAGTCCTCACGGTCCAGGACGTCTCGGTGTTCACCAACCCCGAGTGGTACCCACCCACCGTTCAGCGCTTCGCCACGCTCGTGCGTCGCACCATCGACCATGGCTGCTGGCTCCATGTGCCGACCCGTGCGGTCGCCGAGGCCCTCGCCGAGCACTGTCCGGTCGACCCAGACCGCTTGGCGGTCGTGGGCTACGGCGTCCCCGACGTACCACCAGGTGATGCAAGTAACGGGAGACGACTGGCGGGAGGCTGCCGGTACGTTCTCGCGCTCGGTGACGTCAATCCCCGCAAGGGAATCCCCGAACTCGTCGAGGCGTTCGGCCGAATGCGGGACCGACCGTGGGACCTCCGCCTCGTCGTCGCCGGACACCGGGGCCTCGACGAGACCCGCCTGGATGCGGCCGTCGCCGCGCTCCCCGACCCTTCGACCGTCGTTCGGATTCCGAGCATCGACGACGCCGACCGTGGCCACCTGCTGCACGGCGCGGAGGTCCTCGCCTACCCCTCATTTGACGAAGGCTTCGGGTTCCCTCCGCTGGAGGCGATGTCTGCCGAGGTGCCCGTGGTGGCAACCACCGGTGGCTCGATACCCGAGGTCGTCGGCGATGCCGCGATCCTCACACGGCCAGGTGACATACCGGCACTTGCGAATGCCCTGTCCGAGGCCCTGGACGAGCAACGGCGCCGGGAGTTAGTCGCCCGGGGGCAGCGCCGACTCGAGGACCACCGCTGGGAGGAAACCGCTTCGGGACTCGCAGACCTGTACCGACGGGTCGCCGGCCGTGCCTGACACAGGGCTTCGACGGTTCGCCTCCTCTAGCCGTCAGGTGTCCGTTGGTAGGGTTTCGTGCCCGGGAGCGGAGGATCGATGAAGCGTGCACGGACAACCATCGGCCCACACCGCGTCGGTGTGGTCGAGCGGTTGCGCACCGTGTTTGCCTACCGGGAGTTGCTCGTCAACCTCTCCCGAACCTCGCTCCGCATCCGTTACAAGAACAGCATGCTCGGCTTCCTCTGGTCATTACTCAACCCGTTGCTGTACCTCGTCGTCTTCTCGGTTGTCTTTCAGGAGATCCTTCGGACCCAGATCCCCGAGTTCGCGATCTTCCTCCTGTCAGGCCTCCTCGTCTGGAACTTCTTCTCGGCCAGCCTCGGCAGCGGCGCCGAATCGATCATCGGTAATGCACCGATCGTGCAGAAGATCTGGTTTCCCAGAGAGGTCCTGCCACTCGCGGCCGTCGGATCGGCGATGGTCCACTTCCTCCTCCAGGCCTCCGTGCTCGCTGCCGCTCTTCTCGCCTTCCGGCACGAACCTGACTGGGCAGCCCTCGCTCTGCTCCCGCTGTCCCTGTTCACCCTCACAGTCCTCGCCACGGCCCTTTCGCTCGTGCTCGCGGTCCTCAACGCCCTCTTTCGGGACACGCGACACCTCCTCGAACTGGCCCTTCTCGCCTGGTTCTGGCTAACGCCGGTTGTCTACAACCACCAGTTGGTCGCGGACCGCCTGGGAAACGTCGACTGGCTGGCGCTACTCAACCCGGTCACGACCGTGGTGCTGGTCTTTCAGCAGGCACTGCACAACCCTCCTCCCGGCTACCTCCCCGACCTTTCGGTCGCAGGGCACCTCCGGAACACCCTCGTACTCCTCGGATTCTGCGTCCTCGCCCTGTTCGCCGCCTTCCGGACATTCGGTCGCCTCGAAGGTTCGCTGGCCGAGCGACTCTGAGTTGGATCGATGAACCCACCGAAGGGGACGATCGTCGTCGAACATCTCACCAAGCGGTTTCGCGTCCACGCTGAGCAGTACTCCAGCTTGAAGGAGCGCGCCCTCCACTTCGGTCGGATCCCCTATCGGGAGTTCAACGCGGTGCAGAACGTCAGTTTCACGGTAGAGACCGGCAGTGTCCTCGGCCTGCTGGGTGCCAACGGGTCTGGAAAGTCAACGATCCTCAAATGCATCGCTGGGACGATCGAGCCCACTTCTGGGCGCGTGACCAGCATCGGTTCCCTCGCCGCGCTCCTCGAACTCGGAGCAGGGTTCCACCCCGACCTCACCGGACGCGAGAACGTCTACCTCGCGGGTTCGATCATGGGACACTCCCGCCGAGCCATCGACGCCGTGTTCGACGAGATCGTGGACTTCGCCGAACTGGAGCCGTTCATCGACAATCAGGTCAAGCACTATTCCTCGGGGATGTACGCCAGACTCGGATTCTCCCTGGCGGTGAGCACCTCGCCTGAAATCCTCTTGATCGACGAAATCCTGTCAGTCGGCGACGAGGCGTTCCAGCAGAAGTCCCTCGAGCGAATCCGGTCCTTCCGGGAGCAGGGGGTCACAATGGTTTTCGTCACCCACGACACTGCTTTGGCGGAATCGATTTGCGACGAACTCATCGCCCTCGACAGCGGCCACCTCCTTGCCCGAGGTGCCCCCTACGAGGTCTCCTCGGCATACCGACGACACCTCTTCGGCGATGACGACGGGACGGCCAACCCAGAGGAGGTCGTGGCCTTCTCCGACGTCCGCGTGACGGTCGCGGGCCGCCCCTGCACTGTGGTGGGACCCGACGACGAACTCGTCGTCACAGCCGAGGTAGCGGTCGCCGAACACCTCGAGGACCTCGTCATCGCCTACGCCGTTCGCACACCTGATGGAACCCTCGTCAACTCGAGCAATTCAACCATCCTCGGGAGCGAGCCAGGTCACCTCGAAGGCTCCGGCACCATCTCCTTCTCGTTTACGGGGCTCGGTCTCCTGGGCGGCGACTACGTGGTCGACCTCGGCGCCCATTCTCTGGACGGCCGAAGCCAGTATGGTCAGGCTCCCGCCGCCTCCCGATTCACCGTCTCATCGGCTTCAGGCGACGCCGGCATCGTGTCCATTCCGGTACGGTACGAGGTGCGGCGGGAGACGGGGTCGTGAAGTCCAACCGGTCACGGTGCGTCAATGACGCGCTTGACCAACCGCCGCGCCGCCCGAGACGACCGACGCGTACGGTCGAGATCAGACAGCAGAGAACAGCGAAGGTCCAGGCATGCACTTGAACCAGACGGTCGCCGTCGTAGTCCCGGCATTTAAAGAGGAACTCCAGATCACCGGAGTGATCCAGACCATGCCCGACTATGTCGACCTCATCGTCGTCGTCGATGACGCCAGTCCCGCCCCCGACCGGACCTGTGAAATCGTCGAGAACCT
Source organism: Candidatus Neomicrothrix sp. UBA2983 (assembly GCA_002346745.1). Taxonomy (GTDB): domain Bacteria; phylum Actinomycetota; class Acidimicrobiia; order Acidimicrobiales; family MedAcidi-G1; genus S20-B6. Next base: position 14,996 of record DEAL01000021.1, on the reverse strand, counting down.
CGCTGGCGGCGACTCCCGGATCGTCCTTGTCGCCCGACCAGAAAACGGCGGCGTCGGTGCCGCCATCGAGGACGGCTACCGGGAAGCCGTCCGCCGGGACGCCGACGTCATCGGCGTGATGGCGGGCGACGGTCAGATGGACCCAAACGAACTCATTCGCCTTGTCGCACCGGTGGCAGAGGGGCGCTGCGATTATGCCAAGGGAAACCGCTACAACCTGCAGAGCAACTGGAGCGAGATTCCTCGAGTCCGCAAGATCGGCAGTATTATTCTCTCGTTCATGACGCGGATCGCGACCGGCTACTGGTCGATCGGTGACTCGCAGAACGGCTACGCGGTCTCCTCGCGGCCTCTCACCGAGCAGTTCCTACGCCGGGGGATATACCCGCGTTATGGCGTCCCCAATGACCTCCTCCTCACCGCCGCCATCAATTCAGCCGTCGTCATGGACGTGCCGATGGACCCTGTCTACGGGGTCGGCGAAGAATCCAAGTTGCGACCAAGGAAGGTCGCCATGCCCATTGCCCTGCTCCTGCTCAAGGGCTTCTGGATTCGAATGTGGTACCGGCACACCGTGCTCGAGACCACTCCGGTACCAATTGCCTACGTGTCTGGCTTGGCGAGCCTGTCCATTGGATTCTTCTGGTCGGTGCTCCTCGTCTTTAGAACGGTGGGCACAAGCGTCACGACGGTCGAAGTGACCGCCGCCTCGCTCCTGTTCATCGGTGGGGCGATCATCCTCCTCTTGGCACTTGTGCTTGATGTGCTGCTCTCCTCCCCACTCGCAGTTCGGGGTTCGTTCGAGGGTCAGCGTTAGACCGCCACGCCGAGACCAAGACTGACGGGAGCCCTTGAATGTGTGGATTGTTCGCCGTGCTCACGACGCCCCGAAGCCGGCTCAACGAGGACGACGTGGACGCGCTCATCGCAGCGGGGCGACTGGCGCAGCGGCGAGGCAGCGACGCCAGTGGACTCGTCCTGATCGACGCCGACCGGATCGACGTGGCCAAGGCAAACCAGGCGTTCGCCACGTTATTGCAAACCCACGAGGGGCAAGACATCGTCGGCGCTGCCCGCAAGCTGGGCGCCGAGGCGCTCTTCGGGCACAGCCGGCTCGAGACGCATGGCTACTCAGGGTCGCTGGACAACAACCAGCCGATCGTGGTTGGCTCATGGCTCGTCGTCCACAACGGGGTCATCACCAACGAGGCGGAGTTGCGGTCAGCTTGCAAGATCGACGCCTCGGGCATCGAGACGGATACGGCCGTAATCTCCATGCTGCTCGAAGAGTGGGATCAAGGCGGTCGAGAGGGTCCAGTCGACGCCGTGTTCGAACGGCTCCGCGGCGAGTACAGCGTCATTGCGGCATCGTCAACGGGTGATCTGCTTTGCCGAACGAACGTCGGCAACCTCTACCGTGAGGAACTCGGTGACGGAACCACCATCCTCGCCAGTGAGCCCCGGCAACTCCCGAACCCCGAGCAGTCCCGACAGTTGCCCTTAGAGACGACCGTCTGGTTCAGGCAGCAGGGCCACGACCGGGTCGAGATCTCTCAGGTGGGCACGAAGTTGGGCACCGAGGGGATGGAAGGCGCAATGGGCCTGCACCTTAACCACGGCTCGCTCGACGACGACTTCGTCCGGCAGATGGACCGCGTCTCGGAGGCAGCCCTCGAACACGCCGCCTCACTTCGCCGCTGCACCAGATGCGTTCTGCCAGAGACCTTCCCGGGCCTCGACTTCGATGCCAACGGTGTATGTCTGGTGTGCCGGGACTTCACCATCCCGCAGTACGCCGGTCTCGACGCCCTCGAGGCCGATCTCCGAGACATGTCACCGGACGGGCGGTCCGTCCTGGCCTGTCTCAGCGGCGGCCGGGACAGTTGCTACATCCTCCATCTCCTCTGCGAGATGGGGTTCAAGCCCACGGCGTATACCTACGACTGGGGGATGGTCACCACAGCCGCCCGGGAGAACATGTCCCGGATGTGCGGCGACCTTCACGTCGAGCATGTCGTGGTCTCCCCCGACATCCGCAGGAACCGACGCCGAATCAACAAGGCGCTTCACGCCTGGCTGAAGCATCCGCGCATCGGCACGATTCCGATCCTCATGGCGGGGGACAAGCCGTATTTCCGGTGGGCGGGGGTCATCTCGAAGGAACGCGGCAACCTGCCAGCGGTCATGGCCGACCATCCGCTCGAGACCACGGGTTTCAAGTCGATGCTCGCCGGGGCCAAGCCGGCGCCAAGCCCCGAAGGCGGCGTTTCCTATCGCCTCTCCACGACGAGTCTCTGCAAGATGGTGTTCTCGTATGCCAGCCACGCGACCCGGTCGCCTGGGCTCTTTCCGTCCCTCGCCAAGGAAGGCACGAGGGGTTTCATCGACTACTACCTCGGCAAGCACGAGTTCGTCCGGCCCTTCTCCTACATCCCTTGGGACGAAGCGGAACTCGAAACGACCCTGCGCGGCACCTACGACTGGAGCGCCGACGAGAAGCGGTCGTCGACGTCGTGGAGGATGGGCGACGGGACCGCCCCCTTCTACAACCTCATGTACCTGCTCGGGCTAGGTATGACTGAGCACGACGCCCTGCGCTCGAATCAGGTTCGCTTCGGACTGGCGACACGCGAGGAGTCCATCGAACGCCTCGCCCAAGACAACCGGTTGAACGTCTTGGGACTGGCTTCCTACTTCGCCACAGTTGGCATCGACTACCACTGGGCAGGTCGCCACATCGCCGACTACGCGCGCCGCACCATTCCCGGCCTGTCTTGAAACTGGTACCCCTCTGGCAACGCACCAGGTCCACGTATCGGTTACATAACCTTGCCGGAGCGACAACTTGCTTGGGGCGCCCGACTGACCGCGGTGGCAGGAACATTCCAGCCGCCACTCGGCGGTACCGCCACGGCCACCATTCACCAGGAGCGGAATGATTCCGATCACGAGAGTTGCCATCGACGACGCGATCAAAGCTGAGGTCCTTTCGGTCCTTGACTCGGGGATGATCGCTCAGGGGCCGAAAGTCGTCGAATTCGAGGAACGGTGCAGCGAGATGGCAGGCACCCGCGCTGCCGTGGCGGTCAACAGCGGCACCGCGGCCCTCCTTCTCGCACTTCGCTCCTTCGGTATCGGACCAGGTGACGAGGTGATCACCAGTCCACTCACCTTTGCCGCCACGTTGAATGCGATCCTCGAAACCGGTGCCACCGCGCGCTTCGGCGATATCGGGGACGACTTCAACCTCGACATGGGGACTGTCGAACCGCTCCTCAGCAAGCGCACCCGCGCGCTCCTGCCCGTCCACCTGTACGGAGGAACGGCCGACATGGCGTCGGCCACCAACATTTGTGAGCGTCACAACCTGGCGCTGGTGGAGGACGCCGCACAAGCTCACTTCGCCACCACCCCTTCAGGTCAGGCGGCCGGCTCCTTCGGGCTCGGCTGCTTCTCGTTCTATGCGACCAAGAACCTGATGTGTGGTGAAGGCGGTGTGGTAACCGTCGATGACCCGGATCTCGAACAGCGGATGCGCACCCTGCGGAACCAGGGAATGGAGCGGCGCTACGACTATGAAATGCCCGGCCACAACCTGAGGCTCACCGACCTAGCAGCGGCCGTGGCCATCCCCCAATTCGACCATGTAGAGGCCATGCTTGCCGCAAGGCGGAAGAACGCCGCTGCGCTCGGAAAGGGGCTCGAAGGCCTGCCCGGCCTGGTGACACCAAATGCCGCGGCAGACGCTGGCCATGTCTGGCACCAATACACGATCCGACTGACCCAGGAGTCCCCCATCCATCGGGACGCACTTGCCGAGTCCCTGGCCGAACACGGGGTCGGCCACGGTTTCTACTATCCAAAGGCCGTGTACGACTACGACTGCTACCGGACACACCCCCGGGTGCGCATCGACGGCTCGCCACGGGCGGAGGCCGTCGCCGCGAGTGTCATCTCGCTACCTGTCCACCACCACCTCGAAGCGAGTGAGGTGGATCACATCATCGACGTGGTGCGCTCCGCGCTCGGGGCCTGACCGGCCCCGGCATCACCCCAGATCGCCCCGTCCCAGGGCAACGAACGCCACACCCTCACCCAACCAGTAGCTCGGGTCGAGCACGCCCCGGCCGTCCACCACCGCCCGCACTCCCGGAAGGTCGTCGACCTGGAGACTCATGTATTCGGCATGGTCGGCTTGGAGGACCATCGCGTCGCACGGTTCGCCGACGTGGAACGGCTGGAAGCCGAGTGCCACGAGTTCATCGTCGTCGTACAGCGGGTCATGAACCTTGGCCACCGCTCCCCTGCGCTCGAGTTCAGCGACGACGTCGAACACCCCGGAGAATGCGGTCTCCTTGACCCCACCCCGGTACGCAGCTCCCATGACCGCCACGCTGGAACCGCTCAGATCACCATCCATCGCGTCGGTCAGGCGCCCGACCGTGTAGGCGGGCATCTGGTCGTTGATAGCCCGCGAGAGCCTCGGCATCTGCGCTGCCGGGTCGCCGTTCGAATACAAGTGCGGATACACCGGGATGCAGTGACCTCCAACGGCAATGCCTGGACGGTGCAGGTGGGAGAACGGCTGGGAATTCGCAGCCTCGGCGACGGCATCAAAGCGGATGCCCATCTGGTCCGCATAGCAACTGAACTCGTTGGCGAGGGCAATGTTCACGTCTCGGTAGGTGGTCTCAGCCAACTTGACCATCTCCGCGGTCTCCGCGTTTTCCACGCACCAGACGCCGTTGGGTCGAGACAGGTCGTCACGAGGGTCGAACTCCAGCATCGCCTCGTAGAGCTTCCGCCCTCGCTCGGTGGATGCTTCGTCGATCCCGCCAACGATCTTCGGCCACTTGCGGAGATCGGCGAAGATCCGACCACTGAAGACGCGTTCCGGGCTGAAGCATGCGAAGAACCCGCTTCCCGGGGCGAGGCCGCTCAACTCAGCCAGCCTCGGGGCAAAGCGACCCCTGGTCGTGCCTACGGGGATCGTCGTCTCGTAGGACACCAAGGTTCCCGCTCCGAGGCCAGACCCGATGGCTGTCGTCGCGGCATCCAACGCCCGAAAGTCCGGCCGATAGTCGGCGTCGATGATCAGCGGAACGGCCACCACCACGGCGTCGGCACCCGCAACCGCCGCAGGGGTGTCCGTGGTTGCGGTGAATCGGTTGGCGTCAAGAGCCTCGGTCAGACGATCCAGCAGTTGGTCCTCGCCCGGAAAGGGTTCACGCCCGGCGAGCACGGTGTCGACGAGTTCCAGACTGATGTCCGCCCCGACCACCTCATGGCCGGTTGCCGCCGCCTGCAATGCGATCGGGAGACCGATCTTCCCGATTCCAACCACCGTAATCCTCATGGCACGAAACTACCGTGGCGTTGCGGGCTTCGATCACTCGCCGGCGCCCACCGGACACCGCTCGCGTCTCCGCTCGAGTACTCGTTCCCCCCATCAACGTCGAACCGTGACCGTTAGAGTGTCACCGTGGTCACGCCGACTCCTGGCCACCTCCCCGTCACACATGATCTGAACGCCAGTCGCGCCCGTACGCCGAAGGAACTGACGTGAAGCAACTCCAACATGTCGATGTGGCCGTTGTCGGCACCGGAAACATGGGCAGCAACCACGTCCGGGTTCTCTCGGAGTTGCCCGGTGTTCGCCTGATCGGCGTGCTCGATACCGACATCGAGCGCGCCGAGACCTCGGCCGCCTCTGCCGGCACCTACGCCTTCAGCTCACTCGATGATCTCCTTGCTGCCTTTGAGGCAACTGATGCCCCGAGGGCGGCGGTCGTCACCACGCCCACTCCGTTCCACGTTCCTGTCGCCACGGCCCTTGCCGAACAGGGTGTCCACATCCTTGTGGAGAAGCCGGTCGCAACCACGGTCGAGGAGGCTGAGGTCCTGTGTTCGGTAGTGAAAGAACACGGAGTGGTGTCAATGGTCGGTCACATCGAACGGTTCAACCCAGTGATCCGCGAGATGTGCCGCCCTGGATACAAAGGCCTTCTCCATATCGACATGCGCCGCATCGGACCCTTCACACCTCGAATCCTCGACAACGTCATCGACGACCTGATGATCCACGACCTCGACATTGCCCGGGTCCTCGCCGGGAGCCCACTGGTGGACACCTCGTCGGTCGCCCGCATCCACCGATCGTCATCGTACGACATGGCATCCGCGCTCCTGACCTTCGAGTCCGGCGTGACCGCATCGCTGACCGCCAGCCGGCTCGGCCAGAAGAAGGTGCGTACGGTCGAACTGACGTTGGACGACGCCGTCGTCAGCGGCGATCTCCTCCACCAGACCCTGACCATCCACCGCTCGCAGACGCCCGGCAGTGCCTTGGGCGGGCATGGCCATGCCCAGACCTCGGCCGAAGAGGTCCCATTCCTCACCAGTCGGGTCGAGCCTCTTGCCGCCGAACTCAACGGGTTCCTCGGTGCGGTGAGATCGGAAACCGAGTCGCCGATTCCGCTCACCGAGGGCGTCGAGGCCATGCGAATGGCCGCCACTGTCCGCTCAGCACTACGCGCCTGAACCTCCCCAATGCAGCGGCAGCGGTCTAGTCCCTACAGGCGTACCATCCCGTCAATTCCTCGGTGCACCCGTTTAGGAACCAGTACTCCCAAGTCGAGGCAAGTGCTGGAGGCCCGCTGCACCGCTGCAAGGTCCAACCATCGAGGGCCTCGGTAAACGGGCCCACTCCCTCGGTATCGCAGTCGGGCAAAGCCTCAGTGGGTCCGAACAGGACCGCACCGTCGAGCGAGACGAGGAGGTTGCCGAGATGACCCAGGTCGGCAACCACCGGGGCAAGGAAGAGACCGGTTCCCCCGGCGAAACGGAGTGTCCGAATCGTATGGAGGACGGCACCGTCAGCCGAGCAGAGTCGTTGTCCACACACGAAGAAGCCCTCGGGTAGGTGACCGGTGGACGTCACTCCGGGATGCACCGCCGAAAGGTCCTGGTAGGCGCCCAACGCACCGTCCAACGGCGATACCTGAAGTACGGCCCTGGGTCCGAGTTCCTCGAAAAACCCGGACTCCTCAGCATGGGTCAACAGTTCCCACATTCCGTCCTCGGGATCGCTCACGTCCCGCATCTCGAGAACGTGGCGATTGCAACGGGTGTGTCCAGGAAGCATCAGTCGCTCGACGAGGAGCGGGGCTGATGCGCTGCGTTCGTCCCAGAAGTGGTCAGAGTTGGTGAGGAAGCAATCGTCGACCGACACCGTCGACTCAACGGCAACGGCCCCGAGGATGCCAGATGCGGGCGACAGGAGCAGGAGGCGTCCTCCCCGGGCGGAAGCGAAGTCCCGAAGCGTGTCAACCGTCGAGATGGGCTCGTCGACACCTCGGAGGACGAAGACCGAGGCCTCGTACCTAGCGCGGAGCGGAACCACGAGGCGTTGGTCCACATCTGGCATCAGGACGACATCGCCATCGGCCAGCAGCGCGGCGACCTCCTCCAAGTCCCCCACCTGATCGCCCTCGTCGTGGCCTAGTTGGACCACTGAGAACAACACCGACCACGCAAGCGTTAGGCAGACCACCGTCGCCGCCACACGCCGCATACCCCGTCCGTCGAGATCCCCAGCGGCCTTGGCGACGAGGAGCAGCGCGAGGGGCAGCACGTCGACCACGAGATAGCGCCCGTAGTAGTAGAGGTACGGCACGTAGGGCCGAAGCAGGGCGACCGTCCAGAGCATCGCGAATCCAATGCAGACTGCTGAGGTGCAGGCATCTCGTCGCAAAATGCGGGGCCCGGCGAGCAGGGTGAGAAAGCCGACGGGTGAAAGGAACAACGCGAGCCGATAGACCGAGTGGAAGCGGAACAGGAGTGGGTCGCCATCGGGTGCCGCATATCCCCACGGATACATCGTGCCTGTCTGGTAGAGCTCGACGATCGACGGCAGAGACAGCGCAAGGGCCGCGAGCACCAGCCACGGTGCGGCGTTTACGAGCGTCCCTCCCAGTCGCTCCGACCACGTCATCGACGGCCCGACCGCAACCCGTCGAATGAGAAACACCGTGATTGTGATGAGGGAAACCGCTCCGAGGAGCAGAGCTGCGCCCGACACCTCATCGACGACTGCCGACGCGAGTTCCCTGAAGAGTGCCGGTTGCCTCCACGCGTAGAAGCCGAGGCTCACAACAAACGTCCCTCCGACGACGCACGCCGAGGTCGCCACACGTCGTCTCGTCACCTGGGACCAGATCGGGAAGAGACACAGCACCAAGCCCAGAACGACGGCCGGGAGGTAGTTCAACGCCTGCCACCTGACGAACGCGAGTGCGGCAAAGGACACCCCGGACACCAGCAACGGCGGAATCATCGAGGTGCGACGACCTCGCAGGTACCTGACCAAGAACGCAAACCCGTTGAGCGCCAGGGCCATAGCTGCGGTTTCGGAAACGGGAAGCTTTGCGAAGAACACCAGCGCAGGGTTCAACGCGACCAAGGCGGCGAATAGACGAACGACTGCCGGTCGGCCATCGAGTTCCACAGCGAGGTGGTAGGCGCCTGCTACTCCCAGCAGGGCGAATCCAAGCAGCGCCAGGTGGCGTCCATACCCCTCGACGAGAGCTTCGCCGATCGCCATCCACGCGGGGTGCACCGGATAGAAATCGATCTGGAACAGCGAGGTGGCCCCATCGACGAGGTCCATCGACAGCAGATCTGCCCGGTCGTATGCCTGATGGAGTGCCCCCGGGAGCGCTTCCCGGAATCGGTCCACGAAGTCAAGATCGCCGGATCGCGCGATTGTGGCCGCCATGTTCGTGTACAGGCCCGGATCCTGTCCGCCGGCCAAACTCGGCCAGTGCTCAAATCGGAACAGTACGGCGACGCCAGCCGTCGCGATCATCCACGGTGACGGGATGCCGAACGCTGGTGGGCGCCTGACGCCGACGCATCCGAGAACCACCAGCGTCGCTACGACTCCCCCAACGACCGACAAGAGAGGTGTGAAGCCACCCACCACGAGCAACGCCACGGCAACGAGGCTCGTGAGGCTGACGAACAGGACGACGACCTCGTGCCAGGAGGCCGCCTCTTGGTCAACATCGCGTCGCCGGGGATTCGTTGCTGCACCCTGCACGGCAGTCATGGGCGGAAGCCAAGCAGAGGGCGGCTGAGGGTACGGAGGTAGGGAACGATGCAGATTTGCGCCGTTGCTGTCGCCAGCGCTGCGCCAACCACTCCGAACCTCGGAATGAGGAGCAGGTTGAGGAGCACATTTGTCCCTCCCACGAGCCCGAGCAGTATCGACTGGCGACCCGGGGCACCCATCTGTTGGAGGAGGTTGGTGAAGGGGATGTATCCGGCACTCGCTGCAATACCCGTCGAGAGAATCGCGAAGACCGGCCAGCTCTCACCGACGAGACCTTCCTCAAACACGATCTCGACGACGAACGGGTAGGCCGCGTTGGCGAGCACGACAATGCCGCCGATGAACAGGTACAGCCGGCGTTTCGCCGCGCGGATCGCCTCCCGCAGTTCATCTCGGCGGCCATCGACGAACAGGCTGGTCACGATCGGGTCGTATGTGAACCTGGCGACCATCGCGAGTTGGAAGAGGCTCTCGGCGAACAGGCTGGCGATGCTGTAGACGCCCACGGCGCGAGAACCAACCAACACGCCGAGCAGAAGCACGTCGATTCTGGTGTTGAGGTCGAGGAGGAGCCCTCCAACAAGCCCACGCACACCGAATCGAACATGACGCCTGTACCGGTCCTCGATGGTGGGACGACGCCCTGAAGCAACGAGTTCGGTTCGCAGGCGAGCGAGGAGTGCGAGGAACAGCACGAATTCCGCCGCCGAGATACTCCAGGGCAGGAGGCTCTCCGACTCGAACATGTACGCCACGCCTGCAGCGAAACCAGCGAGGAGCACGAACCGCGCCCCGAACATCACCGAGAAGGACCTGATCCAACGCAGTCCATTCAAGTGGCTGATCAGGATCTTGTTGAGCGGGTAGAGGAACAGCGCGGGCATCACAGCCCTGAACCCCCGGAGGTACTCCGGATTGTCGAAAACGCGAAAAATGACCTCGGCGCCAGCAAGGAACACGATGGTCGTCACCGCCGATGAGACAAGTGTCAGGAGCAGGCCAGAAATCAGCACCTGACCTGTGGGGTGGCCAAGGGTCCGCGCTTCGGGCGTGTGGTACAGCACCGAGGAGTGGAGGCTCACCGAACCGACCTGCCCGCCGACCAGGACAACAGCGATGAAGAGGTTGTACTGGCCGAGCGCGGCGACGTCGAACTCCCCCACGATGACCGCGTTCAGGGCCAGCCCCGAGAGGCCAACAAGACCATAGGCGGCGAACGTCCAGACGAAGCCTGACCGGCTCGGCGTCTGATCGCTCTCGACAGCCATATCAGGCAGGGTAACTACCGGGCCTCGGCCGGCCCAGCCAGTGCTGGGAATCGGGGCAGACGGATTCGCCTTCGAATGTCCGGCCGCCGGCCGACGCAAGAGGCACTGGCTATGCTGAGCGCATGCTCGCGGACGTCGAGGAGGCGCAGGCTCTCATCGCCCGGACGGTAGAGAAGCGCAGATCGACCGGCGACTACCCCGCCAAGCTCGAGCACGATCTCGACCGGCACTACCGGAGCATCCTCGTCGGTTTGGCTCGCGAAACCGAATCTCTCGTCGCTGTCCGTTCCGCGCTGGCGCAACTGGGTGACCTCGAGCGGCTCGGCCCCGACCGCATCCCCACCACCTCGAGAACCCGATTGGGACGCCTCGTCCACCGACTCGTTGCTCGCCTGGCAGTTCGGCAAGTACAGGGAGTCACCAGCCAGTTGCGCGAACAGACCGTTGCCGTTCATCTTGCGATCGACAACCTGCTCGCCATCATGGAGTCCACGCTCGACGATCGGCGTCTTGAGTTGGACCGCAATCTCGTCCCCATCCGAGAGCGCATCGCCATCCTCGAGGCGCGCCTGGCCGAGTTGCACGACGGGGCTCCCCGCCCTTGAGAGACTCAGCTGGAGAACCTGTAACGCCGAGCGCCCCTGAGTCCCGCCCCCGACATGGGGGCAAACCAACCTGATGCGAGTCCTGTTCGTCGTCCAGCGGTACGGGGCCGACATCGCCGGCGGCTCCGAACAGTGTTGTCGCGCATTCGCCGAGCGGTTGGCGGCGCGTGGCCACCACGTCGAGGTGGCAACCAGTTGTGCTCGCGAGTACACGGACTGGGCAAACGTGTTTGACCCTGGTGAGGATGTCGTGAACGGGGTTCGTGTGCACCGGTTCCCCATCGACCGCCAGCGCGACGGTGATGTCTTCAAGGATCTGGACGCGAGGGTGGTCTGGGGAGCTGGGGCGACGTCGTGGCGGGACCAGGAGGCGTGGATCGACGAGGTGGGTCCTCGAACGACCGCACTCCCCGACTACCTCTACAGCCGGGCATCGGACTTCGACTTGATGGCCTTCTTCACCTACCTGTACTACCCCACGGTTCGTGGTCTCCCGGCGGTCGCCGGGCGCACGGCAACCCTGCTTCAGCCCACAGCCCACCTCGAACCTCAATTGTCGGTGCCCCTGTTCAACCAGCTCTTCCGACTTCCGGATGGCATGGCGTTCCTCACCGACGAGGAGTCCGCACTCGTCACCTCCAGGTTCGGCCACCGCCCGTCGGAGGCCATCGTCGGCGTTGGCTGCGACCTCGACGTCGAGGGCGACGGCGACGGCGACAGATTCCGACAACGCCATCGACTCGGCAATGACCCCTTCCTCCTGTCCATCGGGCGAGTCGACGTCTGGAAGGGCACCCTCGAGGCATTCGATTATTTCGCCGCCTTCAAGGACCGCAATCCTTCGAACCTCCGTCTGGTGATCGTCGGTGATCGGATCATGGACGTGCCGGAGCACCCGGACGTCATGCTGACCGGATTCCTCGACGAAACCGAGAAGGCGGATGCAATCGCAGCCTGCACCGCCTTCGTACAACCCTCGTACTTCGAGAGTTTCTCCATGGCACTGAGCGAGGCATGGGCGCTCCGCAAGCCAGCACTCGTTCAGGGCAGGTGCGATGTTCTCTCCGGCCAGGCGCGTCGGGCCGGCGGCGCACTGCGCTACGACGGTTTCGCCGAATTCGAGGCGGCAGTCCAGATCCTCCTCGACAACCCGGCACTCTGCGACCAACTGGGAAACGACGGCCGCGACTACGTCGCCAGAACCTACGCATGGGACGTCGTGATGGATTCCTACGAGGATCTGTTGGAACGAACGGTAACGGCCTTCGCGAATCGCTGATCGCCTCAATCAATCTCCGGCCGGTAGGCCACCAGCAGCGCATCCTGGCCGCTGAGAACATAACTCTGGAGGCCCAAGACGGCCTCTGAGACTTCGGAGTCTCCCGCGTCGGGGCCGAGGCGCCAATCCACTTCGGGTGGGTTCAACGTCTCGACCCTGACCGGTTCGAAACCGAAGAACGAGGCAAGCGCCTCAAGGAGCGCCGGGTGCAGGGGCTGGACATGCGTGTGGTCGAGCCAGAACGTCGATCCTCCGACGGCCAGGTTCGCCACGTTCGGAGTCTCACCGAGTAGCACGCCCCCGGGAGCAAGAACTCGGAACGCCTCACCGATCGTACGTAGCAAGTGGGGAAAGGACAGGTGCTCCATGACCTGAAGCATGGTGATTGCCCGAGCGGACCGATCTGGTTGGGCCTGCAGGTACCGGAACAGGTCGTCCTGCTTGACCTCAAGGCCCTGAACGCGGCATCGCTCAACGAACAGGGAGTTCCCGTCGACCCCAACCGCCTCGATGCCCGCCTGTGTGAGCAACTCGAGGAACTCGCCACGCCCGCATCCGAGGTCGATGACGGGTGCATCGACATCGACATCGGCAATGACTCCGACGTGGCGACGCTGGAGACTGGTAACCACTTCTGGGCTGCCTCGTAGGCGCTCCTCTATCGCCGAATACACCGATTCGTAGAAGGTGGACTGCTCCGGGCCAGACACCGGGTCGGACTCTCCGTCCATGCGCGCAACCAAGGAGCGCCGGATGTCGAACAGGGACCGGCGAAGCGACTCGACGTCGTCCTCCTGGCGGAGTGCGTGCTCGAGCAGCAGACGTCGGAACGCTGCGCCTTCCTGCTGAGATTCGAGTTGACGTCGCTCCAGCTCTCCGACACGCTCGACGAGCCGTTGGACGTCACCACCCAAGCGCTCCAGTTCCCGTTGGGCGCGTCTTGAGACCACGCTGAGCGATCAATCGTCCGCGCAGTTGGCGCAGTCGAACTGGTCAGGGCGCTGTTCGGCGCGATCCACGAGCGTTCCACACTTGCAGACCCAGCCAGCCGGCCGAGCAGGTGTCCCCATGACGAGTTGGTGGGCTTCAACGTCTCTCGTGACAGTTGCCCCTGCGGCAACCATGCAATAGCTCCCGAGGGTCACACCACAGACGATCGTCGCGTGCGCACCAACCGAGGCTCCCTGCTCCACACGGGTGGGGACGACTTCCCACTCATCCAGAAAGGCACGTGGAACAAGGTCGTTCGTGAACGTCGCCGAAGGGCCCACGAAGACATGGTCGGTGATCGTAACTCCCTTGTACACGTTGACGTTATTCTGCAGCTTGCATCCGTCGCCGATCATCACGCCGGCATCGACGTATACGTTCTTGCCGAGCACGCATTTGCGTCCCACGCTCGAACCCGCCCTGACGTGGGCATGGTGCCAAATCTGAGTGCCCGACCCAATGCCTGCCCCTACTTCGACGACCGCCGTTTCGTGGGCATAGAAGCCGCCGTCCACCATCACCGTCATCACCTTTCCGAACGCCCAGTCGGGCCAGCATCAACCTGAGCGTGCCCTCGAAAGGCCGACCAGGAACACGAGCACCGTAACCGCCACCTTCTGCGCCTGAGCACCATTCACCGAGAAGGCTCCCGCCACGTGCTCCGCGGCGACCTGGCTACCATCCTCCACGAGGTACGCCGACCGTAACCGATGTGGCCCGTCGACGGACGGGGGCGGGTCAAGGGGTGCGGGTCCATCGGGGTTCTGGGAGATGTTCAACAGGAACGAGGTGACCCATATGGCGGCGTGTTGGAATTCGTTGGTCGACAATTCCATGTAGGCCGCCGCGGACTGGACGAGATCCCATTCCTCCTCCGTGTAGCCAGTCGACAGCCGGTACTCGTCGAAACGCACTTCAGGGAACGCCTCACTGGCATCGGGTGGGCCGTATTCGGCTTCGTACCAGTTCGACTTGAGGCCGAACTCCCGCCGGAAGCGGTTGCCGGTGATGGTCAGGACCTCGCCGCTCCGTGACCGCAGTTCCATTGCGTCGACTCGGCCGCCGTCATCGCCGTAACCGTCGCGTTCGACCACGACGACCTCGTAGAGTTCGCCAGTGCCGAAGGTCGATCGCAGTTCGTCCACCGTGAGGTGTCTCGTCCAGCGGTGAACCGGGTTCACGTCGATGTCGTCGCCGTCGTCTGGAACGCCCGGAAAGTCCGCAGTGATGGTGTGCCCGCCGGTGGAGGCGGAGAACTCGGTTCGAGCGACGTCGTCGCCCCACATCCGGACCAGCCCTGCCGTGGCCCGGATCGCGGCATCGGAACGGTCATCCTCGTTGCTCCACGTCCGATCCCCGGTCCTGCTCTGCCGCCCCTCGTAGACCTGGCACCGGATGGTGTCGCAGGTTCGCGCGTAGTCGTAACGGTCTTCGGCCAAGGAGTACGAGCGTGCCGCCACGGCCTGGACTTGGAGCGCTTCGGCGCCAGCGCCGTCACCGAGGTCGGCCCAACTGGCTGGCATCTCACGCGGTACGACGGAACGGAGGTAGTGCTCGACCGGCAGGACGTTCACGGTGCGCTGTTGGTCTCCGTAGTGTGCGGCCCGGATCTCCCCCCGATACCAGGTCGCGGTGTTGCTCCCCTCACAGACCTGAAGGGTCTGGTCGAGATGGACGTCTGCAGCGTCGATGACCGTGAAGACCGGATCAGGCGGGGTCGTCGTGGTCGTCGAGGAGGTCGT
>DEAL01000040.1:33161-33575 GCA_002346745.1 Candidatus Neomicrothrix sp. UBA2983 | reverse complement strand
GGCTTGCCGTTGCGGGACTGGTTGCCACCGGTGCCACGGACCTGGCCGCCGTTGCGGCGACTTCGGTTCCGGGATCGCGACCGACCCGGGTCGGCCCGGTGGTGCGACGCGTCCTCCCGCTCGTCGCGCCGGGGGACGTAGGCCTCGGCGACGCTGGCCGGGGCGGCGGCGAGCAGCATCTCGGCATCGGGCTCGTGGACCGGCTCGTCGAGGCCGATCTCGCGCTGCATCCGGCGGGCGCCCTTGACCCCCTCGGGGGCGACGAACGAGACGACGACGCCGCTCCGCCCGGCCCGGGCGGTGCGGCCCGAGCGGTGGATGTACGCCTTGTGGTCCTCGGGTGGGTCGAAGTGGAAGACCGCCGCCACGTCGTCGACGTGGATGCCCCGGGCGGCGACGTCGGTGGCGACGAGG
>DEAL01000040.1:32709-32872 GCA_002346745.1 Candidatus Neomicrothrix sp. UBA2983 | reverse complement strand
GCGGCGACGTCGGTGGCGACGAGGGCGTGGACACGGCCGCCGGTGAAGTCGGCGAGGGCACGAGTGCGTTGCGCCTGGCTGCGGCCGCCGTGGATGGCGGCGGTGCGGATGCCGGCCTTGTCGAGTTGCCGGGCGAGCCGGTCCGAGCCGTGGCGGGGCCGGT
>DEAL01000040.1:0-32419 GCA_002346745.1 Candidatus Neomicrothrix sp. UBA2983 | reverse complement strand
AAGCCGGTCCGAGCCGTGGCGGGTCCGGCAGAAGACGATGGCCGGCCAGGCCATGCCGATGGCCTCGGCGAGCACGCCGCTGCGGGAGGTGCGGTCCACCTTCCAGAACAGGTGCCTGGCAGCGGTGATGTCAGGCGTCTCGTCGCCCACGTCGTGGCGGACCGGATCCCGCTGGTGGTCGCGGGTGAGATGGGCGACGTCGCCGTCGAGGGTTGCCGAGAACAGCACGGTCTGGCGGTCGGTGGCGGTCTGCTCGAGGAGCCGGCGGACCACCGGGAGGAAGCCCATGTCGGCCATGCGGNNGTGGATGGCGGCCGCCTTCACGTTGCCCCGCCCCAACTGCTTGGCGAGGCGGTCAGCTCCGTGGCGGGTCCGGCAGAACACGATGGTCGGCCATGCCGCATCTACGACCTCCGTGGTCAGGGCAACCCGGTCACTCCGTTCGACTTGCCAGAACAGGTGGGTGGCAGCCGTGATGTCGGGGATCTCCTCGCCAACCTCGTGACGGACTGGGTCGACCTGGTGGTCGCGGGTCAACTTCGCCACGTCACCGTCAAGGGTGGCAGAGAACAACACGGTCTGGCGTGGCCGCGACGTCTGGTCGAGGAGGCGACGGACCACGGGCAGGAAGCCCATGTCGGCCATGCGGTCGGCCTCGTCGATGACGACCCGGTCGACGGCACCAAGGTCGACGAGGCCCTGGCCGATCAGGTCCTCGAGGCGGCCGGGGCAGGCCACGAGGACGTCGACGCCTTTGCGGAGGGCGGTGACCTGGGGGCCGTAGCCGACGCCGCCGTAGACGACGCCGATCCGGACGGGCCCGGCGAAGGAGCGGAGTTCGTCGTGGATCTGTTCCGCGAGCTCCCGGGTCGGAGCCAGGACGAGGCCCCTCGGGTAATGCGGCTCGGAGCGTTCGACGGTGGCGACGAGTGGGATTCCGAAGGCGAGCGTCTTGCCGGAGCCGGTCGGGGCCCGGCCGCAGACGTCGCGCCCGGCGAGGGCGTCGGTGATGGTGGCCGCCTGGATGGCGAAGGGCTGGGTGATGCCGCGGGCCTCGAGGGCGCGGCAGATCCGCTCAGGGACGCCCAGTCGGGCGAAGGTGGTGGAGGGGTTGTCGGACATGGGTCTCCTCGGCCGCGTGTCGGCCGCTTCCGGGGGTTCATGAAGCCTCGACGCGTTTGCGGAGGTCGGTGCTGATCGGGGTGGTCCACACTGAACGGAGGAACCACTGCCCGTCTGCGAACCCACCGGCGGGAGGTCCCTGCCGGAGTTCCGACAGGCTAGCGGGAGGCGGACGTGGGCCCATGGCATGTGTCGGAAGCCACGCCGCACCGTTTCGCGGTGCCCTGTCGGATCGGGGGCCGTCGTACACTCCGCGTCATGAGCGGTTCGGCCGCCGGCCTCCCGTGCCTCCCCGAGGGGCTCGCCGACGACCTGGCACGCTGCCGCGTCCGGGCCGGCGAGGCAGCGACCCTGCCGCCGGCCTGCTACCACGACCCGGAGATCCACGCCATCGAGGCGGAGGCGGTGTTCCGTCGGGGCTGGGTCGGCGTGGGCCGCTCCGACACGTGGCCGTCCAGTGGCGACTACCGGACCTTCGACATGGGCGGCGTACCCGTCGTCGTCGTTCGCGACGAGGACGGTCGGCTGCGGGCCTACAACAACTCGTGCAGCCACCGCTCGGCGCAGATCCTGGAGGGGGAGGGGCACTGCACCCGCATGCGGTGCCGGTTCCACTTCTGGACCTACGCACTCGACGGGCGCCTCGTCGGCGCACCGAGCATGCAGCGGACCCCCGGCTTCGACCCTGCCGGCCACGGGCTCACCGAGTTCGCCCTGGTCGAGCGGCTCGGCTTCGCCTTCGTCAGCCTCGAAGAGGACCCACCCGACGTCGACGCCTGGCTGGGCGACTTCCCGGACCTGCATGCCGACTGGCCGCTGGAGGAGGTGGTCACGACCCGTCGGCGCGAGTTCACGGTGGACTGCAACTGGAAGGCGTTCGCCGAGGTCTTCAACGAGTACTACCACCTGCCCTACGTGCACCCGGACAGCATCAACGGCACCTACGACGACCCGGACGAGCCGGAAGTGGTCGACGGCGCCTACGCCTCGCACTTCGGCACGACCCAGGGCACCGGGGCGCTGTTGGACGACACCCAGGATCGGGCCCTGCCGCCGATCCCGGGCCTTGCGGGCCGACCGACCACCGGGGTTCGCTACACGTGGCTGTTCCCGAACCTGGTGGTCGCCCTCGGCGTCGAGGCCCTCTGGATGTACGAGGTGTACCCGGACGGCCCGGATCGCTGCCGGTGCGCCCAGGTGGTGGCCTTTCCGCCGGCGACGATCGACGGCGAGGACTTCGCGGATCGGATCGACGACTACTACGGGCGCTTCGACGCGGCCCTCGCCGAGGACATCGCGATGCTGGTCCAGCAGCACGCCGGCCTGCGGTCGCCGCACGCCCGTCAGGGTCGCTACTCGTACCTCGAGCCGAGCGTGGCAGCGTTCGCTGACTGGTACGCGGGCCGCCTGCTCGGCACCGGCTGAGCGGAGGCGCTCCATGGCAGTCCAACGGACGCCTCCGTACCTTGTCGTCCTGGTGGCGGGCAGCGCCATCACGGCCATCGCCCTCGGTGCGCGTTCGACGCTAGGCATCTTCCTCGACCCCGTCAGCGACGGCCTCGGCCTCGGCACCGGCACGTTCGCCCTCATGGTCGCCGTCCAGAACCTGGTCTGGGGCCTCGGCCAGCCGGTGGCGGGCGGCCTCGCCGACCGCTTCGGGACCCGACGGGTCCTCGTGGCGGGGGCGGTCCTCTATGCCGGCGGCCTCGTGGTCCTGGCGGAGGCGAGCGGCCCGGCCGGGATCCACCTCGGCGGGGGCCTGCTCATGGGCCTGGGCATGTCAGCGGCCTCGTTCTCGGTGGTGCTGGCGGCCATCGGCCGCCTCGTGCCCGAATCGAGGCGCTCCTTCGCCCTCGGGGTCGCCACGGCCTTCGGGTCCATCGGCCAGTTCGTGCTGGTCCCGTCGGCCCGTGCGCTCGTCGACGCCACCTCCTGGGAGGCGGCGCTGCTGGTACTGGCAGGCATCACGGCCGGCATCGTGGTGCTGTGCGCCCCGCTGCGGGCGCCCACGACCCGCCTCGGTGCCGACGGCGCCGAGGAGGACGCCGAGCCGCTGCGGGATGCGCTCCGGCGCGCCTCGAGGAGCCGCGGCTACCTGCTGCTGAACGCCGGCTTCTTCGTGTGCGGATTCCACGTCACCTTCATCGGCGTGCACCTGCCGAAGCACCTCGAGGACCTCGGGCAGACGGCGTCCGTGGCGGCAGCGGCACTGGCCCTCATCGGACTCTTCAACGTCGGCGGTTCCCTGGCGGCAGGCGCCCTCGGGCAGCGCTTCTCGCAGGCCCGCCTGCTGAGTGTCGTGTACGGCGCCCGGGGCCTCGTGATACTCGGCTTCATCCTGCTGCCCGCCTCGCCGGCCCTGTCGGTGGCGTTCGGATGCCTGATGGGCGTCCTCTGGCTGTCCACGATCCCGCTGACCTCGGGTGTCGTCATGGCGCAGTTCGGCACGCGCCACGCCGGCTCCCTCTTCGGCATCGTGTTCCTCAGCCACCAGGTGGGGTCCTTCGTCGGCTCGTGGGGTGCCGGCCTCGTGCGCGACGCCATGGGCTCCTACGACGCCTGGTGGTGGGCGGCGGTGGCGCTGGGCGTGTTCGGGGCACTGGTGAACCTGTTCGTCGACGAGCGCCCGGTGCCGCCGGCACCGGTCCGTGCCGGCAGGC
This sequence comes from Candidatus Neomicrothrix sp. UBA2983, assembly GCA_002346745.1. GTDB lineage: Bacteria > Actinomycetota > Acidimicrobiia > Acidimicrobiales > MedAcidi-G1 > S20-B6. Next base: position 28,637 of record DEAL01000040.1, on the reverse strand, counting down.
GTCGGTTGATCGCCCCTGTCGGGGCGGCGGTCGTGTCGCTGCTCCTGGGCGTGGCGGCGCTCGCACCGGACGTGCGCGGCGGCGCGACCGCACCGGCGCCGCTCGTCTGCTGGCTGCACCCCGTCGACACCGGCTGAACAGCGGCATCGAAGATCGCCGGGTGCGGGGGCAGGGCGGCCTCCGGGCGTAGTGTCCCGCCGTTCGAGATCGCCCGAGACCGCCTGCACTCCTCTGCGGGCACCGAGCAGGAGGGTGGGAAGCGGTGGCTCCCCAACTCAGTCGACGCCAGGGGTTCCTCGCGATCCTGCTGGCAGGGACCATGTTCAGCTTCGGGCCGCTGACCTTCCGGGCGGTGGTCGAGGCCGACGCCTGGCAGTACCTCTTCCACCGGGCCCTCGGGACGGCGGTGGTGGCGGCACTCGTCATCGGCATCGGCGGGCGCAACCCGATCACGGCGATCCGGCGGTCCGGTCCCCGCCAGCAGTTGGCCGGGGTGCTGCTGGGGACCCTGTTCGGGATCTTCGTCGTGGCGCTCAGCCGGGTGGATGCCGCCTTCATCCTCCTCCTGCAGTGCACCAGTCCGTTCTACGCGGCCCTCTTCGGCTGGGTGTTCCTCGGTGAGCGGGTGGGCCGGCGGACGATCGTGGCGATGGCGGTGGCGGCGGTGGGAATCGTGACGATGGTGGGCGGCAACGTGGGGGGTGGCGACGCGCTGGGCATCGGGCTGTCGCTGGTGCTCCCGGTCTGCCTGGGGGCCTACACGACGCTGGTGCGGAGTGCTCCGGCGGAGGATCCCGGGGCGCCGACGGTGCTGGCCGGCTTCTTCGCCGCGGCGGTGGCGGGATCGGTGTCGCTGGCGGGACCCGGCCTCGACCTGCCGCTGCGCGACGTCGCCCTTGGCCTCACCGGTGGTGGACTGCTCCTGGGCCTCGGCGTGCCGATGTGGAACTACGCCCACCGCTTCGTTCCGGTGGCGGAGGCGAACCTGTTGCTGGTCACCGAGATCGTGCTGGCGCCCCTGTGGCTGTGGATCTGGCCCGGCGAGCGTCCCGGCACCTCGACCCTGCTGGGTGGCGGCATCGCGCTGGGCGCGGTCACTTGGCTGACCTTGGTGTCGGCCCGCGCCGGCGAGTTGGAGCAGGCGCCTCGCCGGGTCGGCCTCAACGTCGGCGCCGCCCCGGGCTATCGGCGTTTCGTGCAGCGTCGCCGCGGCACCTGAGGGAGTCGTCGACTCGGAGTCGGCCCGCTCGCCACGGTTAGGGTCGGCGGATGGCCGGCGCCCGGAACCCGATGCGTCCGATCCTCGGAGGGACGGTCCGCTGCCTTGGCGAATGGCTGAACCGCCTGGCGGCGATCGGACCGTCGGACCGCCGGGCCCGGCGCTTTGGTCGCTTCGGGCAGGGCACCTGCCTGAGTTGGCCGACGGGCTACGTGTTCGGCGAGCGCTGGATCCACCTGGGCGAGAACACCCTGGTCGGCTCCCACGTGACGCTCTCGGCGGGGATGGTGCCGGGACAGCAGATGGTGACGGACCCGGTCGTGCGGATCGGCGACCGCTGCCTGATCGGCCGGGGCAGCGCCATCGTGGGGCACCTGTCGATCGAGGTGGGCGACGACGTCTTCACGGGCATGAACGTGTACGTGACCGACCAGAACCACGGCTACGAGGACGTGGACCAGCCGATCGGCATCCAGGTTCCGTCCGAGGAACCGGTGTCCATCGGGGCCGGCAGTTGGATCGGCTCGGGAGTGGTGATCCTGCCGGGAGCGCAACTCGGCGAGCACGTGGTGGTGGCGGCCAACTCGGTGGTGCGCGGCGAGGTCCCCTCGTATTCGATGGTGGCCGGCGTGCCGGCCCGCGTGGTGCGCCGCTACGAGGCGGGGGAGTGGCGCCGGGTGGACCGCCCGTGAGCGGCGACCTGATCGTCCGCCCCCTGGAGCAGGCCGATGTGCCGTCGGTGGTCGGCCTCTACGAGGAGGCGGGACTGGGTGGCTCCGAGGTCTCGGGCGCACCGGAGCAGGAGGTCCTGTCCAAGGTGGAGCGGGATCCCGACCTGTTCCTCGTGGGCGAAGTCCACGGTGAGGTGGTGGCCACGGTGATGGGTACGTGGGACGGACACCGGGGCCGTATCAAGCGGTTGGCCGTGAGGGGAGACCTCCGACGAGCTGGATACGGGCGCCGGATGGTGGCTGAACTGGAGCGGCGCTTTGCCGAACGCGGTATCACCCAACTGCGATTGGAGGTGTGGGCCCACAACTCCGGCGGTCTGGCCTTCTGGGAGCAGATGGGCTACGTCCTCGAACCCGAGATTCGCTACTTCGTCCGCAGCCTGGTCGACGGGCCGGACTGAGGGAGGGGGTCAGTCCGGCCTGGTTCCCGTGACCGAGACGTGGACAGGGCTGAGCAGCGCGAAGTCCGGTCGACGCACCTGGGCGAGGGCCTCGTCGACCTGTTCCTGGGTGGCCGCTCCGGCGGCCACCATGCGCGGGAAGGCCCGTTCGAGGGCGAGGAACCACCAGTCACCGCCGGGTTCGCCGGGCCGCATGGCCCAGACGTGGCCCGTCACGTCCAGGTCGCGGAGTCCGAGTCGTCCGAAGCTGTCGAGCAGGCGGAGGCCGTAGTCGGGGTCGCGCCACTCGTTGAGAGAGGCGTTGGCGACCAGTGCGTGGAGATCCCGGTAGGGCGGGTCGAGCGGCTGTCGGGCGAAGCCCTCGAACACGCCGTCCTCGACCAGGAGGCGGCCTCCGGGGCGTACCGCCGCCAGGAGGCGCTCAAGGACAGCGTCCCGTGTCGGCAGGTGCTGGAGTAGTGCGCGTGCGTGGACCAGGTCGAAGTCTCCGACGTCGAGTGCTTCCTCCTCCAGGTCCAGTTCGCGGACCTCGACGTGGTCCGGTACCGCAGCGTGGAAGCGGAGGTCGATGTCGACCGAGAGCACGTGGCCGGACGGCCCGACGCGTTCGGCCATCCAGACCGCCACGGAGCCGTTGCCGGACCCGGCCTCCAGCACCCTGTCGCCGGGGCCGATGCCGGCCCGATCCAGCGCGGCGAAGGTGCACGGGTCGAGCGTTTCGGCCAGCATGTCCAGCCGGACGCGTTCGACCTCCGCCTCGGCGTCCGGGGTTCCGTAGCGTTCCTCACCCATGCCATCACCCTAGGAAAGAGGCGCGGGCGCCGGTGCGTCCGGTCCGGATCCTGCTTCGATCCGGCAGCGTCGGGTCAGTGCAGTTCGGAGGCGATGTGGGCGATGTGCTCAGGGCCGATCTCGCAGCATCCGCCGACGATGTTGGCGCCGAGTTCGACCCAGTGGCGGACCGCCTCGGCGTAGCGTTCGACGCCCATGTCGGTCCGGCCCTCGGGAAGGGCGTCGCCCTGGCGACCCTTCCAACCCTTGGGCATGTCGTGGAAGGCGTTGGCGTAGGCGCCGATCGGGCCGTCGGTGGCGTCACGGAGGAGGGGGAGGGCGGCGGTGACCTGCTCGGGTGGGCTGCAGTTGAGGAGGTGGGCGTCGGCCTCGACCCGGTCGGCGGCCTCGGTGAAGGACGTGCCGTCGAGCAGGTGGAGGCCGTCGCCGCCCTGCATCGTGTAGGCGACCCAGACCGGCAGGCCGGCGGTTCGGGCGGCGTCGGTGGCGGCACGGGCCTCGTGGAGGGCGCCCATGGTCTCGCAGAGGAACAGGTCGACGTGGTCCGCGAGCTGCCCCACCATGACCAGGTACTCGTCACGGAGCTCCTCGTATGTGCCGTCCGGGTCGGGGCTGTAGCTGCCGCGCAGCGGCGGCAGGGAGCCGGCGACCAGCACGGGACGGTCGGCGGCGTCGGCTGCCTGGCGGGCGAGCACGCCGGCGTGCCGGGTGAGTTCCTCGGCCCGCTCGCCGAGGCCGTGCTCGACCAGCCGGTCGGCGAAGGTGGCGTAGGTGTTGGTGGTCAGGACGTCGCATCCGGCGGCCACGTAGTCGGCGTGCACCCCGGAGACGAGTTCGGGGTTCTCGAGCATCGCCCAGGCTGACCAGAGTTCACCGGAGCGGGGGGCGCCTCGGCGGATGAGCTCCTGGCCCATGCCGCCGTCGAGGATCGTGGGCCGGATCACGGTTGCCTCCCGGGGTCTCGGGGATGGTGCCTCACAGGAAGGTGCGCTTCCGCTCGACACTGGGCGGGTCGACGCCTCGTCGCCAGAGGCGGGCGCCGAGGAGCCGCCACAGTAGCCAGAGGAAGACGGCGAAGAGGAGGCCGCCGAGCGCCGAGCGCCACAGCACCTCGACCGGGCCGGCGTCGGAGAGGTCGTTGAAGGAGGTGAGGTAGGAGGGGCCGTCCCAGACCGGTTGGAACGGGGTCTTGGCGCCGAGGCGGGCGTAGAGGAACCACGAGACCATCCGGCCGGCGCCGTAGAAGCAGAGGCCCCGGTAGAGGGTGAGGAGCCCCCGCTCGCCGAGGCCGGTGCGACGGTGCAGCCAGGCCCAGACGCGGGGGTCGGCGGGCACGATCGTGGTGCGGAAGTAGTCGGCGGTGAGGGTGCGGCGGGCGACCAGCACGAGGACGACCAGCCAGAAAAGGTCCCAGACGCCGCCGAGGCTGGAGTAGTAGGCGGCGGCGTCGCCGTAGGCGCCCTCGGCGGCGGCGTGTCGCCACATGCTGATGGTGACTGGCTCGGTCGAGAACGGGAAGAACGGCATGACACCGGCGGTGTCGGCGATGTCGGTGAACACGTGGGCCCACTGGCCGATGAGGATGCCGAGCGACCAGCTCCGGCTGCGGGTGACCGCCAGGGCGAGCAGGGCGAGGACCACGCCGAAGAGGAGCGAGTGGCTGAAGCCGACACCGGGCCAGCCCCGGTGGAACTGGGCGGGGTCGTCGGAGCTGTAGACGAGCGACTTGGTGAACAGGTCGGGGGAGAGGGTGCCGAGCACGATGCCGAGGAACGACACCTTGACGCCGACGTGGCGCTGGATGACGTAGTTCTCGAACTCGTGGGCCGCCCAACTCATGGCGTGCGCTCCCCGTCGGGTTGGCGGCGCAGGATCCGGGGGAGGATGACGAGGGCGAGCAGCGGGAAGAGGGGGCCGACGATCCAGTTCAGGACCAGGCCCTTGGTGGCGTAGCCGAGCGCCACATAGGCGACGAAGGTGAGGGACCAGGCGAGGACGCCTCGCCGGGGGGCTTCAGGCATCGACGTGGCGGTGGTGCCCGAGGGGTCTGGACGGGGCGGGTGCAGGTCCCAGGACCGAGGCTGGGTCGAGGTCCATAGAGCGGAGGAACTCCTCGTCGAGGCGCCGGGCCCTGGCGGCCTCGTCGGGGTCGGCGCCGCCGTGCCGTAGGCGCCGCAGGCCGACGCGGCCGAGGGCGGTGAGGCCCGCCCCGTTGAGGAGCATGGCCTCGGCGCCGGTCATGCAGGTCATGCACATGGGGTGGCTCCGGGTCGTTTCAGAGGGTTGAGGCGGACAGGTCGACGACTACGGCCCAGTGGTCGCTGGGCGGCCGTCCCTCCCGGACGGCGACGGTAGCAGCGGCCACCCTCCAGGACGGGTCCACGAGTACGTGGTCGATTCGTGGACCGTCGGTGCGGCCGGTGAAGCCGTGGTCGGTTCCGGGAGCGTCGCGGGGGAGGGCGTCTCGGAGGCCCGTGGCGAGGAGGGGGGCGAGTTCCGGCGCATCGATGGTGGCGTTGAGGTCGCCGACGAGCACCGGTGCCGTCCAGTCGGCGGCCCAGTCGGCCAGGATCTCGGCGGCGTGGCGGCGTCGTTCCGGGTCGTCGGCGTCGAGGTGGGTGTTGGCGAGCGTGAACGTGCGACCCGTGGCAGCGTCGTGGAGGTCGGCGACGGTGGAGATGCGGGGGAACCGGGCGCCGGGGAGCCGGGAGCCGGGCCGGTCGGGGGATTCCGAGAGCCAGAGGGTGCGCTCGCAGTGGACGTCCAGTCGGTCGTCGCGGACGAGGATCGGCACCTGTTCGCCACGGCGGCGCCGGCTGCGGCCGTGGCCGATGACCCGGTGGTCGGGCAGGGCCTCGGCGACGGCCCGGACCTGGAAGGCGAACGCCTCCTGGAGGGCGAGCACGTCGGCGTCGAGCGAGTCGAGGTAGTCGAGCAGGCGCCGGCGTCGGAAGGGCCAGGCGTTTCGACCGTCGAGTGCCCGGCCGTTGCGGACGTTGCAGGTGGCGATGCGGAGTGTGTCGGCCATGTGCCCGCCGACGGTAGCCGGGGCAGGGTGGGGGACAGCGGGAGGAGGGAAGGAGAACGGGGGGTCAGCGCACGGCGACGAGGGCCACTTCGGTGGTGGTGCCGGTGCCCGTGGACTGCGAGGTGCTCAGGTCACGGCGGTAGGCGTAGCCCTCGGGGTGCTCGAAGTCGGCGAGGCCGTCGGGGTCGTCGAGTGGGTGGGCGAGCAGGTGGCGGACGAGGGCGCCCTTCAGGAGTTTGTTCCAGTGGGACACGGTGGTCAGGGTGCGTTCGCCGTTGCGCTCGACGTCGTCGAGGAACCTCACGCGGATGCGGTGGCCGGCGATGGAGGAGTCCCAGGCGGCGGCGTGTTCGTTGGGGAGGAGGTCCCAGACGGTGCCGGCGGCTGCCTCGGCGAGGGCGGCCGTGAGCCGTCCCTTCCAGAACCGGGCCGGCTTGCCGAGGCCCGGGAGGGTGGCGTCCATCTTCAGCTTGTAGTCGGGGATCGGGTCGTGGGCCCGGACGGCACCCCACAGGCCCGAGAACACCACGACCTGCTGCTCCAGCCGGCGGCGGGAGCGGGCGGGCAGCGAGGCGGCGTCGAGGGCGTCGTAGAGCACGCCGGTGTACCGCTCGATGGCGGGGAGCGTCGCTGCGGTGTCGACGGCGAGGTTGGCGGCGGTGGCCTCCTCGGCCTTCGCCGCGCCGACCCCGAGCAGTTTCGTGCGTGCGTCGAGGCTGCCCTCCATCGCGGTGGAGAGTGCTCGGATCGCCCCGCGGCGGTCCTCGGCCAGGTCAGGGAAGGACTGGTCGACCCGATGCCAGGGTGGACCGTTACCGCCGGGGGCCTTGCCCTCCGAGGGAGGCAGCAGGATCAGTTGTGCCACACCCGTCGGGTCAGAGGGCGCAGGCCATGTCGTCGCCGCAGCACATCGGCGACTTGATCTTGCCGTGGTCGTTGGGGCAGCGGGAGACCTGCACGGTCGAGCCGTCGTCCTTGGTGAGGACGTCGTTCACGAGCGGCGCGTCGCAGGCGCCGCAGGTGGCGTTGACGGACATGCCGCAGGAGGCGCATTGGTAGGTGGCCATGGGGGTACCTCGTGGTCATGGGTGGGAACAAAGGGTCGTCGCCGGGCGACGCATTGATCCTGTCAGACGCGGACGCCAGACGAAAGGACCGCGATAACTTCTGGCCCATGCGACGCCTCTCGAACACCTGGACGATGGCGAAGGTCTCCTGGGGGGTCCTGAGGAAGGACCGGGAACTGCTGGCCCTGCCGGTGCTGTCGCTCTTCCTGTCGGTCGTGCTGCTGGCCACGATCTGGGTGCCGACGTTGCTGTCGATGGACACCGATTCATCTGCGGGTGCCGAGGGCTCGGAGGCGTCGGGCGTCCTGATCGTGGTCGCTGTCGTCAGCGCCATGGTGCTCGGCATCGTGAGCGTGTTCTTCAACGGGGCGCTGGTGGCCGGCGCGTACGAGCGCCTGACGGGCGGCGACCCGACTGTCGGCTCGGCCATCCGGCGGGCGATGGCACGGCTGGGCGGCCTCGTGCCGTGGGCGATCCTGAAGACGACGGTCGGCCTGATCCTCGAGACCCTGAAGGAGCGGGCCGGGTGGTTGGGACGGATTGTGCTGGGCATCATCGGCGCGGCCTGGGAGGTCGCCACCTTCCTCGTGGTGCCCGCCATCGTGATCGACGACCAGGGGCCGATCGAGGGCCTCAAGTCCTCGGCGAGTCACCTGAAGCAGACCTGGGGCGAGAACATCGCCGGCCAGGTCGGCTTCGGCCTGCTGGGGTTCGTGGCGATGCTTCCGGTGGTGGCCGTGCTGGTGCTTGCGGGCGCGTTGGGAGAGGCCGCCTTCGTCGCGGGCCTTGTGGTCAGTGTCCTCTGGATCGCCGTCGTGGTGGTCGTGCTGGCCGCACTGTCGGCGATCTTCCAGACGGCGCTCTACCTGTATGCCACCTCGGGCTCCGTCCCCGATGGCTTCGAGCAGTCGACCCTGTCCGACAGCTTCGCCGCGAAGTAGCGGCGCGCCGGTCGCGGCCGGACGTGGCTCAGATGTCGGGGTGGTCGTCGAGGTAGTTGAACTCGGCGTCGCTGGCCAGGATCGGGCCGAGCACGTCGAGCATGCCGTTTTCGATGCGCCAGGCCAGGTAGGCCTCGTGGTGGGCCCGGGTCTCGAACTTCTCCCAGAGGATGACCGTGTCCGGGTTGTCGCTGTTGGTGTAGACTTCGATGGACTCGCAGCCGTCGAAGGCGCGGGTGTCTCCCAGAATCTCGTTCAGGATTCCGAGCAGGTCGGCCCCCTTGCCCTCCTGGCACGGGAAGACGACGTGGATGGTGTGGGACATGGTGTCCGCCTCTCGTTGGGGCACGCCCCCGTCGGGCCCGCCTCGCCCCAGCATTCAGCACGGCCGGGGCGGGCGTCAAATGGCGGTTCAGATGTCGGTGGGGTCGAGGTAGGTGCTCTGGAGCGGTCCGGCCAGGAACGCCGAGACCTGGCCCATGGCCCCTGACTCGACCAGCGTGGCGATGTAGGTCTCCCGTGCGGCCCGGTCGGCCCAGGTCTGGAGGTGGATGACCATGTCGGGGTCGTCGGCGTCGGTGAAGACCTCGATGCCCTCGTTTCCGGGTGCCTTCCGGGCGCCGAGGGCGGCTGTCCTCATGAATTCGACCAGTTCGGGCCCCCTGCCCTCCTGGCACGGGAACGCGACGTGGACCTTCACGGACATGGCGGACTCCTCGCCTCCGGGCACGCCCCGCTCGGACCCGCCTCGCCCACCAGCATGTGCCGATCCCCTCCGGCGGTCAAACGGGCCGCTCACCAGCCGGGCATCTCGAGGAATCGCACGTCTACCCGCCCAGGCCGGCTTGTGCAGGGAGGTGCTCGAGGCGACAACCCGGGTCGGCGGTTCATGGTCGGTCGGAGCGGGGTGCTCCGTCGCCTTGTCTGAGCCCGGTGGCGCTCAGTTCCGCCGCACCTGGTGCTGGCGGCCGTCGGGGACGAGTCGGAGTGGTGCGCTTCCTGCCGCCTCCTCGACGGGGACGGGGCTCGTGTCCGCACCTTGGAGGTGCCAGTTCCCGCCGGGGGGCAGGTTCGAGACCGTGACCTCGGTGAACCCGCCGGCGGCCGGGTTGCGGTGGACGGCAGCCAGGTGCAGCGCGGTCCCGTCCCAGCGGGCTTCACTGAGGGCGACGTCGGGGAAGTCCACGCCTGAGACGGTGGGCGCCGTGAAGCGCCCGTCGGAAGGTAACTCGAAGATCCGGCTCCAGGCACCCGGTCGACACACCCAGCCGGCCATCGCCCGGGCGTTGAGTTGCCCGCGTGGATGGGGCTCCTCCAAGCCGAAGCCGAACGTGAATTCGCCACTCCCTTGGTCCCGAGTGGGTTCGTGCAGGTCGTCGAGGGCCTCCCACAGGCGGCGACGGATGCGTCCGTCGTCGAATTCGCCGGTCTGGAGTGCCAGCAGGGAGGCGAAGCCCGGATCCTCGAGGCCGACGGTCGAGTTGCCGTCGAGCCCGGCGACGGAGACGGCCAACTCCCATGCGCTCCTGGCCACGTCGGGGCGCTGGGGGGCGAGGTACCAGACGGGTGCGATGAGGCCGAGCGGGCTGGGGACGTGTTCGTCTACGACGGGGTCGTAGTAGAGGTCCATGGCAACGGGCCGTCCCTCGCTCCAGGTCACGTAGTGCTCCGAGGCATGCTCCCACCAGGGGTCGAAGACGGCATGGTGGTCGGTTCCGAGGAGCTTGTCGTGGAGCCTCAGACCGAGGCCGGCGCCGCTCAGTCAATAGGGCCAGATCTTGGTGTTCTCGCAGTGCACGCCGATCGGCCGCTGTCGCCACTGGTCGGCCAGGTGTGCGGCGATGGCCGAGTGGGTCCAGGTGAAGGTGTGCTCGCCGTCGCACATCATCTCGAAGGGCCGGTTCCAGTGGTCGTCGCCGGTGACGTGGCGGTGGAGGCCCAACAGCAGGGCGAAGAATCCCTTGAAGAAGAGCATCCCGTCGGCCGCGATGGGATCCATCTGGACGCCGTAGGGGGCGATTCCGTTGGCCGTCCAGCCGGGGACGTCGTAGTCGCCCCAGAGGTCCCGGGGTACGAGCGGCTGCCAGGCCTCGGGGTAGCGATTTCGGTCGGGGTCGTGTCCGAACTGCGTGAGCCAGTCGGAGGCCGACCACCAGGAGGTGTGGCGTGCGACCAGTTCGTCGAGCACCCGGGCGTAGACCTCCCGCCAGGCGGGGGTCCGGTCGGCCATGAGGGCCACGGCATAGGAGGAGTCGACCAGGTCGAAGCGGTGCCAGGAGAGCATCGGGGAGCCGGTGCGGTCGTCCCAGTGGGGGTGCGGACGGCCGGTGCGGCTCCAGTCGTCGGGCGTGGTGGCCTTGCGGTGGAGGTACCGCAGCCAGCCCAATGAGCGATCGTCGAGTGGCTCGCGGCCGTCGGTGGTCATGGCTGGGGCACGTCGATCAGGAGGCTGCAGCAGGTCAGTGCACCTTCGGCTTTCGCCAGTTCCGAAACCTCCACGACGCGGACGTCGTGGCCGGCGTCGGCCAGTTTGTCGACGGTGCGCGGGAAGGCGGCGGCGGCCACGACCGTGCCGTCCAGTTGCAGCACGTTGGCGGCGTCCGGCTCCCGGGGGTCGACGGTCAGACAGCGGCGGTTGGGCAGGTCGTCGGGCCGGATCCTGTCGGGGTCGAGGAGCAGGGTGTCGTCGTCGACGCTTGCTACCGCCGATTTGAGGTGGAGGCAGCCCCGAACCCGGATGGCGTGGACCCGGTAGCCGTGGCGGACGGCGATGGCCCGGAACTGTTCGATTCCCTCGAGGTCGCTGCGGCTCGAGATGCCGATGGCGATATCGCGGCCGGTCACGAGCACGTCGCCGCCGTCGAGGGTTCCCGGGGTTCCGATTCGTGCCAGGTGGCGATGGGGGGCGAGCGCCTCCTCGATGGTTGTCCGTTCGCCACGCCGCGACGCGGCACCCGGTCGGGTGATGATCGCCACCTCGTCGAGGACCACGGCGACGTCCTCCACGAAGACCGAGTCTGGAAGGTCGGGCTCGGCGGGGAGTTGCTGGACCCGGGCGCCCAGGTCGGCGATCGTGGCCTCGTAGGCGGCGTGCTGGGAGCGGGCGACCTCGAGGTCGATTGGCGTGCGTTCGAGGTGGGTCAGTTCGCAGTCGACGATGGCGGGACTGACGGCACGGGTGATGGCGTGGAGCACGCCGGGGACGGTAGCGGGTGCGTCGTCGCCGAGTCAGTCCGTGGGCTGGAGGAGCACGAGGGGGATCTCGCGGTCGGTCTTCTCCTGGTAGCCGGCGTAGTTGGTGAAGCGCTCGGTGATGAGCGGCCAGATCCGGGCGCGTGCCTCGGCGGTGGCGACTCTGGCGGTCATGGGCCGGTTGGCCTCGTCCTTGGTGGTGACGACGACCTCGGGGTTTTCGCGAAGGTTGAGGAACCAGGCCGGGTGGGTGTCCTCGCCGCCCTTGGAGGCGACGATGACGATGGTGTCCCCCTCCTGATGGGGAGAGGTGAGCATGACCGAGTGGGTCTGGCCGGAGCGCCGGCCGGTGGTGGTCAGTTTGAGGACGGGCATCCTGGCGGCCGTCCAGCCGAAGCGTCCTCCGGTGACCTTGAGGAGGGCGTGGTGGACGCGGTTCATGGCGCGGAGTTGCGAGTCGCTGGGCATCCCGGGGACCGTAGTGCGAGCAGCGTCGGGCTCGATCCGTCGCCTGGGTGGCGCGTTGTGGCAGCCCTTCCGGGAGGCATGCCTAGGGTGTGGCTCGTGGACGTGGGCGACCAGTTGCTTCTCACCGCGGTGGGGCGGACCCCACTGGTGCGACTGGAGAAGGTTGTTCCCGAGGGATGCGGGGCGGTCTGGCTGAAGCTGGAGTCGGGGAACCCGACGGGGAGTTACAAGGATCGCATGGCGGTCTCCGTACTCTGCCGTGCGATCGAGCGTGGCGACGTCGCGCCGGGGGACCGGGTTGTCGAGTACACGGGCGGGAGCACGGGGACGTCGCTGGCATTCGTTGCCGCCCGTCTGGGCCTGGGATTCGTCGCTGTGTCGTCCGACGCGTTCGCGAAGGAGAAGTTGCAGTCGATGCGGGCATACGGGGCGGAGGTGATCATCGAGGCGAGCGAGGACGGTGCGATCACACCGGACCTCATCGCCCGGATTCGGTCGCGTGCGATGGAACTGGTGGACGAAGGGTGTTGGTACGCGGACCAGTTCGGTTCGCCCGACGTCCTGCTCGGCTATGAGCCGATGGGGGCTGAGATCGCCGAGCAGAGCGGTGGCGCCGTCGATGTGATCTGTGCCGGCGTCGGCACGGGCGGAGCGCTGATGGGTGCCGTGGGGGGGCTCGAGGCTGCAGGCGTTCGTCCGGCTGTCGTCGCCTTGGAGCCTGCCCAGTCGCCGCTCTTGACCACTGGTGTCGGCGGCCCGCACCAGGTCGAGGGCATCGGGGTCGGTTTCGAGCCACCGTTCCTCGACCGTGCCAGGTGTGCGGAGATCCGGACGGTGGACCAGGTTCGGGCCATGGACATGTGTCGTCGCCTTGCCGCCGAAGAGGGCTTGTTCTGTGGCTCGTCGACCGGCCTCAACGTCTGTGCGGCGATCGAACTCGCCCGGGAGTACGGGCCGGGTTCCACCGTGGTGACCCTGGGCCCCGACAACGGGCTCAAGTACCTCGCCGGCGGACTCTTCGGGCGGTGACCACGAGGGTGGGCAGTCGGGCCTGACGACCAGCGCGTCCGCCGGGCCACGGCGGCACCGGGGCCTGTTCGGACAGACTTGACGCGTTCTCGGGGGCATCAGCTGTCCTGGACGCGGTGCCGTTCTCGCCGCTCGACATCGAGGCGGCCCTGGCCGTCGTCTGCCGGTTCCGAGGGACCGTCGACGGCTGGAGGTGCGATGTCCTGGCGGACGTCGAGGTCCTCCGGGATTGACGACCTCTAGGAGGACGGGACCTGGCCGACCCAGAGGGCCCTGGTGAGGTCGGCCAGCGTCGACTTGAGTTCGTCGGAGGGCCAGTAGTAGCGATTCGGGACCCCCTCCTTGTGGGCGCCCTAGGCGTTGAAGAAGTGCCGTCCGACCGGCCCCACGTGGCGACCTGACGGGCTGCCGCCGAGACGGAACTCCCCGGCGATGAGACCCAGGGTGGAATGGACGTGTCCGCGCTCGTAGTCGGCCGGAACGTCGAGGGCGTCCTCGTAGCGCTTGATCACGACCGGCCTACCCTGCATCCAGTACCAGTCGCGGAACTCGTTGGGCAGCTTGTGGACGCCCGTGAGCATGCACCGGCGAGCCTGGAGTACCTGGAGGAAGTCGTCGACCTCCGCGCCGATGCACAGTGCTCCGTTGCGGGCGTCGTGCCCCGTTCCGGCGACCTCGAGCAGCGCGCCGCTTCCGCTTCCGCTGCCGGGGGCGAACACGACGTCGGCACCGCCGCCGAGGGCCTGTTGGGCAGCGGCGGCGCCCCAGGATTCGTCGGGTTCCCCTTCGTCACCCGGGTGGGCGATCGAGAGGACGGTGACGTCGGGGTCGAGGTGGGCGACCCCCTTGGCGAAGCCCGTTCCGTAGCCGATCGATGCGGATTCGCTGTCGGAGTCCAGGATCACGGCGACGACACCGGTAACGGTCGCGGAGGCCGCGAGTGCGCCGACGAGGAATCCTGCATGGTCCTCAGGGAAGACCAGTCGGGCCAGGTTCGGGAGGTCTTCTTCGGGATGCTGGTCGATGCCGATTAAGTCGACCTCGGGGTGATGGCGGGCAGCGGCGGCCGTCGTGGCGCCCATCTCGCTTCCGATGGTGACGACCAGGTCGCAGCGAGCCTCGACGAAGTCGTCGACGAGGGCCGCGGCATCGTCCGAATCGCCGGGCGTGGCCGATGCGGTCGTGGCGCCGGTCCAGCCCGTCGTCGCGGTGTCCGGCGGTTCCCGGCGCTGTCGTTCGAGGGCCATCCAGGTCGAGTGGTTGAGCCACTCGTACCGACGGCTCTCGGGAGCAGTCACGAGGCACATGTCCCAGGTCGAGGGAGACGTCCAGGCCGACGTGGTCGCGGGTGCGGTCGTGGTGGTCGGCGTGCTCGCGGGTGCGGTCGTGGTCGCGGGTGCGGTCGTGGTCGCGGGCACCTGGGCGGACGTTGATGTGGTGGGGGCCTCGCTTCCCGTCAGAGTTGTCGTGGTCGGTTCGGTGACCACGTCCGAGCCACCCGCGCATCCGCTGGCGACCAGGGCGCCTGCGACCAGAAGCCCCAGTATTTGCCTCCAGGACCCGGAACGGCGTCGCCGCCGCATTGCCTTTCCCCACCAGTGGGAATGGAGCGGCGCGTCAGACTCAGGCCGGGGGTGCCATCTCCGACAAGCCGTAGAGCGTGACGCCGCTCTGGTAAGGCCGCGCCCGCTCGGCGAACTCCGGCGTACCCATGAAGGCCGCCATGGCCGGCAGGTCCACGTTGCGGGCCAGGATGATCACCTTTTCCTCATCGGTCTGGCCGACGAGCCACGACTCGGCGAACTTCGCACGCTCCTCGGCGTCCTCATCGAATATCACCTTCCAGTCCTCGAAACTCGAGATGAGGTCCACGACTGCCACGAGGTCCATTGTCGCTCCCTTTGGATTCGTCGGTATGGGCGATCCCGACAATCTAGGACAACCGCAGGAACCCGACCGGCCCCTCAGGCTCCGTCGGCTGGGCTCGCAACCTCGAGGACGAACACCCGGATGATCCGGTGGTCGGCCCTGGCCCGGTACTTGGCGAAGCCGGGGTAGACGGCGCTGCCGAGTTCGAAGGCCCGGTCCGCCTCGTGGTCGTCGGCCCGGCGGGCGACCACCTCGATGGTGCGATCTCGGTATTCGAGGGTCGCCGTCGGGTCGGCCTCCAGGTTGTAGACCCAGCCCGGCGTGTTCTTCTGGCCGTAGTTGGAGCCGATGATGGCCAGGTCGTCGTCGATGGGGATGCCCACGAGCGGCATGGTGCGGCGCTTCCCGGTCTTCGCCCCCGTGGTGGTCAGCATCAGGACGGGCAGCCCCGCCAGGAGGGTGGGAACGGTGAGCCGTCCCTTGGTGGCCTTGAAGAGCGCCTTGTCCTGGACGTGGAGGGTTCTGGCGAAGAACCACGCCCCGGGTCGACTGGACGACACCTTCTGGACGAGCTGCTGCAGGATGTTGGCGGGCCTTGCCTCGAAGCCCAACTGGTTGAGCACCCCCATGGCTACACCTCCATTCCGGTAAAGCGAGGCTCCCACGCGATCCACTACCGACGCAACGACTGGCCGACTATTGGCAGAGAGGTCGGTGGCTGAGTCGCAGGCAGCGCGCCTGACGCAGATGGCTGCAGTGTTCCGGTTGCTTCCCATGCCTGGTTCATGTCCCTGTGTCGAGGGGTTCTGCGCCGGGGAGACGAGAACCTGAGACCGCTCACTCCGGGTTCGGTTGAGTGCCCCCGAGAGCTGGTCCATGAGCCGGTCATGGACAGGACACCACGTTCAGAGCGATAGGAGGTAGGGCCCGTTATTCGCAGGGAAAGTTATTCGCTGGCCTCGGACGCGCTCGGCTGAACAAGCCAATACAGAAGCACCAAATTTCCTAATGGCACGAGCCCAAGTAGGAGCCATGTTCCTGTCCGACCCATGTCATGCAGGCGCCGCACACCCAATGTGATCAGCACCCAGATATAGGCAATGGCGTATACGATCTCCGGTCCGACCTGATCGGTCCTGAGATTCAAAATGGCGGCGAAGATTCCCCCCAGAACAATGACCACTATGGGGTGAATGAGGAACGGCCACCAAAAGGCGGGTCGTGTGGTCCGGCCCTGCAAATCTCGCAAACGACGCCAAGACTCCAGGTAGTACTCAATAACTTTCATCGCCGGACAGTAACCCCTTTCGATGTCGGACGGGTGCCTGGAGCCAGCCGCGAGGACTTTCCAACCCCTTTGGTACGCCCCCTAGGACTCGCCCATAAAGCCAGAACGGACTTGGGACCGTTCATTCCGGTTTTATGGGTACGCCCCCTGGGACTCGAACCCAGAACCTGCGGATTAAGAGTCCGATGCTCTGCCAATTGAGCTAGAGGCGCTAGCAGCCGTCGATCCTACCGGCGCCCATTGGGGCGGCCGACCGTGAACCGGGTCACATCGCACGTGCGACTGGGGTGACCGAGGGGATTCGAACCCCCGACATCCTGGACCACAACCAGGTGCTCTAACCGGACTGAGCTACGGCCACCAAGCGGGCGCCATGATACGGGAGGCGGCCGCCGGCGGCGCACGGGTTCCTTGGGACGTCGGGCACGTGCCAGATCGGGATTCGAACCCGCCCCCGGACACGTGCAACCATTCGGGAATGAGTGACGTGCGGATCGCGGTCGTGGGCGGTGGGATCGCCGGGGCGTCCACCGCGTACCACCTGACCGTCGTCCACCCGGACGCAGAGGTGCTCCTCCTGGAGGCCGAGCCGGTGCTGGCCCACCACACCACCGGCCGGTCGGCGGCGATCCTGGCCGGGAACCTGAGCACGCCCCCGAACCGGATCCTCACCCGGGCCAGCGTCGGCTTCCTGCGCGAGCCGCCCGAGGGCCTCGTGGACGCTCCGCTACTGGCCCCCCGCCCGGTCTTGCACGTGGCGACCGCGTCGCAGTCCCGATTCGTGGACGAACTGTTGGAGGCGGGCAGTGGACTGCCGTCGCCGACCGCGGAACTCACCCCGGGGGAGGCGGTTGCGCACTTCCCGCCCCTGCGGAAGGAACGGGTCGACCGGGCGGCCCTGGACGCTGACTGCTACGACCTCGACGTCGGAGCCCTCCACCAGGCCTACGTCCGGGGGTTGCGACGAGGTGGCGGTCGGATCGCCACCTCTACCCGGGTGGACGCGGCACGCCGCGACGGCGCTGGTTGGCGGGTGGCCACCACCGAGGGAGATATGGGTGCCGACGTCGTGGTGAACGCAGCGGGTGCCTGGGGAGACCTCGTGGCGATCTCCGCCGGGGTGGAACCGGTGGGCCTGCAGCCCTGCCGTCGGACCGCCTTCATGGTGAATGGGCCCGGTGGCGACACCACGGGCTGGGCCTTCACCATCGACGTCGAACACCGGTGGTACACGAAAGACGACGGACCCCAGATGCTGTGCTCGCTGGGCGAAGAGACCCCCTCCGAACCCTGCGACGCCCGACCAGCGGAGGTCGACGTGGCGCTGGCCATCGACCGCATCAACGCAGCCACGACCCTCGACATCCGCTCGGTGAACTCTGCGTGGGCGGGCCTGCGGACCTTCGCCCCCGACCGCTCGATGGTTCTGGGCCCCGACCCGGCAGAGCCGGCCTTCGTGTGGTGCGTCGGGCAGGGCGGCTGCGGCATCCAGACCTCGCCGGGAGCGGGGAGGCTCGTCGCCGACCTGGCACTCGGCGGCGACCTGTCGGCGGCGTTCGACGGCGCCGACGTGTCGGGCCTGCTCCCCGGCCGACTGAGAGGCCACGGGTAGCCTCGCCCCGGGCCCCCGTAGCTCAGCCCGGATCAGAGCAGCGGACTTCTATTCCGCCGGTCGCAGGTTCGAATCCTGCCGGGGGCACCAGTCGGACTCGGCGACAGCCGGGGAAGCCCCGGCAACTAGGGCCGCCGCATGGGCACCAACGAGGTCATCGCCGCAGGGGCCGCCTTCGGGCTGGCGACCAACAGCGAGAGCGACGTGCCATTCCGGACCCGGGAGCTGGCCCGCATGCGGATCGCCCAACTCAACGGCTGCGGCCTCTGACTGGGCTACCGGAATCCGCCGGGAGCGGAGCCAGGGCTCAGCGAGGAGGACTATGCCAATGTCGCCGACTGGGCGACCTGGCCGGGCTACTCGGACGCCGAGCGGATCGCCATCGAGTACGCGGAACGCTTCGAAGGCGACGTGGCGTCCTGCGACGACGCCTTCTTCGAACGACTGGCCGACCACTTCGACGACTCCCTGGTCCGGGACCTGACCTTCTGCATCGGTGGCTGGCTCGGCATGGGCCGCATCACCCGGGTCCTCGACCGGGACAACGCCTGCCCGATCGTGCACTGACCCCCGGGCAGGGCCGGCACTCATTCCCGAACAGGTTCCCGGACAGGCCGGCAGTGCCAGGCGGGTGCGAGCGGGCCCTCAACCCCTGACGTACGCCGTCGGATCGGGGGCGGCGAGGCGGTCGCGGTATTCCTGGAAGTTCCAGGGCCAGGCCATCGGGACGCCACGGTCGTCGAGGTACCAGCTGTTGCAGCCGGTGGCCCAGACCGTGTTGTCGGCCTGGATGGTGCGTTCCTCCTCGAAGGCGTCGGTGGCGGCCTCGCCGGCGCAGACCCAGGTGGCCTCGCCGGCACGCAGTGGCTCGAGTAGTTGGGCGATGTAGTCGAACTGGACCTCGGCGACCTCGATCAGCGAGAAGTTGCCGACCGGTCCGTTGGGGCCGTTGAGCATGAAGAGGTTCGGGAAGCCAGGCGTCGAGATCGACAGGTAGGCGCTGGGGCGCCTGGCCCAGGCGTCGTCGAGGGTGAGCCCGTCGGTGCCGACGACCTGGATGGGGCGGAGGAACCGGTCCACCCGGAAGCCGGTGGCCAGCACCAACACGTCGAGTTCGTGCAGATGCCCGGCGGCGGTGCGCACCCCTTCCGCCTCGATCCGGTCGATGGGCTCGGTGACCAGTTCGGCGTTGGGGCGCTGGATCCCGTCGTAGAAGTTCGGGGAGACGACCAGGCGCTTGCAGCCGGCCCGGTAGTCGGGGCGGAGGCGCTCACGCAGGTCGGGGTCGTGGACGTTGCCCTCGAGGTTGGCGCGGCAGGCCTCCTCGATACGACGCATGCCCTCCGAGTCGGCGTCGACTACGGCGTCCGAGAAGCCGTTCGAGAACAACTCGGAGATC
Source organism: Candidatus Neomicrothrix sp. UBA2983 (assembly GCA_002346745.1). GTDB lineage: Bacteria > Actinomycetota > Acidimicrobiia > Acidimicrobiales > MedAcidi-G1 > S20-B6. The sequence continues at coordinate 9,601 of DEAL01000040.1, read as the reverse complement.
TCGGCGTGGAGCGTGTGGAGGAGCCCGGGGTCGGCCCGGAAGGCGGCCTTCTCCTCCTCGGTGTAGGCGGGGTTCTCCGCGGGCATCACCCACTGGGCGGTGCGCTGGAACAGCGACAGGTGCGCCACCTCGTCGACGATCGTCGGCACGGTCTGGATCGCCGACGACCCGGTCCCGATGATGCCGACGCGCCGGCCGGCCAACGGCAGGGACTCGTCCCAGCGGGCGGTGTGCATCGTGGTCCCGGCGAAGTCGCCGAGGCCGTCGATGTCCGGATAGCTGGGATGGTGCAGCACGCCCGTGGCGGCGATCACGACGTCGCCCTCGTCGACGATTCCGGAGGCGGTGCGGAGGTGCCAGCGCCGGCCGTCCCAACGCAGGTCGGTGACCTCCTCGCCGTAGCGGACGTCCCGGTCGACGTCGTACTCGGCGGCGACCGCCTCGAGGTACTCCTGGATCTCCGGACCGGGGGAGAAGCGGTGCGTCCACTCCGGATTCGGGGCGAAGGAGTAGGAGTAGAGGTGCGACGGCACGTCGCAGGCCACCCCGGGGTAGCGGTTCTCCCGCCAGGTGCCGCCCAGCCGGTCGGCCTTCTCGTAGACGGTCACGTCCGGGAGCCCAATCTGGCGGCAGCGGATCACGGAGAGAATCCCCGCCATCCCGGCGCCGATGACGAGGACACGCAGGTCTCGGGCCATGGCGCGAGTCCAACAGCATCCGGCCGGAGAGGCCAACCGGAGCGCGGCCCCGTTCCCGAACTCGGTGCCGGGATCCCAAGACCTGCGTGTGGCCTTCCCTAGCCTCCGTGCATGGCCGGCTTCGAGGACCGCGTGCTGGACGGCGGGCCGGGCTGCCGGATCCCCGGGGGCGAGGTCTCCTGGCGGTTCGGGCCGTCCGGAGGGCCCGGCGGACAGCACGCCAACCGTGCCCGCACCAGGGTGGAGGCGCTGCTGGACCTGACCGACGCCCGGGGCATCGAGGACGACGTGCGGGAACTACTCGTGGGGTGGCTGGGGGGCACACTCCACGTCACGGTCGACCGGACACGCTCGCAGGACCGGAACCGGGAACTGGCACTCGAGAAGCTCGAACAGCGCCTGCGGGAAGCCCGGGTGGTCCGACGGGAACGGCGCCCGACGCGGCCCGGGAGGGGAGCGAGGGAACGGCGCCTGAAGGCCAAGAAGCAGCGGTCGGCGAGGAAGTCCGAACGGCGCAGAGACTGGGGTCGGGAGTAGGGCTGCGGATTCCTAACCGCTGATCCCTACGAGGAAAACCATCAGCACGGCGCCCACCTTCTGGGCCTCGGCGGGGGACAGTCCGTAAGCATCGGCCACGCGCATCAAGACGACCTGGTCCTGCGGGAGCCACCGGCCCGTCACCGAGGCGTCCAGGCCGGATCCGTCGACCGCGGGAATCGCCTCGGGTGGCAGCGGGTCGAGTTCGACGCGGTCCTGCAGGGCGTGGAAGAAGTCGAGCGCGTAGACGCCGAATTGCTGGAGCGACTCGGGAGTGTGGCCGGCACGGGCGGCCATGGCGGACAGGTCGGCGTATTCGGTTTCGGTGTAGCCGACGGCGTACGAGAGCGTGCTGCCGTATCCCGAGTCGTCGCAGTTCCAGCCGGTGCCGGTGCCGGTGACCGCCTCGTCGACGAAGGCCCGCTTGAAGCCCGTACCCGGATCGTCGGAGCCGAGGAAGCGGTGGAGGGCCCTGGCAATGGCGTCGGCCTCGGCCTGGAGGACCTCGACGTCGGCCAGCAGGTCGGCCTCGGCGGGATTCGAGAGGTAGGCCGCCTCGACGATGGCCGAGTTCAGGTCGGGGGTCAGGCGCAGGATGCCGTAGACGTCGAGGCCGCTCGAGCGGATCCGGGCCGAGGCTCCCTGGTGGACGGTATCGACCCAGGCGACGTCCCAGGCGGACAGTGCGGCATGGACCTCCTCGTAGAGGAGGCCGGCCAGCCGACGTGAGGCGTCGTCGTCGACCTGGTGGAAGGCCTCGGTGCCCGGATCGGAGGAGCGTCGGACCGCCCCGCCGTTGTGGTGGATCGAAACGAAGGCCCGCGGCTGGAGGGCGTTGGCGATGGCGGCTCGCTGCCGGATGCCCATGTGGAGGTCCCGGCTCCGGGTCAGGGCGACCGTGTAGCCGAGGTCTTCGAGGGCCAACTTGGCCAGGTGGGCGACCCCGAGGTTGAGGTCGCGTTCGACGATGCCGTTGGCGCCGACCGAGCCGGTCTCGGGCCCGCCATGCCCGGGGTCGAGGAGGACGTCGACGCGGTCGAGGAAGTCGCCCCGGTCGAGGAAGATCTCGGTGCGGCAGGGCGTGGTCGCGATCCACCCGTCCCCGAGCGTCGCGACGACGGGGAACGTCGCCCCGTCGAGCAGGACGACGCCAGAGGCCAGATCGTGGTCGGAGGCGGAGAGCGCCGGTGTGGCCGCGGCGAGTGCAAGCATCGCGCAGGAGGCAGCGAGCATGCGGGTGCGAGGGTGGCGCGGCACGGCGCGACGGTAGGCGCGTCGCTCCATGGAAATTGGGACTTCGCTACCACGGACACGACATGACCCGACACGCGCAACGGCCCCCGGATGTCTCCGGGGGCCGTGCGTCTCGGTGGGATTGGTCAGGGATCAGCCGGGGATCAGCCGGGAGCCTGCGCTCCTAGAACTGTTCCTCCTCGGTGGAGCCGGTGAGGGCCAGCGTCGAGGCGGCGCCACCCGAGATGGTGTTGGCCACGGAGTCGAAGTAGCCGGCGCCGACCTCGCGCTGGTGGCGCGTGGCGGTGTAGCCGTCGTCCTCCATGCCGAACTCGCGTTGCTGCAGGCCGACGTAGGCGGTCATGTCGCTCTCGGTGTATCCGCGGGCCAGGTCGAAGGCCGAGGCGTTCAGGGCGTGCCAGCCGGCCAGCGTGATGAACTGGAACTTGTAGCCCATGGCGCCCAGTTCCTTCTGGAAGGTGGCGATCGTTGCGTCGTCAAGGGCGGCCTTCCAGTTGAAGGACGGCGAGCAGTTGTAGGCCAGCATCTTGCCGGGGAACTGCTCGTGGATCGCCTCGGCGAAGGCACGGGCCTCGTCCAGGTCGGGGGTACTGGTCTCGCACCAGATCAGGTCGCAGTACGGGGCGTAGGCGAGGCCGCGCGCGATCGGGGCGTGAAGGCCGGCGTCGGTGTGGAAGAAGCCCTCCGGGGTGCGCTCGCCGCTCAGGAACGCCCGGTCGCGCTCGTCGACGTCGCTGGTGATCAGCGTGGCGCCGAGGGCGTCCGTTCGGGCGATCACGATGGACGGGACGCCGATCACGTCGGCCGCCAGGCGGGCCGAGATGAGGGTCCGGACGTGCTGCTGGGTCGGAACCAGCACCTTGCCGCCCATGTGGCCGCACTTCTTCTCCGAGGCCAGCTGGTCCTCGAAGTGGACGCCGGCGGCGCCGGCCCGGATCATGCGCTTCATGAGTTCGTAGACGTTGAGGGCGCCGCCGAAGCCGGCCTCGCCGTCGGCGACGATCGGGACCAGCCAGTCCCGGAGTACCTCGCCCTCGTTCTCCATCCACTCGATCTGGTCGGCGCGCCGCAGGGCGTTGTTGAGGCGTTCGACGAGTTCCGGCACCGAGTTGACCGGGTAGAGACTCTGGTCCGGGTAGACGTGGCCGGCGGTGTTGGCGTCGCCGGCGACCTGCCAGCCCGACAGGTACAGCGCCGGGAGGCCGCCCTTCACGTACTGGATGGCCTGGCCGCCGGTCATGGCCCCGAGGGCGTGGACGTAGTCCATCTCGTGGAGGCGTTGCCAGAGGACCTCGGCGCCGTGGCGGGCGAGGGAGCACTCCGGGACGTACGAGCCGCGCAGGCGCACGACCTCCTCAGCCGAGTAGTCGCGCTGAGTGCCGGCCCATCGGGGGTTCTCGGCCCAGTCCTGTTCCAGCTCCTCGACCTGTTGGGCGAAGCTCTCGCGCATGGTGGGTTCTTTCTCCTGGTCGGTCCGCCCGCGGGAGGGGGGTGATTCTCGGGGATTCGGGGAGGGCGTTCCTGGCCGGCGGCGGGTCGCTCAGTCGAGCAACTCGTAGGCCGGAAGGGTCAGGAACTCGGTGAACTCGCCGGCCAGTGCGACCGACTCGAACACCTGCCGTGCCTCGTTGAAGGGCAGGTCGATGAAGACGCTGGTGCCGAGTTCGTCCTCGATGGCTCGCAGCTCCTCGTCGATGATGTCGCGCACCAGGGTGGCGGTGACGGAGCGACCGTCGGTGAGGGTCCGGCCGTGCCGGACCCACTGCCACACCTGGGCCCGGCTGATCTCGGCCGTGGCGGCGTCCTCCATGAGGTTGCGGATGCCGACGGCACCGGTGCCGTCGATCCAGTGCGCCAGGTAGCGCAGGCCCACGTGCACGTTGGTGCGCAGGCCGGCCTCGGTGACAGCGCCGCCGGAGTCGCCGACGGCCAGCAGGTCGTCGGCGGTGACGTCGACGTCGGGGCGCTGGCGGTCGAGCTGGTTGTGCCCGCCGCCGAGGACCGACGTGAACTCCTTCATGGCAACCGGGATGAGGTCGGGGTGGGCGACCCAGGTGCCGTCGTAGCCGTCGTTGGCCTCGCGGGCCTTGTCCTCGGCCACCTTGGTGAGGGCCGTGACCGTGGTCTCGGGCTCGTTCCGGTTGGGGATGAACGCCGACATGCCGCCGATGGCGTGGGCGCCGCGCTTGTGGCAGGTGGCGACCAGCAGTTCGGTGTAGGCCCGCATGAACGGAACGGTCATCGAAACGTCGATCCGGTCGGGGAGCACGAACTCGGCGTGCTGCGCGAACTTCTTGGCAACGCTGAAGATGTAGTCCCACCGGCCGGCGTTGAAACCCGACGAGTGGTCGCGCAACTCGTAGAGGATCTCGTCCATCTCGAAGGCGGCGAGGATCGTCTCGATGAGGACCGTGGCCCGGATGGTGCCGCGGGGGATGTCGAGGGCGTCCTGGGCGTGGTTGAAGACGTCGTTCCAGAGCCGGGCCTCGAGGTGTCCCTCCAGCTTGGCGAGGTAGAAGTACGGGCCGCTGCCGTGGTCGAGGGCTTCGCGGGCGCCGTGGAAGAAGGCCAGGCCGAAGTCGACCAGGGAGGCGGAGGCGGGTCGGCCGTCGACCTGGACGTGGCGCTCGGGGAGGTGCCAGCCGCGGGGGCGCACGATGAGCGTGGCGACCGCCTCGTCGAGTCGGTAGTACTTGCCGCCCTGGTCGAGGCTGAGGTCGCGGCGGTGGGCATCCCGGATGTTGCGGTGGCCTTCGACCACGTTGTCCCAGGTGGGGCTGGTGGCGTCCTCACAGTCGGCCATGAAGACCGAGGCCCCCGAATTGAGGGCGTTGATCATCATCTTGCGAGTGGTCGGGCCGGTGATCTCGACGCGCCGGTCGATCAGGTCCTTGGGCGCCTGGGCGACGGTCCAGGTGCCGGCGCGAATCTCGGCGGTCTCGGGGAGGAAGTCGGGGCGGGCGCCGACGTCGAGGCGGTACTGGCGCTCACGACGGGCCCTCAGCAGGTCGATGCGCTGGTCGCGGAAGGTGCGCACGAGGTCGGCCACGAACGCGGTGGCCTCGGGGGTGAAGATCTCGGCCAGTCGGGGGTGGTCGGTGATCGTCACGCCCGGAACGCCGGCAACGTCCATCGCCGTCGTGCCTGCCATCTGCTCGCCCGCCGTGTTCTCGCTGAACATGTGTCCCCGTTCCCGTCGATCGAACACAAGTATCGACGGAGTTCGGCCACGAGTCAGGCATGTGGCCCGCAGAAGATCGAGGTGTATGTTCTGTTACGCGAAGAACTGCCACTCTTCGGCAACCAAGCGGACCCGGGAGGGACGTTGGCCACCGGAACCCACGAACCCTCGCACTACGACCCGGTCGTCCTGGGCCACCGGGTGCGCCACCACCGACGGCTGGCCGGGCTGACACTGGCGTCGCTCGGCGAGCGGATCGGCCGGCCGCCGTCCTACCTGAGCCAACTCGAGAACGGTCGCCTGGAACCCAAGCTGGGAGCCCTCGCCGCCCTCGCCGACGCCCTCGGCACGACGACCGGCGACCTGCTGGACCCCGCGCCACCCGATCACCGGGCCGACCTCGAGATTCGCCTCCACCGGCTCCAGTCGGGGCGCTGGCGCGAGACCCTCGGCCTGCCCGAGGTGCGTACCGGCGCCCGCGTCGACGACGCCGTGCTCGAGGCACTCGTGGGCCTCTACGAGGCGCTGCCCGAGGCCGAGGCCACCCAGGTGGGACTCGCCCGCCAGAAGGCCGATGCCCAGGCCCGGGAGGCGAACCTGGCGCTGCGCACCGAGATGCGCCATCGCGACAACTACTTCGCCGACGTCGAGGCGGTGGCCGCCGAGGGGCTGGCCGCCACCGGCTACGCCGGAGAGGGGCCGCCCTCCGAGAAGCACCTCACGGACCTGGTCGCCCACCACGGCTTCCGCATCGAACGCGTCAAGGGCATGCCGATCACCGCCCGGTCGGTCACCGACACGGCCCGCCGGGTCATCTACATCCCCCAGCGCGACGACCTCAGCGTCCGGGCCTCCCGCTCGGTCGTGCTCCAGACGCTCGGGCACTTCGCCCTCGAGCACGCCGAGACCACCGACTTCGAGGGCTACCTCCGCCAGCGCGTGGAGTCCAACTACTTCGCGGCGGCGGTGCTGGTCCCAGAACAGGCTGCGGCGGGGTTCCTCGGCGCCGCACACGCCGAGGGCGACCTCTCCATCGAGGACCTCAAGGAGCGCTACTACGTCTCCTACGAGATGGCGGCCCACCGGTTCACGAACCTCGCCACCCGCCACCTCGGCCTCCAGGTCCACTTCCTGCGGACCGACACGGCGGGCACGGTCACGAAGGCCTACGAGAACGACGGCCTGGTGTTCCCGAGCGACGAGGAGGGCGGCCTCGAGGGCGTTCGGGTGAGCCGCCTCTGGGGAGCCCGGCAGGCCTGGGCCTCCTCCGAGATCATCCACGAGCAGTTCACGTCCACCGACCACGGCGACTTCTGGTGTGCCACCTACGTCGAGAATGTTGCCGAGGGGACCCCCTTCGCCATCACCATCGGCTGTCGCTCCGAGGACGCCGGCGGCTTCCGGGGAGGCGACACGGTCCGCCGGGTGAGCGCTCGCTCGTCGGACCTCACCGCCGACCCGGCGTTGGTCGACCGCTGGGATGGGGTTGCGTGGCCGTCGGCATCGGAGCGCAGCTTCGTCCTCACGGCGCTGCCGCCGGCCGGCCGCGAGTTCTCGCCGTTCCCGGGCATCGACCTGATCGACGTGTACCGCTTCCTCGACCGGCAGGCGGGTGCGTAGACGCGAGCCCGCCTTCGGGATCACGCCTTCGGGAATCCGACTCCCGTCTCGACCCGACGCCGCACATCGTCGACGTATGCCGTGATGTCGAGACGCGTGCACTCGTGGACCATGCCGGTGTGGGTGACGAACCGAACGCCGTCCCACCGGTGAAGCTGGAAGCCCGGCGGCTCGGCCACGGCGCCGCCCCGGCGGGGGTCGAGGTCGAGTTCGAGCTGGAAGGCCGTCGAGGGACAGACGCTGGCCGGCGCACCCCCGAAGATCGTGTGGATCGGACGGTGCAGGTGGCCGGCCGCGACGAGGGCCACCTGTGGGTGGGCGGCGATGACCGCCTCGAAGCGGCTCCGTCCGGCGAGGCCCGAGGTGTCCATGTAGTCGAGGCCGACGGCGAACGGCGGGAAGTGGGTGAACACGAGCGTGGGCCGTTCCGGTTCGGCGGCCAGGGTGCTGTCCAGCCAGACGGCACGGTCGTCGTCGAAGCAGGCGTCGTGGAAGCCGACCTTCGTGGTGTCGATGCCCACGAGGCGGACCGGGTGTCCCTCCACCACGTGGCTGCAGTGCCCCTCGGGCAGGTCGTCGGGCAGCAGGTCGGCGAAGGCCTCCCGGAACGCCGGGGCGTGCTCGTGGTTGCCGGGCAGCACGGCGAGGGGAGCCACCAGCGGCTCGACGACCTCGCGAAAGCGTGCCAGCTCCTCCGGCGTCCCGTCGTCGGTCAGGTCGCCGGTGACGAGGACCACGTCGGGCCCGGGGTCGAGGCCGTTGAGGTGCTCGACGACGGCGGCGAGAGTGGCGCTGCTGTCGACGATGCCCGTCCAAGGCCCCTTGGTGCTGTCGGCGTCACGGAGGTGGCAGTCGGAGATCTGGGCGACCAGCACGACGCGGAGCGTAGTTCAGGGGTGCGGCAGGCTCACTCGCCGCCGCGGCGCCATCACTGCTCCTCGGCCAGCGCGTCCTCTCCGGGTTCCTCGACCCCGGTCAGGTCCAGGAGGCGCTGTGCCTCGTCGTCGGGTACCTCCTCGACCTCGCGGAGGCGGCGTTCCATCGCGCGGGTCCGGACGCCGGTGTCGTCGATGGTCTTCTGGGCGGTACCGAGCTGCTTCTTGAGCTTCGCAAGCACGTCGCCGAACTTGCCGAACTCGGTCTTGACGGCGCCCAGCACGGCCCACACCTCGCTCGAGCGCTGTTCGATGGCGAGGGTGTGGAAGCCCATGCGGAAGGCGTTGAGGATGGCCGCCAGCGTGGTCGGCCCGGCCACGGTGATGCGCAGCCGCTGGAGCTGGTCGACGACCTCCTGGCGACGCAGCACCTCGGCGTAGAGGCCCTCGGTCGGCAGGAAGAGGATTCCGAACTCGGTGGTGTGCGGTGGCCCGAGGTACTTGTCGCGGATGTCGGTGGCCGCCCTGACGACGGCCTGGCCGAGTGCCTTTCCGGCGACGTCGGCGGCCTCGGGGTCCGCGCGGTCCTGGGCCTCCTGGAGGCGGGTGTAGTCCTCCTGGGGGAACTTGGCGTCGACCGGCAGCCACACCTGTTGCTGGTCATCGCGACCGGGTAGGCGGATGGCGAACTCGACGATGGCGTCGGAGTCGGGCAGCGGCTTGACGTTGGCTTCCCACTGGCCGGGGGCCAGCACCTCCTCGAGGATCGAGCGCAGTTGGACCTCGCCCCAGGTGCCGCGGCTCTTCACGTTGGTGAGGACCTTCTTGAAGTCACCGACGTCCTCGGCCAGCTGCTTCATCTCGCCGAGGCCTTCGTGGACGGCCTCGAGCCGCTGGCTGACCTGGGCGAAGGCCTCGCCGAGGCGCTTCTCGAGGGTGCCCTGGAGCTTCTCGTCCACGGTGGCGCGCATCTGGTCCAGCTTCTGCTCGTTGCCCTCGCGGAGCTCGCGGACCTGGCGTTCGAGTTGGTTGCCGAGGCCGGTGAGGTGCTCCTTCTGGCTGGCGGCGAGGGCCTCGGTGGCGGCGGCCATGGACTTGCCGACCTCCTCGCGCAGCGCGGCGTCGCGGGTGTTGGCCTCGGTGCGGGCGCGGTCGAACTCGTCGCGCAGCAGCAGGGCGCGGTCTTCGGCAAGGTCCCCGGGGGTGCCGTTGCCGCTACCCAGACGGGACTCCATACGCCGGACGAGCAGCGCCACGATGCCGACGGCGACGAGGACCAGGATGCCGATGAGCACTTCGGGGGTCATGGCTGGGGTGCTCGCTTCCCGTCGGGGGTCTGGCCGGTGCCCGCAGGGGGCATCCGGCTCGAGCGTACGCGTCCCCTGTGACAGCCACCGGGAGCCACTGGGAATTCGAGCGGGTGAAGGGAATCGAAC
>DEAL01000016.1 GCA_002346745.1 Candidatus Neomicrothrix sp. UBA2983 | reverse complement strand
GCCGCAAGGCCCCGCCCCCTCTCCACGACTGACCGAAGAACGGGGCCGCCCTCCCGGCCCCGGGGGAGACAGCGACGTTGACCACCACCACCGACCGGCAGGCAGCGAGGCGCGTCTCGAAGGTCGACCGGTTCCTCACCTTCATCAGGATCTTCCTGGTGGGTCTTGTCGTCGTCGGGTTGACGGCCTTCATCGCCCAGCAGGTGGCGCCGGACAATCCCTTCGCCCGCTGGCGCAACCCCGACGCGATGGGCCTCACGGCCGACCAGTTCAAGGGCCTGATCATGTCGGGTCTCTCCCAGGGAGCCATGTACGGCCTCATCGCCCTGGGCTACTCGATGGTGTACGGCGTCCTGGGCTTCATCAACTTCGCCCACGGCGAGGTGTTCATGCTCGGGTCGATGACCGGCTTCGTCGCCTCCGAGAAGTTCAACGCCAATGGCATGTGGGAGAGCAACTTCCTGCTCTGCCTGGTCCTGGTCATCTTCATGGCGATCTGTGTCTCCACTGTCACGGCGGTGCTGATGGAACGAGTCGCCTACCGGCCGCTGCGCAACTCGCCGCGGCTCATCCCGCTGATCACCTCGATCGGCGTGTCGTTCTTCATCCAGAACGCCGTCATGGGCCTCTTCGGCCCGGCCTCGAAGAGCTACCCCCGCCTGCCGGAGTGGCTCTCGAAGCAGCGTTCGATCCTGACCTTCGAGATCGCCGGCACCAAGATCCTCGTCCTGGTGGTGGCGATCCTCTCGATGCTCGGCCTCTGGTACCTCGTCGAGCGCACCAAGACCGGCAAGGCCATGCGTGCGGTCGCCGAGGACAAGGAGATCGCCGCCCTGATGGGCATCAACGTCAACCGCACGATCGTGACGACGTTCGCCGTCGGCGGTGCCATGGCCGGCATCGGCGGGATCCTCTGGGGCCTGCTCTTCCGCAGCGTCACGCACATGACCGGCTTCCTGCCGGGCATCAAGGCCTTCACCGCGGCCGTCGTGGGTGGCATCGGCAACCTCGGCGGCGCCATGGCTGGTGGCGTGGCCCTCGGGTCGGCCGAGTCGATCGCCCCGCTGGTCCTCCTCGAGCCGCTCGGCGTCCCCGGCGTGTCACAGCTCAAGGATGCGGTGGCGTTCACCGTGCTGGTGGCGGTCCTCCTGTTCAAGCCCACCGGCCTCTTCGGTGAGCGCCTCTCCCAGGAGGACCGGGCATGACCGCCGTGACCGCACCGCGTGCGGTCACGCCGGCCCTGCTCGACCAGGACTGGCGGAGCGTCGGGAAGTGGGGTGGCCTCTGCGGCCTCGCCATCGTGCTGGTGTCGCTGATCGGCATGCCGGTCGGCCTCGACTCCCGAACGCTCGTCGAGGGACGCCTCAGCCTCGGCTATCTGGCGCTCGTCTGGCTGCCGGTCGTCTTCGGCTACGTCGTCTCCAAGCGGGTGGTGCTGGAGGGCGTCGAGACGCCCGACCCGGGCCTCCGGGACGTCGTCGCCGGCCTCTGCTGCGGGATTGTCGCCGGCCTCGGACCGGCGCTGCTCATCCTCGGCCTCGACAACTGGAACCTGCGCAAGCCGCTCGTCAACTGGAGCCCGAAGCTGCTCGAGCTGCTCACCTACGACCGGGGCATCGGCTACGGGGTCGCGGCCTGGATCATCACCTGCGCGGTCCTCGCCGCCCTCGGCTCGATGCTGCACGTCGTGCCGGCGAGCGTGCGGCGCTTCGTGTCGTACGCGGTGATGGGGGCGCTGCTCCTCTCGGTGCTCGAGAGCGCGATCGTCGACCTGTCGGAGGGCTTCGGGCTGGAGTCGCTGACCGATGCCATCTACGCCAAGCGGGGCGGCCTGACGGTGACGTCGACGATCATCCTCGGCGTTGTGATCGGCGGGCTCTCGCTGCTGACCAAGGGTCGGGTCAAGTCGGCCACCAACCGCTACCGCCAGATGGAGGGAGCCGAGCGCCAACGGACGTCGATCGTGCTGTTCATCGTGGTAGCCGCCGTGTGCGTCGTGCTCCCCATGTTCCTCGGCACGATCATGAACGAGCTGCTCGCCAACGTGGGCCTGTTCCTCCTGCTGGCCCTCGGCCTCAACATCGTGGTCGGCCTGGCGGGCATCCTCGACCTTGGCTACGTGGCGTTCTTCGCCGTCGGTGGCTACACGACGGCTGTGCTGACGTCGTCGCAGTCGCCCTGGTTCCACCCGGAGTGGCACTTCGGCATCGTGCTGCTCGCGGTCGTGGTGATGGCCGCCATCACCGGCCTCGTCATCGGCGCCCCGGTCATCCGGATGCGCGGCGACTACCTCGCCATCGTGACGCTCGGCTTCGGTGAGATCATCCGCCTGCTGTTCCTGTCGGACTGGCTCAAGCCGTACTTCGGCGGCGCCCAGGGCATCACCAACGTGCCGCCGGTGGACTTCGGATTTGCCTTGGTCAAGGGCACCGACCCCCGGTCGGTCTTCTACCTGGTGCTGGCGTTCTGTGCCCTCGCCATCTACGTGTCGTGGCGGCTCCAGGCATCGCGCCTCGGTCGGGCCTGGATGGCGATCCGCGAGGACGAGCAGGTTGCCGAGGCGATGGGCATCAACACCGTCAACACGAAGCTCATGGCGTTCGTGGTCGGTGCCATCCTGGCCTCGTTCAGCGGGGCCATCCTCGCCGCCAAGGTGGGCTCGATCTTCCCGAACAGCTTCATGATCCTCGTCTCGATCATCATCCTCGTGGTGGTGATCGTCGGTGGCATGGGCAACATCGTCGGCGTCCTCGTCGGCTCCGTCGTCCTGATCGGCGTGCTGGGCGGACCCCGCCAGCCGGGACTGCTCCAGGAGTTCCAGTCGTTCAAGTTGCTGATCTACGGCGCCCTGCTGGTCTTCATGATGCTCAAGCGGCCGGAGGGCCTCGTGCCGAGTGCCCGCCGCAGCCAGGAGCTGCACCAGGAGGAGTACCTCCAGGACGCCTGGCTCAAGGGCGAGGACCACGATCAGGAGGAGGCAGAAGCGCAGGCAGAGGCAGTCGCACATGCCCCAGCCGGCGTCGAGGGAGAAGGGGACCCGTCGTGAGCCACCTCCTCGAAATCCAGGACCTGAAGGTCACCTTCGGCGGCCTCGACGCCCTGTCGGGGCTCAACTTCCATGTCGACGAGGGCGAGATCGTCAGCGTCATCGGCCCCAACGGCGCCGGCAAGACGACCTTCTTCAACACCATCTCCGGCCTGGTCGAGCCGGCCGAGGGCGACATCCTCTTCGAGGGCGAGTCCGTGCTGGGCCTCGACCCCCACCAGGTCACCGACCTCGGCATCGCCCGCACCTTCCAGAACGTCCGGCTCTTCCCCAACATGACGATCCTCGAGAACGTGATGGTCAGCCAGCACTGCCGCACCAGCCAACTGGTGTTCGGTGCGCTCTTCCAGACCAAGGCGTTCAAGCAGGAGGAGCGCGAGATCCGTAAGCGGGCCGAGGAGGTGCTGGGCTTCTTCGGCTCCCGCCTGATCGGCTACCGGATGGAGCAGCCGGCGTTCGCGCTGTCGTACGCCAACCGGCGCCGCCTCGAGATCGCCCGGGCCATGGCCACCCAGCCGCGTCTGCTGCTGCTGGACGAGCCGGTGGCCGGCATGAACCCGATGGAGACCGCCGAGTTGACGGGCCTGATCGGCCAACTGCGCACCGAGTGGGGCTTCACCATCGTGATGATCGAGCACGACATGAAGGTCGTGCGCGACGTTTCCGACCGCGTCGTGGTCCTCGACCACGGCGTGCCGATCGCCCAGGGCTCCTACGACGAGGTGTCCACCAACCCGGACGTGATCGAGGCCTACCTGGGCCGTCCGGTGGAGGCGGGGGCATGAACAGCGAGAGCATGAGCCCCGGCGCGACCGGAGACGCCACCGGCCAGGACGGGGGCACGGCGCTCCTCGAGTTCCGCGAGGTCAATACGCACTACGGCGCCGTCCACATCCTCAAGGACGTCAACCTGTCCATCTACCCGGGCGAGCTGGTCTGCCTGCTGGGCGGCAACGCCAGCGGCAAGACGACGACGCTCAAGACGCTCCTGGGCATGGTGACCCCCACGTCCGGCGAGGTCGTCCTCGACGGCGAGGTCGTAAACGGCCAACCCACCAGCTACCGGGTGGCGAACGGGGTGACGATGGTGCCCGAGAACCGGCGGCTCTTCAAGCGGCTCTCGGTGAAGGAGAACCTGCTGCTCGGCGCCTACCTGCGCAACGACAAGGCAGGCATCGAGGAGGACCTCGAATACGTCTACGGCCTGTTCCCCCGAGTCAGGGAGCGCCTCGCCCAGAAGTCCGGCACCCTGTCGGGCGGCGAGCAGCAGATGGTCGCCATCGGGCGGGCACTGATGTCGCGCCCCAAGGTGATGCTGATGGACGAGCCGTCGATGGGCCTGGCGCCCGCGTTGGTGCAGCAGAACTTCGAGTTGATCCAGCAGATCAACGACGAGGGCATGGCCATCTTCATGGTCGAGCAGAACGCCAACATGGCGCTGTCGATCGCCGATCGGGGCTGGGTCCTCCAGACCGGCCGGGTGGTCCTCGATGACACGGCCGAGGCACTCCTGGCAAACCCGGAGATGCGCTCTGCCTACCTCGGCGAGAGCTGAGGTCTGCCGCCCTCGGCCGGCGTCCGCTCCGGCACGCCTCCGTGGGTGAGGCGGCGCCTGCTCAGATGATGTTCTTCTCGAGGAACGGTTCGCCGCGCACGATGCGGTCGTGGCCCAACTCGGACAGGTCGAGGGTGCGGTACTCGCCGTAGGTGATGAGCTCGCTGAGTCCCCGACCCACACCGGGGCTCTGCTGGAGGCCGTGCCCGCTGAAGCCGTTGGCGAAGTAGAAGTTCGGGACGGCATCGGCCGGTCCAACCACGGCGTTCTGGTCGAGGGTGTTGTAGGCGTAGTGGCCGGCCCAGGTGTGGGTGAGGCCGATCCGCTCAAAGGCGGGCACCCGGTGGGCGAGGGCCGGCCAGATGCGTTCCTCCCAGTCTTCCCGTCGAACCCGAAAGTCCGCGAAGTCGACCTCGGTGTCCGGGTCCGGGGTCATGCCGGCCAGATAGTGGGGCGGGTCGGTGCGGAAGTGCAGTCCGGACGGGTCGATGGTGAGTGGGAGCAACTGGCCCTCGAGCGGCTCGCGGCAGTCGAACACGAACACGGACCGGATCCTGGCCTCGACCGGCAGGGCCAGGCCGGCCATGGCGGCGGCGACGGCGCCCCGGGGACCGGCGCAGTTCACGACCCGGTTGCAGCCGATCGTGGCGCCGCCGGCCAGGTCCACATGGGTGACCTTGGCGCCCTCGACGCGGAGTCCGACGACGCGGTCGGCGAGGTACTCGACGCCGTTGCGGCGGGCCCGGCGGCTGAAGCCCTGTAGCAGGGCGTGGGCGTCGATGTTGCCCTCGTGGCGGAGGCCCAGGCTGGCTCCGGCCAGGTCGTCGACGTGGAGGTAGGGGAAGCGCCGGCGCAGGTCATCAACGCTGAGCACCGCGGCGTCAACGCCGCAGGAGCGCTGGACCTCGTGGTTCTCGAGGATGGTCGGCATGCCCTCCTCGGTGGCGAGGAACAGGTAGCCGGTCTCGCGGAAGGCCAGGTCGGGCGCCTCGCCGCCCACTTCGACGTTGGCGTGGAAGTCGGCGAAGAAGCCGGTGGCGAACTGCGAGAGGGCGATGTTGACCGGGTTGGAGAACTGGTGGCGGACACTGGCCTCCGAGAGGGTCGTCGAGGCGCGTTCATAGGTGGGGTCGGGCTCGACGACGAGCACGGTGCCGTCGTAGTCGGGGTTCTCGGACAGCCAGTACGCCAAGGAACTGCCGTGGACGGCGCCGCCGACGATGACAGTGTCATAGTGGCCGGCTGCCGGTGCGCTCACGCCAGGTAGCCCTGCTCGTCGTCCCGCTGGGCAGCGGCCGGATCACGGTCGGCCGGGTTGCCGAAGCCGCCGCCCCCGGGGAGTTCCAGGACCAGGCGTCGTCCGGACGGGACGCGTTGCACGCCCTTGGCGTCGAACGGCGTGCCGTCGTCGAGGTGGACGGCGCCGGGGGCCCCGTCGCCGCCGCCGTTCCGGCCCCGGGCCGGGTTGGCGACCCGGTCGAACATGGCGGAGAAGTCGAAGTGGTAGCCGTCGGTGGGCCCCAACTCGATGACCTGCCCCAGGCCGCCCCGCTGGCGGCCGTCCCCGCCGGAGCCGGGCCGCAGCTCCTTGCGCCAGATGACGATCGGTCCCACCTGCTCGGTGGCTTCCACCGACATGGTACGTACGCCACTCGGGAAGGCGGTGGCGCTGAGGCCGTCGAGGGCGGGTCGGGCGCCGGTGCCGCCACTGTTGAACATGAGGATCTCACGCGGCGGTAGGCCGCTGCCGGGCTCGGTCGGCCGGGCGCTGATGTGGAAGTTCCAGAGGGCCCCGGATCCCTCGGCCGGGACGACGTCGGGGAGGGCCTCGGCGATGGCGCCCAGGCAGAGGTCGGTGACGAAGTGGCCGATGACGTGGCGGACCGAAACCGGGTCGGGGTGGCGGGCGTTGAGGATGCAGCCCTCGGGAGCGCTGACGGTGAACGGCTCGAGGGAGGCATGGTTGCTGGGCATCCGGGGGGCGAGTGCCACGAGCATGGCGTAGGTGAGGTAGGCGCGGGCGTACTCGATCGGCACGTTGATGCCGTAGGGGCAGGTGGGAGACGAGCCGGTGAAGTCGGCGTGGGCGCCGTCGGCATCGACGGTGAGGGTCACCGCCAGGACGACGGTGTCGTTGTAGCCGTCGACGCGCATCTCGTTGGAGTAGGTGCCGTGGGGCAGGCGGGCGACCGCCTCGAGGGTGGCGGCCCGGGTGCGTTCGAACACGAAGGCGGCAATGCCGTCGAGGTCATCGAGGCCGAACTCGTCGAGCATGGCATCGAGTCGTCGCCGGCCCGTGTCGTTGCAGGCGGCGAGGGAGTGGAGGTCGCCGACGACCTGGTCGGCCTCCCGGACATTGTGGCGGACGATGTTCACGAGGTCGCGGTTGACGTCGCCGCGTTCGGCGAACTTCATGATTGGCACGAGGAGCCCCTCCTCGTGGACATCGCGGGAGTCGGGTCCGTAGCCGTTGCCGCCGACGTCGAGGACGTGGGCGGTGCAGGCGAAGAAGCCGATGAGCCGCCCGGCACGGAACGTCGGGGTGACGACGGTGAAGTCGTGGAGGTGGCCGGTGCCCTTCCACGGATCGTTCGTGACGTAGGCGTCGCCCTCGAAGATGCGGTCGCGGCCGATGTCCTCGATGAAGTTTCCGACCGCCGCCGCCATGGTGTTGACGTGTCCCGGCGTACCGGTGACGGCCTGGGCGACCATGCGGCCGTCGGCGTCGAACACGCCGGCCGACAGGTCGCCAGCCTCGCGCACACTGGTGCTGAAGGCGATCCGGACCAGCGTGAGGGCCTGTTCCTCGACGATCGAGATCAGGCGGTTCCAGACGACCTGGTTGCGGAGGTCGCTCATGCCGAGGCCCCACTTGTCGTGCCGCGGGTGACCAGCAGGCAGCCGTCGGCCTGGAGGACGGCTGCCTGGCCGGCCGAGAGCCAGGTGGTGGTCTGCTCCTCGGCAACGACGGCCGGACCGGTGACCCGGTCACCCGGTTCGAGGTCGTCGCGGTCGACCACGATGGCCTCCTCGACAGTCCCGGTGGCGGCGTCGTGGATCGGCCGGATCCGGTCCGAGGTGACGTCCCGACGGACCGTGACGGGTTCGACGGGGTCGACCGGCGGACGTGGCGTCGCGACGCGGACCGACCAGTTGACGGCCTCGATGCGCAGCCCGTCGATGGGGCGGCCGAAGAAGGTGGTGTACGCGGCCTCGAAGCGGTCTGCCAGCTCGGCTGCGAGGACCCCGTCGCCCAGCCGGACGGGGATCTCCCAGCCCTGACCGGCGTAACGCATGTAGGCGAAGCGTTCCACATCGAGTTCCCTGGTCACCGCTCCGGAGTGTGTGATGGCACCCTGCACGAAGCCGCTGGCCTCCGCCTCGAGGTCGGCCAGGACTCCGTCGACCGCCGACACGTCCAGGTCGTCGAGGGCGGCATAGTGGCTGCGGACCGCCTCGTAGGCGAAGGGGGCACGCAGGAAGCCGATGGCCGAGCCCACCCCGGCCCCGGGTGGAATCAGCACGGCGTCGATGTCGAGCTTGTCGCAGAGCCGACCGGCGTGGAGGGGGGCGCCGCCGCCGAAGGCGATCATCGTGAACCTGGCGACGTCCTTGCCGTTCTCGACAGCGTGGACGCGTGCGGCGTTGGCCATGTTCTCGTCGACCACCTCGGCCACGCCGATCGCCGACGTCGTGGCGTCCAGGCCGAGGCGGTTGCCGATGCCGTCGAGGAGGGCGGTCGCGGCGGCGTCGGGCGACAGGTCGATGCCGGGCGCGCCGAAGGTGTCGGGGGAGAGACGGCCGAGTACCAGGTTGGCGTCGGAGACGGTCGGGTCGGTGCCGCCCAGGCCGTAGGCGGCCGGTCCCGGCTCGGAGCCGGCACTCATCGGCCCGACGCGGATCTGGCCGAGGCCGTCGACGGCGGCGATGGAGCCACCGCCGGCGCCGATTTCGATCATCTCGATGACGGGGATGGCGACCGGCATGCCGCTGCCCTTGGTGAAGCGCTGGGTGCGGGCCACCTCGAAGGTCTTGGCCGTCCGGGGCGTCTGCTCCTCGATCAGGCAGATCTTGGCGGTCGTGCCGCCCATGTCGTACGAGAGCACGGCGTCGAGGCCGTGGCGCTCGGCCAGGTGGGCGGCGAAGATGGCGCCGCCGGCCGGCCCCGATTCCAGTAGCCGGACCGGGTAGCGGGCGGCGGTGTCGACGTCGAGCAGCCCGCCCCCGGAGTGAATCAGGTGCAGCGGGCAGGTGGCGCCCGCGTCCGCCAGGGCGGCCTCGAGCCGGTGCAGGTAACCGGCCATGAGGGGTTGGAGGTAGGCGTTGGCGCAGACCGTGTTGAAGCGCTCGAACTCCCGCAGCTGGGCGGCCACCTCCGAGGAGATCGACACGGGCACGTCGGGCAACCGGTCGGCCAGCAGGTCGCACAACCGCCGCTCGTGTGCGCCGTTGCGGTAGCCGTGCAGGAGGCCGATGGCGACGGCCTCGTAGGGTCCGTCGTCGGTTCCGGCGGCCAGCTGGTCGATGAGGGTCGATGCCTCGGCCTCGTCCAGCGGGAGGAGCACCGACCCGTCGGCCGCCAGGCGCTCCGGCACGACGTGGCGGTGGCGCCGGTCGACCAGCGGGGTGGGGAGCACCAGGTTCAGGTCGTACTGCTCGAAGCGGCTCTCGGTGCGCATCTCCACGACGTCGCGGAAGCCGGCGGTCGTGATGAACGCCGTCCGGGCGCCGGTGCGGTTGATGAGGGCGTTGGTGGCCAGCGTGGTGCCGTGGATGACGCTGGTGAGAACGGTGGCGTCGACGCCCGCTTCGGCCAGTACGCGTTGCATCCCGTCGAGCACGCCGCGTTCGGGGGCGTCGTAGGTGGTGAGCACCTTGGTGGAGAACTGCCGGTCGCCGTCCTCGAGGACGACGTCGGTGAAGGTGCCGCCGATGTCGGCGCCGATGCGCATGGCTCGTGCTGCCCTGTTCGCCGTCTGTTGACCGTCGAGCTGGCCGAAACCGGGCCTAGTCGAGCGAGTCGAGGGAGGGGAAGCCGCTGGGCGGCATGATGTCGACGGTCGCCGAGCGCTGCTGGGCCAGCATGCCGCCGTCCACCCGCAGCGTGATGCCGGTGACGTAGCGGGCGTCGTCGGAGGCGAGGAAGACGGCGGGTCCGGCCATGTCGTCGGGGTCGCCGGGTCGGCCGAGGGGGATGTTCTCGCCGCGGAGGCGGCGGGCCTCTTCGTCCATGCCCTCGGTGTCGATGGAGCCCGGCACGAGGGCGCAGACCCGGATCCCGTAGGGCCCGAGGTCGAGGGCCATGGCCCGGGTGAGGGCCTCGATGCCGCCCTTGGAGGCGTCGTAGGCGGCGAACGCCCGGTGGGCGCGGGTGGCACCGCCTGACGACATGTGGAGGATCACGCCGCCGCCCTGTTCGGCCATGATCCGGGCGGCCCGGCGCGAGGTGAGGAAGTGCCCGGTGAGGTTGACGTCGATGATGTGGCGCCACCAGGCCTCGTCGGCCTCGAGGAAATGCAGCATCGGGCTGACCAGGCCGGCGTTGTTGACGAGCACGTCGACGGTGCCGTAGGCGGCGAGCGTGGCGTCGAACATGGCGTCGACCTGGGCGGCGTCCGAGACGTCGGCGACGGCCGCCATGGCCGTGCCGCCTGCGGCGGTGATCCCGTCGGCCACTTCGCTGGCGGTGGCCTCGTCGACGTCGTTGACCACGACCCTGGCGCCCTCGCCGGCGAAGCGTTCGGCGATGGCCCGTCCGATTCCCTTCCCGGCACCGGTCACGATGACCACGCGTGCCTCGAGCGATGACGTCATGTCGCGTTCCTTTCGGGTCTCGTGCGCCGTCCGCCGGAGCGGCACGCGCAGGCTAGCCCCGAGCCTCGCCGCGGAGAGGTGTCAGGGGGAGGTCGCGGGCTCAGACGAGGAGTGCCGTGCCGACGACCGTGAGGCCGGCGCCGAACCAGGCGCCGGGAGACGGTGGCTGCCGGGTCCTGGCCCACAGGATCGGGAGCAGCAGGACCGGGGTGGTCCCCGAGAGGATGGTCGCCACGCCGGTGTCGCCGTTGGCGAGGGCGTACAGGAGCAGGGTCATGCCGACGACCATGGCGACGAGGCCGCTGGCGGCGAAGCGCCAGTGGTCCGTGCGCCGGATCGGTGCGCTGGTGTCGGAGCGGACGAGCCTGTCGGTGGGGCGGTACACCGCCCACATGGCGGCGGTGGCCAGCAGGGCGCGGGCGGCGGCCACGGCGATCGTGTCGGCACCGGCGTCGAGGATCGGCTTGGCGGCGAGCACGCCGGCGGCCTGCCCGACGGCGCCCACGGTGGCCCAGGCGACCCCGACCCGGAGGCGGCCGTCGATGCGCTCGTAGACGTCGGACGGGACGCCCCGGCCGGAACCGAAGTTGATGGCCAGCATGACCCCGAGGACGGTCAGGGTGGCACCGATCAGCGACCAGGCGGTGAACGACTCGTGGAAGAGGAAGACGCCGCCGAGTGCGGCCATCGGCGTGTTGGTGGTGAACAGCACGGAGGTCCGGCGGGGTCCGATGCGGGACATGGCGATGAACAGGCCGGCGTCGCCCACGAAGATGCCCACCATCCCCGAGAGGGCCAGCAGGCGGAGGTCGCCGGTGTCGATGCTGGCCCAGCCGCCCTTCAGGGTCGCCCAGGCCGTGAGCATGGCGCAGACCCACAGCATCCGGATTCGGCACCAGCGGGGGCCGCCCAGCCGACGGACCGGCTCGGCGGCGATGAGGCTCGAGCACGCCCAGGCCGTGGCGGCGAGGAGGGCGGCAAGCTGGTATGGCATCGGCGTAGTCCACCGGGCGGGCCGAGGTGTTGGCAACCCGGTTGCAGCGGAATGCTCGCAGCGCGCGAGAGTGCGCGGATGGACCAGACGAGCAGCCCCGAGAACAGGACCGGCGGCTGCGACTGCGGTGGCGTTCGCTACCGCATCGACGGGCCGGTCCGCCAGATCATCCACTGCCACTGCGAGCCGTGTCGCCGCATCACGGGCAACTTCATGGCGGCCACCTCGGCGGCGGTCGGCGACGTGTCCTTCGAGGCCGACGCGGGGCTGTCGTGGTTCGAGCGCACGCCGGAGACCCGGTACGGCTTCTGCACGTCGTGTGGTTCGCTGCTGTTCTGGGCGGCCACCGACAAGGCTGATCGTCTCTCGATCACCGCCGGTACCCTCGACGACGCCTCGGGGCTGCAGGTCGAACTGGTGCTCTTCGGCGCCGAGCTCGGCGACTACAGCAGGTCTCCCGAAGGGTGCGAGGTCCTCCCCGGAGACCACTGAGTCCGGCTCGACCCTCGGACGGGAACGCCGGCTCGCGGGTGACCCGCATCCGTGCGATGCTGGGCCCATGCGAGCGGACAGCGCCGAGGAGCGCATCGGCGTCTTCCTCGACTACGAGAACCTGGCCATCGGGGCTCGGGACCACCTGGGCCTGAAGCGCTTCGACTTCGGGCCGATCGCCCGGGCCATGGCCGAACGGGGGCGTGTCGTGTACCGACGGGCCTACGCCGACTGGTCGGGGTTCGACGACGACCGCCGGCACCTCACACGCCACCAGGTCGAACTGATCGAGATCCCGCAACGGATGGGTGCGAGTCGCAAGAACGCCGCTGACATCAAGATGGTGGTCGACGCCCTCGAACTGGCCTTCGAACGCGACTTCGTGACGACGATCGTGCTGTGCACCGGGGACAGCGACTTCACGCCGCTGGTGCAGAAGCTCCGGGAACTGGATCGACGGGTGATCGGCATCGGGGTGCGCGACTCCACCTCCAAGCTGCTGCCGCCGGCCTGCGACGAGTTCCTCTTCTACGACAGCCTGGAGGGCGTCGAGGCAGTGCGCGAGGCGCCGGAGAGGGCGGGTGACGATGAGGCCGACGCGCCGCCGACCAGCCTCGACGAACTGGTGATCTCGACGCTGGTCGGGATGCAGGGTTCCGGCGAGGACGTGCGGGCGTCGACGCTCAAGCGGGCCATCCAACGGATCGATCCCACCTTCGCCGAGTCAGACCACGGCTTCCGCGGCTTCACCGAGTTGTTGCGCCACCTGTCCGAGCGGCAGGTGGTCGAGTTGTCGGGAACCAAGCGCGACCCCGAGGTCGACCTGGTCACCGGCGGCGGGCCGGCGCAGGCGGCGTTCGACCTGCTGGTCGCCGTCGTGGGCGAGGCGGGGAAGAAGGGCGCCGCCATGTCCGGGCTCAAGACCGAGATCCGCCGCCAGGACGCCGACTTCAACGAGCGGGCCCTTGGCTATGGTGGCTTCCTGCAGTTCTGCAAGGCTGCAGCGGCACGGGATCTCGTGGCGATGGCCTGGGACGACAAGCGGGGTGACTACCTGCTGGCGCCGGCCGGCTGAGGAATTCCCCGACGAGATCCGCGACGGCGCGGGAGCAGAGAGGGAACGGGCCATGTCCGAGCGGACCACGCTGCACCGGAAGGGTGACCGGGCGGTCACCGACCCGGTCGAACGCGACGCGATCCTCGACGAGGGGCTGCTGGCCCACGTGGGGCTGGTCTCCGAGGTGGGCGGGGCGCCCCACCCGGTGGTGATCCCCATGCTCTACGCGCGTCAGGGCGAGCGACTCCTGTTGCACGGGTCGCCGGCCAGTCGCCTGCTGCGCACCGCCAAGGGCGGCATCGAGGTGTGCGTGACGGTGACGCTGGTCGATGCCCTGGTGCTGGCCCGGTCGGCCCTCAACCACTCGATGAACTACAGGTCGGTGGTGGTGTTCGGGACGGCGACCGAGGTCACCGACCATGCCGAGAAGGCAGCCGCCCTCGACCTGCTCACCGACTTCGTCATTCCGGGGCGGGTGGCAGCCCTGCGGCCGAACGCCGACAAGGAGGTCCGGGGGACGACCGTGCTGTCACTCCCGCTCGAAGAGTGGTCGGTGAAGGTCCGGGGTGGCCCGCCAGTCGACGAGCCCGAGGACCTCGACGAGCCGGCCTGGGCGGGACTCATCCCGCTGGGACTGGCGGTCGGAGAGCCGGTTCCCGATGAGCGGGTCCCGGCGGGGACGGGGGCGCCGGCCCACGTGGTGGAGTGGGGTCGAGGGTCCGACT
The DNA here is from genome assembly GCA_002346745.1 of Candidatus Neomicrothrix sp. UBA2983. Lineage (GTDB taxonomy): Bacteria > Actinomycetota > Acidimicrobiia > Acidimicrobiales > MedAcidi-G1 > S20-B6. Next base: position 69,211 of record DEAL01000016.1, on the reverse strand, counting down.
CATGAGTGGTTCCACACCGGTTGCGCAGGGTTCCCGCATCGCCGCCATCGACGTGCTGCGGGGGTTCGCCCTGCTCGGCATCCTCGGCGCCAACATCACCCTGTTCGACGTGGACGGCATCGGGGCGGTCGAGCAGTCGTTGGACGACCTGGTGGTCGGAGCGGCGGGGGCACCGTTCATGGCGTTCCTGCTGGTGTTCGTGCTGAACAAGATGATGGCGGTGTTCTCGATGCTGTTCGGGGCCGGGGTGCTGCTGGTGACCGAGCGCATCGAAGCCAGGGGCGGGTCGGCATTGCGCGTGCACTACGTCCGCAACCTCCTGCTGCTCCTCTTCGGCCTGGCGCACAGCGCCCTCTGGTTTGGCGACATCCTGCTCGTCTACGGCACCTGCGCCATGGTGCTCTACCCGTTGCGCCGACTGCCGGCGCGGGCGCTGCTCGGCGGCGGGGCCGCCGTCTGGCTGTTGGCGTTCGTCGTGGAGTCGGGGGCAGAGGAGGAGTACGTGGTGCGGGCGCTGGCGATGATGCTCGTCGGCATGGGGCTCTACCGGTCCCGGATCATCGACGCCGGTCGGGACGCCGGCTGGTACCGGCGGGCGTTGTCGTGGTCGTTCGCCGTGGGCCTGCCGGTGTGCTCGGCGGCCTGGTTGTTCGCCGACGGATCGGACGGTCCCGGCGGCGACGAGTTGGCTGCCGACTTCAACAACCTGGGCGTCCCGTTCGTGGCGTTCGGCTACGTGTGCCTGGTGATGTGGGTGTGTGCCGAGGGCCACCTACCGAGGGTGCGGGCCCGGCTGGCGGCCGCCGGGCAACTGGCGCTCACCAACTACCTGATGCAGACGGTGCTGGGGATGGCGGTCATCGAGGCGTTGAACGAGGTCCGCGGCGAGCGGGTGACGGCCTTCTGGATGATGCTCGCCATGTTCGGCATCTGGGCGGTGCAGGTGTGGTGGTCGGCGCCGTGGCTGCGCCGCTTCCGCTTCGGCCCGGCGGAGTGGGCCTGGCGCAGCGCCACCTACGGGCGGTCGCAGCCCTTCAGGGCCTGAGGTTCGGGCGCCCCGGTCAGCGAGCGTCGAAGAAGCCGACGAACGCGGCGACCAGTTCGTCGACGTCGGCGTCGTCGATGTCATGGTGGGTCACGAAGCGCATGGTCGGCTTCCAGAAGATCGCCAGCAGGCCGTTCGCCTCGAGGTGGGCGACCAGGTCGTCGTGGTGTTCGGCTGGCGGCGTCACCCAGACCATGTTGGAGCCCTGTTCGAGCGACAGGGCGCCGATCGCGCGGAGGCCGTTCGCCAGCCGTTCGGCCCGGGCGTGGTCCTCGGACAGGCGGTCCACGTGGTGGTCGAGGGCGTAGAGGCCGGCGGCGGCCAGGTGACCGGCCTGGCGTAGGCCGCCCCCGAGAATCTTGCGGGCCCGGTGGGCCCGGGCGATCGTGGCACGGTCGCCGGCCAGCACGGTGCCGACGGGGGCACCGAGGCCCTTGGAGAGGCACAGCGACACGGTGTCGACGTCGTCGAGGAAGGCGCCGATGCCGACGCCGCAGGCGACAGCGGCGTTGAAGAGGCGGGCGCCGTCGAGGTGGACGGCGAGGCCGCAGTCGTGGCCGGTGGCGGCCAGTTTGGCGATCCGGTCGACGGGCTGGACGAAGCCGTTGACGGTGTTCTCGAGGCACAGCAGCCGGGAGACGGGGTGGTGGATGTCGGGTTCGCGGACTGCGGCTCGGATGTTGTCGGGGGAGATGGCGCCGTCGGCGCCGCAGTCGATGGGCCATGGGGAGGCGCCACCGAGGGCGGCGGCGCCGGCTGCCTCGTTGAGGAGGATGTGGTAGTCGCGGCCGATGATGAACTCGTCGCCGCGGCCGCAGTGGGACAGCACCGCCGAGAGGTTGCTCTGGGTGCCGGAGGTCAGGAAGAGGGCGGCCTCCTTGCCGGCCAGTTCGGCGACTCGGTCCTGGAGCCGGTTGACGGTGGGGTCCTCGTCGTAGACGTCGTCACCGACCGGTGCCGCAGCCATGGCCTCGCGCATGGCCGGACCGGCGACGGTGACCGTGTCGCTGCGGAAGTCGCGGATCGGACGCGTACCCATGGCGGGAACGCTACCGGGGTCGGTCGGCGGCCGAGAAGGGCGGTGGACTGGAGGTTGCAACCCCGGGGAGCCCGACGGGATCAGCAGGTGGCCCTGAAGGGCAGCGAGGTGTGGCGGCGCACGTAGTTGCCGGTGGCGTAGGCGGCGGCATCGCCGTCGACGGTGAAGTCGGGACAGCGGTGGAGGAGTTCCTCGAGGGCGATGCGGGACTGGAGGCGGGCCGCGGCGGCGCCCAGGCAGTGGTGGGCCCCGGAGCCGAAGGTGAGGTGTCGGGCGATGTGTCGCCCGACGTCGAGTGATTCGGCCGTGGGACCGAATTCCCGCTCGTCCCGGTTTGCAGCGCCGTAGCCGAGGAGTACCCGGTCTCCGGCGGCGATGCTGCGGTCGCCGACCTCGACGTCCCGGGTGGCGACACGGGCGAGCCCCTGGACGGGGGAGGTGAGGCGCAGCAGTTCGTCGACGGCCCCGGGCAGCAGGCCGGGGTCGTCGAGCAGGCGTCGGCGCTGGTCGCGGTGTTCGGTGAGGAGCACCGCCGATCCGCCCAGCATGCCGGTGGTGGTGTCGTTGCCGCCGGCGACCATCGTGAACGCGAACCCGAGTACCCACAGGACGGACGCCTCCTCCTCGCCGAGGGACACGAGGTGGGACACCATGTCGTCGGCGGGCTCGGTGCGCCGTCGTTCGACCAGTTCGGCGAAGTAGGCCAGCAGGTCGTCGATGCCGTCGGCGGCGGCCGCGTTGCCCTCGGCGGCGGCGGCCACGATCTGGTCGGTCCAGACGTCGAAGCGGGGCCGGTCTGCCGGGGGTACCCCCAGGTACCAGGCGACGACGAACGAGGGGAGGGGCTTGAACAGCTGGGTGACGATGTCACCGCTGCCCGCCTCCCGGAGCTTCTCGATCTGTTCGACGACGAAGGCGCGGATGCGGTCCTCGAGTTCGGTGACCTGGCGCGGGGTGAAGCCGCGACCGACGAGACGCCGCATGGCGGTGTGTTCGGGCGGGTCCATGAAGACGATCGGCGTGGCGTCGCCCATGCCGGTGCCGGGGGAGTCGGGGTCGACGGTGAGGCCGTGGGCCGACGAGAAGGTGGCCGTGTCGCGTGCGGCGGCGAACACGTCGTCGAAGCGGGAGAGGAACCAGAACGGCTCGGTGTCGTCGCCGCGGATGGCGACGCGGTGGACCGGGTCGTGGTCGCGCAGGTTCCGGTACATCGGGAACGGGTCCCGCCAGGAGTCGCCGGAGCGGAGTTGGTAGTTGGCGGCCGGCTTCACGCCGCCTTTGGTAGCACCACGAAGGCGAAGGCCACGTAGTGGAGTGCGGCGGCGGCGATGGTGAGGGCGTGGAAGACCTCGTGGAAGCCGAAGGTGTTCGGCCAGGGATCGGGGCGCTGCAAGGCGAACACCACGGCGCCGGCGGTGTAGAGCAGGCCGCCGGCGAGGTAGAGCACGAAGCCGGCGACGCCGAGATGGTGCCAGGCGTCGGTGACCGCGGGGAGCAGGCACCAGCCGACGAGGAGATACGGGAGGGCGACGAGGTGTGTGGGGGCGCCGGTGAAGCGCAGGCGGACCCATCCACCCGCAAGGGCGCCTCCCCAGACCAACGCCAGGACCAGCCAGGCGGCCCACGGCGACATCGCGAAGGCGGCGACGGGCGTGTAGGTGGCGGCGATGGCGAGGAAGATCGTGGAGTGGTCGAGGCGCCGCATGACCCGGTGGCCACGCGGCCCCCAGTCGATCCGGTGGTAGAGCGCCGAGACGCCGAACAGGGCGACGATGCCGCCGCAGTAGAGGGCCGTGACGAACCTCGCGAAAATGCCGGGCGCCTGTACGACCATGATCGGGGCGAGCGTGAGCGAGGCGACGAACGCCGCCCGATGCGTGACGCCCCGGAACAGCGGCTTGGCGGCGACGGGGTCGGTGGAGGTCTCGGGCACGGGGTGCACCCTACGGCGCACCGGAGAGGCGGGGTCGCCTGTGGCCGGTACGGTCCTTGGGCATGGAGGGGGACCGCCTCTACGGCCTCGTGGAGGAGTACGCCGCGTTCGGCGACCATCGCACCGGCACCGACGTCGACCACGCGACCGCCGAATGGGTGACGCGGCAGCTCGCTGATCGGGGGCTCACGGTCGAGGTGGCGCCTTACGGGTTCGACCACTGGCGGGTGCGCGGTGGGGTCGTCGTTGACGGCGAACCACTCGAGCACCTGGCCGTGACAGGCGAGTGGAACGGCCCCGTGCCGTACGGACCGGTGCTGGCGATGGGCTACTCGGTCGGCCACGGCGGGGAGTAGTCGTTTGGTGCCGTGGCGGGCGCTGCCCGGGCGTCGGGGTGCACGTCGGCACTGCTGGCGACCGAGCATCCGCACGGCTGCCTGGTGACGGTCAACAGGGCGCCCGGCGACGAGACCGGGTTTCCGGTCGTCCTGGTGCCGGGGCGGGAGGCGGCCCGGCTGGAGGGCACGTAGGGGTCGCGGATCGAAGTCGACCTGGCGGCGGAGGTGGTTCCGGGCACCACGGCGAACGTGGTCGCCACCAACGGTGTCGAGGGGATGCCGTTGCTGCTCACGACGCCGTTGACGGGCTGGTTCGGGTGCGCGGGTGAGCGGGGCACCGGCCTCGCGGTCCTGCTGGAACTCGTGGAGCGGTTCGCCGACCGGCCGCTCCTGGTGCTGGCGACCACCGGTCACGAACTGCTCTACGAGGGGGTGCGGCGCTGGGTGGCGGAGCGGTCGCTGGGGGTGTCGGCGATCGTGCATGTGGGTGCCGACCTGGCCACTGAGGTCCACGGCGAGGGGGGTGTGCGTGCGTTGGCGACGTCCCGGGTGGCGTTCTGCGGGCGCTCGACGGCGGCCGCCGGGGTCGGTCGGGCGCTCGAACCGGGTGGCTGGGCGTTCCGGGAGGATCCGGCCGCCTGGCTGGGGGAGGGCGAGGTGTGGTCGGGCTTCGACGTCCCGCTGCTGTCGCTCACGGGTGCCGGGCCGTGGTTCCACACGCGGGAGGACACACCGGCCGTCTCGACGTCGCCACAGTCGCTGGCCACGGTGGCCGACGCACTGGCCGATGCGGTCGTGGCCTTCGACGACGCTGCCCGGGGCTGAACAGGGGGAGGTTCGTCCCCGTCGGGGGTGGCCTGCCGAGTGGTTGTTAGGTATTCTTTACCCCAATGGTCAGGGTACGTGATGTCGACGGCGAGCGGGGGGCCGGCTGATGCTGGTCTGCCACTGCCACGCGGTCACGAGCAGCCAGGTCCGGGGCCTCGTCGTGGACGGTGTCTGCACCCTCAACGGCATCGCCCGGATGTCCGGCGCCGGCTCCGACTGCGGCTCCTGCGTCTCGGTCATCCGCGACCTCATCGAACATGGCGCCACCCTCGGCCCCGGCGACCGCGTGGGCCACCTGGAACACCGGGAGCGCCCAGAGAACGTCGTGGCCCTGCCCATCCCGGCCTGAACGGGGCGGTTGGGCCCGACGGAGGGCCGGGGCTATCTTTGCGTGTACGGGCGACAAGGAGAGCCACCCCATGCAGGGCAATGCCGACGTCATCGAGTTCCTGAACGAGGCGTTGACCGCTGAGCTCACGGCGATCAACCAGTACTTCATCCACGCCATGATGTGTGACAACTGGGGCTACGAGCGCCTCGCCAAGAAGCAACGCGAGGAGTCCATCGAGGAGATGGAGGACGCCCAGAAGATCATCGAGCGAATTCTGTTCCTCGAGGGCGTCCCCAATATGCAGCGCTACGGCAACGTGCTCGTCGGTGAGACCGTGCCCGAGCAGTTCGAGGTCGACCTGCAACTCGAGTACGCGGCCATCGAGCGCTACAACCGGGGCATCACCCTGTGTGTCGAGGCGGGCGACGGCGGCACCCGCGAACTCCTCGAGGACCTACTGGTCGGCGAGGAGGAGCACGCCGACTGGCTGGAGGCCCAGCAGCAGGTCATCTCCGACATCGGCATCGAGAACTACCTGGCCCAGCAACTCGACGAGTAGCGAGCGGGATGGGAGCCCTGGCGAGGCGCACTGATCCCTCTGGCATTTGCCCCAAGATGCGCCGTGGCTGAACGCGCCTGGGACTTCGTGATCGTCGGCGGCGGGTCGGCGGGCTGTGCGCTCGCCAACCGGCTCAGCGCCGACCCGGGCAACCGGGTGCTGGTGCTCGAGGCGGGCCGGATGGACTGGCGGTGGGATGTGGTCATCCACATGCCGGCGGCGCTCTCCATGGGGATCGGCAACCGCTTCTACGACTGGCAGTACGAGTCGGAGCCCGAGCCGGAGATGGGGGGCCGCCGCGTGTACCACGCCCGCGGCAAGGTGCTGGGCGGCTCGTCCAGCATCAACGGGATGATTTTCCAGCGGGGCAACCCGATGGACTACGACCGCTGGTCTGCCACCCCCGGCTGCGGGGCGTGGGACTGGGCACACTGCGTGCCGTACTTCCGGCGCATGGAGACCTGCCTCGCCGGCGAGGACGAGTGGCGGGGCGGTGACGGGCCGCTCAAGCTCGAACGGGGACCGGCCACCAGCCCGCTGTTCCGGGCGTTCTTCGAGGCGGTCCAGCAGGCCGGACACCCGATGACGACCGACGTCAACGGCTATCGCCAGGAGGGCTTCAACGCCTTCGACCGTAACGTGTACCGGGGTCGGCGCCTGTCGGCGGCCCGGGCGTACCTGCATCCGGTGCTGCGCCGCCCCAACCTGGAGGTCGTCACCCATGCCCACGCCACCCGGCTGGTGATGGAGGGGAACCGGGCCGTTGGCGTGGAGTACGTGCGGCGTCGGGGCAACCGTTCCGGCTCGCCGCGGGTTGCTCGGGCGGCGGAGGTCCTGCTCTGTGGTGGTGCCATCAATTCGCCGCAACTGCTGCAACTCTCGGGTATCGGGCCGGCGGGGGTGCTCGAGGATGCCGGGGTAGCCCCGGCCGTCGAGGTCCCCGGGGTGGGGGAGAACCTCCAGGACCACCTCGAGGTGTACGTCCAGTACGCCTGCAAGCAGCCGGTGTCGATGGTGCCGCACCTGGCGCACTGGCGCAAGCCGTGGATCGGGCTGCAGTGGCTGTTCCGCGGGGGACCGGGCGCCACCAACCACTTCGAGGCCGGCGGGTTCCTGCGCAGCAACGACGACGTGCCGTGGCCGAACCTCATGTTCCACTTCCTGCCGATCGCCATCCGGTACGACGGCTCGGTGCCGGCGGCCGGGCACGGCTACCAGTTCCACATCGGCCCCATGTTCTCCAACAGCCGGGGGTGGGTGCGGATCGCCTCCGACGACCCGTTCGCCAAGCCGAAGATGCTGTTCAACTACCTGTCGACCCCCGAGGACCAGCAGGAGTGGACCGAGGCCATCGCCATCGCCCGCGACATCATGGGCCAGCCGGCGTTCGACGAGTTCAACGGCGGCGAGATCTCGCCCGGACCCGACGTGGAGGGCGACGAGGCGGTACTGGACTGGGTCCGCAAGGACGCCGAGACGGCACTGCACCCGTCGTGCACGGCCCGCATGGGGACCGACGACCTGGGGGTGCTCGATCCGGCCTCGTTGCGGGTGCACGGCACCGACGGCCTGCGGGTGGTGGACGCCTCGTCGATGCCGAGCATCACCAACGGCAACATCTACGCACCGGTCATGATGCTGGCCGAGAAGTCCGCCGACCTGATCCTCGGCAACACGCCGCTGCCGCCGTCCGAGGCCGCCCAGTACCGGCACGGGGTGAGCGAACCCGACTGGTAGGCGGGCTCGCGGGTTCGCCGGTGCAGTCGGCCGCCCGGTCGCATGGCAGGCTCCTCCCGTGCGCACGGTGATCCGAAATGGGGTCGTTTTCGATCCGGCCGCTGGCACCCACCTGGGTGAGCGGACGCTGGTGGTCGAGGACGGGGTGGTCGTCGAGGTTGCCGAGGGGGCGGTGGGCGGCGACGCCGACGTGGAGGTCGAGGCCGGGGGCCGCTTCGTGCTGCCCGGGTTCGTGGATGCGCACGTCCACCTGTCGATACACACCATGGACTTCGCCCGGGCCGAGCGGGAGTGGCCCTTCGAGCAGGCCCTGGCCCGTGCGGCGCTGTCGGAGGCGACGGTCCGACGGGGCTTCACCACGGTGCGCGACACCGGCGGCGACCTGCGGGGCCTGAAGCGCTCCATCCGGCGCGGGCTGTGTGGTGGGCCGCGAATCGTGTCGGCCGGCCACATGATCTCCCAGACCGGCGGCCACGGTGACGTACGTGGCGCGGTGGTCGACCCGCCTGCTTGCGGGTGTCAGATCGTCACGTCGCAGTACGCCCACGTGGCCGACGGCCCCGACGCCGTGCGCAAGGCGGCCCGGCAGTGCCTGCGCGACGGGTCGGACTTCCTCAAGATCCACACCTCGGGCGGCGTGGCGTCGCCGATGGATCCGTTGGACAGCGTCCAGTACACGGCCTCCGAGGTGGCGGCGATCGTCACGGAGGCCGAGCATCGGCACACCTATGTGACGGCGCACGCCTACTCGTCGGAGTCGATGCTGCTGGCGGCCGAGAACGGGGTGGCCTGCCTGGAGCACGGCAACCTGGTGGACGCCGAGGCGGCGGCCCGGTTGGCGGAGTTGGGGACGACGGTCGTGCCGACGCTCGTCACCTACTGGGCGTTCGGAAACGACGCCGAGAAGTTCGGGTTTCCGGAGCGGAACCGGGTCAAGAACGAGGGCCTGTACGAGCAGGGTCGTGGGGCCATCGGGCTGCTGCGGGATGCCGGCGTGGAGCTGGGCTTCGGGACCGACCTGCTTGGCGAGGCGCAGCCGCACCAGAACCGGGAGTTCGCCATCCGGGCCGAACTGGAGTCGGCGGTCGACGTGCTGCGGTCGATGTACCTCACCAACGCCCGGCTGTGCGGTCTGGAGGGGAAGGTCGGGACCCTGGCGCCGGGTGCGTTCGGCGACGCGGTGCTCACGGAGGTCGATCCGCTGGAGGACCTGGCGGGGCTGGCCGAGCCGGAGGCGGCGTTGTCGGCGGTGGTGCAGGGTGGCCGGGTGGTCGTGGACCGCCTGGACGGGTAGACGGGTCCGAGGGCTCAGGAGGCGCGCTGTGGGTCTGCAGATTCCGGTCGGATCGCGGATCCGCAAGTCGCCGTTCCACGGGGCGCTGCTGGCGCACGGCCTGACGCACGCGACCGTCTACAACCACATGCTGATGCCGGCGTCGTTCGGCGACCCGGGCGCCGAGTATGAGGCGCTCGTGGAGCGGGTGTCGCTCTGGGATGTGGCCTGCGAGCGCCAGGTCGAGGTGGTCGGGCCGGACGCCTTCGAACTGGTGCAGTACGTGTCGGCGAGGGACATGGCCGGGTGTGCGGTGGGGAGGGTTCGCTACGCCCCGATCTGCGACCACGAGGGGACCCTGCTGAACGACCCGATGATCCTGAAGCTGGCCGAGGACCGGTTCTGGTTCTCGATCGCCGACTCGGACCTGCTGCTGTGGATCCGGGGTGTCGGCGCCGAGCGGGGACTGGACTGCCGGGTGTTCGAGCCGGATGCCTCGCCGCTGGGCGTGCAGGGGCCCCGGGCGGACGACACCATGGCGGCGCTGCTGGGGGAGTGGGTGCGCGACGTGCCGTTCTTCTCGTTCGTGGAGGTCGAGCACGAGGGCATCCCGTTCCTGTTGTGCCGGTCGGGGTGGAGCGGCCAGGGCGGCTTCGAGCTGTTCCTGACCGACGGGTCCAGGGGTCGGGCGCTGTGGGACGCCGTGTGGGCCGCGGGAGAGCCGTTCGGCATCCACCCGGGCGGCCCGACGCTCAACGAGCGGATCGAGTCGGGGCTGTTCTCCTACCGGGCCGACTGTGCCGGCGAGGCGACGCCGCTCGAGGTCGGGCTGGAACGGTTCCTGTCGCTGGACCGGGAGGACGACTTCGTCGGGAAGGCGGCCCTGCTGGCCGAGCGGGAGCGGGGTCCGGCACGGCGGCTGGTGACGGTGCTGCTGTCCGGCAAGCGCCTGCCGGCGACCAGCGAGCACCCGTGGCCGGCGAGTGGACCGTCCGGTGACCTGGTGGGCGAGGTGCGGGTGGCGTCGTGGTCGCCGCAGCACGACTCGAACATCGCCCTGGCCCTGGTGTCAAGCGACGTGGCCGGCGGCGGGTTCACGACGTTCACCCCGTCCGGCGAGGAGCTGCAGGCGACCCACCTGAACTTCTTCGGCGAGTAGCCGAGGCCCGCGCCTAGAAGTACCCGATCTTCTCCGGACCACCACCCGACGCCGCGTCCGGCCAGCGTCGCGCCAACTGGTCGGCGATGGGGGCGCGACCTGTGGCCCGGAGCCGCGCCAGGTAGTCCGGCAGCTCGCCCCACACGTGGAACGGGCCGCCCTCCTCCATGACGATGTCGTGCGGGTCGCACCCGCCCGGCGTGTTCTTGAGCATCTCGGCCTCCCAGGCCTCGAGGCGCGACCGCGCCGCTGAGACCTCGTCGGGATGCGCCGCCGACACGTCCTCCTGCAGGTGGGGGTCCTCGTCCAGCCGGTAGAGCATCTCGTCGGGGTAGCCGTGGTAGCCGTCGTGGCGGGTACGCACGTAGAGCCGGTCGCCCCAGCGAAGGCTGCGCTGCACCGTCCACGCCGCCGCTGACAGCACCAGTTCGCTGCGTCCGGCCGGCACCTCCCCGTCGCGCAGCACGTCGGCGAAGCCGTCGCCGTCCCAGTGCGCCGGCACCGCGGCACCGGCCAACTCCACGAGGGTGGCGAACAGGTCGAGGTGGTAGTGGAGGGAGGCGGACGATGAGCCGGCCAGGGCGTCCAGGACTCCGGGCCAGCGGACGATGCCGGGGATGCGGTGCGTGTACTCGTCGGCGGTGTGGTGGTCGCACCAGACGCCGAGTTCGCCGAAGTTCTCGCCGTGGTCGGACGACACCACCACGACCGTGTCGTCGGCGACCCCCTGGGCGGCGAGGGCGTCGAGCAGGCGGCCGACCAGCGCATCGGCCCGCCGGATGCCGGTGTCGTAACCGTCGAACGCCCGGGCCACGTCGTCGAGTGACTCGAGCGAGTCCGGCAGCAACGGGAAGGAAGGGCTTCCGGAGAGAGGCGAGTTGCCGAAGCCCAGCACCTCACTGGCCGAGTGCGGGCCGCCCTGAGCGCGGTGCCAGGCCAGGATCTCGTCGGTCACCCAGACGGGGCGTCCGTCGCCCAGCGCCTCGGCGTCCTCGGGGGTGCCCGTGTACGGCGTGTGCGGATCCCAGACGTGGACGTGGAGGAACCAGCGGTCCCGGTCGGCGTTGCGCTCCAGCCAGTCGAGGGCGTGCCGTCCGACGCCCTCGGCGGACCAGGTGCGGTAGCCATCCTGGATGGCCTCGTTGAACCCGGCGTACCAGTGCAGTGCCGAGTGGTGCTGGCCGAAAACCGAGATCGTCGTGGTCCAGAGTCCGGCCCGGGACAGCACCGCAGCCAGGCTGCCGTGGGCCCGAGGCGACCGGAAGCCCCGCCGCAGGCCCTCGGAGAACGGGTCGGCGGCGGTGCCGCCGTGCCCGACGGCGCCGTTGTGGATGCCGAACAGTCCGGTCTGGATCGCCGAGCGGGACGGCAGGCACGGCGAGTCGGAGGTGTAGAGCCGGTCGAAGCGGACCCCCTCGGCGGCGAGGGCGTCGATGTTCGGGCTGGTCGGCCGGGGGTAGCCGTGGCAGCCCAGGTGGTCGGGCCGCAGCGAGTCGATGTCGACCCACAGGATGCGAAGGGGAGAGCCGGCCACGGCGCGAGTCTGTCAGGAAGGCCCGGGTGGGGGAGAATGCGCACGTGGAGGAACTGGCACGAGAACCGACCCACGACCTGGAGAACGAGTCCCCCGAGGCGCTGTACGCGTTCCTCGAGGAGCGCCAGTGGGGCGACGGGCTCCCCGTGGTGGCGCCCACCGGGGACCGGGTCGAGGAGATGCTGGCCGGCGGCGATCCCGGAGCCGACCCCGACGAGGTGCTGGCCGTACTCCCACCGCGGGGAGGCGCCGCCACGAGGCGCACCGTGGCGGTCAACGCCGTGATGGCCGGCTGCCCGCCTGAGGTGTTCCCGGTGGTGGTCACCGCCGTCCGGGCGCTGGGACAGCAGCGCCTCAACCTGCGGGGCGTCAATGCCACCACCCACCCCGTGGCGCCGCTCGTCATCGTGCACGGCGAGGTCGTCGCGGAGATGGGCTTCAATGCCGAGGTCGGCGCCTTCGGCCCCGGAAACCGGGCCAACGCCACGGTCGGCCGTGCCGTGCGCCTCGTACTGCTCCACGTGGCCGGCGCCCGCCCCGGGCCCGGCGACGCCGCCACCCAGGGCCAGCCCTCCAAGTACGCCTACTGCACCGCCGAGAACGCCGCCGCCAGCCCCTGGGGGCCGTACCACCACGACCTCGGCGTCGACGCCCCGAGCGCGGTCACGGTCCACTGTGGCGAGAACCCGCACAACTTCCACGACATGGAGTCCGACGACGTCGAGCGGATCCTCGCCAAGGCCGCGTCGGCGATGACCACCTTCGGTGTCAACAACGCCTGCATCTCGAGCGGCGAGTGGTTCGTCGGCCTCTGCCCCGAACACGCCGCCACGGCCGCCGCCGCCGGCTGGTCCCGCGACGACGTCGCCGAGCACCTGTTCGCCACGGCCCGCCGTCCGGCCAGAGAGTTCCGCGCCCAGTTCGACCTGCTGGCCTGGGCGCCCTGGATGCGCGACGCCGCCGACGACGACCTGCTGCCCATGACCGAGGAGGCCGGCAACATCCGGGTGTTCGTCACCGGCGGCGCCGGCAGGCACTCCTGCGTCATCCCCTCCTGGGGCATGACCCGCAGCGTCACCCTCGCCCTCGAAGCGTGAGAGGCTCTCACCCATGAACGGCCTGCTTCCATGAGCGCCCGCATCCTCGATCCCGCCGGACCGCTGGCCGAGGGCGCCGTGCAGTTGGCACCGGCCGCACCCGCCCTGGTCGACGGCCGCATCGGGGTGCTCGACAACGCCAAGCCCAACGCCCGACTACTCCTCGAGACGGCGGCAGCGGGCCTGGCCGAGCGCATCGGCGGCGAGGTGGTCCGGGTGACCGACAAGGGCGCAGCCGGGTTCAACGCCGCCACCGCGTGTGAGCCGCAGGTGCTGGAGGGACTCAGCAAGGAGGTCCGGATCGTCCTCACCGGCTCCGCCGATTGAGGGTCGTGTTCGTCGTGGAGTGTCCACGACCTCGTCGAACTGGAGAAGGCCGGCGTGGCGACCGTCGTGCTGGCCACAGTCCCCTTCGCCCAACTGGCGACGGCGTCGGCCCAGAACCTCGGACTACCCGACGCCAGGGTTGTGGCCGTTCCACACCCGTTGGGCGGCACCGACGAGCACACGGTGGCCGAGTGGGGCGCAGCGGCCGTGGACGGGATCCTGGAGGCCTTGGAACGTTGAGGGGGCCGGACCGGTGAGCATCGAGATCGACCTGACGGGCTCGAGGGCCCTCGTCACGGGCGCCGGGGCCGGCATCGGCCGGGAGGTCGCCCGCTGGCTGGCGCGTGCCGGCGCCACGGTGGCGGTGCTCGACGTACGTGCCGACAAGGCCGCCGAGACCTGCGGGCTCATCGCCGAGGAACACGCGGAATCGTCAGGGGAACCCCGCGCCGTCGCCGTGGTCGGTGACGCCCGCGACGACGCCGACCTGGAGCGCATGGTGGCCGAGGCCGTCGAGCAACTGGGCGGCCTCGACGTGGCGGTCAACAACATCGGGATGCTCGGCCCGAAGGGGAGTGCCCCACTGCTGGACCTCGACGGCGACACCTGGCGGGACGTGCTCGACCAGAACCTGGTGCTCACGGCGCTCTCCATGCGGGCCGAGGCGCGGGTGATGGTCGAGCAGGAGGCGGGTGGCGTGATCGTCAACGTGACCTCTGGCGAGACCACCCGGGCGGCGCCGGGGCTGGCCGGCTACGGGGCCGCCAAGGCCGCCATCAACCACCTCACCGACACCGCCGCCGTCGAGTGGGGGCCGCGGGGCATCCGCGTCGTGGCCATCGCCCCCGGCACCACGCTCACCGAGACCGTGGCGGCCGCCTTGCCCGACGAGTACGTCGACGCCGTCGTGGCCTCCACACCGCTGCAGCGCGCCACCGAGCACGACGAACTCGGACGCCTCGTGGTGTTCCTCGCCTCGGACCTGGCCCGGTGCGTCACCGGCGGCCTGATCCTCGCCGACGCCGGCGCACGCCTGTCCCGCAGTCGTCCCGGGAGCCCGTCCCAGGGGTAGCTAGGCGGCGGGTGTGTGCCTCAGGACCGCCCGAACGGCGTCCTCGCCGCCGCTGCGCAGCAGGATCTCCATGGCCCGGTCGAGGCCGTCGAGGTCGACCACCTCGCCCAGCAGGGGGGCGGTCGGGAAGTCGCCGGTGTTGAGGATCCGGCAGGCCTCGGTGACCGACTCCGGCGTGCCGCCGGCGCCGCCGTGGACGGTGAGCGAGCGGGTCACGACGTGGTCGGACACGACCGGAACCGCGACGCGGTCCTTGAGGCCGGCCCACACCACCTGACCGCCGTGGTGGACCAGGTCGAGGCACAGCCCCGGCGTCGACGGCGCAGACGCCAGGTCGACGGCGACCGAGGCACCGAAGCCGCCGGTCAGGTCCTTCACGACCTCGACGGGGTCGTCCACGGTCACGTCGACGATGTGGTCGGCGCCGACCTCACGTGCCACCTCGAGGCGCATGGCGTCCTCACCGGTGCCGGTGACGATGACCCTTGCGCCCAGCGAGGCGGCGTAGGCGGCGCAGGTGAGGCCCATGTGCCCAGGGCCCTGGACCACGATGGTCTGACCCGCCTGCAGGTTCACCTTGGTCAGCCACGCCACCATGTTCGAGAGCGGTTCGAACAGGGTGAGCTCCTCGGCGCCCACCGACTCCGTGAGGCGCTCGAGCTGGGTGCCGGGCAGGATCGACATGTACTCGCCGTAGCCGCCCCACAGGCCCTCCCGCTCGTCGAGGCCGAACGAGTAGCCGTAGCAGCGCACGCCGAACGGGTTGCCCTCGTAGGGCGCCCCGTAGGTGACGATGTTGACGGCCACCCGGTCGCCGACCTCGACGCCCAGGTCGGCGTCGTCGTCGAGGGCGTGGACCCGACCGACGATCTCGTGGCCGGGCACGGTCGGCGACACCTCGCCCGGCACGTGGTGGTGTCCGTGCAGCTGGGCGACGTCACTGTGGCAGAGTCCGACCGCCTCGACGGCCAGTACGGCCCCGCCCGGCGGAGCCGTGGCGACGGCGAAGTCGTCGCGGCGGTCCCAGGTGCCGTCGCCGTGGAAGACCACGGCACGGCAGGTGGTGCCCAAGACCGGCTCCTGCGCTCGGACTAGACCCGCTGCAGGAGGGTGCCGGTGCCGAGGCCGCCGCCGCAGCACATGGTGACGAGGGCGTGCTCGCCGTCGACCCGGTGCAGCTCGTGGACGGCCTTGGTCGTGAGGATGGCACCCGTGCCACCCAGCGGGTGGCCGAGGGCGATGGCACCGCCGTTGGGGTTGACCCGGTCCATGTCGGGGCCGACCTCCTTCTCCCAGCAGAGCACCACCGAGGCGAAGGCCTCGTTGATCTCGACGAGGTCGATGTCGTCGATGGCCATGCCGTTGTCGGCGAGGAGCTTCCGCGTGGCGCCGATGGGGCCGGTCAACATGAACTCGGGGTCGGAGCCGACGAGGCAGGTGTCGACGACCCGGGCCAGGGGCGTGAGGCCGAGCGCTTCGGCCTTGGCCTCGGTCATCAGCAGCACGGCGCCGGCGCCGTCGGAGATCTGCGACGAGGAGGCGGCGGTGTGCACGCCGTCGGGACGGCCGGAGGGCTTGAGCTGGGCGAGCCCTTCGAGGGTGGTCTCGCGTAGGCCCTCGTCGCGGGCGATGGTGCGGGTGTCGCCCGTCGGGGTGCCCTCGTCGTCGAGCACCGGCGCCTCGACGCCCACGACCTGGGTGCCGAACCGGTCCTCCTCCCATGCCCGGGCGGCCAGGTCCTGTGAGCGCTTGCCGAAGGCATCGCAGTCCTCGCGGGTGAGGCCCCAGTGGTCGGCCATGCGCTCGGAGCCCTCGAACTGGGTGGTGAACTCGAAGTGCTCGAAGTAGTTGCGGTTGATCGGCCGGCCCGAGTCCGGGTCCTTGGGGGTGGTCGCCCCGAACTTCACGTTGCTCATCAGCTCGACGCCGCAGCCCACGGCGGCGTCGACCGTGCCCGAGGCGACGAGGGCGTACGCCAGGTTGGTGGCCTGCTGCGACGAGCCGCACTGGGCGTCGACGGTGGTGGCCGGCACGTCGATCGGCAGCCCGGCGGTCAGCCAGGCGGTGCGGGTGACGTTCATGGACTGCATGCCGACCTGGCCGACGCAGCCCCCGACCACCTGGCCGACCTCGAGCGGGTCGATCCCGGTGCGGTCGAACAGCGCCTTCTGGGCGGTGCCGAGCACGTCGACCGAGTGGCAGCCGGACAGGCCACCGTTGCGGCGCCCGATCGGGGTGCGTACGGCGTCGACGATGACGACGGTGTTGGCGGGGTTGCTGGTCATGGCGGGCTCCGGTGTTCGGGGACAGTCGGTGGCAGTCGGGGGTTCTCGTCAGATCGGAAGGTTGCCGGTGGCGGCCTTGGTGGTGCCGCTGTCGGTGAAGGCGTTGATGGACCGCTGGGCGATGCGCATCTGGTGGACTTCGTCGGCGCCGTCGGCGAACCGGGCCCAACGGGCCTGCTGGAACATGTGCGCCAGCGGGGTGTCGGTCGAATAGCCGAGCGCCCCGTGCACCTGGATCGCCCGGTCGATGATGCGGTTCAGGGAGTTCGCCACGAAGTGCTTGGCCATCGACACCTCGGACTTGAAGTCCTCGCCGCGGTCGATCTTGTAGGCGGCGTGCAGGACCATCAGCTTCGACTGGTAGAGCTCCATCGTCGAGTCGGCGATCAGCCACTGGATGCCCTGCTTCTCGGCCAGCAGCGACCCGTGGCTGAAGCGCTCGAGGGACCGCTCGACCATCATGTCGAGGGCCATCTCGGCCTGGGCGATCCAGCGCATGCAGTGGGCCAGCCGGGCCGGTCCCAGCCGGTACTGGCCGAGCAGGTGGCCCTGCCCGCGGCCGCCCAGCATCTTGGACTCGTGGATGCGAAGGTCCTCGATGCGGATCTCGGAGTGGCCGGTCGAGCCGTGCATGGTCTCGATCTGGCGCACCTCGGTCCAGCCGTCCTGCGGGATGTCGACGAGGAAGGCCGTGTTGGCGGCCTGGGGGATGTCGGGGTCGTCCTCGGTGCGGGCGATGAGGATGGCGAACCTGGCCCGGTGGGCGTTGGAGATGAACCACTTGTGGCCGTTGACCACCCACTCCTCGCCGTCCTGATAGGCGTTGGTGCGGATGAGCGTCGGGTCGGAGCCGGCCACCTCGGGCTCGGTCATGGCGAAACAGGACCAGGTGCGCCCCTCGCAGAGCGGCCGGAGGTAGTCCTCCTTCTGCTCGTCGGTGCCCCAGTGGAGCAGTGTGTGCATGTTGCCCTCGTCGGGGGCCTGGCAGTTGAGCACCCACGGCCCGTAGTACGACTTGGCAGCCTCGGCCTGGACCATGGCCAGCTCGACGTGGCCGAGTCCCATGCCGCCCCACTCCTCGGGCATGTGCGGCAGCCATAGGCCCTCGGCGATGGCCTGCTTGCGGAGGGTGATCAGTTCGGTGAGCCGTTCCTTGCCGTCGAGCGCCGGCGCCCCGGCCTTCCCCTCGATGCGGGCCTCGCCGGGTTTCACGACGTCGTCGACGAAGGTGCGGACCCGCAGGCGGATCTCCTCGAGTTCCGGCGTGAGGCTGAAGTCGATGGCCATGCTCGGTGCGCTCCCGTCCGCTCTAGAGGCCCTGGCCCGGGCGACCAGGTCCTTCGGTTGGTCGCCCGTCCATGCTGGAGTTGAGCCGGGCCTCGGCCAGCAGTGCGGCCACGACGTCGGTCAGTTCGGCCGGGTCGTCGGGCTGGGTGGCGGTCGGGCCGAGGCACCACTGTTCGGCGATGCCGAGCTGGCTGCCCCGCACGTCGAACACCCGGCCGGTCACGTTCTGTGCCGCCTCGCTGCACAGCCACACGGCCGGGACGGCGATCCAGCGCGGACTCATGGCCTCCTGGGCGGCCTCGTCCATCTGGTCGAAGCCGGGCAGGTCGGCGGTCATGCGGGTGAACGCGCCGGGGGCGAGGCAGTTGACGGTGACGCCGTACTTGACGAGCTCCATGGCGGTGATGACGGTGAAGGCGGCGATGCCGGCCTTGGCGGCGCCATAGTTGGACTGGCCGACGTTGCCGTAGATGCCCGACGGCGACGAGGTGTTGACGATGCGTCCGAAACCCTCGCCGCCGGCCTTGACCTTCTCGCGCCAGTAGGCGGCGGCGTGGTGGGCCGGGGCGAACGTGCCCTTGAGGTGGACGTTCATGACGGCGTCCCAGTCGTCCTCGGCCATCGAGAAGACCATGCGGTCCCGGAGTATGCCGGCGTTGTTGATGAGGATGTCGCAGCTGCCGAAGGTGTCGATTGCCTGGTGGACCATCTGGCCCGCGGCGTCGAAGTCGGCCACGTTGGCGCCGTTGACGACCGCCTCGCCGCCCATGGCCTCGATCTCGGCGACGACCTCCTGGGCGGGCGACAGGTCGGCGCCGCTGCCGGCGGCGTCACCACCGAGGTCGTTGACGACCACCTTGGCGCCGTTCTCGGCCAGGAGCAGGGCGTGTTCCCGTCCGATGCCCCGGCCTGCTCCCGTCACGACCGCCACGCGGCCCGCACACAGATTGCCCATGGAATGCTCGCTTCCCGGAGGTTCCGACGGTCCCATGCCGTCGCGCTGGTGGCCCCGAGCCTGCCACCCGGACGTTCCGGCTGACCAGACGGGTACGGGTCGGTATGTCGTCGTCGGTTGCCTCGCCGCCGGCTCACTAGGGTCGGGCGCCGTGGCAGCCCCGGCACCGTTCCCCACACCGTTCCCGATGCCCCCCTACGAGCAGGGCCTCCACGAGGTCGCCGACGGGGTGTTCGCCTACCTGCAGCCCGACGGCGGCTGGGGGTGGAGCAACGCCGGCCTACTGGCGGGCGACTGGTCGTCGCTGCTGGTCGACACCCTGTTCGACCTGCGCCTGACCCGCAGGATGCTCGAGGACATGGATGGCGTGACCGCCGGCCGGCCCATCGACGTGGTCGTCAACACCCACGCCAACGGGGACCACTGCTACGGCAACGGGCTCATCACCGCCGGCGGGGCGCAGGTCGTCACGACCGAGGCGGCGGCGGCCGAGATGGGGGCGGTCCCGCCCTCGGCGCTGGAGGCCCTGCTGCACGCCGACCTGGGCGAGGCGGCCAACCGCTATGTGCGGGAGGCGTTCGGTCCGTTCGACTTCGCCGAGGTCACCGCACAGGGAGGGGTGCCGGAACCGGACCGAACCTTCTCCGGCGAACTGCAGCTCGAGGCGGGCGGACGCATGGTGGAACTCCTCGAGGTCGGTCCGGCGCACACCGCGGGCGACCTGCTGGTCCACCTGCCCGAGGTGGGCGTGGTGTTCTGCGGGGACATCCTGTTCATCGGCGGCACCCCGATCATCTGGGACGGTCCCGTCGCCAACTGGATCGGTGCCTGCGACCTGATCCTGGGGCTGGGCTGCGAGGTCATCGTGCCCGGCCACGGTCCGTTGACCGACGTGGCGGGCGTGTTGGCCGTGCGCGACTACCTGGCCTTCGTCGAGTCCGAGTGCCGCACCCGCCGGGCCGCCGGCCAGACGGCGGATGAGGTCGTCGCCGACCTGGACCTCGGCGCCTATCGGGAGTGGGGTGAGTGGGAGCGGATCGTGGTGAACGTCCACGCCGTCTACCGTGGGCTCGCAGAGGAGGAGGGGTCCGAGTACGAGCCGCCGCGGAACCCCTTCGCGGCGATGGCGGCCCTCAGGTACGGCGCATGACGAGCGGAGCGTCACGAGCATGATGAACGGGAGCAACTCGATGGAGGTCGACGTGGGCAGGAGGATGGGCCGATGACCAGATGCGCGTTCGTGGGGCTGGGGGTGATGGGATACCCGATGGCGGGACACCTGCAGGCGGCCGGGCACGAGGTCACGGTCTACAACCGCACCACCGCCCGGGCGGAGCAGTGGGTGGCGGAGCACGGCGGTTCGTTGGCGGCTACGCCGTCAGCGGCGGCAGCGGGGGCCGACGCCGTGATGGTGTGCGTCGGCAACGACGACGACGTGCGTTCTGTCGTGCTCGGCGACGATGGCGCCCTCGCTGGCATGGCCGCCGGTTCGACACTGGTCGATCACACCACGGCCTCGGCACAGTTGGCGCGCGAACTGGCGGACGCCGGGACGGCGCAGGGCGTCGGTTTCGTGGACGCCCCGGTGTCGGGCGGCCAGGCCGGCGCCGAGAACGGGCAGCTCAGCGTCATGTGCGGCGGTGATCCCGAGGTGTTCGCGGGCGTGGAGCCGGTGATCGACGCCTACGCCAAGGCGACGGTGCTCGTGGGCCCGGTCGGCCACGGGCAGCTCACCAAGATGGTGAACCAGGTCTGCATCGGCGGGCTCATCCAGGGCCTGTCGGAGGCGCTCGACTTCGGGCGCCGGGCCGGCCTCGACCGCGAGCGGATGCTCGAGGCCATCAGTCAGGGGGCCTCGGGCTCGTGGCAGATGGACAACCGGTCGCGCACGATGCTGGACCGGAAGTTCGACCATGGCTTCGCCATCGACTGGATGCGCAAGGACTTCGGCATCGTGTTCGACGAGGCGGAGCGGCTGGGCGCCACGCTGCCGGTGACCGCCATGGTCGACCAGTTCTACGCTCGGCTACAGCGCCAGGGCCACGGCCGCAGCGACACGTCGACGCTCATCGAACTCCTTCGCGACGACTGAGTTCCGGAGGACGCTGGGAAACAGCGTCAGGCCGCGGGCCTCGTCCCCGCCACGGTGGTGCGGGTGAGTTCGCGCCGCTGACCGCCGTAGTCGTTGATGGCCACGTGCTGGGTCGATCGGTTGTCCCAGATCACGACGTCGCCGTTCGACCAGCGGTGGCGGCAGGTGAAGCGGACGTGCGTGGTCCAGTCGTGCAACCAGCGAAGCAGGCGACGCTCGGCGCTGCCCTCGGGGTCGTCGTCGGGCCCGAGCCCCGGCCCTTCGAGGCCGCGCACGTAGGTGCCGTTGAAGAAGAGGCTGCAGCGACCGGTCTCGGGGTGGGTGCACAGCAGTGGGTGGCGTTCGACGTCGAGTGCGTCCTCGGAGGTGCGGATGTCCATGCCGGAGAGTTGGGCGTGGAGCGACTGCTGGGCGGGGGAGTAGGAGGCGCTCGCCGAGTGGACCGCCGTGAGTTCCCCCAACCGTCCGCGCATCTCGTCGTCGAGGCCGTCGTGGGCGGCGGTCATCGAGGACCAGGCGGTGTCGCCACCCACCTCGGGGACGTCGATGGCGTGGAGCACCGTGAGCGCCGGCGGTGCCGGGAGGAACGAGAAGTCGCTGTGCCACACCCCGCCGAAGTTGAAGGCGTCCGATTCCTCGGCCTCCTTGACCACTCGGATCACCTCGGGGTGGCCCTCGACGGGCTGTACGAACGGCACCGGCGAGTAGGGGCCCAGCAGGTGGCTGAATGCCGTCTGGTCGGCAGGGGAGAGGCCCTGGCCGGGCACGACGACAACCTCGTGTTCGCAGACGGCGGCACGCAGGTCGGCGGCAGCGGCAGCGTCCCCGTCGGCGGCCAGCCTTCGAAGGTCGATGCCGGTGGCTCGGGCACCGAGCACCCCGGTGAGCGGCTCGAGGTGCATCTCGGTGGCGGGCTGTCCTCGACTCCTGTTACAGGATCTGTGACAGGAAGAGCTTGGTGCGGTCCTCGGTGGGGTTCTCGAAGAAGTGCTGCGGCGTGCCCTGCTCGACGATCTGGCCGCCTTCCATGAAGATGATCCGGTCGGCGACCTCCTTGGCGAATCCCATCTCGTGGGTGACGACCATCATGGTCATGCCGGAGAGCGCCAGGGTCTTCATGACGTCCAGCACCTCCTTGATCATCTCGGGGTCGAGGGCGGAGGTGGGCTCGTCGAACAGCATGATCTTGGGCTCCATCGCCAATGCCCGGGCGATTGCCACTCGCTGCTGCTGGCCGCCGGAGAGCTGGCCGGGGTACTTGTCGGCCTGCTCCGGGATGCCCACTCGCTCGAGCAGCGCCGTGGCTTCGGCCTCGGCCTCGGCGCGGGGCTTCTTGCGGACCCAGATGGGGGCCAGGGTGACGTTGTCGCGCACGGTGAGGTGTGGGAACAGGTTGAACTGCTGGAACACCATGCCGACCTCGGAGCGGACCTGCTCGATGTTGCGCAGGTCGTTGGTGAGTTCGACGTCGTCGACGATGATGCGTCCCTCCTGATGGACCTCGAGGTGGTTGATGCACCGGATCCAGGTGGACTTGCCCGAGCCGGACGGCCCGAGTACGACGACCACCTCCTGCTCCTTGATGGTCGCCGAGACCTGTTCGAGTGCCTGGAAGTCGCCGTACCACTTGGACACGTTCTCGCACACGATCATGTCCCGTGCCGCGGAGAGATCCCGGGTCTGGCCGCCGTCCGGCTCGGTCGGTGTCGTATCGGTCATGGTTCACACCTCGCAGGATTCAGGGAAATCATCTAGCGCTCACCCAGCCCCGTGCGCTCTTCGAGGCGCTGGCTGGCCTTGGACATCTGGTAGGCGAACACCCAGTAGATCACGGACACGAAGAGCAGGTTCTCCTTGGTGCTGCCCATGAACTCCGTCTGGCCGGGAATCACGATCCTGCCGATGTACAGGACGTCGAACACTCCGATGATGGCCAAGAGCGACGTCTCCTTGAACACGCCGATGCAGTGTCCGACCAGCGGCGGGATGGCGACCCGGAGGCCTTGGGGCAGCACGATGAACAGCGTCTTCTGGGCAGTCGTCATGCCGACGGCCTCGGCAGCCTCGTGTTGGCCCCGAGTCACCGACTGCAGGCCACCCCTGACGTTCTCAGCCAGATAGGCCGCTGAGAACAGCACGTAGCCGATGACCACGGCAGCGACCTCCCCGAGGTGCATTCCCCGCGGCAGGAAGAGCGGCACCATGATCGAGAAGAAGATCAGGATCGTGATCAAGGGGACGCCGCGTACGAACTCGATGAACCAGGTGGCAAGCAGTCGGAAGATGGGCATGGTCGAGGTACGGGCCAGGGCGAGGGCGATCCCCAGGGGGAAGGACAGCACGAGCGTGAGGACGGCGACCATGAGGGTGATCGAGAAGCCACCGATGAAGAACCCACCCGGAACGGAGACCGTCGACGGGGTGTTGATGGCGGTGATGAGCCACGACATCACGCCCAGGACCCCTAGCCAGCCGAGGACATAGCGCTTTCGATTCCGTGGCCCACCCGCGAAGGTCGGAGCCGCCAGGGCGAAGACGGCCAGCAGGAGCATGTCGAGGCGCACGACCATCCGCATCGGAGTCAGGAAGGTGCAGAAGCCGGCTATCAGGATCACCACGGCGACGATTCGGCCGGCCTCCCCGGTCGAGGGACGCGTCAGCCACGAGAGCAGGAGAGACCCTCCCACCGCGTAGGCGGCGAAGATCGGCAGGTCGGTGCTGACCACGTGGCCCATGTCGAACGACGGGTCCCTCAGCACCAGGTAGATCAGCACCGGCGGCGCCAGGAGCCACAAGACCAGGAGGGTGACCCGGGTCGGGTTGAGCGGCAGGCGTTCCCGGATCACGCGGCCCACCAGATACGCCGCCACGGCGATGAGCAACATGATCGTCCAGGGAAGCTTGGTGGTCAGGGCCACCGTGCCCGACTCGGCCAGCACCCTCGGTTGACGGCTCGGGATGTAGGTGTGATGACCAAAGGGGACCACCCACAGCGACGCCACGAGGCCGGCCAGCGTGACCACCAGCACCGTCAGGGAACTGACCGACCGCTCGTCCTCACCCTTGCCGGCCGATCGGCGGATGCCCTCGCCGATCGCGGCTACGCAAACGGCAACGAGCGTCCACTGGATGGTGGCCGAGGCACTGAATGGGGCGAGGAGGGCGAGGAGGACGAGGAGGACGGCTCCGGCCAGCAACTTCCGTCCCAGCCTCGACAAGGGGATCGACGATCCTGCCCGCCAGACGGCCATCGAAACGGACGTGAGGATGATGATGGCGGCGAGACTGGACCAGACGCGGACGTACTGCTCATCGGGGTATGCCCGGGTGAAGAACAGCTGCATGTTGGTCGCCGTGCTGTTCCATTGACGGATCGGGTTGAAGATGAACCCAAGGAGCGCACGGCTGATGACCAGCAGGACCATCGAGGTGGCGATGGTCAGGAATGAACTGAAGGGGCTCGAGAAGAGGTTCTCTTTCGCCCATTGACGCGGCGGCAACTTGGGAGCCTCCGGCGGCGCGGCGCCGGAGACGTTTGCCGCGGCGGCAGCACTCGACAGTTCTGACATCAGCGTTCCACCAGTCGCATTCTGACGTTGAACCAGTTGACGATCACCGAGATCGTCAGTGAGCAGCTCAGGTAGAACAGCATCCAGATGGCGACCACGGGCAGGGTCATCCCGGTCTGGTTGAACACGGTGGTCCCGACCTGAACCATGTCACTCATGCCGACGGCGACGGCCAGGGACGTGTTCTTGGTCAGGTTCAGATACTGATTGCCCGTCGGCGGCAGGATGACCCGAAGCGCCTGGGGGAGCACCACGTGGCGGATGATCTGCCCTCGGCCGAGACCGACGGCCTTGGCCGCCTCGGTCTGGCCCTTGGGGACGGCCAGGATGCCTCCCCGGACGTTCTCACCGATGAAGGCGGACGTGTAGAACACGACGGCGAAGAAAACCGACGCGAAGCCGAGCGACATGCTCAGACCGTTGGTGCCGTAGTTCGGGAACCTGCCCTTCTGGATGATGTCGGGGCGCATGGCGTCGAACGGTCGAGCCGCACCGTCGACGTCGAACTTGTCGGCCATGACTGCGAACAGGTCCTGGCCACTGTTGAGCGTCCACGCCGAGAAGCCAGTCCAGCGGGCGATCAACGCCACGACAGCCAGTGAGGCCACTGCGGTGAAGGCGATCCGGAAACAGTCGTCGTCGGAGATCGAAAGGTGCCCGAGGGCGCTGCGGCGGCTGGAGATGAAGCGGTGGATCCAGATCGCGGCGAGGCCGACCACGATGGCGGCGAGCAGCACCTGTGGGACGGCATTCGGGAGCGAGCCGAGCAGGTCGGCAACACCGTCGAAAACGGGACCGAGCCAGGAGAAAATGGGGTGGATGAACAGGCCGATCAATCCGAAGACTGCGACGGTTCCGAGTGCCCACAGGGTCGGTGACGTGTGGGCTCCGGTCTCGTCCTGGACCGCCTGACGATGACGGCGGACGAAGTGCGCAACCAACACGCCGACCAGGACGACAACGGCCCACTGGTAGAAGCCATCGGCGATGAAGACCCGCGGCATCGAGATGCCCTTGTTCGAGATGTGGAGCCAACCGTTGACAGGACCGGTGTCGAGCCCTACCCGCGGCAACGCCGTGAGGGCGGAGTAGATGAGGACCATCTGCACCAGCAGTGGGACGTTCCTCAGCACCTCGACCCAGCCGGTGGCAATGCGGCGGACTATCCAGTTGTCGGACAAGCGGGCCAGGCCGACGACCACTCCGAGGATGCTGGCGAAGAAGATCCCCGAGATGGACAGGCGCAGGGTGTTGACCATGGCAGCCCAGAGGGCCCGGCCACCCGTATCCGGGTGGGTGTCGATTCCCTCGCTTATCTGGATGTCTACGGGGCGCTCGAGGAAGTCGAACTCGGTGTTGATGTTCCGGGCCCGAAGGTTGTCCCCGGCCTGACTTGCCAGGAACCACATGGTGCCGAGCACCACGAGCAGGAGAGCGACCTGGGTCACCCACTTGAGGACGATGACGTCGCGCCAAAGCGGTACCCGCTGTGATACCCGCTCTCGGGTGGTGGGGGCCGTCGTCATCGCCGTTGGCTCAACTGGAGTGCGAGGGGATCAGGGAGGGCGCGCCCGATGGCGTGCACGGGGGCCGACAGTACCCGCGTTGGGCGGGGGTGGCGACGCGAAGGATCCCGGGGGCCGAGAGCTGTCGCTCCCGACCCCTGGGATCCTCAAGATTGCCAGTCTGGTCTATCTAGCGGGCCGGCGGGGCGTAGATCAGGCCCCCGTCGAGCCAGCCGGCGTTGGCGCTTCCCTCGCGGTACAGGCCAACCGGGTTCAGGTTGCGGTCGTAGACCTCGCCGTAACTCCCGACCTGCCTGATCACCTGGTGGAAGGCATCGGCGGGCAGTCCCATTCCGGTCTGCAACTCGCCTTCGCCACCGCAGAGGCGTCCAACCTCGGCTTCGGCCGCGGCGCACTTGGCGTCCACGTTGGCCGAGGTGATGCCGTACTCGTCCATGATGATCATGGCGTACACGGTCCAGTTGACCGCATCGGCCCACGCCGAGTCGTTCTGGCCGTATGTCGGGCCGAGCGGCTCCTTGGAGATCGGGGTGGACGGGAAGATCACCCACTCCTGGTCGGCAGGCTGCTGCTTGACCTTGCGGCCGACGAGCGCCGAACCGTCGGTGGTGGTGATGTCACAGCCACCGGCGATAAACGTCTCGTAGACCTCGTCGCTGGTCTCGAAACCGAGCAGCGTGATGTCGGCGCCAGCCAGCAGGGCGGCCTCGGCGATGTTCTTCTCAGTGGTAGTACCCACGTTGGTGCACACCACGGCGCCGTCGATGTCCGCGACGGTGCTGGAAGCCGAGAATCCGTCGCCCACCCGAGCCATCAACTGCTGGCCGTCGTAGTAGGTGGTCGGACCGAAGTCCATGCCCACCGAACTGTCGCGGCTCTGGGTCCAGGTGGTGTTTCGCATGAGGACGTCGACGTCACCGGTCTGCACGGCCGTGAAGCGCTCCGAAGCGGTCAAGGCCACGAAGTTCACGGCATCGGCATCGCCGATCACCGCGGCGGCAACCGCACGGCAGAAGTCGGCGTCGATGCCGGTGACCGAGCCGTCGGCCTGAGTCTCAGAGAATGCCACGGCAGAGCCACTGACACCGCAATTCAGGGTGCCGCGGTCCTTGACGACGTCCAGGAGACTGCCGTCGGCGACGACCTCGACCTCGGTGGTCGTTGTCTCGGCGACCGTGGTGGTGGCCTCGGCCGTCGTGGTTGTGGTTGTCCCGCCGTCGTCGTCGCTGCCACACGCTGCGGCCACGACACCGATGGACAGGAACACAGCGAGAAGCTTCAGGAGCTTGCTTTTCATTCGTGAACCCCCTCCGGGTTGATACGCCCCCCGGCGGGTGTCCACACAGGGGGAGCCGTCCGTCGTCGGGCGGCGAATCCACGCTAGGTTTCGAGCGTCACGCAAGCAACACGAGCGGCCGGGACTCATGCATTCCCTGCATGATCTATGTCCTGCCGGGGGTCCCGCCGGGCGGGGTCCCAGCACCCTGGGCCTCTCGCCGGGTCAGGGCCCGGACGGTCAGGACGGCACCGAGCACCCCGCCCGAGGTGGAGAGCACCAGGTCGCCGATCGTGTCGTCGTAGGTGAGCTGGAGGCCGGTGGTGCCCATCTCCTGGATCACCCACTCGACGGCCTCCCAGGCCACGATGGCGATCGCTCCGAGGCCCGAGCCCAGCAACACGAGGTTCCAGCGGGCGAGGACGTAGGGGTGGAGGAACAGCACGAAGGCGGCAACGAGGAACGACCAGTTGGCGAAGTGCAGGATGTCGTCGAACTGGTCGACGGTGTCGAACAGGTTCACCAGGTTGCCGAGCAGGTCCAGCACGAACGGCGTGACGAACAAGGCGTCGGCGAGGTGCGGGTAGTCGACGCGCCGGCCTCGCAGGTGCCACACCAGCGGCACGATCAGCGCCGAGACCGGATAGCCGACCGAGCGCTCGGGCCAGCCCTTGCCCTCCACGCCGGGGATGCCCGGGAAGAGGAGTCCGGCCAGGAGGCAGGCGGCGAGGGCACCCTTCACGGCCCACATTGCTCGCCGATGCGTCATGGTGGCGTCCGTCCCGGTGCCCGGAGGGAAAATCAGTTCACCTGCTTCTCCATGCCCTCCCAGTAGGGCGCGCGCAGTTTGAACTTCTGGAGCTTGCCCGTGGCGGTGCGGGCCAGCTCGTCGCGGAACTCCACCGAGGTCGGGCACTTGAAGTGGGCCAGCCGCTCGCGGCAGTGGTCGATCAGGGACTGCTCGTCGACGCCGTCGGCGTCCTCGGCCAGCACGACGAGGGCCTTGACGGTCTCGCCCCACTTCTCGTCGGGCACCCCGATCACGGCCACCTCGGCGACGGCGGCGTGCGAGAAGAGCGTGTCCTCGACCTCGATGGAGGACACGTTCTCCCCACCGGAGATGATCACGTCCTTCTTGCGGTCGAGGATGGCGGCGTAGTTCTCGTCGTCGATGGCGGCGCCGTCCCCGGTGTGGAACCAGTCGTCGGCCAGGGCCTCGGCGGTCGCCTCGGGCTGGTCCCAGTAGCTCTTGAGCACGTGGTTGGTGCGCGCCAGCAACTCGCCCTCCGGGGAGGTCGTGAGCGTGACCCCGAGGGCAGGGGCGCCGGCCCTCGACAGGCGCACGGCCCGTTCGCCGGGGTCGAGGTCGTCCCACTCGGCGCGGCACCGGTTCATGGTCAACAGGGGGGCGGTCTCGGTGAGGCCGTAGATCTGGATGAACTCCCAACCCAGCTCGGTCTCGACGCGCTCGATGGTGCGGGTGGGCGGCGGCGCCCCGGCGACGACGATGCGGACCCGTCCGGCGCCGGGTATCGGCCCGTCCCACTCGGCAGCGGCGTCGAGCACCGCGGCCACCACGGCCGGTGCGCCGCACATCAGGGTCACGCCGTGCTCCTCGACGCGGCGCAGGATCTCGGGCCCGTCGACCTTGCGCAGCACGATGTGCCTGCCGCCCATGGCGGTCACGACGTAGGGCATGCCCCAGCCGTTGCAGTGGAACATGGGCAGGGTGTGGAGGTAGACGTCGCGGTCGCTGACGAGGGTCTGCCAGCCGAACACGGCGGCGTTGAGCCACAGGTTGCGATGCGTCATCTCGACGCCCTTGGGGCGGGCTGTGGTGCCGCTCGTGTAGTTGATCGTGGCGGTGGCCCGCTCGTCGGGTGTCCAGGGGCGCGGTTCGACGCCCTCCACGAAGAGGCTGTCGGACTCCTCGCCGGTCAGCAGGCGCCGACCCACCTTCACGTCGCCGAGGGTGTCGACGAGCTCGGGGTCCATGAGGAGCACCTCGGCGCCCGAGTGTTCGACGATGTACTGCACCTCCTCGGCGTTGAGCCGGAAGTTGATGGGGACGCCGATGCGGCCGAAGGCACTGGTGCCGAACAGGAAGACGAGCATGCGGGCGGCGTTCTGGGAGACGATCGCCACGCGGGCACCGAGGTCGAGGCCGAGTCCGTCCAGGCCGGCGGCCATGGCCCGGGCCAGCTCGGCCATGCGCCCGTAGGTGAGGTCGGGCAGGGGAGCGGCCACCTGGTCGGGCTCGTCGACGATGGCGATGCGGTCTCCGTAGACGAGTTCGGAGCGCTGCAGGTGGTCGGCGACGGTGAGTGGGATCTCCATGGAGGCGTCCTCGAGAGTTCGTCGGGTGCAGGTGGCGCGGCCGTAGCGCCGGGTGTGCGGACCGTAGTACGGGGGGGACCCTCAGGCTGGACCGAGTCGTCCGCCAGAATCGGTCGTGCCATCGGGGAGCGTCGCCGCCTAGCCTTGCCGGAATCCACCGAAGCTAGGGCGACGCCAGGCATGAGCGAAGCAGACGGCACCGGGCGACCGGTCTCCGATCCCGAACTCGACGAGTTCCGGTCGAGCATCGACAACATCGACGCCGCGCTCGTCCACCTGCTGGCCGAGCGCTTCAAGGTCACCCGGAGGGTGGGTGCCTACAAGGCCGCCGCAGGCCTGCCGCCGGCCGATCCCGACCGTGAGGCGGTGCAGGTCGAACGGTTGCGGCGCCTCGCCGACGAGGCGGGCCTGGATCCGGTGTTCTCGGAGAAGTTCCTGCGGTTCGTGATCGACGAGGTGATTCGCCACCACCTGCAGGCGAACGGCGAGGAATAGCGTCGAGCAGCGGGAGGCTGTCGTCGCCCAAGCGGCTACGCCAGCGCAGCCTCGCGGTCCTTGGCGACTTCGTCGAGGTCCTCGTACTCCAGGCCGGTGTCGACCCAGTCCTCGAACTCGATGACGCCGATCTCGGTGAAGCGGTCCCGCAGCCAGCCGTCGCCGGCGTCGAGCAGGCCCAACTTCTTGCAGTTGGGCACGATCTTGGAGAACAGCAGCCGCTGGAAGACCCGTAGCTCGTCGGGCATGGCCAGGGTGAACTTCACCATGTCCTTCACGTCGACGCCCATGCGCTCCCAGACCTCCTGGCGCAGGAAGCGGTCGCGCATGCGGAGTGCCGCTTCGAAGGCGAACTCCTGGCGCTCGCGCAGCTCGGCGGCGCTGAGCCCCTGGTACACCTCCTGGAGGGAGAGCACGCCGAAGGCCACGTGGCGGGCCTCGTCGCTCATGACGTAGCGAAGCAGCTTCTTGAGGAGCGGCTCCTCGGTGGTCTGGTGCATGAAGCTGAAGGCGGCCAGGGCCAGGCCCTCGACCATGATCTGCATGCCCAGGTAGGTCATGTCCCAGCGGCTGTCCTCGAGGATGTCGTCGAGCAGCAGGCCGAGGTGCGAGTTGCACGGGTACTTGATGCCGTCCAACTTCTGGTCGAGGTACTGGGCGAAGACCTCGACGTGGCGGGCCTCGTCGACCACCTGGGTGGCGGCGTAGTACTTGGCGTCGATCCACGGCACCGTCTCCACGATCTTGGCGGTGCAGAGCAGGGCCCCCTGCTCGCCGTGCATGAACTGTGAGAGGCTCCAGTTCATGGATTCCACGCCCAGTTCCGCCCACTCGTCCTCGTTGAACTTGTGGAGCGGCGACTCGGGGTTCTCGGCGAAGTACTCGACCTCGGCGGGATTGGCCGGCGCCAGCACCTGATAGGGATCGACCTCGATCGACCAGTCGAGGTCGGTCTGGCCGTTCCACTGGGAGGTCTTGGCCTTCTCGTAGAGCTTGTCGAGGCTGGCCCGCTCGCCCTTGTCGTAGCGCCAGGTGTAGATGGCGTCGGCGTTGTCCTCGACGGCGTGGATCAGCGAGGTGACGTCGTCGTTCCAGACGGAGAATTCGGCGATCCGGTCGGGGTCGTTTGCGTACTCGACCAGGTCGTTGGCGTAGTCGGGGCGGGGCTCGGTGGCGGTCACGGGGTGGCTCCTGGTTCGTGGTCGGTCGAGGATTCGGTGATCGGGTGGCTCGGGGTGGGTGCGGACGCGGCCACGGCGTCGAGGACGCGTCCGATGATGGTGGTCCACGAGGCGGTGTCGGGCAGGTCGAGGCCCATGGCCCGGGTGAGGGTCATGCCGAAGCCGATGGCGTGCGCCAGCCGGACGGTGGCGAGGCGGTCGAGGTCGGCGTCGATGAGCCCGTCGGCGACGGCCTCGTCGACGAGCTTGGCGAGGCGGGCGTCCTCGTCCTCGACGCGGCGGCGGATGGCGGCGGCCAGCTCGGGGTCGCGGCGCCCGGCGACGATGGCCTCGAGGAAGAGGCCGTGGCCGGTGGGGAGGTCGTCAAGCAGGTGGGCGCCCAGCGAGGCCAGGACCTCGGTGGGGCTCTCTCCGGCGTGGTCGGCGCGCAGCAGGCGCTCGATCTGGTCGGGGACGTGGTGGTCGACGGCGTCGAGGAGGAGTTCGGCCTTGCCGCGGTAGCGGGTGTAGATGGCGCCGGTGGTGACGCCGGCCCGTCGGGCGATCTCGGCTACGCCGGCCCGCTCGTAGCCCTGTTGGGCGAAGACCTCGGCAGCGGCGTGCAGGAGCCGCTCGGTCACATCGTCGCGCTGGTCCCAGTGGTGGGGGGCGTGCGGAGGAACTGGGGCAGTGTCGGCCACGTGCGCATAATAATGGTGATTATCGTCGTGTCAAGTTGCCGGGCGGTTCGGGTACCACGCCGCCCGCCTAGTGTCCGGCGCATGGGAGCAGCGCAGGAGGTCGGGGGCAGCGAGACCCGTGTGCGCCTGGAGGTCGACGGACCGATCGCCACGATCACCAACGACAACGTCGCCAAGCACAACGCCTTCGACGACGCCATGGACGCCCGCCTCTTCGAGATCCTCGGCGAGTTGCGCGTCAACCCCGACGTCCGGGCGGTGGTCTGGCGTGCTGAGGGCCGCTCGTGGTCATCGGGCCGGGACGTCTCGGCCATCGGCGTGCCCTACACCGAGGAGGAGCACGCTGCCCTGATGCGGCGGGGCCATGACGGCATCCAGCAGGTCTGGGACCTCGACGTCCCGGTGTTCGTCGCCATCCAGGGCTGGGCCATCGGCGGGTCGTTCCAGCGGGCGCTGCTCTGCGACGTGCGGGTCGCCGCCGAGGACGCCCGCTTCATGTTCCCGGAGCTCGGCCACGGCGTGATTCCCGACACCGGCGGCATGGGCGTCCTGGCCCAGCTCGCCG
This sequence comes from Candidatus Neomicrothrix sp. UBA2983, assembly GCA_002346745.1. Lineage (GTDB taxonomy): Bacteria > Actinomycetota > Acidimicrobiia > Acidimicrobiales > MedAcidi-G1 > S20-B6. Next base: position 36,691 of record DEAL01000016.1, on the reverse strand, counting down.
GCCACGGCCTCGTGAGCGACATGGTCCTCACCGGCCGTCGGCTGGACGCCGAGGAGGCACTCCGGTACGGGATCGTGTCCCGGATGGTCCCCAATGACGAACTCGACGCCACCGTGTACGGGATGGCCGAACAGGCCGCCGCCGCCGATCCCCGGGCCGTGGCGATGGCCCGACAGGTTGTCGGCAACCTGCTGCGCCCGGGCCTCGCCGCCTCGATGGCCGACGAGCGCACCTTCCAGACCCGGCTCAACCAGGAGCGGGGCAGGGGGGACGGGCCGTGAGTCCGCCCGGTCTCCCGGCACCGCCGCCGATCGGTGCCACCGCCCTGCCCGCCGGCACGTACGGGGGCGACACCGTGTTCGTCACCGGTGGAGGCACCGGCCTCGGGAAGGCCGTCGCCATCGAGTTCGCCCGCCTCGGTGCCTCTGTCGTCGTCGCCAGCCGCAACCCCGAGCACCTCGATGCCGGCCGCTCCGCCATCGAGGAGGTCGGCGGCGAAGTCGAGGCCGTCGCCTGCGACATCCGCGACGCCGACTCGGTGGCGTCCGCCCTCGACGCCGCCGAGGCCCGCTTCGGGCTGCCCCGGGTGCTCGTCAACAACGCCGCCGCCAACTTTCCCTCCCCGGCCGAGGACCTCTCGCCCAACGCCTGGCGCACCGTCGTCGACATCACCCTCAACGGCACGTTCCTCGTGACCCGCGAGTTCGGCCGCCGGCACCTGGCCGCCGGCACGCCAGCCTCGATCGTGTGCGTCGGCGCCTCCTACGCCTGGACGGGCGGACCCGGCTTCGCCCACTCGGCGGCCGCCAAGGCCGGCGTCAAGAACCTGGTCGAGACGCTCGCCGTCGAGTGGGGTCCGCACGGCATCCAGGTCAACGGACTGGTCCCTGGCCTGTTCCCCCACGAGGACATGACCGGCGACATCCGCGAGGGCCTCGAACAGGCCGGCGAAGGCGACGGTCATGCGCACCGCCAGCCGGCGCTGCGCACCGGCGAGCGACGGGAACTGGGCTGGGCCGCCACGTTCCTCGCCTCGCCCTACGCCCGCTTCGTTTCCGGCCACACGCTCGTCGTCGACGGCGCCAACTGGCAGCGCCGCAGCCTCGTCAACCCGTCCGTCGAGACCATCCGCGACCAGTTGGGCCGCGGCGCGTTCAGCCCCGAATAGCCGAGCAACAAGGAGCCACTCCGTGCACCTCGCCGCCTGCATCTTCCCGACCGCCTATTCGATCCGCCCCGGCGACCTGGCGACCGCCCTCGAGGAACGGGGCTTCGAGTCGCTGTGGGTGGCCGAGCACAGCCACATCCCCGTCGAGCGGGTGTCGCCCTGGCCGGGCGGGCCCGACATGCCACAGATGTACTACGACACCCTCGACCCGTTCAGCTGGCTGGCCGTGGCGGCGGCCGCCACCACCCGCCTGAAGGTGGGCACGGGCATTTGCCTCGTCGTCGAGCGCGACCCGATCCACACCGCCAAGGAGGTCACGTCGGTGGACGTGCTCTCCGGCGGCCGCTTCCTCTTTGGGGTCGGTGCCGGCTGGAACCTGGAGGAGATGGCAAACCACGGCACCGACCCGAGCCGCCGCTTCGGCCTGCTGCGTGAGCGCATCGAGGCGATGAAGGCCATCTGGGCTGCGGACGGCGCCGAGTACCACGGCACCCGGGTCGACTTTGATCCGATCCACCAGAACCCCAAGCCGGTTCAGGTCCCGCACCCGCCGATCCACGTCGGCGGGGTGTTCCCCGGTGGCCTCGAGCGGGCCGTGCGCTACGGCAATGGCTGGATCCCGATCGCCGGCCGCGGCGAGGCCGGCTTCGACCCGGCGGCCGTCGTGGCCCAGCGCAACGAGGCCTGCGAGCGGGCTGGCCGCGATCCGGCGGAGGTCGAGGTCAGTATCTACTACGCCCCACCCGAGCGGGCGGCGTTGGAGGCGATGGCCGAGGCGGGGATCACCCGGGCGCTGTTCGGGCTGCCGCCGGCCGGGGCCGACGAGGTCCTGCCCCTGCTCGACCAGTTGGCCGAGCTCGAACAGGGCATCTGACCCACCGGGAAGGGGATGGGCCTCTTCCCGCCTGGGCCACCCGGGAATCAGGCCTCTACGGGGTCGATCGCCGAGTCGATCGTGAGCTCCTCGACCTCGGTGGAGGCGTGCTCGTACTGCAGGATCCCCATCTCGCCGAAGCGCTCCCGCAGCCAGCCGTCGCGGTGGTCCAGCAGGCCCAACTTCTTGCAGTTGGGCACGATCTTGGAGAACAGCAGGTGCTGGAACGCCTGCTGGCCGCGTGTCGGCGGCAGCAGCGCCTCGACCTCCTCGTTCGACACCCCGAACGACGGCCACAACTCGGCGTTGAAGGTGCGGCGACGCATCAGCCGGCAGGCCTCGTAGGCGAACTCCTGGCGCTCCCGGAACTCGGTCGAGGAGAAGTCGCCGTACACCTCCTCGAGGGAGAGGATGCCGAACGCCACGTGGCGGGCCTCGTCGGCCAGCACGTAGCGGATCATCTGACGCAGCAGCGGGTCGCGGGTGGTGCCCATCATCATCCCGAACGCCGCCAGGGCCAGCCCCTCGACCACGACCTGCATGCCGAGGTAGACGAGGTCCCACTGCGGATCCCGGAGCAGGTCGTCCAACAGGGTCTTGAGGTTCTCGTTGATGGGATAGGTGGCCGGCATCTTCTCGTCGAGGTACCGGTGGAACGCCTCGACGTGGCGGGCCTCGTCGACCACCTGGGTGGCGGCGTAGTACTTGGCCTCCATCCAGGGGACCGCCTCGACCAGCCGGGAGGCGCAAAGCAGTGCACCCTGCTCGCCGTGCAGGAACTGGCTGAGCGAGGTGCACTGCGAGTGGACGGCGAAGTCGATCCAGCGGTCCTCGTCCCAGTCGGCGACCGGCGAGTTGGGGACCTCGGCGAGGGCCCGGCCCGGGAAGCCCGCGGGGACGCCCGTCTCCTCGGCCTGCAGGGCCATGAGGCGCCAGGGGTCGACCGGCGTGGACCAGTCGAGGTCGTCGCTGACATTCCACTGGGCCCGCTTGGCCTTCTCGTAGAGGCGGTTCAGACCGTCTCGGCTCCGTTCGTAGTCCCAGGTATAGAGGGCGTCGAACTCGACGCGGATGTCGTCAAGGTGTTTCTCGTAGACCAGCGTGCTCATGCCGCGACCGTAGCTGCCTTCGGCTGTCCGGCAAGGTTTCGGGTCGTTCCGGTTCCTCAGCTGCGGGTGGCGGCCAGGTCGAATCGGTCGAGATTCATGACTTTGTGCCAAGCGGCAACGAAGTCATCCACAAATTTCGAGTCGCTATCGTCGCACGCGTATACCTCAGCGAGGGCGCGCAACTGCGAGTTGGACCCGAACACGAGATCGGCGGCAGTGGCGGTCCAGCGCACTTGGCCCGTCTCGCGATCACGGCCCTCAAACACGCCTTCTGAGGACTCAGAGGCCTTCCACTCCGTACCCATATCAAGCAGGTTGACGAAGAAGTCGTTGGTGAGCTGTCCGGGCCGGTTGGTGAATACACCGTGCTGGGCACCGCCCACGTTGGCGTCCAGTGCTCGCATACCGCCGACCAGCACCGTCATCTCGGGCGCGGTGAGGTTCAGAAGGAATGCCTTGTCGACAAGCAGCTCTTCTGTAGGACGCTTGTGGATGGGCGACAGGTAATTGCGGAAGCCATCCGCTGTCGGTTCAAGGTACGCAAACGAGTCGACCTCGGTCATCTCCTGGCTGGAATCTCCACGGCCCGGGTTGAACGGAACAGAGACGTTGTGACCGGCTTCGGCTGCGGCCTTTTCGATTGCGGCGCACCCGCCTAGCACGATCAGATCGGCGATTGACACCTCTCCACCGAAGTTTGCTTGGACGTTTTCCAACGCCGTGATTACTTCGGCGACACCAGCAACCTGATTCACCTTCCAGTCCTTCTGTGGCGCCAGTTGGATGCGGGCTCCATTGGCACCGCCGCGGAGGTCCGTGCCACGGAAGGTCGACGCAGAGGCCCAGGCGGTTGCGACCAACTGCTGGACCGATAGGCCGGTGTCGAGGATCGCATCTCTGAGCGCCTCGATCTGGTCGTTGCTGAGCTGTGGCCCTGCGGGTACGGGATCCTGCCAGATCAGATCCTCGTCGGGAACCTCAGGACCGAGGTACCGGTCGTTGGGCCCCATATCTCGGTGCAGCAGCTTGAACCACGCCCGAGCGAATGCATCCTCAAACTCGGTTGGGTTTTCGAGGAATCGCCGCGAGATTTTCTCGTACCCCGGATCGAAGCGCAGCGCGAGATCTGTCGTCAGGAAGGTCGGATGGTGACGAGAGTCGGGGTCGTGCGGGTCGGGCACGCGGCCGTCGCCAGCACCGTCTTTCGGTCGCCATTGGTTGGCACCTGCCGGGCTTTGGAACAGCTCCCACTCGAATTCGAACAGATGCTTGAAGAAGTCGTTGTTCCACTGGTTCGGCGTGGACGTCCAGATGCCCTCGAGACCGCTGGTTATGGTGTCATTGCCCATGCCGGAGCCGTGAGGGTTCTTCCATCCAAAGCCCTGTTCCTCCAAACTCGCGCCCTCGGGCTCCGGTCCTACGTTGGTGTCTGGTGCAGCACCGTGGGTCTTCCCAACGGTGTGACCACCAGCGATGAGGGCCACCGTCTCCTCGTCGTTCATGGCCATCCGCGCGAATGTCTCGCGAATGTCACGTCCCGCTGCCACTGGGTCGGGTTCTGCGTTGGGCCCTTCCGGATTGACATAGATGAGACCCATCTGAACGGCGCCGAGTGGCGTCTCTAGTTCGCGGTCGCCGCTGTAGCGCTCATCGGCTAACCACTCGCGCTCAGCACCCCAGTAGATGTCCTCTTCGGGGGCCCAGATGTCCTCGCGTCCGCCGCCAAAGCCGAATGTCTTGAACCCCATTGACTCGAGCGCAACGTTGCCGGCCAGAATGAGGAGGTCGGCCCACGAGATAGCGCGTCCATACTTCTGCTTCACCGGCCATAGCAGGCGTCGCGCCTTGTCCAGGTTGCCGTTGTCCGGCCAGCTGTTGAGGGGGGCGAATCGCTGCGCGCCGGTTCCGCCTCCCCCGCGGCCGTCGCCGACGCGGTAGGTGCCGGCCGCGTGCCACGTCAGCCGGATCATGAGCCCTCCATAGTGACCGAAGTCAGCAGGCCACCAGTCCTGCGAGTCCGTCATCACCGCGGCGATGTCAGCTTTCAATGCCTCATAGTCGAGGGAGTTGAAGGCGCTGGCATAGTCGAAGCCCTCCTCCATCGGGTTCGACTTGCGATCGTGCTGGTGCAGGATCTTCAGATCCAGCTGTTCGGGCCACCATTCTTCGGTGGCTGTGATCCCTTTCGTGGTGTTCGCGCCGGAGAATGGGCAAGCACTTGCGTCGTCTGACATGGATTCCTCCAGGGTCGGTTCGGCTCGGTAGAGCCGCGGTGGTCAATCTAGACGACGGCGCTGCGCAGTCCTCAAAGCAGGGAGGCTCATTCTTGGCCGTAGCGGGGTACGTCTGGTCCTATGAGACCCGTGAACAGGTCCAGCACCTCACCTGGTTCGGCGTGGCGGCCAGTCTGGGCCTTGGAGTAGATCACGTCCCCGTCGACCGTCACGCTGAACACGCCGTTGTCTCCCGTCACAAGTCGCAGGTCGGTGATGACATGCTGGTAGTCGCTCAGCAGGTCGCTGGCCGCGCTCACGGCGCGAGCCGAATAGTCTCAGGGGACGCAGTAGGTGATCTCGATGCGGTGTGCCATGGTCACGACGCTAGCCGCCTACGGGTGATGGGGGTGAGGCGCCGGCCAATCGGAGGGCGCCGGGCGCAGCCCGCATCGCGCATGGTCGGTGCGGCTCGAGCTCTCCGAACGGCTCGCCGTCGGCACGCACCGGACCGTTGCCGTCGAGCACCACCTCCGATGCCCGCCGCATCGTCACCTTCGGGTGCCCGACGTGGCGTCCGGTCTGCACCTTCTGGAAGGAGCGCAGCAGTTCTAGGCGGCCGACGTCGCCCACGATGCACACGTCGAGCAGCCCGTCCGCGGGGTCGGCATCGGGGCAGATGTCCATGCCGGCCCCGAAGAAGCGGGTGTTGGCGACCACGACGACGGCGGCACGGACGTCGTGCGCCTCACCGTCGAGGGCGAGCCGGTAGGTCGTCGGACGCATGCCGAAGAGCTCGAGCAGCGTGGCGACGGTGTAGCGGGCGGTGCCCCGGGGGAAGGACATGCGGTTGGCCCGGGCGTTGACGGTGGCCGGGAAGCCGGCGATGACGCTCGTGGCGGCGAACCCGGCGTCGGTCTCGATCGCGTCGAGCGGGGTGGGTTCCAGCAGCGCCCGGTCGACCCGCTCCTCGAGCGTGCCGGCGAGGAGGCCGAGCGCCCGGGCGAAGTCGTTGCCGGTTCCGCCTGCGACCACGCCAAGGGTCACGCCGGTGCCGGCCACCGCCTGGGCGCCGAGGTGCGCGATGCCGTCGCCGCCCAGCACCAGCAGGCGGTCGACCCCGCGGGAGACGGCGCCGTGCGCCACCTCCTGGGCCGCCGCCCGCGAGGGGGCGACCAGCAGTTCGGCGTCGATGCCGTGGGTGTGGAGCCGGTCCAGGACCCGGTCCAGGTCGCCGGCGGCCCGTCCGGCCCGGGCGGCGGGGTTGGCGAGCAGCGCGATGTGTTCCGGTTCGGACCCTGCGACGGATGCCATAGGACGTACATCTTCGCCCATCGGTAGCCTCTGGTCAGGCCCGGACCCATCCGGCCGCGACCACCCGACGGAGGACGACATGCGATTGCGCGCGACCATCGGAACGGCCATCGCCGCGGCCCTGCTGCTGGCCGCCTGCGGAGGTGGCGGATCGACCACCCCGACGCCGTCGGAGGACGGCGTCCTCCGCATCGAGGCCTACGACCGGCAGGACTACGACGCCGACGCCTACGAGGCCGAGGCCGGAACCGTCGAGTTCGAACTCAGCCAGATCGGCGTGCAGGAGCACACGCTCGTGGTCGAGGGCCTCGAGGACCAGATGCGCCTTGTCGTCGTCGATGGCAGCACCGACGCGGGCAGCATCGACCTCCAGCCCGGCCGCTATCTCCTGTACTGCGACATCGCCGGTCACCGGGAGTCGGGCATGGAGGCCCGACTGACCGTCAACTGAGCGGTCGATCGGACGGCATCCGCACCGAGTCGACACGCGCAACGGCCCGCCCCGGGGGGCGGGCCGCGGCAGTTCCGGGGGTGCTCAGGCGACGATCTCGAAGAGCACGTAGAGCACGATGGTGATCAGGAAGCCCCACTTGATCGTGTCCTGGTGCTTGTCGAGTACCACCTTGTTGAGGCCGTTGTCGTAGCCGCCCAACTTGCCGAGGGCGGAAAGCTCCATCACGACCCAGATCACGAGGAAGACGATCCAGAGGGTCCAGCGGCCGCCCGCCGATGGGCCGAAGCCGATACCGCTCATGTTGACGTCACCGAACGCCGAGGCGAAGTGGCTGGGCCACATCATGAAGAAGATCAGCGGGATCGAGAACAGCGTGTTGACCCGGCTGGCGCGGGCGGCACGCTTGGCGGCCGCGGGAGCCTCCGGATCGGCCTCGCCGCCCTCGCTGACCGCCACCGAGGAGCCGATGGCGATCTGCTGGGCCGGCCAGATGACCATCCAGACATTGGCGGCCATGGTGGTGCCGAGCAGGGCGCCGAAGGCGATGCCGACACCGGCCGAGGTGTTCCAGTAGTCCGGCATCAGTTCGCCGAAGGCCTTCTGGTGGGCGAGGATCCAAATGCCCGACACCCAGGTCAGCATCGCCGCCCAGCGGAACCACCACAGCGTGCGCCAGGTGATCTTGCGCAGCGCCTCCCCCCGGGCGCCGTCGCTCATCTCGCCGAAGGCCGAGCCCTGGATGAAGTTGAAGAAGTAGAGGAGACCGATCCAGGTGATGCCACCCAGGTAGTGGGCATAGCGGCCGACGGCCTGGCCGCCGCCCGAGAATCCCATCCAGTCGCTGAACAGTTCCACGTGCGCTCCTGTCGTTGCAGTGGTGCGGGTCTTCGAACGCTCCGATCATGGCACGCACGGGCCCGGGGTGAAAGCACCGGGGCCGCCGGGGGCTGCCGGGGGGCCGATGGGAGGTGGCCGCCGGGTGAGTGGCAGCATTCGGACATGCAGATCGACGGCATCGACCTGGCCTCGCAGGCCTTCTGGGAGCGGCCGCTGGCCGACCGGTCGGCCGCCTTCGACCGCCTGCGCCTCGACGACCCGTACCGCTACTACGACCTGCCTGCGGAGATCACCGAGCAGTTCCCGCAGAAGGGGTTCCACGCCCTGTGCCGGCACGCCGACGTGGCCGAGGCCAGCCGGCGACCCGAGGACTTCTGCAGCGGACAGGGTGGCACGACGGCGTTGAACCTGCCCAACGAGGAGATGACGCGCTACTTCGGGTCGATGATCTCGATGGACGACCCGCGCCACAAGCGGCTGCGCTCCATCGTGTCGTCCGGCTTCACGCCGCGGCGGGTCAAGGAGCTGGACGAGGCGGTCGACCGCGTCGCCGCCGAGGTCGTCGACGACCTGCTCACGACGGGCCCGTGCGACTTCGTCACCGAGGCGGCTGCCCGCCTGCCGCTTCGGATCATCTGCGAGATGATGGGCATCCCCGAGGAGCACTGGCAGATGGTCTTCGACCAGTCGAACACCATCCTCGGCGCCCAGGACGACGAGTACCGCGACGAGAACCTCGACCTGGGCTCCCAGTTGTTCCTTGCCGCCTTCCAGCTCACCGAGATGATGAACGGCCTGATCGCCGAGCGGGTCGAGTTGCCGACCGACGACCTGACCTCGGCCCTGGTGCACGCCGAGGTCGACGGCGAGCGGCTCACCCACGACGAGATCGCCTCGTTCTTCATCCTGCTGGTGGTGGCGGGCAACGAGACCACCCGCAACAGCATCTCGTGGGCCCTGCACCTGCTGACCGAGCACGAGGACCAGCGGGCCCGCTGGTGGGACGACTTCGACGGTGTGGCGAACACGGCCGTGGAGGAGATCGTCCGCTGGGCGTCACCCGTGATCTCGATGCGCCGCACGGCCACCCGGGACGGCGTCCGACTCGGCGAGCGCGAGTTCGCCGAGGGCGACAAGGTGCTCCTGTACTACTGGGCGGCCAACCGCGACCCGGAGGTCTTCGACGACCCGGACGGCTTCGACGTGCGCCGGACGCCCAACGACCACTACGGCTTCGGCGCCCCCGGGCCGCACTTCTGCCTCGGCGCCCACCTGGCCCGTCGCCAGATCACCGCCATGTGGCAGCAGTTGCGCGACCGGGTGCCCGAGATCCACGCCACGGACGCCCCCGACCGGCTCTCGAGCGGATTCATCAACGGCGTGAAGCACCTGCCCTGCGCCTGGTAGCGCAGGGGCGTGCCAGTCGGGGAGTCCTGGTCAGTCGACGACCACGTCGGCAAAGCGTTCCCGCAGCGTCTTCTTCGAGAACTTGCCGACCGAGGTCTTGGGGACCTCCTCGATGAACTCCACGCGGTCGGGGTACCACCACTTCACGACCCTGCCGTCCAGCCAGGCGATGACGTCGTCGCCGGTGAGGGCGGCACCCTCGGTGGTCACCACACAGGCCATCGGACGCTCGCCCCACCTGGTGGAGGTGACGCCGATGACGGCGCACTCCACGACGTCGGGGTGGGCCATGATCTCGTTCTCGAGTTCGACGGAGCTGACCCACTCGCCGCCGGACTTGACCAGGTCCTTCGTGCGGTCCACGAGGCGCACGTAGCCCTCGGTGTCGGCCACGGCCACGTCGCCGGTCTTGAGCCAGCCGTCGGCAGTGAAGGATTCGCCCGCCCGTTCGTCGTTGTAGTAGGTGCGTGCCACCCAGGGGCCGCGCACCTGGAGTTCGCCTCGGGTCTCGCCGTCCCAGGGCAGTTCCTCGTCGGTCTCCTGGTCGGCGATGCGGAAGTCCACGCCGGGGGCGATGAGCCCCACGGTGGTCCGCAGGTCGGCCTTGGCGTCGTCGTCGAGGTCGTCGAGGGTGGACTTGATCTGGCAGACGGCGGCCAGCGGACTGGTCTCGGTCATCCCCCAGGCCTGGAGGATCGGCATCCCGATCTGCTCCCGGTAGCCCTCGGAGAGCGACCGGGGGACCGCCGAGCCGCCGCAGGGGATGGCCCGGAGGGAGGACACGTCGCGGCCGGCCAGCTCGGGCAGCACGCCCATCCAGATGGTCGGCACGCCGGCGGCCAGGGTCACCCGCTCCGACTCGATCAGGTCGGCCAGGGCGGGTGGGCTGAGGTCGGGGCCGGGCATGACGAGCGTGGCGCCGGTGGCGACGCCGGCGTGGGCGAGCCCCCAGGCGTTGGCGTGGAACATCGGCACGACGGGCAGGATCACGTCCCGCTCGTTGACGCCGAGCGTGTCGGCCATCATCGCCCCGAAGGTGTGGAGCACCATCGACCGGTGCGAGTAGACGACGCCCTTGGGGTTCCCGGTGGTGCCCGACGTGTACATCATCGAGCCGGCCTGGTCCTCGTCGACGTCGATCCAGTCGACGGGGGAGGCGGCGTCGAGCAGGGCCTCGTAGTCGTGAACCTCGGCGCGGATGGCGTCGGCATCGGGCGCCGGGGCGCCGTCGTCCATGAGGACGACGTGGCGCACCGTGTCGAACTGGTCCATGAGGGGCCAGATCAGGCCGGCCACCGAGTGGTCGAGGAAGATGGCCTCGTCCTCGGCGTGGTTGACGATGTAGGTGAGTTGCTCGGGGAAGAGGCGCAGGTTGAGGGTGTGCGACACGCGGCCGCTGCACGGGGGCGCGAAGTAGAGCTCGAGGTGGCGGGCGGTGTTCCAGGCGAAGGTGGCGATACGGCCGTCGGCGCTGATGCCGAGGTCGTCCAGCACGCCGCCCAGGCGGCGGGTGCGATCACCCCATTCGGCGTAGGTGACGCGGTGCCTGCCGGCCGGCGAGGCGGTCACGACCTCCTTGTCGCCATGGATCCGGGTGGCCCGGTCGAAGAGGTGGACCAGGGACAGCGGCGTGTCCATCATCAGGCCGTCCATCGGTGTGGCTCCTTGTCGTCGGGGGTCGGGGGTAGTCGGGCCGGGATCAGGCGGCGTGCTCGAGGGCTGCCTCGACCCTGGAGATGGACCCGCTGATCGGTCCGGCGACCCGCCGGGCGAGGGTGCGTGAGTCCATGTCGAGCAGTATTACCCAGTCGTTCGTTGCCGCTGGAATCAGCCGTGGACGGCCGACCTGGTGCAGTGACCGCGCCGAGGCCGGGCCGATCCTCAACCCAGGGCGGCCAACACCCCGAGGGCGACGAGGATACCGTTGCGGGCCAGGTCCCGCCAGGACAGTGGGTGCTTCGACCACGTGCCGAAGCAGCCGCAGGCGTTGCGGTGGCCGGCCATCAGGCGCCCGACGATCAGCGTGGTGAACGCCACCAGCAGGGCAACCGCGCACTGGCCACCCACCCGGGGGTCGACGACCAGCAGGAGAGCGGTGGTCGCCTCGGTGGCTGGCAGCACCCGGGCCAGCAGCCGCGGGTTCGGCAACCCGAAGTCGCCGAGGGTGCGACGGGTGCCCAGCGGGTCGCGCAACTTGACCGCCGCTGCCACGGCGAACACGCAGGCCAGCAGCCAGGCAGTGAGGACGACCAACGGGTCCGGCATCGTGAGGGGTGCCCCGACAGGTCCGCTTGGCGACCGTGGCTCAGTACCCGAGTGCCACGTCGACGGGGGCCAGCAGGTCCTCGCCGGCGCAGAAGCGGCGGACGTTCTCGGCCACGAACGGTTCGAGCATGTCGAGGCCCATCTCGGGGGTGTTCGCGATGTGGGGCGTGATCAGGCAGTTCGGCAGCGACCAGAGTGGGTGCCCGTCCGACAGTGGCTCCGGGTCGGTCACGTCGAGGGCCGCCCCGGCAAGCCGCCCGTCGCGGAGTGCGGCGACCAGGTCGTCGGTGACGACGTGACCGCCCCGGGCCACGTTGACGAGGCAGGCGTCGTCGGGGAGCAGGTCGAGGGCGGCCGCGTCGACGATGCCGCTGGTCTCGTCGGTGAGGGCGAGTGCCAGGACCAGCACGTCGGTGTCGGGCAGCACCTCGGCCAGCCGGTCGACGGTGAGGGTGCGGTCGGCGCCCGGGAGCGGCCGGTCGCTCCGGCGCACGACGGTGACCGGGCAGCCGAACGGTTCAAGCAGGGGGAGCAGGCACTCGGTGATCCCGCCCCCGCCCAGGACGGTCACGCGGCTGCCCGCGAGGAAGCGGCCGATGGGTGTCTCCCAGGTGCGAGCCCGGGCGTAGGCGTGCAGGTTCTTGTGCAGGGCGAGGATCATGGCCAGCACGGTCTCGGCCACCGCCGGGGCGTAGACGCCCTTGCCACAGGTCCAGGTCCAGCGGGCGTCGAGGTGGTGGACGAAGGGTTCGATGCCGGCGTAGGGCAGTTGGATCCACTCGAGGCGTCCCGCCCGGGCGGCCACCTCGGGGAAGGCGGCGACGTTGCCCGGGTCCGCCCAGACCAGGCCTTCGGCGTCCTCGATCTTGGCGAGGGTTCCGCCGCCGGCCTCGACGGCGGCGCACATGCGGTCGCACATGGCGGGGCGGGTGTCGGGGGCGACGGCGACGGGTCGGGAGGTGCTCATGCGGGGAGGGTGTTCACGTCTGCAGGGGCAGGCATTCGTCGGCGACCTCGTTGATGGTGGCGTGCCAGTCGCTGGGCTCGTCGAGGGGGAACACCACGAACTTGGTGGCGCCGGCGTCGACGAAGGCACGCAGTCGGTCGGCCAGGCCGGCGATCCCCGAGGCGACCACCTCGGCCGGGTCGAGGTCGGGCTGGCGTCGGCGCAGGCGGTCGGCGAAGCGGTCGGGGAGGGCGCCGTGCACGAACGGCAACAGCACGCCGAAGTGGCCCCGGTCGATCGAGCGGCCGTGATCGGCCGACTCGGCGTCGATGGCGGCGATGCCGGCGGCCACGGCGGCGGGCGTGGAGAAGGAGGCCAGCCAGCCGTCGCCCAGGCGACCGCAACGCCGCAGTTCCGACGGGGCGAAGCCGCCCAGCCAGACCTCGATGGGCTGCTGGACCGGCTTGGGCAGTACCAGCACCCCGGAGAGTGCGAAGCGCGGGCCGTCGTGGTCGATCGCCTCCTCGCCGGCGTCCCAGAGTCGGCGCATCAGCGGGAGTGCCTCGTCGAACCAGGCGGCCCGGTCGCCGCGGGCGACGCCGAAGGCCTGGTGTTCGGCGGCGTCGGCGATGCCGAGCCCGAAGGCGGGCAGCGCCCGGCCGTTCGACACCACGTCGAGGCTGGCGATGGCCTTGGCGCACAGGACCGGGTTGCGGCCCGGCAGCACCATCACGGCGGGGCCGAACTTGAGTCGCTCGGTGCGTCCCGCCGCGTAGGACATGGCGACCATCGGGTCGAGGGTGAGGCCGTTGGCCCGTTCGCTCACCCAGAGGGAGTCGTACCCGTTGGTCTCGAGGTCGTCGACGAGCCAGCTGAACAGGTCGGCGCCATGGGGATGGGCGGAGCCGCCGAACCCGAAGCCGATCCGGATCCGCACAGCGCTGGCTGCCGGTTCAGCCCAGGGCGGCGGTGCCCGCGTAGGGCGCCGGGTCTCCGACGGCGGGGATCTCCGGCCGCGACCAGGCAGTGAGCGAGCCGATCGACTCGGCGAGGTCACGCCAGGCGTCGGGGTCCCAGCCCTCGGCGGTGCCGACTAGGGTGCCGTCCTGGCGGATCGCCACGAGGGCGGGGAGTGAGCTGAGGCCGAGGGAGCGGACGAGGGCCCGGTCGGGGTCGGCGAGGCCGAGGATCTCGTCGGCGAGCGGGCCGAGGAACCGGGCGGCGCCGTCGGCGTCGGTGTCGGTCACGAGGTAGGCGACCCGGACGTCGGCCTCCTGGAACACCCGCAGGATGCGGCGGGCCGTGTCGAGCAGCCACGAACTCTCGTGGGTGTACGGGTCGAGCACGACGGCCGCCAGCGGGAACGTCGTGAGCAGCTGCTCGAGCGGGAGCGGCTCGCCGCCGACCGGCTGCAACTCGATGTTGAGGGAGGGGTCCTGTGCCACGGGCGATGACGCTAGCGCCCGGCCGTCGTCCCGGTGCGCCTGTCGCCGGAACTACGTTCGGGCGGTGCCAGCCACCCGGACCCGGCCGCTTCCGGCGTCACTCCTCGACTGGGGACGCCCGCGCCTGCGGGACCTGCCGTGGCGGGCGACCCGGGACCCGTGGTCGGTCCTGGTGGCGGAGGTGATGCTCCAGCAGACCCAGGTGGACCGGGTGGTGCCGAGGTGGAAGCGCTTCCTCGAACGCTTTCCGGACATGGCCACGTGTGCGGCGGCGCCAGTCGGCGACGTCGTCCGGGAGTGGTCGGGCCTCGGCTACAACCGCCGGGCCGTCAACCTGCACCGATGTGCGACACAGGTGGCGGCGCAGCATGGCGGCCGGCTGCCGGACGACCTCGGTGCGCTGCTCGACCTGCCGGGTATCGGGCCGTACACGGCGAGGGCCGTGCTGGCCTTCGCCTTCGAGCGGGACGTGGCCGTGGTGGACACCAACGTGGCGCGCGTGCTGGCGCGCCGGACCGGTCGCCGGCTCACGGCCCGGGAGGCCCAGTCGCTGGCCGATGCGGCGGTCCCGTCAGGGGAGGGCTGGGCGTGGAACCAGGTGCTGCTGGACGTGGGGGCGACCGTCTGTCGCGCCCGCTCACCGCACTGTGGCGGGTGCCCGGTCGCCGACGGCTGTGCCTGGCGGGGCGAGGGCGATGATCCGGCACGTGGCTCCGCTGGGGTCAGCGTCGCCCAACCGGCCTTCGAGGGCTCGGACCGTCAGGGCCGTGGACGGCTGGTGGCGGCCCTCGGCGGGGGCGACGTCCCCGATGCCGACCTGGCCCGGGTGATGGGCTGGCCCGACGACCCCGGCCGTGCGGTCCGGGTCGCCCTCGGCGTCGCCGACGACGGGCTGGCCACGCACGCCAACGGCGCCTGGCGACTTCCGGGGTGAGGCGCCCCGCTCAGGCGGGGCCGGTGAGGGCACCCAGCAGGGCGTCGATGGCGCCGTCCGCCAAGGCGGTCATCTCCTCGTCGGTGCGGTCCTGGATGGGATGCGCCACGTAGACGCCGGCCACGTCGAGGCCCAGGCCCGCCGACTGGGTCTCGGCGGCGTCGATGAAGGTGTCGGAGGCCACGAAGACCCCCGGCACGCCCCGCCGCTCCAGATAATCGATGTCGTGCACACTGCACGTCGTGCAGGATCCTCAATCGGCGAGGGCCTCGATCACGGCGTCGCAGTGGGTGGCGATCTCGTGGCGCAGGTCGGCGGGCGCCGGCTTGGTGAACGTGGGCTTGGCGTAGCGGGCCACGGTCGCCCCGGCGGCGGTGAGCCGTTCCTCGACCCGGTCGAGGAACACGTCGCCGCGGGGTTTGGAGATGTCGAGCAGGCCGACGGTGAGCCCGGCCAGCGACTCGGGGCGCCCGACGCGCTCCCGGGTGGCCGGGGCCTGCTCACTGGTCGGATCCAGGATCGTGGTGGTCATGGCGTGGCCTCCTTCGTGACGGGACGGGTGGTGGTCATGGCGTGATCTCCCTCGTGACGGGGTCGGAGCCGCCGGGGCCGTTCTTCCAGCCGCCGATGACGGCCGAGAACAGGCCGGCGGGACCGCCGGCGTGGACGACCAGCAGGCCACCCGGACGGAACTTGGGGACGCGGTGGCCGGCGAACTCGGGAGGGAGGCCCTCCTCGACGCCGTCGACGCCCCCGAGGATGGAGTCGGTATCGACCATCAGGCACTCGGTGAGCTCGGCCATGAAGCGGGCCCGGTCCCAACCGGCGTCCCGGTAGCGGGACATGTGCTCGGGCGACATCACGAGCATGCCGTCCATGCCGAGCACCACCCTTTCGGAGATGGCGGTCCGGAGGCTCGAGGCCAGCGAGCGGGTGAGCGACTCGGGGCTGCGGCTGAGCTGGTCCATCACCAGGTTCGGGCCCTCGCCGCAGAAGGCGGTGACGGTGTTCTGCGAGCGGTCGAAGCCCCGGTCCTCGGCGAGGGTGGTCCAGGGTGAGCCGTCCTCGTCCTCGGCGAAGCAGAAGCCCTGCTTGCCCATGTGTCCGAGGGTGCCCCGGTCGATGCCGCCCGGGGCGCCGCCGCCGACGTTGCGGAGGACGAGTTGCACGGCCCGGCCGATGGTGGAGTTGGCCCGGTTGCCGTGGCCCAGGACGTTGATCCCCGAGTTCATGCCGATCTGCCGGGCGATCGGTCCGTTGACGACGAGGATCGGGCCGACCGACATGGTGGTGGCCAGCACGCCGTGCATGTTGAACTCGTCGGTGCAGACGGTCTCGAGGGCTGCGAGGACGACCGGCAGGTACTCAGGGCGGCAGCCGGCCATGACGGCGTTGACCGCCACCTTCTCGACGGGGCACTCGACAAGGTTGGGCGGAACCAGGACGACGACCTCGTCAGGGCTGCGAGTGGTTCCTTCGAGCATCCGGGACACCCGCGCCTCGGTGGGCGGCACCACGGGCAGCCCGTCGGTCCAGCCCCGGTCGAACAGGGCCTCGTGGAGGTCCTCCAGGTCGGCGACCTCGACGCGCCGCGAGGCCAGGTTCGAGCCGCCGTACCGGGCCCGGAGCTCGTCGACCCGCCCGGGGTCGACCGTCAGGGAGCCTCAACCGGGCTTGAAGTCGGGCAGGCCGTCGCCGAGGCCGTCGACGCCGGTGAAGGACTCCCAGTTGGCGCGGTCCCAGCCGACGGTGCGGTCGATCTCGACGCCGTCGACGCGTCGAACCAGCGTGGGGACGGCGTCGAGGTCGATCTGCCAGCTGGCCGCCAGGTCGGTGTCGTCGACCACCCAGTCGGCGTCGGTCGGGAAGGAGGGGTCGTCCTGGGTGTAGACGACGAGCCCCACCGACTCGACCAGTTGCTCGAGCACCGGGGCGACCAGCGTGCAGGCCGGGCACTCGGACTTGACCACGGCGACCAGGCCGTCGGGAATGGTCGGGAGTCGGGCACCGGTCACGGAGGCCATCACTGACAGTCTCGCGCACCGTCGTTGCCGCTCCTGACTCGGGATCAGGGCATCGTGAGATGGGTCACAGCCCCGACACCGGCCGCCGGAGCCTCACTACCCTCACCGATCGATGGACGCCGCGCTCGACGTCACCTTCTACGGGGTCCGGGGCTCGACCCCGTGCCCGTGCGACGAGAACGCGCGCTACGGCGGCAACACCTCCTGCGTCGTCGTCGACGTGCCCGGCGGCCAGCCGATCCTGCTGGACCTCGGCACCGGCCTGCGCTTCTACGGCGTCGACGAGCCGTGTGCCGCCACGCCCTTCCGCGGCACGGCCCTCGTCAGCCACCTCCACTGGGACCACATCCAGGGCCTGCCCTTCTTCGCCCCGATCAACTGCCCGGGGGCCCGGTTGGACGTGTACGGGCCGCGCAACGGCCGCACCCTCGAGGCCTGCTTCGAGGAGTTCATGGCGCCGCCGTACTTCCCGATCAGCCACCGGGACCTGGCGGGCGAGATCGCCTTCCACGACGTGCTCGACGGCAGCTTCACCGTCGGCCCGGCCGGGGTGACCGTCGCCGTGGTGCCCCACGTGGGTGTCACCAACGGCTACCGCATCGACTGGAACGGCGTGAGCGTCGCCTACGTGAGCGACCACCAGGAGCCGGTCGGGGCGCCCACCCACGTCGATCCGGCAGTGCTCGACCTGTGCGCCGGCGTCGACCTGCTGATCCACGACGCCCAGTTCACGCCCGAGGAGTTCGCCCAGCGCACCGACTGGGGCCACTGCACCGTCGACTACGCCGTCGAGGTGGCCGGCCAGGCGGGCGTCGGCGAACTGGTGCTGTTCCACCACGACCCGGCGCACGGCGACAACACCGTCGACGCGCTGCTCGAGGGGGCGCAGGCGGCTGCCGAGGGTCGACGGATCGGCAGGGTGTCCGCCGCCGCCGAGGGTCGCACGATCTCGCTGGCGCCGACGCATTCCCGCACCTGAACCTCCGGCGCACCCGTCGGCCCGGGCTACCCTCCGCCGAACCAACCAGGTGACCACGGGCGACGGAGCGAGAACATGACCGGACAGATCGACGGCGACCTCTACCGAAAGGTCCTGGGCCGCTATCCGACCGGGGTCACCCTCGTGACCGGCTGCGACGACGGGGAGCCCCTGGCGATGGTCATCGGCTCGTTCGTGTCGGTCTCGATGGACCCGCCCCTCGTCGGCTTCCTGCCCGGGAAGGGCTCGTACACGTGGCCGCGGATTGAGGCCTCTGGATCCTTCTGCGTGAACGTGCTCTCCGACGGACAGCAGGACCTCTCCAACGCCTTCTTCCGCAAGGACGGCGACCCGTGGGAGGGCACCGACTGGGAGCCGGCGCCGTCGGGATCGCCGCTGATCCCGTCGTGCCTGGCGTCGATCGACTGCTCGATCCACGAGGTCGTCGACGCCGGCGACCACGTGTTCGTCATGGGCCGTGTCGAGCACCTCAGCCACGTCGACGAGGGCTCCCCGCTGGTGTTCCTGGGCGGCCGGTACGGGGCGTTCTCACAGGAACCCGGATCGGCCTGATGGCCGTGTACGCCCTCGGCGACGTCGAGCCCCGCATCGACCCCACCGCGTACATCCACCCCGACGCGGTGCTGATCGGAAACGTCGAGGTCGGGCCGGAGTCGAGCATCTGGCCGCACGCGGTGCTCCGGGCCGACGACAACCTGATCCGCGTCGGCGCTCGTTCCTCGGTGCAGGACAACGCCGTGCTGCACTGCACGAGTGAACTACCGACCATCGTCGGCGACGACGTCACCCTCGGGCACCTGTGCCACCTCGAGGGCTGCACGATCGAGGACCAGGGACTCGTCGGCGTGGGCTCGGTGGTGCTCCACGAGGCCGTGGTCGGCTTCGGTTCGATCGTCGGCGCCAACGCCGTGGTCCGCAACGGCCAGGTCGTGCCGCCCCACTCGATGGCGATCGGCGTCCCGGCCTCCGTGCGGGAGGGGGTCGTGTCCGAGGGAACCAACCTCGTCAACGCGCAGATCTACGTGGAGCGCGCGCGGCAGTTCCGCCAGGGCCTGCGCCGCCTGGACTGACCGACCGTCGGCGGGCGCCCGATGAGCAACCACTCGTTCCGCTCGGAGGAGGACGGCGGGCTGACCCTCGCCGCCCACCTGGAGCGCCCAACCGGCGGTGCCCGGGGCCGACCGGGCGTCGTGATCTGCCACGGCTTCCCCGCCGGGGAGGGCGGTGGCGCCAACTCGCCGGCGACCTTCCCGGAACTGGCGGCGCGGATAGCGCGGGAGATGGGCTGGGTCGCCCTGGTGCCGGCGCCACGGGGCATGCCCGGTTCCGACGGCTTCTTCAGCCTCGACGGCTGGCTCGAGGACGTGCTGGCGGCGGCCCGCCACCTGCTCGACGACCAGGGGGCCTCGGGGGTCTGGACCGCAGGCTTCGGGACGGGCGGGGCCCTCGCTGTGTGTGCCGCGGCCGCCGACGAGCGCATCGGTGGCGCGGCCACCCTCGCCGGCCCCGCAGACTTCGCCGACTGGGCGGCCAACCCGCGCCGCTTGCTGCTCCACGCCAGGGACGCGGGGGTGATCCGCGAGGACGCCCACCCCGACGACTTCGACCGCTGGACCAGGGCGCTGTCGTCCGTCGCGGCCGAGCGGGCGGCCGACGCCCTGGCGCCCCGCCCGCTGCTGGTGGTCCACGGCACCGACGACGAGGTCGTCCCGCCGCTCGACGCCCGGGCCGTGGTGGCCGCTCACGGCGGGGGAGACCTGCGGCTCATCGAACGGGCCGGCCACCACCTGCGCCACGATCCCCGGGCGATCGCCATCCTGCTGGGCTGGCTGGACCGCCAGCGGCGCCTCGCCGACGGCGGCTGAGGTCCCGCCCACCGCCAGGAACCCGCCGTTCCGGGCCGGGGAATTGTTACTATCCCGGTAGGAGAAATCCCCGGTCGTCCGCCCGCCGACCGGTCCCGCCCGCACGGAGTTCCCCCATGCCACCCACCGACGCCGCCACCGACCTGGGTCTCGACCTCGGCCGCTACAAGTTGGGCTGGAGCGACGAGGAGGACTACGTCTTCAAGCCCACCAAGGGCCTGGACGAGAAGATCATCCGGGAGATGTCCTGGATGAAGGGCGAGCCCGATTGGATGCGCGACTTCCGCCTCAAGTCGTACGACCGCTTCGGCCGGCGGCCCATGCCGGGCTGGGGTGGCGACATGTCGGGCATCGACTTCGACAACATCTACTACTACATCAAGCCCACCGAGTCGCTGAGCGACGACTGGGACGACGTCCCCGACGCCATCAAGGACACCTACGAGAAGCTGGGCATCCCCGAGGCGGAGCGCAAGTACCTGGCCGGGGTGACCGCCCAGTACGAGTCCGAGGTCGTGTACCACCGCAACCGGGAAGACCTCGAGGCGCAGGGGATCATCTTCTGCGACATGGACACGGCGTTGCGCGAGCACCCCGAGATCGTGAAGGCCTACTTCGGCCGGGTGATCCCGCCCAACGACAACAAGTTCTCGGCGCTCAACTCGGCGGTGTGGAGCGGCGGCTCGTTTATCTACGTGCCGCCCGGCGTCAAGGTCGAGATGCCGCTGCAGGCCTACTTCCGGATCAACGCCGAGAACATGGGCCAGTTCGAGCGCACGCTGATCATCGCCGACGAGGGGTCGGAGGTGCACTACATCGAGGGCTGCTCGGCGCCGGTCTACAGCACCGACTCGCTGCACTCGGCGGTGGTCGAGATCGTCGTCAAGCCGTCGGCCCGGGTCACCTACACGACCATCCAGAACTGGTCGTCCAACGTCTACAACCTGGTCACCAAGCGGGCCCGGGTCGAGGCCGAGGGCCACATGGAGTGGATCGACGGCAACATCGGCTCCCGGCTCACCATGAAGTACCCGGCGGTCGTGCTGGCCGGCCCGAAGGCCTCCGGCGAGGTCCTGTCGGTCGCCTACGCCGGCCCGGGCCAGCACCAGGACGCCGGCGCCAAGATGACCCATGCCGCCCCCGAGACCACCTCCAAGATCGTCTCCAAGTCGATCTCGAAGGACGGCGGCCGCACCAGCTACCGGGGGCTCGTCCGGGTGGAGGACGACGCCTACGGCTGCAAGAGCCACGTGCAGTGCGACGCCCTGATCCTCGACGACGAGAGCATCTCTGACACCTACCCCTACATGGAGGTCGGGTCGGCCGACGCCGTGATCGGCCACGAGGCCACGGTGTCCAAGGTCGCCGACGACCAGCTCTTCTACCTGATGAGCCGGGGGCTCACCGAGGAGCAGGCCATGTCGATGGTGGTCAACGGCTTCATCGAGCCGGTCACCCGGACGCTGCCGATGGAGTACGCCGTCGAGTGGAGCCGCCTCATCGAGTTGCAGATGGAGGGCTCGGTCGGCTGATGCGCGGTTCCTCCACCCGCTGAACCCCGGATTCGGCTAGGAACGTGCCATGCCGATGCGGCAGGACTGCAAGCACTTCGAGAGCCGCTCGTACCCGAACGGTGACACGGTCCGCAAGTGCGACCTCGACCTCGCACCCGAGGCGCCGTGGCGTTGCCCCGACGACTGTCCGTCGTACACCCGACGCATGGTCGACGTGAACTGGAGCCACGGGACGCTGGTCACGCCCGCCACTCCGGACGAGCCGCCCGGGCTGGGCGAGGACGACAGCATCGCCGCCCTGCTGGACGCCGCCGAGGACATCGTGAACGAGGCGGGCTCGCGGGTGCTGGCCGACCTCGAGAAGGAGTCGTCCAAGCGCCGGTTCCTGAAGGGACGGGGCGGCAAGGGCAGCAAGGGCGGCAAGTCCGCGAAGAAGCGCCGCCGGAAGGGCTGAGGCGAGGCGCCGCTCAGTCGGCGACGAGGACTTCGACGACGGCGCCGACGGGCAGGTGGGTGGCGGTGCCATCGGCCTCCCGGACCAGCAGGACGTCACGTCCCAGGCGTTCGAGGACGCCGTCGACGGGCTCGATGGTGCCCACCAGCGTGACGGTCACCCGGGGCTGGTCGGTGACGAGTTCGTCGAGCACCTCGCGCAGCCGGGGACCGTCCCGGTGGACCGTGTGGTCGCCGACCAGGTCGGGCACGCCCCGGTCGGGCCGGATGGCGGCCAGTGCCCGGCGGGCCACGAGCGCCAGGCGTCGGTCGTCGAGGCGCACGCCCACGAGGTCGGTGCCGACGGTCTCGATGTGGCCGTGCCGGCGGGCCCCGCCGACCAGCAGCACCTCGACGGGGTCGAGGCGCTCGGCCAGGTCGGCCAGCAGGCTTGCCGACTCCTCGGCCCGGCGGCGCAGCCAGGCCTGGTGCCCGAGGCGCCGGACGGCCTCGTCCACACCGGCCTCGGCGGCCAGCCGGTCCAGCGGATCCGCGGACATGGCCGGAGGGTAGCCCGACCGCAGCGGGCCCGACAGGGGGCGTGTGGGCGGCATGGGCACGGACATGGGTACGCTTCTGGTGCTGATGGCCGAGACGACCGTGACCCTGGACGTGCCGGGCAACGACCTGATGTCGGGCCTGGTCGGCGAACGCGACCACCTGCTCCGCCGGGTCGAGGCCGCCTTCCCCGACGCCGCCATCCATGTGCGCGGCAACCAGATCTCGGTGGACGGCCCTGGCGCCGACCTGGTCGGCCGGGTGTTCGGCGAACTGGTGCTCCTGCTCGAACGGGGCCTGCCCCTCGACGACCGCACCCTTGACCGGGCCATCGACATGGTGCGGGCCGACGAGAGCCCCGCCGAGGTGCTCGGCACCGAGATCATGCGCACCGCCCGCGGAAAGCCGGTCCGGCCCCGGTCGGCCGGCCAGAAGCGTTACGTCGAGGCCGTCCGCGATGGCGTCGTCACCTTCGCCATCGGCCCGGCCGGCACCGGCAAGAGCTGGCTGGCGGTGGCCATGGCCGTGCGGGCGCTCCAGGCCGGCCAGGTGGACCGCATCGTGCTGACCCGACCGCTGGTCGAGGCCGGCGAGCGGGTGGGCTTCCTGCCCGGCGACCTCATGGCCAAGGTCGACCCGTACCTGCGACCCCTCTACGACGCCCTCTTCGAGATGCTCGACGTCGACGCCGCCCAGCGGCTGCTCGACCGCGGACAGGTCGAGGTGGCGCCGCTGGCGTTCATGCGGGGCCGAACCCTCAACAACTCGTTCGTGATCCTCGACGAGGCGCAGAACACCTCGCCGGAGCAGATGAAGATGTTCCTCACCCGCATCGGCTTCGGCACGCGGGTGGTCATCACCGGCGACGCCAGCCAGGTCGACGTGCCCGACGGTCGCAGCGGACTCACCGGCATCGACAAGGTGCTGGACGGCATCGAGGGGTTGAACTTCGTGCGACTCGGCGCCCGCGACGTGGTCCGGCACCGGATCGTCCAGGACATCGTCGAAGCGTATGACCGCAGTGCAGGCGACCGCAGCGGCGGCGACACGCGAAGGGATCCCTGACCCGGATGGGCGACGAGCCTCCTGAACCCCGGTCCACGGTGGTGGTCGTCGACGAACGCGTGGATCCCGCAACGGGTCCGGGCGTCGACGCCGACCGCTGGGGACGCTTCGCCGCCGACGTGCTCGCCGAGGAGGGCCTTCGCGACCCCCGCGTCGAGCTCACCGTCCACTTCGTGGACGAACGGCCCATCGCCGACCTCAAGGCCGAGCACCTCGACGGTGACGGCGGCCCGACCGACGTCCTGGCGTTCCCGGTCGACGACCCCGGCGGAGTGCCGGCCGGCGAGCCGGTGCTGCTCGGCGACGTGCTGATCTGCCCGTCGGTGGCCGACCGGCAGGCCGCCGGGGCGCAACGCCCCTACGAGGACGAGGTGGCGCTCCTGCTCGTGCACGGGATCCTCCACCTGCTTGGCCACGACCACGCCGAGCCCGACGAGACGGCGGCCATGCAGCAGCGCGAACGCGAGCTGCTCGGCCTGCTCCACGTGAGATGACCGGCCTCGAGATCCTCGGTGTCGTCGTCCTCGTGCTCCTGGTCGCTCTCGGGGCGGTCCTGGCCGCCGCCGAGACGAGCCTCACCCACATGCGGCGGGCCCGGGCGGCGGTGCTGGCCGAGGGCTCCCGCGAGAACGGCAACGGAAACGGAAACCACGACGACGAGCACGACCGCAGCCGGGTGCTCGTCGAGGTCCTCGAGGAGCGTTCCCGGCACCTCGGGCCGGTGCTCCTGCTGCTGCCGGTCTGCCACCTCGGGGCGGCCGCCCTCACGACCGTGCTGGCGCTCCGCTGGTTCGGCCCCGCCTGGGTCGCACCGGCCCTCGTGTTGCTGCTGGTCGTGTTCGTGGCGGCGGTCGCCGCCCCCAAGGCCTGGGCGCTGGCCGAGACCGACGCCATTGCCCTGCGGATGGCGCCCGTCGCCCGGGGCCTGCGGCGCGTGGCGCCGCTCCGGCTGGCGGCTGCGCCGCTGGTCGCCCTCACCGAACGCCTCGTCCCGCGCCGGACCCGCGGCGTCGAGCCGGCCATCTCCGAGGAGGAGTTGCTGGCGGTGGCCGACCGCGCCCTCCAGTCGCAGGCCATCGACCAAGAGGAGCACGAGCTGGTCGAGTCGGTGATCGCCTTCGGCGACACCCTCGTCCGGGAGGTGATGGTCCCGCGGCCCGACATGGTGACGGTGCGGTCCGGGGCCACGATCACCGAGGCCATCGAGGTCGCCGTGCGCAGTGGCCGGAGCCGCGTGCCGCTGCAGGGGTCCGGCACCGACGACCTGGTCGGCATCGTCCACGCCAAGGACCTCATGCGGGCGCAGTTGGACGGCCGCGGCGACGAGCCGGTAGCGCCCATGGCCCGTCCCACCCACGATGTGCCCGAGACCAAGCAGGCCGACGACCTGCTGCGCCAGATGCAGGCCGAGCGCTTCCACCTGGCGGTCGTCGTCGACGAGTACGGCGGCACCGCCGGGATCGTGACGATGGAGGACCTGCTGGAGGAGGTCTTCGGCGAGATCGTGGACGAGTTCGACAGCGAGGAGCCGCTGGCGATGCCGCTGGCCGGCGGCGCCATCCGGGTCCACGGCCGGATGCCGGTCGGCGAGCTCGACGAGTTGCTGGGCGACGTCCTGCCTGAGGGCGACTGGGACACCGTCGGCGGGCTGCTCTTCGACGCCCTCGGCCACGTGCCGGCGGTGGGGGAGGGCGTCGAACTGGCGGGTCGGCGCTTCGACGTCGAGCAGGTCGAGGGTCGGCGGATCACGCGGGTGCGCATAGGCCCGCCGGCTGCCTGAGCGGCCCGGTCCGGAACGGGGGTCAGCCGGTGCGCTCGGGGTTCGTGACGATCGTCGGACGCCCCAACGTGGGCAAGTCGACGCTGCTCAACCGGATGCTCGGCACCAAGGTGTCGATCGTGTCCAATAAGCCCCAGACGACCCGCACCGAGGTGCGCGGCGTGCTGACCCGGCCCGACGTGCAGGCGGTGTTCTGCGACACGCCCGGCATCCATAAGCCGCGTACGGCCCTCGGCGAGCGGCTCAACGACACGGCCCGGTCCGCCCTGGGTGACATGGACGTCGTGCTGTTCGTCGTCGACGGACGGGGCGGCATCGGCGACGGTGACCGGTTCGTGGCCGAGGGCCTGCCGCCGGAGCGCACGGTGCTGGTCCTCAACAAGGTCGACGGCCAGGCCAGGGACCGGATCGTCGAGCAGTTGGCGGTCGCCTCCGACTTCGGGTTCGACGAGTACTTCCCGACGTCGGCCCGGAAGGGCACCGGTGTCGACGAGCTCCTCGAACACGTGCTGGCCCGCCTGCTGGAGGGGCCGCAGTACTACCCGGACGACATGGTGACCGACGTGCCCGAGGCGTTCTGGGTGGCCGAGCTGGTCCGCGAGGAGTTGCTGGCCGTCGTGCGCCAGGAGCTCCCGCACTCGATCGCCACCCGGGTCACCGAGTGGGAGTGGCCCCGTATCCGCTGCGAGGTGCTCGTCGAGCGCGAGTCGCAGAAGGGGATGGTGATCGGGAAGGGCGGCGCCGTGCTCAAGGAGGCCGGTACGAGGGTGCGGGAGCAGCTCCCGGAGGGGGCGTACCTCGAGTTGGTGGTGCGGGTCGACAAGGACTGGCAGCGCCGCCCCCAGGCCCTCGACCGCCTCGGCTACTAGCCCTCCCGCTACTCGCCGGACAGGCTGCGCAGGAAGCGCTCGACCTCGTCGGGGTCGGCGGTGCGGGGCATCGGCGGGAGGGCGTCCAGCAGCAGGTGCCGGTACGAGCGGTTCTTGGCCAGGCGGCGGTCGAGGACGGCGACGGCGCCGACGTCGGTGGCGGTCCGGATGAGGCGCCCGGCGGCCTGTGCCAGGTCGGTGGCCGCCATCGGCACGTCGATCTCGCCGAAGGCCCGGTCGCCGACGCGTTCCCGGCGTGCGCTCAGCAGCGGGTTGTCGGGCCGCGGGAACGGGATGCGGTCGATGGTGACCAGTGACAGCGCCGGCCCGGGCACGTCGATGCCCTGGAAGAGGCTGCGGGTGCCGAACAGGCAGGACGTCTCGTCGGCGGCGAACGCCTCGATGAGCGCCGGCTTGGGGAGGTCGTTCTGGTGCAGCACCCTGACGGGCAGGCGGTCGACCAGGTGGGCGTGCGCGGCGTCGAGCCCCGCCCAGCTGGTGAACAGGGCGAGGGTGCGTCCGCCGGCGGCGAGGATCAGCCGCTCCAGTTCGGCGTGGACGGCGTCGCGGAAGCCGGGTTCCCGCGGGTCGGGCAGGTGGGCGGCGCAGTACAGGAGGGTCTGGCGCTCGAAGTCGAAGGGGCTGCCGACGTCCTCGGCCCGGTGCCGGTCCTCGGGGAGCCCGAGGCGGTCGACCACGTTGGGCGGCAGGGTGGCGCTGGTGAGCACCGCCGGGCGCCTCGGCCAGAGCTGCTCGGCCAGCACGGGCGCCACGACGACCGGCGACATGCAGAGCACCGGGCGGTTGCGTGAGCCCTCCACCCAGGTGACGTCGCCGTCGCCGGGGGCACGGATCGCCTGGATGTCGCCGAGCAGGCTGCCGGCCGAGAGCAGGATGCGTTGCGCCCGCGCCTTGGCCTCGGCGGTCGTGTCGTCGGGGACGACGCGCAGGGCCGACAGCAGCGATTCGAGGCGGGTGTCGGCCAGTTCGAGCAGTGGCGTGACCAGGGCGTCGTCGGTCGTGTCGAGGCGCTTCCCGAGGTGGCCGGCCAGCGCCTCGTCGAACCGTCCGGCCAGGTCGTCGAGGTCGTCGACCTCGGAGGATCGCGTCAGGACGCCCGAGGCGACGCGGCGCAGCGTCCGGAACCGTCCGGCGAACAGCTCGGCCCCGACGGCGGCGGCGAGGATGTCCTCGGCGGCGTGCGCCTCGTCGAGGACCGCCAGGTCGTGTTCGGGGAGGATCGTCCCGCCGGTCGCCACGTCGATGCCGTAGAGGTGCAGGTTGGTGACGACGACCTGGGCCCCGGCGGCGCGGTCGCGGGCCTGCTCGGCGAAGCATCCCTCGCCGCTGGGGCAGCGCAGCCGGCCCGGGCACTCGTGGGCGCCGATGCTGACCGCCGACCAGGTCGAGGGGCTGGGCTCGAAGGGCAGTTCGGCCCGGTCGCCGGTGTCGGTGTCCGTCGCCCAGTCGGCGATGGCGGCCAGTTGCTCGTCGTCGGCCTGCTCGGCCAGTCCGTCGAGGGTCTGCTGCACGTCGGCCTGGGCGACCTCGGCCAGCCGCTGGAGGCACACGTAGTTGGAGCGTCCCTTCAGGACGGCCCAGGTGACCGGTTCGTCGAGGTGCTCGCCGAGGTGTTCGGCGAGGAAGGGCAGGTCGCTGCCGGCCAGTTGGTCCTGGAGGGCCTTGGTGGCGGTGGCGACGATGGTTCGCCGGCCGGCGAGGAGCGCCGGCACGAGGTAGGCGAGGGTCTTGCCGGTTCCGGTCCCGGCCTGGACGCTGAGGAGGCCGTCGGCGTCGATCACCTCGGCCACCGCCCGGGCCATGGCCTCCTGGCCGGGGCGCCGCTCGCCGCCGCCGGGGAGTTGCCCGGTGACCTCCTCGAGGGCGACGGCGACGGCTTCCGTGTCCATGGGCCGACGGTACCGGGGTCGTCCTGTCGGGGTGTGGCGCGCCACCGGCGTAGGGGGCGGTGCCGGTAGTTTTCGACTGTGCTTCCCGCCGACCTCGATCCGCAGCGGATCCCCCGCCACGTGGCCTGCGTCATGGACGGCAACGGCCGCTGGGCGCAGCAGCGGGGCCTGACCCGCACCGAGGGCCACAAGGCCGGCGAGCGCTCGCTGTTCGACGTGCTGGAGGGGGCCGACGAGATCGGCGTCGGGTGGTTCACGGTGTACGCCTTCTCCACGGAGAACTGGCGGCGCCCCAAGGACGAGGTGCGGTTCCTACTGAACTTCAACGAGCAGATCCTGCTCGAGCGCCGCGACGAGTTGAACGAGCGCAACGTGCGCATTCGGTTCGCCGGCCGCCGCGACTGGCGGGTCCCGAAGCGGCTCATCCGGCGCATGGACGAGTCGCTGGAACTCACGCAGGACAACACCGGCTTGACGTTCACGATCGCCTTCAACTACGGCGGCCGGGCGGAGCTGGTCGACGCCGTGCGCCGCATCGTCGAGTCGGGCGTCCCGGCCGACAAGGTCACCGAGAAGCTGATCGCCCGCAATCTCTACGACCCCGGGATGCCCGACCCGGACCTCATGATCCGCACCTCGGGCGAGTACCGGATCTCCAACTTCCTGCTGTGGGAGCTGGCGTACAGCGAGCTGGTGTTCAGCGAGGTGCTGTGGCCCGACTTCCGGCGGGAGCACCTGTACGCCGCCATCAAGGAGTACCAGGACCGGGACCGGCGCTACGGCGGCGTGGGCGGCGGCTAGTGCGACCGGTCGCGGGGGCGCGTCGCTAGTGCCGCTCTACCGCGACGAGGCCGTGGTGCTGCGCACCTGGAAGCTGGGGGAGGCCGACCGGATCCTGGCGCTGCTGACCGCCGGGCACGGCCAGGTGCGGGCGGTCGCCAAGGGGGTGCGGCGCACCCGCTCGAAGTTCGGCGGCCGGCTGGAGCCCACCTGCCACGTGGCGGTGCAGCTCCACGAGGGGCGTGGCGACCTGCAGATCGTCACCCAGGCCGAGAGCCTCGACACGTTCCCGTCGCTGCGCGGCGACCCGGACCGGTTCGCCGACGCCTCGGCGCTGCTGGAGGTGGCCGAGCGGCTGTCGTCGGAGGGGGAGGGCGACCGGCGCCGCTACGACATGCTCGTCGGCGCCCTGCGGACCCTCGAGCAGCGGCCCTCGCCGCTGCTGGTGCCGGCGTTCTTCCTGAAGGCCCTGGCCCACGAGGGGCTGGCCCCGGCGCTGGACGCCTGCGTCCGCTGCCAGACGACCGACCGGCTGGTGGCGGTCGACCCGGGCGAGGGCGGGGTGCTGTGCGCCGACTGCCGGCGCGGGCGCCCCTTGTCGGAGTCGGCGCTGGCGGTGCTGCGGGCGGTGCTGGGCGGCCACCTGTCGACCGCCCTCGAGGTCGAGGACGCCCGGGTCTGTGCCGAGGTCGACGCCGTCGCCACCGACGCCGCCGAGTACCACCTCGAACGGCGCATCCGCTCCCGTCACGTCATGGAACGGGCCTAGGCGGCCGACCCGCTCAGCTTCCCCTACGCAGTAATCCCACGCCCTAATCATCGCCGCCGCCCGTGACGCTCTCTAGAGGCTGGCTCAAGACATGACTTTCGATGCTGTCGGCCTGCTCGAGGGCGTCGGCGACCGACACCAGGCGTGCTACCCCCTCGAGGTCGCGACGGTGAACGTTGACAGGAGTCATGAAACCCCGGCGTTCACCCTCAACGCCTACGGGTACACCGAGCAGGAGCGCGACAGGGCCGCAGCTGCGGTACTCGGAGAGGTACTCGGGGCAGCGTTCGGAACCTGAATCGGATCTGGTTGGACACTTCTTGGACACTCTGGGCGCATCGAGCACCAGTGAGGTCTAGGAAGGCCCGCTCTGACCTGCGGTTTTGATGGCTCCGGGGGTGGGGCTCGAACCCACGACCTGCGGATTAACAGTCCGACGCTCTGCCAGCTGAGCTACCCCGGAAGGCGGGGCGAAGGATACCAGCGCGCCCGGTCGGCCCGTCCGGACACGGGGCCCGTTCCGGCACCGACCCGGCCCCGTGTCAGCTCTCGTCGAGGTAGTCCTTGAGCTTCGAAGAGTGCAGCGGATGCCGCAACTTCGCCATGGTGCGGGACTCGATCTGGCGGACCCGCTCCCGGGTGACGCCGAAGATGCGGCCCACCTCCTCGAGGGTGGCCTGCTTGCCGTTGTCGAGGCCGAACCGCATCCGCACGACGTCGCGCTCCCGGTCGTCGAGTTGGTCGAGCACCTCCTGCACGTCGTCCCGGAGGAGGATCCGGGCCGCGGCGATGGCGGCGTCCTCGGCATCGAGGTCGGCCACCAGGTCGGCGAGGCTGGCGTCCTGTTCCTCGCCGAGGGGCGTGTCGAGCGACAGCGGGTCCTGGTTGCGTGCCAACTCCAGCAGGTCCTCGACCTTGTCGGGGCTGATCGATGCCCGCTCGGCGATCTCCCCGATGGTCGGCGGACGCTCGAGCTCCTGCTGCAGTTCCCGCTGGGTGCGCACGCAGCGGTTCATGGCGTCGACCATGTGGACCGGGATGCGGATCGTGCGAGCCTGGTCGGCCACCGCACGGGTGATGGCCTGGCGTATCCACCAGGTGGCGTAGGTCGAGAACTTGAAGCCCTTGCCGGGGTCGAACTTCTCGACGGCCCGCATCAGCCCGAGGTTGCCCTCCTGGACCAGGTCGAGCAGTGGCAGCCCACGCCCCACATGGCGCTTGGCGATCGACACCACGAGACGCAGGTTGGCCCGGGTCAGTCGGTCGCGGGCCATTTCGCCGGCCCGTTGACGCCGGCGCAGGCGCACGAGGTCGACGCGGTCGAGGCGCCCGAGCGTGCCGGCGGCGGCCTGGTCGGCCAACTCCGACTCGGCCTCGTTGCCCTCCCGGATGGCGGTTGCCAGCTCGACCTCCTCGCTGGCGGTCAGCAGCGCCACCTCGCCGATCTCCTGGAGGTACATCCGGGTGGAGTCGCCGACCATCCCGCGTTCGGAGGGGTGGCGGGCCGGGTCGCGGCGGCGGGGCGCACGCTGCCTCGGCCGCAGCAGCCGCAGGATGTCCTCCTCGTCGGCATCGTCCTCGAGGTCGACGACGGTCTCGTCGAGCTCGATGCCCTGGGCGTCGAGTGCTCCGCGGATCTCACCGATCAGCTCTGTCGTGAGCTCGGCGTCCTGGAGGACCTCGACGACCTCGTCGAGGGTGAGGCGGCCCCGTGACCGTCCACGCCGGAGGAGACGCATGTACTCGAACTCCGACACCCCGGCCCAGTGGGCCTTTGGGGCGGGGTCACTCATGCTCGCTCCCCTCCGAATACTCGACGAGCCACCGTAGCAACGGTTCGAGGGGCCCACCGCCGGGCACTGCCTCGTGGTACATGTCGAGCTCCCGCAGTTCGATGATCGCGGTCCGGAGGTAGGAGATGGACGGCTGGTAGGTGGCCAGGTCGCCGCTCTCGCGGGCCTCGGCCTCGAGTTCGGCGGCGGCGCGCTCAGCCGCAAGGGAGACGAGGCGGTTGAGCACGCCGAGGGGGTCATCATCGGTGGCATCCTCGACGGCGAGCCTCCCCAGGAGGTCGGCGGCCGCTCCCCCGGCGGCCGCCCGTGCGGCGTGCAGGTCGCCGGCCTCGCAGAGCGCCAGGAAGGCGACCCGGCTGGTGGTGTCGGCGAACAGCACCGGGTGGAGCAGCCCGGCGACCTCGTCGGGCCGGTGGAGCAGCAGCCGCAGCGCCTGGTGCTCCGAGGTGGGCCGGGTCGAGGAGGGCGCACCGCCACGCGCCTGGGCCGCACCGCCGGCCGCCTTTGCCCGTCCCCGACCGGAGGGGGCCAGCCGCCGCATCTCGTCGGCCGAGACCCGGCAGCGGTCGGCGATGCTGACGACGTACTGGTCGCGCACCAGCGGGTTGGGATGCTCGGCCACGAGCGCCATGGCCTCGGCGGCGGCGAGCGCCCGACCCTCCATGGTGTCCAGGTCGCCGCGGGCGATCGCACGGTCGATGCGGAACTCGAGGAACGGACGGGCCTCGGCGACCGCCCGGGCCAGCGCCTCGGGGTCGCTGCGGGCCAGGTCGCCGGGATCGGAGCCCTCGGGCAGGGCGGCGACGGCGAAGCGCAGCCCGAACTCCTCCTCCCAGGCGTAGACCCGCTCGGCGGCGTTCTGGCCGGCACCGTCGGCGTCGAAGGCCAGCACCACCCGGGGAGCGAATCGGGACAGCTTGCGGGCGTGGTCGGGCGTCATGGCGGTGCCGCAGGTGGCGACCGCCCGCTCGACGCCGGCCTGGTGGAAGCCGATCACGTCCGTGTATCCCTCGCACACGATGATCTCATCGAGGCGTCCGGCCTCGGCCTTGGCCCAGTTGAGGCCGTAGAGGAGGCGGCCCTTGTCGTAGACCTCGGAGCGGTCCGAGGTGTTCTTGTACTTGGGTCCCTCGGCGTCGGGCAGCTTGCGGCCGCCGAAGCCGACGGCGTCGCCCCGCTCGTCGAAGATGGGGAACACGATCCGGGCCCGGAAGAAGTCGTAGGCCGTGCCGCGCTTGGACCGACCGCCCAGCCCAGCGGCCTCGAGGTCGTCGGTCGAGAGCCGCAGGTGCTTCGCCAGGGCGTCCCACGACTCGGGCGCCCAGCCGATGCGAAACTTCCGGACCACCTCGCCGTCGTAGCCGCGGGCCCTCAGG
Organism: Candidatus Neomicrothrix sp. UBA2983; assembly: GCA_002346745.1. GTDB lineage: Bacteria > Actinomycetota > Acidimicrobiia > Acidimicrobiales > MedAcidi-G1 > S20-B6. The sequence goes on along the minus strand of DEAL01000016.1, from coordinate 3,990 downwards.
TAGCTGCGTGCGGGGCCGGCGTCGTCTCCCTCGAGGAGCCGCTGGTGGTAGAAGTCGGCCGCCTTGACGACGGACTCGACCAACTCACGTCGCCGTCCCCGCTGCTTCGTCTCCTTCGTGTCGGTGTAGCGCAGCGTGATGTTGGCCTTGCCGGCCAGGTACTCGACGGCGCCGGCGAAATCGAGGTGTTCGATCTCGCGGACGAAGTCGATGACGTCGCCCTGCATCTGGCAGCCGAAGCAGTAGAAGACCGCCTTCTCCTGGTTGACCGAGAACGACGGCGACTTCTCCCCGTGGAAGGGGCAGAGGCCCATCCACTGGCGGCCGGTCTTCTTGAGCTGGGTGTGCTGGGTGACGATCCCGACGATGTCGCTGGCGTCCCGCACCCTGCGCACGTCGTCATCGACGATCCCCATGGGGCGGAAACTAGCAGCGACCTCCGACGGCCATTCCGGCCGCGGGAGGCGCGCCGTGCAGGACCCGGGTCAGGCCGGAAGCCGCCCCTGCAGGTAGCCGACGAGGTCGTCGATCGGAACCCGCTCCTGCTCCATCGAGTCGCGCTCGCGCACGGTGACGGCCCGGTCGTCGAGGGTGTCGAAGTCGACGGTGACGCAGAACGGCGTGCCGATCTCGTCCTGGCGGCGGTAGCGGCGGCCGATGGCCTGGGTCTCGTCGTAGTCGCACATCCAGTGCGGCTGGACCAGGCCGAGCACCTCGCGGGACGGCTCGACCAACTCCGGCTTCTTCGACAGCGGCAGCACGGCAACTGTGTAGGGGGCCAGCCGGGGGTCGAGGCGCAGGACGGTGCGCTGCTCGCCGCGCACCTCCTCCTCGTCGTAGGCCGCCATCAGGAACGCCATGGCGGTACGGGTGGCGCCGGCGGCCGGCTCGATCACGTGCGGCACGTACTTCTCGTTGGTGGCCGGGTCGAGGTACTCCAGGCGGGTGCCGGACGCCTCGGCGTGGCGGCGCAGGTCGAAGTCAGTCCGGTTGGCGATGCCCTCGAGCTCGTCCCAGCCCCACGGGAACAGGAACTCGACGTCGGAGGTGGCCATCGAGTAATGGCTCAGCTCGTGGCCCTCGTGGGCCCGCAGCCGCAGCCGGTCGGCGGGCATGCCGAGGTCGTGGTACCAGGCCATGCGCTGGTCGCACCAGTGCTCGAACCACTCGCCGGACTCGGCGGGCGGCACGAAGAACTCGAGCTCCATCTGCTCGAACTCGCGGGTGCGGAACACGAAGTTGCCGGGCGTGATCTCGTTGCGGAACGACTTGCCGATCTGGGCGATGCCGAACGGCGGCCGCTTGCGGCTGGTGTTGAGCACGTTGGCGAAGTTGGTGAACATGCCCTGGGCGGTCTCGGGCCGCAGGTAGACCTCGGCGGCCGACTCCGCGACCGGGCCGGCGTGGGTCTTGAACATGAGGTTGAACTCGCGGGCCTCGGTGAACGTCCCGGTCGATCCACAGTCGGGGCAGGTGTCGGGGTCGTCGAGCTTGTCCTCGCGGTGGCGGGCACCGCACTTGCGGCAGTCGACCAGCGGGTCGGTGAAGTTGGCGAGGTGCCCCGAGGCCTCCCACACGGCCGGCGGCGACAGGATCGAGGCGTCGAGCCCGACCACGTCGTGGCGCAACTGCACCATCGACCGCCACCACTGTGCCTTGACGTTGCGCAGCAGCAGGACGCCGATGGGGCCGTAGTCGTAGGTGGAGCGGAAGCCGCCGTAGATCTCGGCCGACTGGAAGACGAATCCCCGGCGCTTGGAGAGGTTGACGACCTTGTCGAACAGGGTCTCGTCGTTGGGGACCATGGCGGAGCAGGGTAGCGACCGACCGCCCCGACGCTGGCGACGGTCGGGCCTTGATCCGTGCCACACTCCCCGGATGGACAACATCCGGGGCATGGGACGGGTCGGCCATGGCCGCACCGAGGGCGACCCGACGGCGGTCGTCGTCCGCCGCATCATCGCCACGGTGGTCGACGGCTTCATCGTGGCCGCCGTGCTGGTGGTGCTGCTGCTGACCTCGATGGACTCGGAGCCGGTGCCGGCCGGCGTCGAGGCCGGCGAGGCCTGCCGGCTGCTCTACGGCAGCACCTCGGGGTGCATGGTTGTCGACGGCGAGGCGTGGCGCTTCAACGCCGGCCTCTTCTCCCCCACGGTCCTCGTGCCGATGCTGCTCTCGATCGGCAACCAGGTGGTGCTGACGGGCCTGACCGGGTTCAGCGTCGGCAAGGCGGTCACCGGGCTGCGGGTGGTGCGCCGGTCCGACGGCGGCCTGCCGGGCATCAAGGGCGCCCTCGGCCGGACCCTGCCGCTGCTGGTGTTCTTCCCGCCGCTGAGCTGGATCATCCCGATCGTCGAGTTCGGGATGGTGCTCACGACGAAGGGCCACCGCCGCATGGGCGACATGATCGGCCGCACCCTGGTCGTCGACCGAGGCGACGCCGGCTGGCCCCCCGAGGTCCCCGGCCTCCCGAACCCGACCTCGGACCACGAGCGCATCGACCCGCCCGGTCCGGGTCCGGACCACGAGCGCATCGATCCGCCGAACCCCATCGACGGCGGCGAGGCTTAGGGCGTCGAGGTGTGCCGCCTCGAGCCAGGTGGCGGCTACACGTTCGATCTGAACGTCAAGGGTGCACCAGAGGAGGTCACCGACCGCCTCCTCGCCGAGGCCGGGCCTCCCGACGATTACGACATCGAAGGCGAGTTCGAGGTCCTCATGTACCCCGACCTCGAGTCCCAGTTCGAGGGGTCGGTGCAGGTGACGTTCCTCGACGGCGTCCGCATCGGCTGGATACGCAAGGGCGACCAGGACATCGCCAATGCGATCCTCGACGGTCTCAATGCGGCGCGGCCCAGGAAGACCCGCTCGGTGCCGTTCCGGTGCCAGGTGACGTTGTGCGTGACCGGCGAGAAGGACGAAGAGGACGGCGAGCTCTACCTCGGCGGCGCATATGTCGACATCGACCATCCGCCGGCGGCGGAACGGATCGCCTAGGGCCTCACGGTTCGACTCTGGCCTCGACGCAGCGAGGCCGCTTTGTTTTTTCCACACGGTGCACGCCGGAACCCCGCCCGATGCCGCTTTTCTCTCCCCCAGGCGGCCCGGTAGATCAGCGAGCGGCAACCAGCGCAATCCCTGCGAGGGCGAAACTCGTCTACCGTTTCCTCATGTCGATATCGACGAACTGCCCTCACTGCGAGGCGGTCCTCGACCCGCCACCCAAACAGAGCCGAAAGTGTCCCGAATGCCGGGAACGCATCATCGTGCGGACCCATCCGGTTTCGAAGGCGAAGTTTCTACTAACGGAGACGAAGGCGGCAAGTCTTCGATGAATTCGGACAGGCCATCGACTAGGCCCTTCTCGCTGTGAAACAGCCCGGTCTGGCCGGCCAAGCCAGCTGAGGCGACTAGTTGGACCAAATAGGGGACTAAGCGGATGAAGATCGAGTCGGTGCGTGCCGCAGCCGTAACCAACCCGGCGGTACTCGGTAGGTCGTTCGAGGGCGTAGCGGACTGGCAAGGCCAGATCGACCATATGAACCCACTTGGTGTGGACAGCCGATATCAGGGCCAAGCCTCCCGGTTCCGTCCACCGTGGGGCGAAGTGATGTGTGTCGTCACCACAAGCTCAGGCACATGGGGATTGGGCATGAGTTCATTGTCGGGCGTCACGGTTCCACTCATCAACGACTACCTCGGACCGATGCTCTCCGGTGAATCGATCCAAGACCGCGACCGACTCTGGGAAATGATGACGGTCGCCTGCGGTTCACACTTCGGAGCGTCGGGCCTAGCCAGTTATGCGATTAGCGCCGTCGACTTAGCACTATGGGATTTAGCAGGAAAACTCGCTGAGAAGCCCGTCTACGAACTTCTTGGGGCGAAGGACCCTGAACCGGTCCGCTGTTATGCAACTGGGTCTGACCTTGAATGGTTCGGCGAACTCGGCTTCGAAGCTTTCAAGTTGCCCTGCCCGTGGGGACCAGA